>DATNGJ010000026.1:0-145586 GCA_035605915.1 Usitatibacter sp.
GGCAGGGGGCGAGACGATGTGCGAGCGAACGACGACGCGAAAGGAATCAGCGAGCCCGATTGCCCGGGCCGCGACGCTCCGGTCGATCGTGAGCGAATCCCCTGACGAGGCTTCACCCCGGGTTCGAAGGGGCGATCTGCAAAGCGAGGAAGGCGTCAGCCGGCGCGGCGCTCCGGAGAAGGCGCGAGCTTCCGCCAGAGGAGAACCGGCAGCCGTGCGACGAAGCCGCAGAAGAGCCGCGCATACATCCAGCTCAGCAGCACGTTGTCGCGCCAGTAGTTGAAGTGCGAGACGCCGCCCTCCTCGGGCTTGAGGTAGCGCACCGGCGCCGCGACGTTGACGGGGCGAAGCCCGCGCCAGACCAGACGCACCGCCGCCTCGGGATCGAAGTCGAAGCGCCGCATCCAGGCGCTCGCCTGCATCACCGCGACCAGGTCGGCGATGGGATAGACGCGGAAGCCGAAGAGCGAGTCGCCGATGCCCGCCCAGAGCGTCTCCAGGTTCGCCCACCAGTTCGAGATCTTGCGGCCGCGCAGGCGGATCAACGGCGCGCTCGCGTCGAAGACCGGGTCGCCCAGCACCAGCGCGCCCGGCTCCGCGGCCGAGCGCGCCATGAACTCCGGGATGCACCACGCGGGATGCTGGCCGTCCGAATCCATGGTGAGGATGTGCGTGTAGCCTTCCGCGGCCGCGAGCTCGGCGCCGTGCAGCACCGCGGCGCCCTTGCCCTGGTTGCGCGCGAGCACCACCACGCGCAGGCCCGGATCGTCGCGCGCCATCGCCTCGAGCTTCGCCGCGGTGCCGTCGGTGCTGCCGTCGACGACGACCCACACCGGCGCCCAGAAGCGCCGCGCGGAGCTCACCGTGTCGAACACCATCGGCCCCGGGTTGTAGCTCGGGATGAGGACGATGTGGGTGGCGGAACGGATCGATTTCGTCATGGCCGCGGCTCTCCGAGCGGGTTCACGGGCACGCGCTCCTGCGATTCGCCGATGATCCAGGCGATGCCGATGCCGCCCGCGACGTAGCGCCTCGAAGTGACGAGCGGGCTCGCCTCGAAAACCGATCCTGCCAGCGTGTCATAGCGCGCGAAGCCTCCGACCCAGAACCTGGGATAGCGCTTCGACAACGCGACGATGTATTGCATTCCCCCGTAGCCGCCGCCCGTGGTGTAGGCCGGGCGCCCGGCGGTCGCGAACTCCGGCCGCACCTCGTAGTAGTAGCGGTCGTAGCGGCGGTCGGTGAACACCGGACCCGCGAGGAGGCCCAGGTTCCAGCCCTCGTGCCCGAGCGGATCGGCGATGTCGAGGTTCAGGTGAGGCGAGAACTGCGCCCCGATGAAGCGCGGATGGGACTCGACCGTGATCGCGCCGCGCAGCGGCATGCGCAGCTCCAGCCGTGCGCGGCGGTTCGCCGCTTCCCAGAGCCGCACGTCGAGCGAGGGACCGAGCTCCACGCTCGCCTTGAGGTCCGGCATCCCCTCGCGCGCCTGGTCCCTGGAGCTATCCACGGGAAGCGAGGCCCCGGCGCTCACGTTGAGATCCACGGCGTCGTTGCGGAAGAAGATGCCGCGCAGGCCGTTGCGATCCTGGCGCAGGAATTCCCCGCGATAGATGAAATAGGGAAACGGCAGCACGTAGGCGCGCGATTGCGACGATCCCCGGTAATCCGGAAAGCCGAGCACCGTGAGGCCGGCGCCCGCCTCCCACAGCGGCTCCTCGGTGGCCGCCCCCGCCGCGGGCAGGGCTCTCGCCGCGAGAAGCGCGGCCGCGGCGAGGGCGAGGCCCGCACGCCTCACCGCGGCGCCGCCGTCGCCGGCATGTCGGAATCGTCCCGGATGTTGAACGCACGGCGCCGCCAGGCCCTGAGGGAACGCGGCAGGTGGACGAGCGAGAACGCGTAGTAGACGGCGCGGAACGCGAGCAGCCCGCGGCGGATCGGCGTCTTGCCGAAGATGTCGCCGGCGAGCACCGAGAGCAACGCCTTCTTCATGTCGAGGCGATCGCTCGGGGCCATGAAGAGGTCGCGCAGCGTCGGGTTGGTCACGCGATAGATGAACCAGCAGAATTGCTTCGGCCCCTCGCGCATCACGCGCTCGAAGCGCCGGCGGGCGGCCGCTTCGTGCGCGGGCCGCGCGAGCCGAGCGTCCACCACCTCCGCCGCCGCGAATGCGCTGTTCATTGCGAGCATCACGCCGGAGGAGAACACCGGGTCCACGAACGCGAACGCGTCGCCCACCATCACGTAGTTGTCGCCCTGGCAGCCATCGCACTGGTACGAGTAGTTTCCGGTCGCCTCGGGCTCCGCCACCAGCTCGGCACCCTCGAGCCGCGCGGCGAGCGCGGGACAGAGCGCGATGGTGTCGAGAAGGAACTCGCGCACCGGCTTCTTGCGGCTCTTCATGTAGTACGGCCAGACCACCGCGCCCACGCTCGTCACGCCGTCCCTGAGCGGGATGAACCAGAACCAGCCGTGCTCGAACCAGTAGATGATGATGTTGCCCTCGGCGCGTCCCTCGTCGCGCTTCGCCGCGCGGAAGTGGCCGAAGATCGCCGAGCTGTTGTGCCTCGGGTTGCGCCGCTTCGTCTTCAGCCGGTTCGCGAAGAGCGTGTCGCGGCCGGACGCGTCGACGAGGAATTTCGCGCGCCATTCGCGCACCGTCCCGTCCGCCATCGTGCCGCGCACCCACGGCGGAGCGACGCGGTTACCGAGGTCGAACTCGCGCACGCGGCAGTTCTCGTGCGCCTGCGCGCCCGCGCTCGCGGCGCGACGGAAGAGGATCTGGTCGAGCTGCGAGCGGCGCACCTGGTAGGCCTTCGGCATCGAGGGGTCCATCGCCTCGGAGAATTCGAAGCCCGACGTGAAATCGTGCCAGGGAGACACGAAGACCGCGCCCCACTTGTCCATGCCGATCGCCTCGACCTCGCGCGCGACGCCGAGCTTCTCGAACAGCGGCACGTTCGCCGGCAGCAGCGACTCGCCGATGTGGAAGCGCGGATGGGAATTTTTTTCCAGCAGCACGACGCGGTGGCCGCGCTGCGCGAGCAGCGTCGCGGCCGTCGATCCTCCCGGACCGCCGCCGATCACGACGACGTCGCACTCCTCCACGCAGTCGGGTTGTCGCTCTTGTTCTTGCACGCTGGCCTCTCCTGGTAGCGCATGCATTGTAGCGAACGCGCAGAGCGTCGGACTCGGCGTGGGCGTGGTGGTTCGATTTTTCAGGCCCCCGAAACCGCGATCCGGACCGGCCCGTCGGAAAATCCGGGCGCGCCGTATTGGCCCGGATTATCCGATGAGCTGCCCGGAAGGATCACGCTTGCGGTTTCCCGGGACCTGAAAAAGCGAACCACCACGTTGGCGCCGGCGATGACGCTCACCTCGGTGCTCGCCGAGGCCCGGGCGTGCAGCTCACTCCCGCCAAGACGGATCGACGCGATCGAGCTTTCGCAGGATTCCCGGCCAGGCGATCATGCCGCCCGCCTGGCGCGTGACGGTCTTCGACGCCTTGCGGATTCCATCGAGGATCGGCTTCGCGATCGGGACGAGCTCCGCGCCGCCCGCCTGCGCGCCCACCTGCACCTCGCACGCCCTCTGCAGGATGTACATGGAGAGGAACGCTTCGGCGACGTTCTCTGCGCACGTGAGCAGGCCGTGGTTGCGCAGCATGAGGTTGTTGTTCGCGCCGAGGTCGCGCACGAGGCGCGCCTTCTCCTCGGGATTCAACGCCACGCCCTCGTAGTCGTGGTACGAGAGGTTCGAGAGCGGGAAGAGCGATTGCTGCGAGATCGCGAGCAATCCCGCCTTCTGGCACGACACGGCGACGCCCTCGATGGTGTGCAGGTGCATCACGCACTTCGCGTCGTCGCGCGCCTCGTGCACCGCGCCGTGGATGGTGAAGCCGGCCGGATTGATGTCGAACGGCGACTCCATCACCTTGCGCCCCTCGAGGTCCACCTTGACGAGGCTGGACGCCGTAATCTCGTCGAACATCATGCCGTAGGGGTTGATGAGGAAGTGGTGCCCCGGGCCGGGCACGCGCGCCGAGATGTGGGTGAAGACGAGGTCGTCCCAGCCGTACAGGGCCACGGCCCGGTAGGCGGCGGCCAGGTCGACGCGCACCGCCCACTCCTCGGCGGGGACCTGGGCCTTCACGGAACGGATCAGTGCAGGGTCGGCGTGCATGAAATAATATTACCCCCATGGCCATTGCCGTCGACCGCATCGACCACCTCGTCCTGACGGTGTTCGATATCGATCGCACGCTCGAATTCTACAAGCGCGTGCTGGGCATGGAGCCGATCACCTTCGCGGCCGGCCGCCGCGGCCTCGCCTTCGGGCGCCAGAAGCTGAACCTCCACCAGTCGGGGCGCGAGTTCGAGCCCAAGGCGATGAAGCCGGTGCCGGGCGCGATCGACATCTGCTTCGCGACCGAGACGCCGCTCGAGGAAGTCGTCGCGCACCTGAAGGCGTGCGGCGTCGTGATCGCGCAGGGACCGGTGCAGAAGACCGGCGCGCTGGGGCCCATGATGTCCGTCTACTTCCGCGATCCCGACGGCAACCTCATCGAGGTGTCGAACTACTCCGCCGCGCCGCCGGCGGCCGCGCCATGAGCGCCCAGGACCCGGCGGCGATCGCACCGGAGCTCGCGCACCTGCGCAAGGACTACGCGCTGAAGACGCTCGACGAGAAGGATGTCGACCGCGACCCCATGAAGCAGTTCGGCGTGTGGATGGTGCAGGCGATCCACGCGCAGGTTCCCGAGCCCACGGCGATGACGCTCGCGACCGTCGACCGCGACGCCCGGCCTTCCGCGCGCATCGTGCTGCTGAAGGGCGTCGACCCGAAGGGCTTCGTGTTCTATACCAACTACGAGAGCCGCAAGGGGCGCGAGCTCGCCGCGAATCCCGCCGCGGCGATCACGTTCCTGTGGAAGGAGCTCGAGCGCCAGGTGCGCATCGAGGGCCGCGTGGAAAAGGTGACCGCGGAGGAATCGAACGCGTACTACGACACCCGCCCGCTCGGCTCGCGCATCGGCGCGTGGGCCTCGCCGCAGAGCGAGGCGATCGAGAGCCGCGACTGGCTGGAGACCCGCTGGTCCCAGCTCACGCACAAGCTGGGCGAGAAGCCGCCGCGCCCGCCGCATTGGGGCGGCTATCGATTGGTGCCCGACTCCGTCGAGTTCTGGCAGGGCCGCATGAGCCGCCTGCACGATCGCATCGCCTACCGCCGCCGCGCAGGCGCCTGGGAAATCGCGCGCCTCGCTCCATGACCCGGCACGCGCCCTTCGACATGAAGCGCCTGGAGGCCGAGCGCCTCACCGGCGAAGCGCTCGAGCGCTCCCTCGAGCAGATGCTCGCCGAGCATGCGCAGGGCAACGACATCTGGGTGTTCGGCTACGGTTCGCTGATGTGGAACCCCGAGTTCGAGTGGGACACGAAGAAGGTCGCGACCGTCTACGGCTACCACCGCAGCTTCTGCCTGTGGTCGCGCATCAACCGCGGCACGCCCGAAAGCCCCGGCCTGGTGCTCACGCTCGAGCAGGGCGGAAGCTGCCGCGGGCTCGCGTATCGATTGACCAAGGGGCATGATCGCGACGAGCTCTCGCGGCTGTGGCGGCGCGAGATGTCGATGGGCTCGTACCGCCCGCGCTGGCTCGAATGCCGCTGCGGGAGCGACGTGTTCGAGGCGCTCGCCTTCGTGGTGAATCGCCGCTGCACCGGCTACGCGGGAAAGCTGCCGCTCGAGACCATGGTGAAGACGATCGCCACGGCGTGCGGCAAGTTCGGTCCCTGCGCCGACTACCTCTTCCGCACCGAGGCCGCGCTCCACGAGCACGGCATCCGCGACGAGCGCGTACGCCTGCTCGCGGAACGCGTGCGCGCACACATGGAGGCGGTATAAAGTAACGCGCGAGCCGGGCCCGGCGACGTTCGCTTCGGGTCACGCCGAGGCGGAGAGCGAAGGAACAACCCGTGAAGGATCACCTCGTTCTGCCAGCGATCGTGCTCGTCCTCTGGGCAGCCGCCTGCCATGCCGAGCCTTTCGCGTATTTCGTCGACCGTGCGGCTGGATCGCTGACCGCCATCGACGTCGGGACCAACCAGGTCCTTCCCGCCATCGACGTTCGCCACCATCCCATCAGCGTCGCGGCGGTTCCCGTGGGACACGCGGTGTACGTGGGCAACGAGGGCGAGCCTGACGCCGCAACTCCTGCAGGCATCGTCCGATGCGACGCGGCTCTACATCCTCGGGACCGATCCCGCTAATCCGTGCGGATCTCATCAGTACCTGGGGATTTTCGACACCGCCTCGCGCCAGCTGGTGCAGCGCGTCGTGTTCGATGCGGTCGTCACGGACATGGTCATCGATACCTCGAACGGAAAGCCGGTCGCGGGAAGCATCGAGCGACAGGTCTTCCGCACCGCGCCCGTCGCGGGAACGGATTTCTCCGACCTCTGGTACAACCCGACGGAGCCCGGTTGGGGACTCAGCATCGCGCACGAGGGCGACGTCATGTTCCTCGTCTGGTTCGTTTACGACGATGAGGGCAATCCCGAATGGTTCGTCGCGCCGGATTGCGGAGTGAAGGCCGCAGGCAACGGATGCAGCGGAGCGCTCTATTCGGTGAGTGGCCCGGCGGGTCCGCCGGCCGGGGTGCCGTTCGACCCGACGAGCGTGAAGCCCACCGCGCGCGGCGAGGTCGATCTCACGTTCGACGGCTCCGATGCGGCGATCCTGCGCTACACCGTGGACGGGAACAGCGCGGCAAAGGCGGTCATTCGCCAGCTTTTCTAGCTCGCGGAACGCGTGCGCACGCAAATGCATCGAATCGCGGACTGAGCCGTGGCTGCATGGGAATCCATGCAATCGCCGCCCTCCCGAGACATCGGAATACGCAGCCCCCACCGACCGTTTATGGGATGACCGGCGGATCCGCTGCCGGCATTCCAATAACGAGGGGGTCGCCTTGAAGAAGCTTCACTTGCTCCGCGTTCTTTGCCGCGGAATGTTCGCGTTGTCCGTGGCCGCGTTCGCCGCGCCGCTCTTCGCGAACGGATTCTCCAGCACCGCGTTCGTAGCATCGCCCGCTCCGGTGAGCGGCGGCCTCTTCGGCGATACCGTTGCCGCCGATGGCGATTTCCTCGTCGCCGGGGCGCCCGGCCAGGGAACGGTCTACGTGTACGAGCTCGCCGCGTCGTCGGGAGGAGCGCAACCGACGTGGGCATTGCAAGCCACGCTTCATGCGCCCGACGGTTTCGCCGGCGATGGCTTCGGAGCCGGCGTGGCGATCCAGGGCCACACGCTGGTCGCGGCCGCGCCCAACGCGCGCGACGCGCAGGGCCAGGGCGGCGCCGCGTACGTGTTCGCGAACGACGACGGCTCGTGGACGCTGCGCGCGAAGCTCACGCCGGCGGATGCGAGCGTGCCGGTCGACTTCGGCGGCGGCACGAACGGCGTGGCGATCGATGGAGGCACCATCGCGATCGGCGCATCGGGCGCTCCGAGCAGCGCTGCGGCAAGCGTGCAGCCCGGCGCGGTTTACGTGTTCACCGGCAACGGCGGCACGTGGTCGCAGCAGGCGAAGATCGTCCCGAACGATCCCGGCCTGGGCGAGTTCGGCTTCGCCGTCGCGCTCCAGAAGGACACCCTCGTCGCCGGCGCGTTCGGCACCACCACCGCCGCGGGAAGCGAGGCCGGCGCGGGATTCGTCTACGCGCGATCGAACGGCGCATGGACGCAGCAGGCGCGCTTCGATTCTCCGGTGGGCGCTCCCTTCGCGCTCTTCGGCATCGGCGTGAGCCTCGACGGCGATACGGCGGTGGTGGGCGCGCCCGGCATCAATGCCGCGACCGTGTATGTGCGATCGAACGGCGCCTGGTCGCTCCAGCAGATGATCGAGGGACCGGTCCTCAACGAGGACGGCGACTTCGGCACGGGGCTCAAGCTCTCGGGCGACACGCTGCTCGTCACGGCGTACGAGGATTTCCGCGCCTCCGACGGGTTGCAGACCGGCCGCGCCTTCGTCTATCGGCGCGGCGGAAGCACGTGGACGGACCAGGCGGACCTCACGATGGAGCCGGGATCCAACGGCATCCCGGCTCCCGCCGTGAACATCCAGCGTTTCGGTAACGTGGTGACGATGGCGAAGGTGGGGAGCGCCACGGAGTTCGTGATGGGCTCTCCAGGCTTGAGCGATCCGTCGGCGCAGATCGGCTCGGAAGGCGGCGTCTACACTGCGATCCTCAACTGATCAGACCCTGGCGCGCGGATCCTTCCGGGCGACGCGCGCCAGGAGATAGTCCACCTCGGCGCGCGCGGCGTTCGTGAGCTGCGCGCCGGGCTTCCTCAGCGTGTCCGAGGCGATGACGCCGCGGCGCATCAGCACGTACTTGCGCACCGCGAGGCCCGGTCCGGGCTGCTGCTCGTAGCGGATCAGCGGCAGGTGCGCGTCGAAGAGGTCGTGCGCCTCGTCGCGCTTGCCCTCCCTCGAGAGCCGCACGACGTCCGCCAGCATGTCCGGGAAGCAGTAGCCGGTGTTCGCGCCGTCGGCGCCGCGCTCCATCTCGAAGTCGAGGAAGAGCGCGTTGTTGCCGGTGAGGATCGAGATGTGGCGCATCGAGCCGTCGCGCTCGTAGCCGCGCAGCGTGGAGATCTTTTCCAGCCCGGGCCAGTCCTCGTGCTTGAGCATCGCGCACGAGGGATTTTCCATGACGATGCGCCGGATCACCGCGGGCGTCATCTGCACCGAGAACGTGAGCGGGTAGTCCTGGATCACGAACGGCACGTCCGCGCCGATGGCTTCCGACGCCTGCCGGTAGTACTGCGCGATCGAATCGTCGGTGCGCAGCGTGTTGGGCGGCGCGATCATCACGCCCGCGGCGCCCGCATCCATCACGTCGCGCGTGAGCGCGCGCATCGCGGCGAAGCCGGGCGCCGAGACGCCTACGATCACCGGCATGCGGAAGCGCTGCAGCACGCGCTTCACGATCGAGACCGATTCCGAATGCTCCATCTTCGGCGCCTCGCCCAGCTGGCCGAGCACCGTCATGCCGGTGACTCCCGCGCCGATGAAGAAATCGGTCATGCGGTCGACCGAGGACTCGTCGATGCGCCCGTCCGGATGGAACGGCGTGGGGGCGATCACGTAGACGCCCTTGGCTTCGCTGGTCAGCTTCATCGGCGTTCAGCGGCGTTTATCGGCGGATTCGAAGCCTTGTTTCCCGCTCTTCTCGTAGCGCGCCTTGTTCTCGGCGTTCGGAGGATAGAGGCCCGGAAGCGAGGCGCCCTTCTCGACCTCCTCCATGATCCACGCCTCGAGGCGCTCCTGCTCCGGCGCGGCGGCGAGCAATTCGTCGACGAGCGCGGCCGGGATGAGCACCGCGCCATCGTCGTCCACGACCACCCAATCGTCGGGGAATACCGCGACCCCGCCGCAGCCGATGGGCTCGTTCCAGCCGACGAAGGTGAGGCCCGCCACGGAGGGCGGCGCGGCGGCGCCCCGGCACCAGACGGGAAGCCCGGTCGCACGCACGCCGGCCACGTCGCGCAGCACTCCGTCGGTCACCAGCGCCGCGACCTTGCGCATGCGCATGCGCGCGCAGAGGATGTCGCCGAAGATGCCGGCGTCGGTGACGCCCCGCGCATCGGCGACGCAGATGCAGCCCTCGGGCATCGCCTCGATCGCCGCGCGCGTGGAGATCGGCTTCGACCAGGACTCGGGCGTGGCGAGGTCCTCGCGCGCGGGAACGAAGCGCAGCGTGAACGCCTTGCCGACGAGGCGCGGCTGGCCTGGAACGAGCGGGCGCGTGCCGCGCATCCACACGTTGCGCAGCCCCTTCTTGAGCAGCAGCGTGGTGAGGGTCGCGGTCGTCACGCGCGAAAAGGTCTCGACGATCTCGCGATCTCGGCTCATGGCGATGTACGGCGCTTCGGGGAAAACGGAATTCTACGCGAGGCGCCCGAGGTACTCCCGCACGCGCGCGGCGTTGGCGCCCACGTCGCTGCGGCCCACGCGCGAGGCGCTGCGCACGTCGACACGGCTTCCGGTGCCCTGGGGCCGAATGCGCACCACGATGTCGTCGGAGAAGCCGAACCAGCGCGTGCGCGCGGTCGCCTCGATGCGGCCCGACTGCGCGTCGCTCGCGACGACTTCCCAGCCCATCGCGCGCGCGGCGTCGATCGCGTGCTGCAATTCCTCGCGCGGCGGCGTGGAGACCTCGAGCGGCTTGATGTCCGGATAGGCCGCGTGCTGCTGGGCCGCGACCTGCGCTCCGCCGTACGCGAAGCCGTTCGGGCTCTTCTCGCGCTCGGCATGCAGCGCCACGAATTGCGGTGGATCCTCGGAATCCGTGGTCACGTCGTGGATCGGCGGCACCTGCTTCGCGTGCGCGCGGAAGATGAGCGGCGGGGCGACCGCAACGAGCGCGAGGCATAGCGAGACGACCGGCATCCACGGCTGCCGGCGCCAGCGCGGCACCATCGAGGCGGCGACCAGGACCGCCGAGGCGATCGCCGCGACGATGCCGATCCACCCGGCGAAGATGAAGAGCAGCAATCCCACCTTCCACGACCATGCGTCGCTGCGCGTGCCGGGCCCGGAGGCGATCAGCATCGCGACCGCGAACACGGCCGCGGCGAGAACGATTCCCCTCGCGATCGCGAGGCCCTTGCCTTTTTCCATTGCGCCTCCTTCCGGGTCGCGCGCGCCTCAGCCGGCGAACGGATCCCGATTCCCGTTCGACACCGGCTGCGCCTCGCCGTGCGTGTTTGCGGTGTTGCCGTTGTTGCCGGTGTTTCCCGGGTTGCCGGCGTTGCCCGCATTGCCGGCGTCGCGGTTGCGATGGCGGTTCTTGTTGCGCCGATGGCGCCCGGGCTTGCCGGCGCCGTGCGGAGCGCCGCTGCCATTGCCGCCCTGCGGCCCGCGCGGCGCATGGCCTTCGGCGGTGCCGCCCGTCGCGGGGCCGGGCTGGCCCTTGTTGCCATGGCCGTGCTTGCGATGCTGCTGCTGGCCATGGCCCGGTGCCGGTGCCGGTGCCGGTCCCTGGCCCGGGCCGCGCTTCTTCATGCCGAAGGGCTTCGGCCCGCGGCGCCCGCCCTGCTTGGGCCCGCGCGGCGCCGGCGATTCGACCGGATAGCTGCCGCGGTTGCCGTCGACCTCGCGCGCCTGCGCGTCGACGCGGTTGCCGAAGTTGTCGCGGTTGCCGTCGACGTCGCGCGGCGGGCGCGGCTCGCGGTTCGCGTGGTAGTCGGCCCGGTTGCCGATGTTGTCGTGCTCGTCCTCCTCGGCTTCGGAGCCGGGCTTCGCCGATTCCTCCGGCTCGTGCATGCCGGCGAAATTCATGAGCTCCTGCACCTGCGTCTCGTCCATCTCCTTCATCTGCCCGCGCTTGAGGAAGGAGGGCATCTCGACCGGGCCGAAGCGCACGCGCATGAGGCGGCTCACCGTGAGCCCCACGGCCTCGCACATCCTGCGGACCTCGCGGTTCTTTCCCTCGCGCAGCACGACGTGGTACCAGTGGTTCGCGCCCTCGCCGCCGCGATCCTCGATCGAATCGAACTTGCACGACTCGCCCTCGATGTCGACGCCGGAGACGAGCCTTTCCTTCTGCTCCTCCGTGAGCTCGCCGAGCAGCCGCACCGCGTACTCGCGCTCCACCTCGAAGCGCGGGTGCATCATGCGGTTCGCGAGCTCTCCGTTGGTGGTGAAGAGCAGCAGCCCGCCCGTGTTGAGGTCGAGGCGGCCGACGGAAACCCAGCGCCCGCCGTTCACATTGGGCAGCTTCTCGAACACCGTCGCGCGGCCCTCGGGATCGTCGCGCGTCACGATCTCGCCCTCGGGCTTGTGGTACATCAGCACGCGCGGCATCGGCTCGCCGTAGCGCAGCCGGATGAGGTTGCCGTCGAGCTTCACCTTGTCGCCGGGACCGACGGAGTCGCCGAGCTTCGCGACCTGGCCGTTGATGGTGATGTGGCCCTGCGCGATCAGGATCTCGATGTTGCGCCGCGAGCCGTGGCCCGACTGCGCCATCACCTTCTGCAGGCGCTCGCGCTTGCCGGCGCTCCCGCCGCCGGCGCCCTTGCCCTTGCGGCGCTTGTTCGGGTTCTGCTGGGGGCGTGCCCACTCCGGCACGATTCCGCCCGGCCATTCCAGGCGATGGTTGTGAGGTCTATCCCGCATGGGTCTCTCGCTCCGTGGATTCCTGCGATTGCGTTTCGTCTGGATGGGACTCGTCGAGGAGGGCTTGCTGCTCGGGCGCCGGGGGAGGCGCGTCCTCGATGAGCTCGGCAGGGGCCGCTGCGAGGGAAGCCTGCAGCTCCTCCAGCGGCGGAAGCTCCTCGAGCGACCGCAGGTTCAGGTCGTCGAGGAATCTTTTCGTGGTGGCGAAGATCGCCGGGCGCCCGGGCGTCTCGCGCTGCCCGATCACCTCGACCCAGCCGCGCTCCTCGAGCGCCTTGAGGGTCGGGGGCGAGACCGCCACGCCGCGGATGTCCTCGATGTCGCCGCGCGTGACCGGCTGGCGGTACGCGATGATGGCGAGCGTCTCCAGCACCGCGCGCGAATAGCGCGGCGGCTTCTCGCTCGCGATGCGGTCGAGGAACTTCTGGTAGCCGGGCTTCACGCGGAAGCGCCAGCCGGAGGCGACCGCCGTGAGCTCGATCGAGCGCTCGGCCCATTCGTCCTTGAGCTCGTCGAGGACCTTGCGGATGTTGTCGGCGGCGACTTCGCCGGCGAACAGGCGCCGCAGCTGCTGCACGGTGAGCGGCTCCGCGGACGAGAGCAACGCCGCTTCGAGCACGCGCTTCACCGTCGTGACGTCGATGGGGTCAGACCCCATTTCAGGCGCGAGCTGATCGCCCATATCGTCCTGCCCAACGACAATGGGGCCTGACCCCGGGGTTTGCTGGGCATCGGGGTCGCGCCCCGGCGTTTGCTCGTCCGGCCCGATTTCCGGATTGGTCTGTTCGTTCATTTCGTTCACGCGATGGTGAGGGTCGTGCGCTCGCTCTTGAGCTTCACGTAGATGGGATCGAAGGGGCTTTGCTGCGAGATCTCGATGAGCGACTCGCGCGCGAGCTCGAGGCAGGCGAGGAAGCTCACGACGAGCAGCGGCACGCCGCGCTCGGGCTCGAAGAGCTGCGAGAACTCGACGAACGCGCCGGGCGCGAGGCTGCGCAGGATGCGGCTCATGTGCGCGCGCACCGAGAGCTCCTCGCGGCGGATGCGGTGGTGCTTGTTGAGCCGTGCGCGCGCGAGGATCGAGCGCCAGGCGTTGGAGAGGTCGGCGACGCGAACTTCGGGCAGGCGCTCGGCCACCTGCTCGATGCAGACCTCCACGAGCGAGAAATCGCGCCCCGCGACCGGCGTCTCGCCCAGCGCGTGCGCCGCCTTCTTCATGCGCTCGTACTCGAGCAGCCGGCGCACCAGCTCGGCGCGCGGATCCTCCGGCTCGCCCTCGTTCTCGCGCTTCGGCCGCGGCAGCAGCATGCGCGACTTGATCTCGATGAGGAGCGCAGCCATCAGCAGGTACTCGGCGGCGAGCTCGAGCTGCGTCGTGCGCATCATCTCGACGTACTCCATGTACTGGCGCGTGAGCTCCGCCATGGGGATGTCGAGGATGTCGAGCGAGTGCCGGCGGATGAGGTAAAGCAGCAGGTCGAGCGGTCCCTCGAAGGCCTCCAGGAACACCGAGAGCGCCTCGGGCGGGATGTACAGGTCCTGGGGCAGCTCCGTGAGCGGCTCGCCGCGGATCTTCGCGACCGGGAGCGCCAGGTCGAGCACCGGCTGCGGCTCGGCCTGGAGCGGATCGTTCGCCGCGTGGGTGGTCATTCGAATCCCCTCGCTGACGCGCGGCTGTGAAAGCGCCGATGCGCGCCGATCCAACGCCGATGTTCGCCGATGAATTCGAGGGCAATCGATTCGTGCCCGTTCGAACCACGGCGGCAGACGACATGTGCCTTCTGCAGGACCTTATCGGCGGGCATCGGCGTTGGATCGACGGACATCGGCGCTTTCAAGGATTTTCTCCCGCATCGCTCTCAGCTGTAATTCAGGCCCATGGCTTCGCGGACATCGCGCATGGTGTCGTTCGCGAGGTCGGAGGCCTTCTCGCAGCCGTCCTGGATGATGTTCCTCACCAGCATCGGGTCCTCCTCGAACTGCGCGGCGCGCTCGCGGATCGGCTTGAGCTCCGCGTTGATCGCGTCGATCACCGGCTGCTTGCACTCGAGGCAGCCGATGCCCGCCGTCGTGCAGCCCTCCCAGACCCAGTCCTTGCGCGGCGGATCCGAGAACACCTGGTGCAGGCTCCACACCGGGCACTTCTCGGGATTGCCGGGATCGGAACGGCGCACGCGCGCCGGGTCGGTCTGCATCCTGCGGATCTTCTGCGTGACGCTTTCCGGGCTCTCGCGCAGCATGATCGCGTTGTCGGCGCTCTTCGACATCTTCTGCCCGTCGAGGCCGAGGATCTTCGGCGTCTCGGTGAGCACCGCGTCCGCCTCGGCGAGGATCATGCGCCCGCCGCCCTCGATGTAGCCGTAGAGGCGCTCCTTGTCCCCGAACGAGAGGTTCTGCACGTCGTTCACCAGCTCCTGCGCCTGCGCGAGGGCCTCGTGGTCGCCCTGCTCCTGGAAGCGCGTGCGCAGCGTCCGGTAGAGCTTCGCCTTCCTGGGCCCCATCTTCTTCACCGCGCCCTCGGCTTTCTCCTCGAAGCCCTTCTCGCGCCCGAAGAGGTGGTTGAAGCGGCGCGCGATCTCGCGCGTGAGCTCGATGTGCGACACCTGGTCCTCGCCCACCGGCACCTTGTTCGCGCGGTAGATCATGATGTCGGCCGCCTGCATCAGCGGATAGCCGAGGAAGCCGTACGTGAGGACGTCGCGCCCGTGCTCGGCGTGCTTCTCCACGAGGTCCTTGTAGGTCGGCACGCGCTCGAGCCACGCGAGCGGCGTGAAGAACGAGAGCAGCATCGTGAGCTCGGCATGCTGCGGCACGCGCGACTGGATGAAGAGCGTCGCCTTGGTCGGGTCGATGCCGCACGCGAGCCAGTCGACGAACATGTCCCAGACGCTCTGCTCGATCACCGAGGGATCCTCGTAGTGGGTGGTGAGCGCGTGCCAGTCCGCGGCGAAGAAGAGGCACGGAAACTCGTTCTGCAGCTTCACCCAGTTCCTGAGCGCGCCGTGATAGTGGCCGAGGTGCATCGAGCCGGTGGGGCGCATGCCGGAGAGTACGCGGTCCTGGAACATTCGCTTGGGGGGTCTCGCTATTGCAGGCCGAAGAGGGTGAGGAAGAACCGGTCGCTCCAGTCCATCAGGCCGAGGAGGGCCATCCCGAGCGGCTGGTAGACGTTCATGAGCAGGATGAGGCCGATCAGGATCGGCAGGCCGTAGGGCTCCAGGCGCGAATACGAATAGGCCATCCGGTTGGGCAGCAGGCTCGTCACGATGCGCCCGCCGTCGAGCGGCAGGATCGGGAACAGGTTGAAGATCGCGATCGCCACGTTCCAGCCGATGCCCGCGATCGCCACCGAGAACCAGAACTGCGCGGCGAGGCCGGAGCCGGGCGAGGCGAGCAGGTCCACGCTCTTCGCGACCGCGGCCCACGCGAGCGCCTGCAGCGCGTTCGACGCCGGTCCGGCGGCCGCCACCCACAGCATGTCCTGCTTGGGCCGGCGCAGGTTGTTGAAATTCACCGGCACCGGGCGCGCCCAGCCGAAGAAGAACCCGCCGATCGCCATCGAGAGCAGCGGGAAGGCGATGGTTCCCACCGGGTCGATGTGCTTCGCCGGGTTCAGCGTGACGCGCCCGAGCATGTACGCGGTGTTGTCGCCGAACATGCGGGCGACGTAGCCGTGGGCCGCCTCGTGCAGGGTGATCGCGAGCACCAGCGGGATCGCGTTCACGGTGATCTTGATGATGAGGTTGTACGGATCCATCAGCCGCCTTGTCTCTTCAATGCAGGGCCGCCTTGACGAAGCCGAACGGGCGCATGTCGCCCTTGCCTTCGCGCAGCAGCACGGGCGCCTCGCCCGAGAGGTCGATCACGGTGGTCACCTGGCCGTCGCAGGAGCCCGCGTCGATCACGAGGTCGACGCGGTGCTCGAGGTGGCGGCGGATCTCCTCGGCATCGTTGAGCGCCACGCCGTGCTCGGGCAGGATCAGGGTCGCCGAGAGCAGCGGCTCGTGCAGCAGCTCGAGGAGCGCCCGCACCACCGGGTGGTCGGGAATGCGCACGCCGATCGTGTGGCGCGGGTGCAGCAGGCGGCGCGGCACGTCGCGCGTCGCGCGCAGGATGAACGTGTAGTGGCCCGGCGTGTTGGCGCGGATCAGGCGGAACTGCAGGTTGTCCACCTTCGCGAACTGGCCCACTTCGGCGAGGTCGCGGCACACGAGCGTGAGATGGTGGCGCTCGTCCACGTCGCGGATGCGCCGGATGCGCTCCATCGCCGCCTTGTCGCCGATGTGGCAGCCGAGCGCATAGCACGAGTCGGTCGGATATGCGATCACGCCTCCCGCGCGGATGATGTCCACCGCCTGGCGGATGAGCCGCGGCTGCGGATTGTCCGGATGGACAGAAAAGTATTGCGCCATTCGTCGATGGAGCGGGCCCCAGCGGGCGCCGCGATGTCACTGCCTTCTTGTTTCTCTTCGGGCCGCGGCGACGCGCGCCGGCGGCGGTTCAGCGGGCGGCTGCTAGTGCGCCCACGGGGACCACACGGGCGTGAGCGAAGCGTGCAGCGGCGGAAGCTTTCCCGGCTCCCACGTGCTTTCTCCCGGCCCGTGATAATCGGCGCCGCGGCTGGCGAGGAACCCGTGCTCCAGCGCCACCCGCTGCCACGTCGCGTATTCCTCGGGGCGATGGCTCCCCGTCACAACTTCGATCGCTTCGCCGCCGAACGCGCGGAATTCCCGCAGCATCTCGTGGCGCATCATCGGCTTGAGGTCGTACCGCCCGGGATGCGCCAGGACCGCGGTCCCGCCGGCGGCGCGGATCCACGAAACCGCATTTTCGAGGGTTGCCCAGCGATGCGCAACATAGGCCGGCTTTCCCTGGGCGAGGTACTTGTCGAACGCGGCCTGCGCATCGCGCACGCGCCCCGCGCGCACGAGGTGGCGCGCGAAATGGGAGCGGCTGAGCTTCGCCTCGTTGCCGGCGAGCTCCAACGCGCCCTCGAGCGCGCCCGGGATGCCGAGCCGCGCGAGCTCGGCCGCGATGCGCTGCGCGCGCCCGAAGCGCCCCGCGCGGATCGAATCGAGGCCGTTCGCGAGCACGGGCGAGAGCGGATCCACGCGCAACCCGACCACGTGCAGCGTGGTGCCGCCCCAGCTCACGGAGATCTCGACGCCGGGAATGAACGCGAGCCCCGCGGCGCGAGCCGCTCGATCGGCCTCCTCGAGGCCGGCGGTGGTGTCGTGGTCCGTGAGCGCGATCGCGTCCACCCCGGTGCGGGCGGCGAGCTCGATCAGCTGGGTGGGCGACAGCAGGCCATCCGAGGCGGTCGAATGGTTGTGCAGGTCGAAATTATCCAAACGGGACCCAAGGAAAAGCAGTCTGAAATTATATCAAAATGAGGCCCTTACCGCCATGACCGAGCAGCGCATCCACATCCTCCCGAGAGACGAGGGCGAGGCCGCCTCGCGCGCGATGGTGCGCCGCTACGAGACGCTCGCCGGGTCGCGCGCCACGGTCCTCGACACCCGACAGGCGGACGAGCTTGGCCGCAACCTCGCCATGCTCGAGGCCCTCGACCATCAATACGGCGGCTCCGCGCCCATCGAGCTCGAGGGAACCGAGGCGCTCGTCGCCTCGATCCTCGTCCCGCTCGCACGCCTGGGCGACGCGGAGCTGGTGATCGCGGCCGCGCTGTGGGCGCTGCGGCACCGGGTGGAGATCACGGCCGTGGAGCCGGTGGCGAACGCGCTCGCGGAGCGATCCAACCGCAGCGACGAGCGCCGTGAGCTCGTCGCCGTATTCAGCCTCATGCAAGCCGTGATCGATAACGTTCGGGACCGCCTGGGCGCGGACCTCGAGCGCTCGAATCCCGAGCGGCCCTGGCGCGTGCTGCACGCGAATCTCGCGATCACCGCGATCCGCACGGAGGATCCGGCGCTGCTGGATGCGGCGTTCGACGCGCTCGACGCGGCGCTACCCGACGAGCGCGCGGCGTTCTACTCCGAGGCGCTCGCGCTCGCCCTCGCGCCCGGCATCGCGCCGGCGGTGCGCGAGCGCATCGAGGAGCGGCACCGCCGCTGGACCGCGCGCCCGGCGCAGGGCATGTCATAATTACCGGCTACTTGCCGTTCCAACGGCCGTTTCGTGAAATTCCTCTTCGATTTCCTTCCGCTCATCCTCTTCTTCGCCGCGTTCAAGTTCGCCGGCATCTTCGTGGCCACCGCGGTCGCGATCGCCGCGACCATCGCGCAGATCGCCTGGTCGCTCCTGCGCGGACGCAAGATCGCCGCGATGCAGTGGACGAGCCTCGTGATCATCGTGGTCTTCGGCGGCGCGACGCTCCTGCTGCACGACGAGACCTTCATCAAGTGGAAGCCGACCGTGCTCTACTGGACCGGCGGCGGCGCGTTCCTCGCGAGCCTCGCGTTCGGACGCAACCTCGTGAAGTCGATCATGGCGACGGAGATCGAGCTTCCGGAAGCGGTGTGGAAGCGGCTGTGCGTCGCGTGGGGCGTGTTCTTCGTGGTCGCGGGAGCGCTCAACCTCTACGTCGCCTACACCTTTCCGACCGCCACCTGGGTGAACTTCAAGGTGTTCGGCAGCCTCGCGCTGATCGTCGCGTTCGTCGTCGCGCAGTCGTTCTGGATCTCGCGCTACCTGCCGGACGAGGAGCGCAAGGCGGTCGCCGCCGGCACCAACCCGCCGCCGAAGGCATGAAGGCTCGATGAGCACGGCCGCGCACCCGGTGGAGCGAGCGATGCGAGAGCGCCTCGCCGCGCTCGCGCCCACCCGGCTGGATTTGCGCGACGAAAGCGCGCAGCATGCCGGCCACGCGGGATGGCGCCCCTCGGGCGGCACCCACTGGCAACTCGTCATCGTCTCCGACGCGTTCCGCGGCAAGAGCACCGTGGCCCGGCACCGAATGGTTTATGAGGCCTTGGGCGACCTCATGAACGGGGAGATCCACGCCCTGAAGATCGAGGCGTCCGCGCCCGAGCAGTGATTCAACACTTCGAGAAGGAAACCTTCATGCACCGTACCCTCAGGAATCTCGCCGTCGCCCTCGTCGCCGGCACCTTCGCGCTCGCCGCGGGCGCGCAGGACAAGGCCGCGAAGGCCGAAAAGGCGCCCGCCTCTACGCCCAAGGTGGTCGTCAACGGCGTCACCATCCCGCCGGCACGCTTCGCAGCGATGGGCAAGGAGCTCGACGCCCAGGGCCACCCCGCGAGCGCCGAGCGCGAGAACGCCATCAAGGAAGAGCTCGTGAACCGCGAGATCCTCGCGCAGGCGGCGCACAAACGCGGGCTCGACAAGGACCCGGTCGTGCAGGCCGAGATGAGCATGGCGAGCCAGGCGGTCCTCATCCGCGCTCTCTTCGAGAACGAAGTGAAGGCGCACCCGATCAGCGACGCGGACCTGCAGAAGCAGTACGACCAGTTCAAGGCGCAGATGGGCACCAACGAGTACAAGGTCCGCCACATCCTCGTCGACAAGGAAGACGAGGCCAAGGCGATCATCGACCAGCTCAACAAGGGCGCCGACTTCGCCAAGCTCGCCAAGGAGAAGTCGAAGGACCCGGGCTCCAAGGACAACGGCGGCGACCTCGACTGGGGCCCGGCCGGACGCTACGTGAAGCCGTTCGCCGACGCGGTGACCTCGCTCAAGAAGGGCGAGTACACCAAGGTCCCGGTGAAGACCGACTTCGGTTACCACGTGATCCAGGTCGAGGACGTGCGCCCGCTCAAGGTGCCGACGTTCGCCGAGATGAAGGAGCAGTTCCGCCAGCGCGCGCAGCAGCAGCAGATCCAGAAATTCGTCGCCGAGCAGAAGGCGAAGGCGAAGATCGACGAGCGCTGAGCGCCCTCGCGTCACGCAGGGGCGGCTTCGGCCGCCCTTCTTTTTTCGTACACTCGGTCCATGGCTTCCGAGATGCGCCGCGCCGCGAAGGCGCTCCTCGTCCCGCGCGTGCAGGCGTTCGAATCGCTCGAAGGCGGCGAGGCCGCGCACGAGCGCGTGCGCGCCGCGCTGGAGCGTGCGGGTCCGGTGCGCGCGGTGCGCTTCCACGGGGAGTGGAAGAGCGAAGGCGCAAGCGCCGTCTACGAGGCGACCTTCGCGCCGACGCGCCATGCGGCCATCGTGATGCACGCGGCCTCGCTCGCGGTCGCCGGCCTGCTGGTGGCGAGCGCGGCCGTCTTCATCTTCGGGGCGGGCAGCCGTGCGCTGCGCGTCCTGCTGCCGTTCTGCACGTTGCTCGGCATGGTCGCGCTCCCGCTCATCGTGCAAGCGCTCGCCGCGCAGCGCGAGGCCGACGAAGCACGCATCACCCGTGCAATACGCACCGCGCTGCAGGACGCGGAAGAGTCGTATCCGCCCGCACAGCGCTGGCCCGACGAAGACTGATGCGCCGCGCGGCCCCGCTCAGCCGACCCAGGCGCGCGCGTTGCGGAACATCCGCATCCACGGCGAATCCTCGCCCCACGCATCCGGGTGCCAGGAAAGCGCCAGCGTGCGGAACACGCGTTCCGGATGCGGCATGAGGATGGTGAACCTTCCGTCGGCGGTGGTGAGCGCGGTGATGCCTTCCGGCGAGCCGTTCGGGTTGTACGGGTAGGTCTCGGTCGCGTTTCCGCGGTTGTCCACGTAGCGCATCGCGACCAGCGGGCGGCACGCCTCCCGGGCGGCCGCATCCGCGAACACCGCGCGTCCCTCGCCGTGCGCGGTGGCGATCGGAATGCGGCTTCCCTCCATCCCTTGGAAGAGGATCGAGGGCGAGGGCTCGATCGCGACCAGCGCGAGGCGCGCCTCGTACTGCTCGGAGAGGTTCCTCTCGAAATGCGGCCAGCTCGCGGCGCCGGGGATGATCGCTTTCAGGTTCGACATCATCTGGCAGCCGTTGCACGCACCCAGGGCGAAGGAGTCGGGCCGGTCGAAGAAGCGCTCGAACTCCGCGCGCGCCCGCGCGTTGAAGAGGATCGACTTGGCCCAGCCCTCGCCCGCGCCCAGCACGTCGCCGTAGCTGAAGCCGCCGCACGCGGCGAACGCCTTGAAGTCGGAGAGCGACACGCGGCCCTCGACGATGTCGCTCATGTGCACGTCCACGGCCATGAAGCCCGCGCGGTCGAAGGCGGCGGCCATCTCCATCTGCCCGTTCACGCCCTGCTCGCGCAGGACGGCGATGCGCGGCCGCTCGCCGCGCGCGACGTACGGCGCGGCGACGTCCTGCGCCGGGTCGAACGTGAGCTTCGCCTGGAGTCCCGGGTCGGCCTCGTCGAGGATGCGGTCGTATTCCTGGTCCGCGCAATCGGGGTTGTCGCGCAGGCGCTGGATGTGGTGCGTGACCGACGACCACGCGCGGTGCAGCTCCGAGCGCTTCCACGCGTGGAGCGGCCGGGCGTTCACCACGATGCGGATCTCGCCCGCGTCGTTGGGCTGGCCGATGACGTGCGACTCCATCGACAGTCCCGCTTCGCGCAGCACCTTCATCACCGCTTCGCGCTCCGCGCGCCGGATCTGCAGCACGGCGCCCAGCTCCTCGTTGAAGAGCGCCGCGAGCACGCGCTCGTGCCGGCGCGCGGGGAGCGCCTGCAGCTCGCGCTCGTTGCCGTCGACGTCGAGGCTCGCCGCGTCGATCGCGAAGTTGTCGAGGTTCACCGTGATGCCCGCGCGCGCGGCGAACGCCATCTCGCACAGCGTCGCGAAGAGCCCGCCGTCGGAGCGGTCGTGATAGGCGAGGATGCGGCCGGCGGCATTGAGCTTCTGCACCGCCTCGAAGAACGCCGCGAGCTTCGCCGGGTCGTCGCAGTCGGGTGCGCGCTCGCCCAGCTCGCCGTACACCTGCGCGAGCGCCGAGCCGCCGAGGCGGTTCCTCCCGCCGCCCAGGTCCACCAGCACGAGCTCGGTCTCGCCCGCCTCCATGCGCAATTCCGGAGTGAGCGTGCGGCGCGCGTCGGTCACCGGCGCGAAGGCGGAGACGACGAGCGAAAGCGGCGCGGTGACCGCCTTCTCCTCCCCGCTCGCCGGGTCGCGCCAGGTGGTTCGCATCGACATCGAGTCCTTGCCGACCGGAATCGAGATGCCGAGCGCGGGACACAGCTCGAGGCCCACCGCCTTCACGGTGTCGTAGAGCGCCGCGTCCTCGCCGGGATGGCCGGCCGCGCACATCCAGTTGGCCGAGAGCTTCACGTCGCCCAGGTACGCGATGGCGGCCGCGGCGATGTTGGTGATGGCTTCGCCGATCGCCATGCGGCCCGAGGCCGGCGCGTCGAGGAGCGCGAGCGGCGTGCGCTCGCCCATCGCCATCGCCTCGCCCTGGTAGGTCTTGTACCCGAAGGCGGTCACCGCGCAATCGGCGACCGGAACCTGCCACGGTCCCACCATCTGGTCGCGCGCCGTGAGGCCGCCCACCGTGCGATCGCCGATGGAGACGAGGAACGTCTTGTCGGCGACCGTGGGAAGCCGCAGCACCCGCCTCGCCGCCTCGTCGAGCGAGACCTTGCCCAGCTCGAAGCGACGCGCCGCGCGCCTCACGCGCGCCGCCTCGCGCTCCATGCGCGGCGGCTTGCCGAGCAGCACCTCGAGCGGCATGTCGACGGGGCGGTTCCCGAAAAGCGCATCCTCGACCACGAGCTCGCCGCCCGCGCGCGCCTCGCCGACGACGGCGAACGGGCAGCGCTCGCGCTCGCAGAGGCGGCGGAAGTCGTCCAGCCGCGCAGCCGGGATCGCGAGAACGTAGCGCTCCTGCGCCTCGTTCGACCAGATCTGCATCGGCGTCATGCCCGGCTCCTCGATCGGAACCTTGCGCAGGTCGAAGGTGCCGCCGACGCCGCCGGAATGCGCGAGCTCCGGGAGCGCGTTGGAAAGGCCGCCCGCGCCGACATCGTGGATCGAGAGGATCGGGTTCCGCTCGCCCAGGCGCCAGCACGCGTCGATCACTTCCTGGCAGCGGCGCTCCATCTCGGCATTCGCGCGCTGCACGGAATCGAAATCGAGCGACTCGATGTTGGTGCCCGAAGCCATGGAGGAGGCCGCGCCGCCGCCCAGGCCGATGAGGAAGCCGGGGCCGCCGAGCTGGATGAAGAGCGCGCCCGCGGCGAGCGGCTTCTTGTGCGTCTGCTCGCCCGCGATGTTGCCCACGCCGCCGGCGAGCATGATCGGCTTGTGGTAGCCGCGCATCTCGCCGGCCGCCGCGAGCTCGAAGGTGCGGAAATAGCCCGCGAGGTTGGGACGGCCGAACTCGTTGTTGAACGCCGCGCCGCCGATCGGTCCCTCGATCATGATCGAAAGCGCCGAAGCGATGCGCCCGGGGCGTCCATAGCGCGTCTCCCACGGCTCGATCGCGCCGGGGATCTCGAGGTTCGAGACCGAGAACCCGGTGAGGCCCGCCTTGGGCTTCGCGCCGCGGCCGGTCGCGCCCTCGTCGCGGATCTCGCCGCCCGCGCCGGTCGCCGCGCCCGGATGCGGCGCGATGGCGGTCGGGTGGTTGTGCGTCTCGACCTTCATGAGGATGTGCGTCGTGTCGAAACGGTGCACCCAGGTGCCGGAGCCGTCGGGCTCGAAGCGCTCCACCTCCGCGCCCTTCATCACGGCGGCGTTGTCGGAGTAGGCGACGATGGTGCCGCGCGGGCTCTGGCGATGCGTGTTGCGGATCATCGAGAAGAGCGATTCCCCCTGGCGCTCCCCGTCGATGGTCCACGAGGCGTTGAAGATCTTGTGGCGGCAGTGCTCGGAGTTCGCCTGAGCGAACATCATGAGCTCGACGTCGGTGGGATCGCGCCCGAGCTTCGTGAAGTTCTCGAGGAGGTAGTCGATCTCGTCCGCGGCGAGCGCGAGGCCCATCTGCGAATTGGCACGCTCCAGGGCCGCCCGGCCGCCTCCGAGAAGGTCGACGCTCGCGAGCGGTTGCGGGGATGCGTGGCGGAAGAGCGCGGCCGCCTCCTCCAGGCTTCCCACCACCGTCTCGGTCATGCGGTCGTGGATCGCCGCCGAGATCGCCGCCAGGTCGTCGCTCGAAAACGCATGCGCGCCGCGCACGCGGCAGGCCACGCCGCGCTCGATGCGCGCCACCTTCCCCAAGCCGCAGTTGTGCGCGATATCGGTCGCCTTCGACGACCACGGCGACTCCGTGCCGAAGCGCGGCAGGACGAGGAGAAGCGTGCCTTCGGGCGCACCCCGCGGCACGGTGCCGTAGGTGAGAAGCCGCTCGAGCACCTCGCGCTCCGCCGCCTCGAGCGAGGCGTTGAGCGCCGCGAAGTGCACGAAGCGGGCGTCGATCCGGACGGATCGCGAGAGCGCGCCGGGCAGGGATGCCGCGAGCTTCTCGACACGGAAGGGAGAGAGCGCAACCGCGCCCGGCAGCGTGAGGACCTGCTGCAGCGGCGCATCTTGCGGATACATGAAGGAATTATACCGGAGCGGAAATTCCCCCCGGGCGATGGCGGCCCCGGGGCCGGGGCCGCTCGCCTCAGTCGCCGGCGACGGCGCTGCCGAGCGTCGGCGCCTCGACCGCCGCCGCGCTGGCGCGCGAAGCGATGCCGTGCACGATGCGCTGCAGCGCCTCGCCGATGGCCACACCCAGGGCGAAGCTGCGCTCGCCACCGAGGCGGCGGATGCGTTCCTCGAGCGGAAGGAGCTCGTCGATGCGTTCGTTGTCGACCACGTGGGCCTCCTTTTGGGAAGTTCAGGCGAGAGTCGCGGGTCGCGTCTCCCGGTCACCTCCCAAGATAGGGGCTTTGCTGCACCGCAACAAACGATTTCTTTTGATGCGATGCCGCAGGAAATTTGCACGGTCATTGGCTACCATGCTGCTCGGCCCACTTCCCGGAGAACGAACCGTGACCCTCGCCTCGCGCTTCCTCGCCTGCGCCCTCGCCGTCCTCACCCTTTCGCTCGGCATGGCCGCTCCGGCGGCCGCGGCCGACTACCCCGTGCGCGCCGTGCATTTCGTGGTGCCCTACACGCCCGGCGGCACCACCGACGTGCTCGCCCGCCTCATGGCGCAATGGCTCTCCGAGAAGATGGGCCAGCAGTTCGTGGTCGAGAACAAGCCGGGAGGCGGCAACAACATCGGCACCGAGTACGTCGTGCGCGCGGCACCCGACGGCTACACGATGCTCCTCGTGAACCCGGCCAACGGGATCAACACGACGCTCTACAAGCACCTCCCGTTCAACTTCGTGAGCGACATCGCGCCGGTCGCCGGCATCGTGCGTACGCCGAACGTGATGGAGGTGACGCCCTCGCTGCCGGTGAAGACGGTCCAGGAGTTCATCGACTACTGCAAGGCGCATCCCGGCAAGATCAACATGGCCTCCTCGGGGAGCGGCACGTCGGTGCACCTTTCCGGCGAGCTCTTCAAGAGCATGACCGGCTGCGACATGCTGCACGTGCCGTACAAGGGCGCCGCGCCGGCGCTCGCCGACCTCATGGCGGGCCAGGTGCAGGTGATCTTCGACAACCTGCCCTCCTCCTCGCCCTTCATCAAGTCGGGACGCATCCGCGGGCTCGCCGTCACCTCCGCGAAGCGCGACGGCGCCTTTCCCGACCTGCCGACGGTGGGCGAGACCGTTCCCGGCTACGAGGCGACCGCCTGGTTCGGCATCGGCATGCCCAAGGGAACGCCGAAGGAGATCATCGAGAAGGTCAACGCCGAGGTGAACCGTGCGCTCGCCGATCCGACGATGCGCGAGCGCCTGGCGAAGCTGGGCGGCACGCCGATGCCGGGTACGCCGGAGGACTTCGGCAACGTGATCCGTGCGGAGACCGAGAAATGGGCGAAGGTGGTGATCTCTTCCGGCGCGAAGGTGGAGTGAGGCCGGCGCTGCGATCGCGCATGCGACGAGGTCCTCGGCGGCGAAGAGCAAGCTCAGCGCGGGCCCGGAATGCGGAACACGGGAAGCGTGAGGTCCCAGACGATCGCCACGATGCGCAGCGCCGCGGTGAACAGCATCGCGACCAGCGCGGCGGTCGTGCGATCGAGGAACGATTGCAGCAGCAGGTACGTCGCGGCGCCCGCGATCGAGGCGGTGGCGTAGAGCTGGCCCTTGCGCAGGATCATCGGAATCTGCGCCGTGAGGATGTCGCGCAGCACGCCGCCCGCGACGCCGGTGAGCGCTCCCATGAGGACCACGACCACGCCCGAAAGGCCGCGCGATTCCGCGATCTGCGCGCCGCTCACGGTGAAGAACGCGAGCCCGAGCGCGTCGGCGATGGCGAGCGAGAGCTCCGGCGGCCGGAAGCGCCGCGACCAGGCGACCGTCGCGAGCGCCGCGGCGATGATCACGTAGAGATAGGCCGGCCGCGCGATCCAGAACACCGGATGGCGATCGAGCAGGAGGTCGCGCACCGTGCCGCCGCCGATCGCGGTGACGCTCGCCACCACGACCACGCCGATCAGGTCCAGGTTCTTGCGTCCGGCGGCGAGCGCGCCGCTCACCGCGTAGACCGCCACGCCTGCGAAGTCGAGGACGTCCGGGATCACCTCGCGAGGATCTGCCACGCGACGATCGCCTGGGCGGCGAACCCGCCGAGGAAGCCGAGCGTGCGCAGCCACGGGACCGCGAAGGTGTACGCGAGCACGTGCACGACGCGCGCCCAGAAGTACAGCATGGCCGCGCCTTCGATCGCCGGGTTGCTCACGCCCGCGGCGTGAGCGGCGAGCACCAGCGCCGCGAACACCGCGAGGTTCTCGACCGCGTTGCGATGCGCCTTGATCAGGCGCTCGGCCCACGCCGATTGCGGCTTCGGCTGCGCGGGGTAGCCCACCGTATCGGGAATTCCCCAGGTGACGAAGCGATCGAGGATGTAGGGCACCCACAGCAGCCCCGTCAGCGCGGCGACGTACACCAGGTACTGGATCTCGGGTTTCATGTTCGCCTCCCTTGGCGTTCGAGATACGTCACGGACGGATGTACGACCAGCCCTCCTGTTGCCGCTTCATGATCTCCACCACTCCCGCCGGGACGTAGCCGATGCCGTCCAGCATGTCCGCCTTGGTGAGCTTGTGGCCATGCATCGTGTTCTGGCACGCGAGTACCTTCACGCCCGAGAGCGTCGCCTCGTCGATGCGCTGCGAGACCGACGAATCCTTCTTCAGCATGTCGATGCCGGGGCCGTAGGCGACCAGCTCGATGTCCACCTTGCCCGCACCCAGGTCGTGCTGGATGTTGCGCGCGTTGTTGAGCGCGAGGTTCCACTTGCCGGGATCGGAATCGCTCACCTGCATCACGACGTGCTGCCGCGCGGGCGTGGCCGCCATCGTGGACGCCGGCTCGCCCATGTGCGCACAGCCCGCGAGCGCGAGGGCCGCGCAGGCCACCAGGAAGGTCCTTCTCGAATCCATGTTCTTCTCCTCGTCGTTGCCCCGAAACGGGAACACTTCGAGCGCGCAGTCTAATCCGAACGGCCGGCCCTCGCAGGCGCTCGCGCCGCGAGTTACAGTATGGTCCGGCCTTTCACCGCGCCGAGGGGCCTGCTTGGACGACACTGCCGCCGTCGCGACGTTCCTGTTCACCGACATCGAGGGGAGCACCCGCCTGTGGGAGCGGGAGCCGGAGCGCATGCGCCCGGCGATGGCGAAGCACGATGCGCTCGCGCGGGCGGCCGTCGAATCGCACGGCGGCCACGTGGTGAAGAAGACGGGCGACGGCTTGCACGCGGCCTTCCGCGATCCCTTGCAAGCCGTGCTCGCCTCGGTCGAGCTGCAGCTCGGGCTCGCGGCCCTCGAGAAGGAGTACGACCTGCCGTTGCGCGCGCGCTGCGGCATGCACGCGGGAGCCTTCGAGCGGCGCGACGACGACTACTACGGCACGGCCGTCAATCGAGCGGCGCGCATCATGGCGGCCGCGCACGGCGGGCAGGTGCTGCTCTCGAGCGCGGTCGCCGATCGCCTCGCCGGACGGCTTGCGCACGGGATGGCCTTGCGCGACCTCGGCAGCGCACGGCTGCGCGACCTCTCGCGCCCCGAGCGCATCCACCAGCTGGTGCACGAGCGGCTGCGCGCCGACTTCCCGGCGTTGCGCTCGCTCGAAGGCACCCCGAACAACCTGCCGAACGTGCCCAGCTCCTTCATCGGCCGGGAGCGCGAGCTCGCCGAGGTGCGCGCTTTGCTCGGGCGCACACGGCTGCTCACCCTCACCGGCATGGGAGGGCTCGGCAAGACGCGGCTCTCGCTGCAGGTCGCCGCCGACGTGATCGACGACCATGCCGACGGCGTCTGGCTGGTGGAGCTCGCGCCGCTGCACGGCGCCGGCCGGGTGGACCAGGCGGTCGCCTCGGCGATGGGCATCAAGGAAGAGCCGGGCCAGCCGCTCGTCGAAGCGCTCGAGCGGCACGTGCGCGATCGGCGCCTGCTCGTCGTGCTCGACAATTGCGAGCACCTGCTCGACGAATGCGCGCTGCTCGCGCGCCGCCTGCTCGCCGCTTCCCCGAACCTGCGCATCCTCGCTTCGAGCCGCGAGCCGCTGCGCGTCGCGGGCGAAACCGTCTACGCGGTGCCGGCGCTCGAGGTGCCGCCGCCCGGCGGCCCGGTCGACGCCGCTTCCGTCACCCGATATGCGGCCGCAACGCTCTTCGTGGAGCGCGCCGCCGCCGCGCGCTCCGGCTTCCGCATCGATGAGGCGTCCGCGAGTGCGGTCGCCGACATCTGCCGGCGCCTCGACGGGATCCCGCTCGCCCTCGAGCTCGCCGCGGCACGCGTGCGCACGCTCTCGGTCCAGTCCATCGCCGCGCGCCTCGACGACCGCTTCCGCCTGCTCGCGAGCGGCGACCGCAGCGCCACGCCGCGGCAGCAGACGCTGCGGGCGATGATCGACTGGAGCCACGAGCTGCTCTCGGACGAGGAGCGCGCCCTGCTGCGCCACCTCTCGGTGTTCTGCGGCGGATGGACGCTCGAAGCGGCAGAGGCCGTCGGCACCGGCCCGGTCCTCGCGCCGGGCGGTGTGCTCGACGTGCTCGCCCACCTGGTCGAGAAATCGCTCGTGGATTACGACGCCGCCACCGAGCGCTACCGGCTGCTCGAGACGGTGCGCGAATACGCCGGCGACCGCCTCGAGGAATCGGGCGAGGAAGGCGATGCGCGCAGGCGTCACTTCGCGTACTTCGCCGCGCTCGCGGCGCGTGCGAAGCCGGAGCTGTTCGGCCCCGGCCAGGCCGCGTGGCTCGCGCGGCTCGACCTCGAGCGCGAGAACGTCGTCAGCGCGCACGAGGCCGCGATGGGCGGCGTCGCGACCGCCGCCGAAAGCCTCGCGATGCTGGGCTCGCTCAAGGCGTATTGGGTGAACCGCGGGCTGCTCGAGCTTGGCGTGCGGATGTACCGGGAAGCGCTCGCGCCGCCCGGGTCGCGGGTTCGGGAGGATGCGCATTGCCGGGCCGCCTTCGAGCTCGGCCAGCTGCTGTTCTACATGGGCGATTACGGCGCCGCGCGCAAAAGCCTGGAGGAGGCGCTCGCGGTCGCCCGCGAGCTGGGCGACGGCGAGATGATCGCCGCGCTCCTGCCTCCGCTGGGCGGCGTCGCCCTCGGGCAGGGCGAGCTCGCGGAGGCGCGCAGCTACCTGGAGGAAGCCATCGACCTCGGAACGCGGCGCGGCGAGCCGCGCTACCTCGCCGCGGCGCGCAACGGCCTCGCGCAGCTCTTCCGCGTCGAAGGGCGGGCTGAGCTCGCGGCGCCGCTGCTTCGCCAGGTGCTCGCGGGAGCGCGTGAAATGGGAGACCGCGAATCGGTCGCGATCGCGCTGCTCAACCTCGCGATGGTCGCCGTGGAATCGGATCCCGCGGCCGCGCGCGCCATGCTGCTCGAGACCATCGCGATCGCCGAGGAGCTGCGCTCGAGGCCGGTCACGCAAAGCGTGCTGGAGGCCTGTGCGGGCCTCGCGGCGGCCGCGGGCGAATCGAGCGAGGCCGCGCGCTTTTTCGGCGCCGCCGAAGCGCAGGCGCGCAAGACCGGCTTGCGGCGCGATCCGGCCGACGAAGCGTTCCTCGCGCCGCTCGTCGAACGCGCACGGCGCGCGCTCGGGCCGGACGCCTTCGCCGCGATGCAGGCGGGGGGCGAAGCGTTGCCGCACGGGGCGGCGGTCGAGGAAGCGCGCAACTGGTTGCGCTCCCCGGCGCAGCGCCCGAGCAGCGCCGCTCCGGCCGCGCTCAGTTGAGGATCCAGGGATCCTTCCCGCAGGCCTGGCCGTTCGCGTTGGTCACCCGGATGCCGTACTGGTAGTTGCGGCCCGTGAACGCGTGCCGGTTGTGCACGACATAGAGATCGCCGTTCGCACGCGCGAAGCCCCACAGGTCGCCGCCGCTGTTCTGCCCGGGGTCCTTCAGGAAAATGCCGTCGTCGGTGAAGGTTCCGCCGGTGAGGCGCCAGTGGATCTCCATGTTCGTGTTGTTGGCCGCGATCTCGACGGGATCCGGGTCCACGTTGATCGTGCAATCCGGCGCGACCGTGACCGCCACCATGCAGACGTGTTGTCCGCAGCCGGCGGCGGTGGGCATGATTCCGGATTGCGACGCGCAGCCTGCGAGCAAGAGGGCGAGCAGGAGCGATCTCTTCGTCATGTTGTTACCTCCCGGGGCTTGGGGCGCGCCAGCCGGGCGGAGCGCCACGGCGTGCGGCGAGCTGCGTCGCAACGATACTCCTATCGCCACCGCAGGATCACGCGAATTTTCCGCACGGTCTCCGCGTCCGCCATGCCCGGAAGGACGAGGATCGTCCGGTCGAGGCGCGCACCCTCCGGCCGCCAGCGCACGACCACGAGCCAGGGCGCGACGAAGCCTCCGTCGCGCAGGGCGCCTCGACGCCAATCGCCGTCGGATGCCTGCACCGCCACCTCGCCGGAGGCGCGCAACGCGAACGCCCGCGGCGCCGATGCGCCCGGCACGAACGGCACGCGGTCCGCGGCGAGCACGGCGGCGCAGGCGATCCACGCGATCGCGAGGATTCGCAGCGGCAGCGGCGCCGGGGTGAGCGCGAGCACCGCGAGCGTCGCGACGGCGAGCGCCACGACCAGCACGACGGGCCTCCCGCTATACTGGAAGCGGCAAATCACGCTTTCGCCCCCTGCCTCCATGTCGTCCTGGTTCTCCTTCCTCGCGAGCCGCGGCGCGCGCCTCGACGCGAGCGGCGTGATGGACTTCGGCGATGCCGCCGCGGAGCTCGCCGCCGCACGCGACCACGCCGTGTTGGTCGACCTCTCCCATAACGCGTTGCTCTCCATCACGGGGGACGACGCGGCCGCCTTCCTGCACGGCCAGTTCACCAACGACGTGCAATCGCTGCCGCAAGGCGCCGCGCAATGGAGCGGCTGGTGCTCGCCGAAGGGGCGCCTCCTCGCCACGTTCCTGCTGCTGCGCCGGGCCGAGGGATTCCTGCTGATGCTCCCCGCCGAGCTCGCGCCCGCCTTCGCGAAGCGCCTGGGCATGTTCGTGCTGCGCTCCAGGGTGAAGATCGCGGAGGCGAGCGATTCGAGCGCGCGGCTCGCATTCGCGGGAAAGACCGCGGGCGTGATCGTCGCGCGCGAGTTCGGCTTCACGCCGGACGCGATGCGCTCGGTGGAGAAGGACGGCACCGTGTGCGTCGCGCTGGATGCCGAGCGCTTCGTGATCCTCGTCCCGACGGGGGAGGCGCCCGCGCTCTGGGAGAAGCTCGCGCAGAACGCGACGCCGGCGGGTCCGGACGCGTGGACGTGGTCGCTCGTGCAGGCCGCGATTCCCGTCGTCACGCTGGCGACCCAGGAAGCGTTCGTTCCGCAGATGGCGAACTTCGACCTCTTGGGCGGCGTGAGCTTCCGCAAGGGGTGCTATCCCGGACAGGAGATCGTCGCGCGCACGCAGTATCGCGGCAGCCTCAAGAAGCGCATGGCGTTGGTGCACCTCGCGGGCGAGGCGCGTCCCGCCGCCGGCGAGAGCGCCTACAGCGCCGGGTTCGGCGAGCAGGCCGCGGGCACGATCGTGAACGTCGCGCCCGCGCCGGGCGGCGGATTCGACGCGCTGGTGGTCGCGCAGCTCGAGAGCCTCGGCGCGGGCGACCTGCGCTGGCGTTCGCCCGACGGCCCGCGCCTCGAGGTGCGAGCGCGCCCCTACGAGCGCGCATCCTAGTTCCGCTCCCGGTGAAGAAGAAGACATCCGCCCCGCTGGTGGCCCTGGTCGCCATGGTGCTGGTGTGGGGCTATTCGTGGATCCTCATGAAGATCGGGTTGCTGTACGCGCACCCGTTCGACTTCATCGCCCTGCGCGCCGGCCTTGCCACGGTGCTGCTGTTCGCCGTGATCGCGATCCAGGGCCGTGGATTCGGCCTGCCGCGCTACCGCATGGCGTTCCTGCTCGGCTCGCTGCAGGTGGCGCTCTTCATGGCGCTCACCCAGACGGCGCTCCTCTTCGCGGGGCCGGGCAAGACCTCGGTCCTCACCTACACCATGCCGTTCTGGATGCTCCTCTTCGCGCACGCGATCCTGCGCGAGCGCATGCGCGGCGCCCAATGGATCGCGGTGGTCCTCGCATTCCTCGGTCTCGTGCTCATCGTGGCGCCGTGGCGGCTCACGAGCTTTTCCGGCAGCGCGCTCGCGATCGGGGGCGGAGCCGTGTGGGCGATCTCCGCGGTGCTCTCGAAGAAGTGGCCCACGCACGCGGACACGCTCACCTTCACGGCGTGGCAGCTTCTCTTCGGCACGCTCTGGCTCACCGCGCTCGCCCTGCTGCATCCGCATGCGCCGGTCCATTGGACGCGCGAGTTCGTGCTGGTGATCTTCCTCTCCGCGGCCTTCGCGACGGCCGGCGGATGGTGGCTGTGGACCTACGTGCTCGCGAACACCAGCGCGGGGATCGCGGGCCTCAGCTCGCTCGGCATCCCCGTGATCGCGGTCCTCGCCTCGGCGCTGCAGCTGGGCGAGCGCCCGCAAACGCTCGAGCTCGCCGGGATGATCCTGATCGGCGCGGCGCTCGGACTGCTCGGCTGGATCGGTCTACGCCGTTCGGCGATTCAGGCGGAAGCGGAGCGATAACGTTTCACCCCCGCCTCGATCTCGCGCCGCGCTTCCTCCGCGCTGCCCCAACCCTCGACCTTCACCCACTTGCCGGGCTCGAGGTCCTTGTAGTGCGCGAAGAAGTGCTCGATCTGCGCGAGCGTCACGTCGGGCAGGTCGCGTGCGCTGCGCACCTGGCGATAGAGCGGCGTGAGCTTCTCGATCGGCACGGCGAGGAGCTTCGCGTCGCGCCCCGCCTCGTCGGTCATCTCGAGGATCCCGATCGGGCGGCAGCGCACCACCACGCCCGGCACGAGCGCGAAGGGCGTGATCACGAGCACGTCCACGGGATCGCCGTCCTCGGAGAGCGTGTGCGGCACGTAGCCGTAGTTGCACGGGTAGTGCATGGAGGTGGACACGAAGCGGTCGACGAACAGCGCGCCGGTTTCCTTGTCGACCTCGTACTTGATCGGGTCCGAGTGCATCGGGATCTCGACGATCACGTTCACGTCGCCGGCGGGATCGCGCCCCGCGTCCACGCGGTCCAGGCTCACGCTTCGTCCCTCGATTCAGGCATTAACGACGGTTTTTTGGTAAATTGGAGCAGCTCTCGAGGCTCGATTATCCATGAACCGCAGCCTTCCCCTCATCCTCACGCTGGACCAGCACGGCGTGCCGCACCGCTGGGTCACCTGGCAGCAGGCGGTGTGGTACTACGCCAAGGAACGCGTCGCCTGGGAGCTCGGGCGCGAGGCCTTCACCATCTACGGCGGCCGCTCGCACCGCACCGGCGAGCGCTCGAGCATCACCGCGAACTCCATCATCGCGATCCGCGGCAAGGCGCTCGCGATCAAGGGCTTCCACCAGGTCCCGCCGCTCAACAACCGCGAGCTGTTCAATCGCGACCACTTCCTGTGCGCGTTCTGCGGCGGCGACTTCTCGCCCTACCGCCTCACCTGCGACCACATCATGCCGATGTCGCGCGGCGGGCGGGACACGTGGATGAACGTGGTCACGGCATGCCGCGCCTGCAACCAGAAGAAGGGCAACCGCACGCCGGAAGAGGCGCACATGGAGCTCCTCTACGCGCCCTACGTGCCGAACCGCGCGGAGTTCCTGATCCTCGCCAACCGCCGCATCCTCGCCGACCAGATGGAGTTCCTGCGCCAGCACGTGTCGGCCAACTCGCGCATCAACTCGCGGCGCGCGCCGGGCGCCCACAAGGCGTCGGTCAACTGAGGCGGCCGGTCGCCTGCGTCGACTCGTCGCGCCGGCCGAGCGCCTCCGCGTACACCGAGCGGCGGCGCAGCAGGCTCCCGATCACCGAAGCGAGCACGCAGGCGGGCATCGCCGCCATCACCACGTTGTAGTTGCGCGTGATCTCGAAGACCATGATCGCCGACATCGCCGGCGCGTGCGTGGTCGCGGCGAGGAGGCTGCCCATGCCGACCAGCGTCCACAGCGCCTGCGAATGGCTCGCCTCCGCGATCAGGAAGAAGTGCGACACCATGAGGCCCATCGCGCCGCCGAGCGCGAGCGTCGGCGTGAGCACGCCGCCCGGGATCCCCGCGGCGCTCGCGGCGGTCACCGCGGCGAGCCGCAGCAGGCACACCATCGCGAGCGCGGAAAGCTCCCAATGGTCCACCAGGAACGACTGCACCACGCTGTAGCCGTTGCCCCACACGTCGGGACGCACCATCGAGAGGAGCCCGATCGCGAGCCCGGCGACTCCCATGCGCAGCGGCAGCCACGACACGCGCGCCATGTACGCGCGGCGCGAGGCGTCGAGCAGCCACAGGAACATCGGCCCGACGATGCCGGCGAGGAGCCCGAGGAGGGACGCATCGAGGAGGTCGCCGAAGCTCACCGGCGGCACCGGGAGCGCGAGGTAGAGCGCGCCCGTCACGGCGACGCTCTGGGTCGTGAGCTCCCCGATCACCGCGGCGACGAGCACCGCCGCGATCTCGCGCAAGCGCAATCCGCCGAGGATGATCTCGGCGACGAAGAGCGTGCCCGCGATCGGCGCGTGGTACGCGGAGGCGAATCCCGCCGCGGCACCGCACGCGACCACCAGGCGCCGATGCGCGACGTCGGCATGTCCGAGGCGCCCGATGATCGAGGAGATCACCGCGGCGAACTGGATCATCGTGCCTTCGCGCCCGATCGTGATGCCGCCGCTCACCGCGAGGAGCGAGGAGCCGGTGCGCAGCAGGTTCGGCGCGAGCGCGAGCCGCCCGTCGCCCACGCGCACGGCCTCCATGTATTCCGGCCCGCGCGGGCGGCGGATCCAGCGCTGTCCGGCCCACATCAGCAAGCCGCCGGCGAACGCCGCGAGCGGCGGAATGAGCGCACGCTCCCACGCGGGCAGCGCGGCGGCCGCCGCGACGAGGTGCTCCTGCTGCGTGTAGAGGCGCATGAGCCCGTGCATCGCCTGGCGGAAGCCTTCGACCGCGAGCGCGCTCACCGCGCCGACCAGCGCGGCGACCACGAGCATCGGCACCATCGGATCGAGCCCCACGCGAAAAGCCGTCGCGAGGAGACCCAGGCGAGTGCGCGCCGGCGTGCTCGCCGCAGCGGCGCGATCGCGATTCGAATCGGGGACGGACTCGTGGTCCGGTGGGGAAGTGCCTGGCGTCATGCTGCCGGTGGAGACGGCTCGCGCCAGTATGACACACGACTCCTGCGCTCCCGCCGCTTACGGCGGGGCGAACGGGAAATGCGGCATTCGCGCACCGCAATGTTCCGGCCGCGTCCGGCTCGGCTCGGATATGGCCTGCCCGAGCCCCGCCCTCAGGACGCCCGCGAGCGAGCGCGCGTCGGCTTGCGCACGCCCGCCGCGGCCGGCATGCGGCTCACGTCGCGGCCGATCTCGCCGCGCAGCCACTCGACGAAATCGCGCGCCTCGGCCTCGTCGCGCGCGCGCGGCGAGACGATCGCGTGGAAGCCGCGGCCGACCGAGGTGGCGGCGCCGAAAAGCGTCAAGAGCTTTCCGTCGCGGATGTACTGCTCGGCGAGCGTCATGCGCCCGAGCGCGACGCCCTGGCCGAGGAGCGCCGCCTGCAGCACCTGGTCGTACTGGTCGAAGGCGAGCGTGGTTTCCGGCGTGAGCTCCTCGACTCCCATCGCCTCGAGCCACGCGGGCCACGACAGCCACGGATACCGCCCGGCCGATTCGTGCGACAGCAGCACGTGGCGGCGCAGGTCCGCGGGAACGCGCAGCGCGAGGCCGGCCTTGCGCGACTCCTTCGCATAGGCCGGACTGCAAACGGCGGCGAGGCGCTCGCTCGCGAGGTGCACCGCACCCGGCGGCACGCGGTCGAGCGGGCAGTCGCGGATCGCCACGTCGATGCCGGCGCGCTCCATGTCCACCACCTCGTGGGTCGCGGTGATGCGCACGTCCACGCCGGGATGCGCCTTTCGCCAGCGCGCGAGCCGCGGCAGCAGCCACAGCGAGGCGAAGGAGACGGTGGTGGTCACGGTGAGCGCCCGCCCCGCGCGCCACTCGCGCAAGCGGCGCGTCGCCTCGCGCACGTCCTCGAGGGCCGGACCGATCGCGCGCGCGTAGGCACGCCCCTCGGCGCTCAGCTCGAGCGCCTTGTGGCGGCGCTCGAAGAGCTTCACGCCGAGGAACTCCTCGAGCGCGAGGATCTGGCGGCTCACCGCCGACTGCGTGAGGAAGAGCTCCTCGGCCGCGCGCGTGAAGCTCAGGTGGCGCGCGGCCGACTCGAAGCCGCGCAGGAGGTCCAGCGGCGGCAGGTCGCGGGCCGGTTTATCCATTCTGTTTTCTCATGCAAACCATGCGCCGATTTCGTTTGCGTTGCGCCATCGGCAGAGGGAAACTGCGCTCGCACCCCGATATTTTGCATGCGCAAGGCTCATTCAGCAAGGAGGCATCATGGAACTGCTCGTGACGGCGCCGGTACTGGAGCTGGAAGAAGGACAGGTGGTGACGCTGGTCGACGCGGAAGGCACCCGCATCCTGCCGCAGCGCGGCCAGGTCTGGGTCACCCAGGAAGGAGACCGCAAGGACCACATCGTGAGCGCGGGCGAGACGCTCGTCGTGCTGCGTCCCGGCCGCACCATCGTGCAGGCGCTCGAGCCCACGAGCGTCGCGATTCGCGAAACGCTGCAAGCGGCGTAAGGCGCTACGCGGCGGGCGCGCGCTCGATCAGCATCGCGTCGCCATAGCTGAAGAAGCGGTAGCGCTGCTTCACGGCGTGCGCGTAGGCGCGGCGGATCCGGTCGACGCCCGCGAACGCCGACACCAGCATGAGGAGCGTGGAGCGCGGCAGGTGGAAGTTGGTGAGGAGGCGCTCCACCACGCGGAAGCGATAGCCCGGGACGATGAAGAGCGTCGTCTGCGCGGCTCCGGCGGCGAGCTCGCCCGCGGCAGCGGCCGATTCCAGCGCGCGCAGCGTCGTGGTTCCCACCGCCAACACCCTTCCGCCGCGCTGCTTCGCCGCGGCGACCGCGTCCACCGTTTCCTGCGGCACGCTGTACCACTCGGAATGCATGACGTGGCCCGAGACCTCCGCGACGCGCACCGGCTGGAAGGTGCCCGCGCCCACGTGCAGCGTGAGGCTCGCGAGCGCCACGCCCTTCGCGCGCAACGCATCGAGGATCGCGGCGTCGAAATGCAATCCGGCGGTGGGCGCGGCGACGGCTCCGGGCGCGCGCGCGTAGACCGTCTGGTAGCGCTCCTCGTCCTCGGCCTGCGGCACGTGCTCGATGTAGGAGGGGAGCGGCACCTCGCCCCAGGCGTCGAGCAGGTCGAGCACCGGGCCGTCCAGGAACAGCAGTTCGAAGAGCTCGCCCTGCCGGCCGAGGACTTCCACGATCCCGCCGCGCGCGAGCCGGATCTGGCGACCCGCGCGCGGCGGCTTGCTCGCGCGGACGTGCGCGAGCGCGCGCGCGGCATCGAGGATCCGCTCGACCAGGATCTCCACCTCGCCGCCGGTGTCCTTGCGCCCGCGCAGGCGCGCCTTGATCACCTTGGTGTCGTTGAAGATCACCACGTCCCTCGCGTCGACGAGGTCGACGATGTCGCGGAAGGTGCGGTCCTCGATGGCGCCGCTTCCCCCGTCGAGGTGCAGCAGGCGGCTCGCCGCGCGCTCGGCGGCGGGATGCTGCGCGACGAGCTCGGGCGGCAGGTGGTAATCGAAATCCTGGATGCGCATCGAGGCATTATAATTTTCGCCTCGCCGCAATCGCGACGAGCCCGATCATTGCCGGGATGGCGGAATTGGTAGACGCACGGGACTCAAAATCCCGCGGTGGCGACACCATGTGGGTTCGATTCCCACTCCCGGCACCAGACGAGCGCCCACCGAAGAGTCCATGCTGGTCCTCGGCAACGAAGACATCGAACGGCTGCTGTCCATGGCGGACTGCATCGCCGCCCTCGAGCCGATGTACGCGGACCTCGCGAACGCCAAAGCGCTCCTCTCCCCGCGCGTCGACAACATGGCGCCCACCTCGCACGAGGGCGCCTACTACGCGTTCAAGCACATGGGCGGCACCTGGCCCACGCGCGGCATCCAGGCGCTGCGCATCAACTCGGACATCGTGACCCATCCGGTCGTCGCCGGGAAGCAGCGCCGCGAGAAGAAGCCGCTCGCCGACGGGCGCTGGGTGGGGCTCGTGCTGCTCTTCTCGACCGAGACCGGCAAGCTCCTCGCCATGTTCCCCGACGGCGTGATGCAGCGGCTGCGCGTGGGATCCGCGAACGGCATCGCGATGAAGCGCCTCGCCCGCCCCGATTGCCGGCGCCTCGCGTTGATCGGCAGCGGCTGGCAGGCCGGCGCGCAGTTGATGGCGGCGCTCGCGGTGCGCGAATTCGAGGACGTCCGCGTCTACAGTCCGCGCGAGGCGAGCCGCAAAGCCTTCGTCGAGGAAGCGCGAGCGCGCCACCCCGGCGTGCGCATCGAGGCGGTCTCCTCCGCCGCCGAATGCGTCGAGGGGGCGGACGCGATCATGGCCGGCACCTCGTCGATGGTGCGCGTGATCGATCCCGCATGGTTGAAGCCGGGCATCCACGCGAGCTGCATCAAGTCCCAGGAAGTCGACGCCGAGGTCCTCGAGCGCGCCGATGTCGTCTTCGTCCACACCGCGCAGCAGGCGAAGCAGATGGACAACATCCTGCCCGGAACGCCGAACGTGTCGCAGGAGCACACGAAAGGCTGGTGGAACTCGCCCGGGCGCTCGACCGCTTCCTATCCGGACCTGGGCAAGCTCGTCGCCGGCCTCGCCCCGGCACGCACGAACGCGGAGCAATCGACGCTCTTCGTGAACAACGTCGGCATCGGATTGCAGTTCGCCGCCGCCGGCGCCCTCGTGCTCGAGCGCGCGCGCGCCGCCGGTGCCGGCCACGAGCTTCCCGACGACTGGTTCACCGAGAACGTGCACCCGTAGCGCCGCTCAGCGGCGCTGCACGATGATGCGCTGGTAGAGGTCTTCCCACTTCGCCGATTCGCGCAGCACGGCGGCGGGATCGATGAACCGCACGTCCTTGCCGCGCAGGTTGCTCTCGACCTTGCGGCTCACGGGCGCGAGGTCGAGCTGCGCGAGCAGCGGCTGCGCCTCGCCGATCATGTATTCGTAGAAGAGCAGCGCCGCGTAGGGGTGCGCGGCCTTGCGCGAGATGCCCTCGCCGTTCGGGCGAGCGATGAGCGGCCCGATCGAGGTCCAGTCCACGGGCACGCCCTTCTCGCGGTCCTGGTCGATCTTGAAGCTGTAGCAGGTGAGGCTCAGCGCGACGTCGCCCGATTCCACCAGCTGCTCGAGGAGCGCGTGTCCCTTGCGCACCGAAAGGCCGTTGGTCGCCGCGAGCCTGCGGAAGTACGCGAGCCCCTTCGCCTCGCCCATCTCGCCCACCACCGCCTGGAACCAGTCCGCGTCGTTCGCCTCGATGCCGAGCCGGCCCTTCCAGCGCGGGTCGAGCAGGTCGTCGAACGAGCGCGGCACCTCGTCGGGCTTCACGAGGCTCGTGTTGTAGCACTGCACGAACACGTTGAGGCGCGTCGCGACCCACTCGCGATGCGGCTGGAGCGCCTGCGGGATGAGGTCGGCGAAGAGCGGCGAATCCACGCGCTGGAGCAGGCCCTCGTGCTCGATCTCCTCCATCTCCGGGCCATTGGTCTCGACGACGTCGAACGCGGGGTGGCCGGCGCGGCCCTCGTTCGCCACGCGCTGCACGATGTTCTCCGAGCTCGCGCGCCACAGGTTCACCTTCACCCCGTAGCGCTGCTCGAAGTCCGCCTTCACCTTCGCCGCCCAGTTCGCGGTGAGCGACGTGTACACGTCCACCACGCCTTCCCGGCGCGCGCCTTCGAGCACGCGTTGCGCACGGCCGGGCCTGGTATCGAGCGCGAGCTCGGCGATGGAGGCGGCACGCGCGACGGCGGCCGATGCGAGGAGGATCGCGGCGAGCGCCGCGGCGGCATGCGCGTTGCGTTCCACTTCGAGCCCCTGCCTTGCGTGCGACCGTCCGATTCTAACAAGCGATCCGACGCGCTACACTTCGTTCCACATCACGGGACGGGGAGGCCGCGGTGCGCAAAGTCCTGTTCATCTTCAGCGTGCTTTCCGACGCGGACGTGGAGTGGCTCGCGCACGCCGGCGAGCGTGTCCACGTCGATCCCGGCACGCGCCTCATCGCGCCCGGCGCGCGCATCGACCACATCTGGTTCGTGCTCGAAGGGCGCATCGCGATCCGCACCGCGGCGGGCGCCGTCATCGCGACGCTGGAATCCGGCGAGATCGTGGGCGAGATGTCGCTGGTGGACCCGGCGCCCACCGTGGTATCGGTCGAAGCGGTGGCGCAATCCACGCTCCTTCGCATCCCCGGTTCGCGCCTGCGCGAGAAGCTCGCCTCCGACCTCGCCTTCGCGGCTCGCTTCTACCGCGCGCTCTGCGTCTTCCTCGCCGACCGCGTGAGGAACACCACGCAGCGGCTCGGTTACGGCAGCGGCCCCGAGGACCGGCACGCGCGCGACGAGCTGAACGAGGAGCTTCTCGACAACGTCCACCTCGCCGGCGCGCGCTTCGACCGCATGCTGAAGCGCCTGGCGGGCTGATCGCCGTGCCGGTCGACGATTCGCAGGTCTTCCGCAAGGCGGCGCTCGACCGGCTCGCCTCGCCCGAGCGCCTCGACGAGCGGCTCGAGGTGCCCATGCTCCCCCGCACGCTGGTCGCGGCGGCCCTCGTCCTGCTCGCGGCGGCCGCCGCCTTCGCCGCATGGCTGCTGTCGCGCCCCTGACGGGCGAGGCCGAGGCCCCGGCGGCCGCGCCCGCGCCGCGCGCGCCGCTCCCCGACACGGGGCTCGCGCGCACGCCGACCATCCTGCAGCTCGAAGCCGTCGAGTGCGGCGCCGCCGCGCTCGCGATGGTGCTCGCGCATCACGGCCTCTACGTCCCGCTCGAGCAGATGCGGGTCGAATGCGGCGTGAGCCGCGATGGCAGCAAGGCGGGCGGCATCATTCGCGCCGCGCGCGCGCGCGGCATGCTCGCGCGCGGCTTCCGCAAGGAGCCGCGCGAGCTCGCGGAGCTGCCACTGCCCGCGATCGTGTTCGTGAACTTCAACCACTTCGTCGTGCTCGAGGGCTTCGAGCGCGGGCGCGTCTGGCTGAACGATCCGGCGCGCGGCCGGCGTTCGCTCGACGCCGAGGCCTTCGACCAGGCGTTCACCGGCGTGGTGCTCACCTTCGAGCGCGGGCCGGACTTCCGCCCCGGCGGCGCGCCGCCCTCGGCGCTGCGATCCCTCGCGCGCTTCCTGCGCGGCTACCGCACGCCGGTCGCGCTCGCGTTCTTCGTCGGCCTCGCGCTCGTCGTTCCGGGGCTCGTGCTGCCGCGCCTCCTCGGCCGCTTCGTCGACGAGGTGCTGGTCGCGCACTCGGGCGAGGTCGCGCTTCCGCTCCTCGCGGGCCTCGTGCTCGCGGCGCTCGTGCGCGCGGCGCTCCTCGCGCTCCAGGCGCGGCTCGTCACGCACACCTTCAACGGCGCGGCGAACGATGCGGCGCGGCGCTTCGTCGCCCATGCGCTGCGCCTTCCGATGACGTTCTACGCGCAGCGCTCGGCCGGCGAGCTCGCCGCGCGCGTGGAGCTCAACGAGCGCGCGGCGCAGGCGGTCGCTTCCGACGTCGCGCCGCTCGCGCTCGACGCCGTGACGGCGAGCTTCTTCCTCGTGCTGATGGCGCGGCTGGAAGCGACGCTCACGCTGGTCGTCGTCGCCTGCGTCTTGCTCGAGATGCTCGCCTGGCGCGCGCTCGCGGCGCGCACCGCGCAGATGTCGCAAGAGCTCTCGGTGCAGGCCGGGAAGCTCGCCGGCATCGCGACCGGCGGCCTCGCCGACATCGAGTCGCTCAAGGCCGGGGGTCAGGAGGGCGCGCTCTTCCTCAAGTGGATCGGCCTGCACGTGCGCTACATGAATGGCGCCACGCGCGCGCAGCGCCTCATGCTCGTGCTGGGGGAGGCGCCCGCGCTGCTCGGGCTCGCGGCGCAGCTCGCGGTGCTGGGCATCGGCGCCGCGCGCATCGTGCAGGGCGGCTTCACCGTGGGCGACCTCGTCGCGTACCAGGTGCTGCTCGCCGGGTTCGAAGCGCCGCTGCACGCCCTCTTCGCCGGCACCCGGCAGCTCCAGAGGCTGCGCGGCGACCTCGCGCGCATCGAGGACGTGCTGCACCACGAGCCCGATCCGGCGCTCGCGGGCGAAGCCGCCGACGTGCCGACGATACGGCTCGCGGGGCAGCTCGAGTTCCGCGACGTCACCTTCGGCTACGACCGGAATGCCGCGCCCCTCGTCGAGGGCCTCTCGTTCGTGCTGCGTCCCGGCGGCCGCGTGGCGCTGGTCGGCGCGTCGGGCTGCGGGAAATCGACCGTGGCGCGCCTCGCCGCGGGCCTCTATGCGCCATGGAGCGGCGAGATCCTCTTCGACGGCGCACCGCGCGAGGCGCACGAGCGCGAGCACCTCGCCGCGGCGCTCGCCTACGTCGACCAGGACATCGTGCTCTTCGAGGGCACCGTGCGCGAGAACCTCACGCTGTGGAAAGGCGCGGACGAGGAGCGCCTGCGACGCGCGCTCGCCGACGCGGCGCTCGACGAGGAGCTCGCGGCGCGCGGCGGCGGCCTCGACACCCCGCTCGAGGAAGGCGCGCGCAACCTGAGCGGCGGCCAGCGCCAGCGCCTCGAGATCGCGCGCGCGCTCGCCGGGGAGGCCGTGATCCTGGTCCTCGACGAAGCGACCAGCGCGCTCGATGCGGCGACCGAAGCGCGCGTGGAGGCGAACCTGCGGCGGCGGCGGCTCGCGACCCTGGTGATCGCGCATCGCCTCTCCACCGTCCGCGATGCCGACGAGATCCTGGTGCTCGACGCCGGGCACGTCGTCGAGCGCGGCACGCACGTCGAGCTGATGGCGCTCGGCGGGCGCTACGCGGCGCTGGTCGCCACGGGAGGCGCGGCGTGAACGGACGCGATCCGGGCCTCCCCCTGCACTCGACGACGCTCGCGGCCGCGGTGGGCCTCCTCGCGCCCGCGCTCGCGGTGTCGTTCACGCTCGACCGCGAGCTCCCGGCGGAGGCCTCCGATGCCGTCGAGGCGCTCGCGCTCCCCGCGGGGCTGCGTTCGCGCCGCGTGATCCTCGATGCGGGCTGGTGGAGCGAGAGCGCGGGACCGATGCTCGCGCGCGTGGCGGAGCGACGCCGCGTCCCGCGCGCGCCCGGCTCGATGCCGAACGCCTCGGCGGCCGCGGGAACCGGCTGGGTCGCCCTCGTGCCGGCGAGCGGCGGCTATCGGATGCGGGCTTTCGAGGAAAGCGGCGCGATCGTCGAATGGAAAGTCGACGCGCAGGTGGCCGAACGGCTCTCGCCGTACGCGTTCACCTTCCATCGACGTTTCGGAAGGACCGCGCTGCGCGCGCTCGACGTCGCGCGTTTCGCGCTGCGCGAGGCGGCGGCCGACGGGTCGGCGCTCGTCGGCAGCGCGCTCGCGGCAGGGCTCGCGGGGCTCCTCGCGCCGGTCGCGACCGCCTTCCTCATCGATCGCGCCATCCCGCTCGCACGCGCGGGGCCCATCGTCGCGGTGATCGGCGGCCTGGGCGTCGCCGGAATCGCGCTCGCCATCCTCGAGGTGCTGCGCACGCTCGTGATGCTTCGCTTCGAGGCGCGCTCGGGCGTCGCGATGCAGGCGGCGATCGTCGACCGCGTGGTGTCCGCGCCGGCGACGTTCTTCCGCCGATTCTCGAGCGGCGACCTGGCGCTGCGCATCGGATCGGTGAACACGGTGCAGCGCACGCTCACCGGCGCGGCGCTCTCGGCGACGGTGACCGGCGCGTTCCTCGTCGCGAACGCGGCGCTCATGATCGCGTACAGCCCGGCGTTGAGCGCCGGATCGCTCGCCGTCGTGGCGCTCGCGGTCGCGATCGCGGCCGCGCTCGGCATGGCGCGCATGCGGGTCGGCGCGCGCATCGAGGCGCTCGACGGCAGATTGGGCGCCTTCACCTACGAGCTCTTCGCGGGCATCGCGAAGATCCGCGCCGGGGCCGCCGAGGAGCGCGCGTTCGAGCGCTGGCACGCGCGCTACGCGCGGCTGCGCGCGGCCGATCTCGAGGGCGCCCGCATCGCCAACCGCGAGACCGTGTGGATGAGCCTCGCGCCGCCCCTCGCGACCGCGCTCGCCCTCTTCCTCGCCTGGCGCATCTCGGGAGGGCCGCATGCGCTCACCGCCGGCGCGTTCGTCGCGTTCCATGCGGCGCTCTTCGCGCTGCTCGGCGCCGTGCAATCGCTCGCGGGCTGCGCGCTGGAAGCGGCGAACGTGAAGCCCGCCTGGGACCGCGCGCTGCCGATCGTCGAGGCGATGCCGGAGGACGCGCCTTCGGAAGCCGCGCGCCACGAGCCGCGTGGCGCCATCACGCTCGAGGGCGTGCGCTTCGCATATGGCGCCGACCCAGAGGTGCTCGCGGGCGTCGACCTCGAGATCCGCCCGGGCGAGTTCGTCGCCATCGTCGGCCCGAGCGGCTCGGGCAAGTCCACGCTCCTTCGCCTGCTGCTCGGCTTCGAGAAGCCGGCCGCCGGAACCGTGCGCTATGACGGACTCGACCTCGCAGCGCTGGACGCGCCGTGGCTACGCCGGCGCATGGGAACGGTGCTGCAGAACGGCAGGCTCTGGCCCGGCGACCTCTACACCAACGTCGCCGGAGCGACCAACGCGACGCTCGACGAGGCCTGGGACGCGGCACGGCGCGCGGGGATCGCGGCCGACATCGAGGCGATGCCGATGGGCATGTACACCGTGGTCGGCGAGGGATTGAGCACGTTGTCCGGCGGCCAGCGCCAGCGCGTGCTGCTCGCGCGGGCGCTCGTCGGCAACCCGCGCATCGTGCTCCTCGACGAGGCGACCAGCGCGCTCGACAACACGTCGCAGGCGGCCGTGCTGCGCTCGATCGCCGCGCTCGGCGCGACGCGCGTGGTCATCGCGCACCGGCTGGACACGGTACGTGGCGCCGATCGCATCGTGGTGCTCGAGCGCGGGCGGATCGTCCAGCGGGGGACGTTCCGCGAGCTCGCCGCGGCCGAGGGGCCGTTCGCGGCGCTCCTCGCGCGGCAGGTCGCGTAGGCGCTACTTCTGCTTCGGCGGGTCCGCGGCCGCGAGCTGGGTCCCCGCGAGGTCCGGCTTCTCGCGCTTCGCGGTGACGACGATGGTCTCCATCTTCACGACCTTGGGCTCGGCGGCGGGGCGCTTCGCGGTGACGACGATGGTGCCCATCTTGCGCACCTCCTGACCACCGGAAATGCGGTCGAGCTGCTGCTCGGAGAGCTCGCCTTCGCGGGTGCCGCGGTTCTTCGCGTCTTTCTTTGCCATTCTGGGCCTCCTACGGGGAACTGCGGGGCCAAGATACCATGAGCGCCGCGCCGCTGCGTTGCCGAATATTCCGCATCGCCGCACCCGACGATGCCGTAGTTCGCTAACGGCCGCTAACGCCACGAAGAGGGGTCAGATTGAAAAAGGGATCGGATCCCTTTTCCGGATCGGGCAGCCAGTCGGGTCTCCTTCACGCAGCCGGAAAAGGGATCTGACCCCTTTTTTAGTGAGGCCAGCGCAGCGTGCGAAGGAACGAGAGGAGCGCCTGCACGGCGGCCCCGCCGTCTTCGGCATCCACCGTCTCCGCGGGGTTGTGGCTCACGCCGCCCGCCCCGCAGCGCACGAAGAGCATGCCGGCGTCCACCATCTCGGCGAGGATCATCGCGTCGTGGCCCGCTCCGCTCGGCAGCCGGCGCGGCTCGGCGTTGGGACGCGGCGCATCGACCGCCTCGATCGCGCGCGCGAGCGCCTGCTGCAGCCATGGCGCGCACGGCGCCGCGCGCACGTGGTGCGTGCGCACGCGCTCGAGCGCGACGCCGCGCCGCCGCGCGATCGCCTCGCAGGCAGCGAAGGCGTCGGCCTCCGCCGCTTCGCGCGTCGCATCGTCGGCCGCGCGGATGTCGACCGTGAAGTGCACCTCGCCGGGAATCACGTTGCCGGTGCCGTCCTTCACCTGGAGGAGGCCGACCGTGCCCACCAGCGAGCCGCCGGCCGAGCAGCGCTGCTCGATCGCGAGCACCATCTCCGCCGCGGCCGCGAGCGCGTCGTGGCGCAGGTCCATCGGCACGGTGCCCGCGTGACCGGCCTCGCCGCGCACCGTGAGGCCGTGGCGCGTGCCGCCCGCGATGCCCGTCACCACGCCGAGCGCGCTTCCTTCGAGCAGCAGGACCGGCCCCTGCTCGATGTGCACCTCGACGTACGCGCCGATGCGGCTCGTGTCGATCGCGGCCTGCGGTATGCGCGACGGGTCGAGGCCCGCGGCGGCCATGGCATCGCGCAAGCGGATGCCGTGCGCGTCGCGCCGCTCGAGCAGCGCCGGATCGAAGCGCCCGAGCAGCGCGCGGCTCGCGAGGAAGCTGGTCTGGAAGCGCGCGCCCTCCTCGTCGGCGAACGCGGCCACCTCGACCGCGTGCGGCAACCGCTCGCCGCGCGCATGCAGCTCCGCGACGCACGCGATCGGGACCAGGATGCCGAGGACGCCATCGTACTTGCCGCCGTTCCGCACCGAGTCGAAGTGCGAGCCCATGAGGAGCGTCTTCGCACCGGCGCTCGCCGCCTCGTAGCGCCCGATGACGGAGCCGATCGGGTCGACGCGCACGGTCATGCCCGCTTCTTCCATCCAGCCGGCGATGACGCGGGCGGCGGCCTGGTGCGCCGGCGTGAGGTAGGTCCGAGTGTAGTGCTCGGTCGAGTCGCTGTGCCGCGCGAGCGCCGCGGCGCGTTCGAGGAGCATGCGGCCGAGCGCGGTGCGCGGAGGGAGGCGGGCATCCATGGGGCCGGGGCAGTGTAGCATCGCGCCATGGACCGGGACTTCGTCGAACGCGAGTACAACAACCGGGCGCTCGTCCCCGAGCATCCCGCGTACTTCGAACGTTGGGAGCGCGACTCCGCGTATGTCCGCTCCACGCTTCCCGGGCGGCTCGAGGTTCCCTATGGGCCCGATCCGCGCCATCGCCTCGACGTCTTCCCCGCCGAGCGCAGCCGCGGCACGCTCGTCTTCCTGCATGGCGGCTACTGGCGCTCGCTCGACAAGGACGTGTTCGCGTGGATCGCGGCGCCGTTCGTGGCGGCCGGCATCGGCGTGGTGCTGCCGCGCTATCGATTCGTGCCGTCGGTCTCGATCGAGGAGGTGGCGAACGATGCGCTCGATGCGCTGAACTGGGTGTTCGAGCAGGGCCGCGCGCACGGCCTCGCGCTCGATCGCGTCGTCGTCTCCGGCTGGTCGGCGGGCGGGCATCTCGCGGCGTCCGTGTTCGCCGCGCCGCGCGAGCGGCTCGCGTTCGACCCGGCGCGCATCGCGGGCGGCGTGGCGATGAGCGGCGTGTTCGACTTCGAGCCGCTGCGCCACTTTTCCTTCAACACCGAGTTCAAGCTGGATCCCGCGGCGGTCGCGCGCCTCGACCTCGCCGGCAAGCGCCGTACGATCGCGGCGCCGCTCGTGGTAGCCGCGGGCGGTACCGAAAGCTCCGAATTCCAGCGGCAATCGCGCGTGCTCGCGCAGGCGTGGCAGCCGCAGTCGAGCCTGTTGCTGCTTCCGGGCGTGCACCACTTCGGCATCGTCGACGCCTTCGCCGAGCGCGGGCAGCCGCTGCACCAGGCGGCGCTCTCGTTCTTCTGACGCGATGCGGATCGTGGACGCGTCGCGGGCGCCATGACGGCGCCGATGGAACGGATCCGCGCCACCTACCTGCTCGACGTGGCGCCGTCGGAGGCGGAAGCGCGCGCCCGGGCGCTGGCGGTGGAACAGAGCGTCGAGATGCCGGTCGAGGCGATCCGGGACCGGCACGTGCTCGACGACGTCGTGGCGCGCGTCGAGTCGATCCGGCCGCGCGATGGCCGCTTCGAGGTGGTGCTGGGCATCGCCTGCTCGACCACCGGGAACGAAGCCTCGCAGCTCCTCAACATGCTGTTCGGCAACTGCTCGCTGCAGCCGGAGGTGGAGCTCGTCGACGTGGATTTCCCGCACGGCTACGAGCGCTCGTTTCCCGGCCCGCGCTTCGGCATCGAGGGCATCCGCGCGATCGTGCGGGCCGAGGGCCGCGCGCTCACCTGCACGGCGCTCAAGCCGCAGGGCTCGAGCGTCGCGCACCTCGCCCAGCTCGCCGGCACGTTCGCGCGCGCCGGTATCGACGTGATCAAGGACGACCACGGCCTCGCGAACCAGGCGGACCAGCCGTTCGCCGAGCGCGTGCCGGCGGTGCAGCGCGCGATCCACGAGGCCAACCGCTCGACCGGCGGATGCACCGCGTACGCGCCCACGTTCTCCGGCAGCGCGCGCGCGATCGAGGCGCAGGCGCGCATCGCGCGCGAGTGCGGCGTAAAGATGGCGCTCGCCGCGCCGATGCTGCTCGGCGCCCCGGCATTCATGGAGATGCAGGTCGAGCTCGACATTCCGGTGATGGGCCATCCGGCGTTCGCGGGCGCGGCTCGCATCGCCCCACCCCTCCTGCTGGGAAAGCTGTTTCGCCTCTTCGGCGCCGATGCGACGATCTTCCCCAACCACGGCGGACGCTTCAGCTACGGCCGCTCGACCTGCCTCGCGATCGCCGCGGCCGCACGCAGCCCCTGGGCCGAGGTGAAGCCGGTGCTTCCCGTCCCCGCCGGCGGCATGACCGTCGAGCGCGTGCCGGAGATGCTCGAAGGCTACGGCACCGATACGATGCTCCTCATCGGCGGCGGATTGCTGGTCGCGGGCGAGCGGTTGCTCGAGCGCGCGCAGGAATTCGTCGCGGCGGTGCGGCGGTAGAATGGCCCGATGGACGAGGATCGCAAGCCGCTCGTGCGTCGCCATCGCGGCGACTACCGCTGGGACGCGGTGGACGTGCTGCGCTACAAGGACGAGGGCGCGGCGCCGTTCAAGGACGTGACGCGCCAGGTGCTCTTCGAGGGCGAGGGGCTTCCGGTGCAGCTTCGATATTTCGAGGTGGCGCCCGGGGGCTGGACCACGCTCGAGCGCCACGAGCACGTGCACTCGGTGATGGTGATCCGCGGCGCGGGCCAGTGCCTGGTGGGCGATCGCGCGTATGAAATCGCGCGGAACGACCTCGTGAGCGTGCCGCCGATGACGTGGCACCAGTTCCGCGCCGCGGCCGATGCGCCGCTCGGGTTCCTCTGCCTGGTCGCGGCCGAGCGCGACCGTCCCCAGCTTCCCACGCACGAGGAAGCCGCGCGAATCTCGAAACCCCTCAAGTAAATCGGGGACGTACCCCGTTTTCTCTTAGGCGGAACGAAATCATGAAACGTTCGCTCTATCGGAAAACGGGGTCCGTCCCCGATTTCGCGGCGATACAGAGGTCGATGGATTCGAGCGCCTCGGTGTAGCGCTTGGGGCCGCCGAGGAAGCGCGGCGCGCGGTCGCGGAAGAAATCGGAGAAGGTGGCGCGGGCCTGCGGAGTGCACAGGTCGCCGAGCGGAGTGGCGAGCGCGAGGGGCGTATCCGGCGGCAGCTTCGCCACCAGCGCATCGAAGTGCGCGCGCACGAAGTCGAATGTGGCCATCCGATTGTCGTCATCCTCGAGCGCCTTCTCGAGCAGGTCGAGCGCCTCGCGCCCGTCGAGCCGGTCGTCCATCGCGAGGGAAAGCATGCGCCCGCGCAGCACCGGATCGCGCACGTGCGCGAGCCCGATCAGGAGCTCCCTGCGGTCGTGCCGGTCGCGCGCGGCGAAGAGCGCCGCCTCGAGCCTGCCGTACACCGGCGCATCGGCATCGCGGCCGGCCGCGATGAGCACCGGCTCGACCATCGTCGCATCCACCGAATCGCGCCGTGCGATCCACTCGAGCGCGAGCTCGCGCGCGTGCATGCGCAGCGTGTCGCGCTTCTCGTAGCGCGCCGCGAACGGCAGCAGTTCCTCGCGAAGCTCGCGCAGCTCCTCGCCGTCGCCCGGCCGTCCGACCCAGCCCACGCGCGTGGCGAGCGGCACGACCTCGCGCTGCACGACATCGAGCTTCGTGTCGAGCTGCGCGCGCGTGAGCCAGCCGTCCTCGAGGCTCTCCAGCAGGGCGACGCCACCCTGCCGCACCCCCGCCGAGGGATGATGCAGCAGCGAGGCGGCGAGCGGAATCGCGTCCTCGATCGCGAGGAGGCCCGAGCGCGCGAGGAGCGCCGCGTCGCCCGCGAACGCCACCGCCTCCGCCTCGGGCACCTCGGAGAGATGATCGACGATGCGCGCGCGCAGGCTCTTCTCGTAGCGCGGCAGCCAGTCGCCGGCGCCGTCGGCATTGCCGACGATCCAGTCCGGACAGGACTTCGCGCCGGCGAGCGGGTAGGCGTGCGTCCCGTTGGTGAGCTCGGAGCATTGCTCGTGGAGCGCGCCGTCCGCGCGATAGCGGAAGCACGCGGGCGTGGTCCATTGCATTTCCGGCGCGCTCGAGCCCACCGGCCGGAAGCGGTGCTGGGTCGCCTCGATCGCCGGCGTGTCGCCCTCGCAATGCAGGGCGAGATCGACCTGCGGCACGCCCGGCTGCTCGATGAACGCGGTGAAGGCGGCACGCGCGGCGTCCGGATGCGCGGAGGCGCGCGCGAGCGCGTCGAAGAAATCGTCCGCGCCGGCGCTGCCTTGCGCATGCCGCGCGAGATAGTCGCGGACGCCCGCGCGGAAGCGGTCCGGACCGAGCCACGACTCGAACATCGCGAGCACCTCGCCGCCCTTCTCGTAGGTGATGTGGTCGAACGCGCCCCAGATGTCGGTCTTCGCGAGCACCGGGTTGCGGATCGCGCGCGCCGAGGCGAGCCGGTCGGCCTCGAGCGCGCGGCGCCGCTCGTAGCCGCGCCACCAGCCGCGCTCCCACTCGGGCTTGTATCCCTCGAGCGCCTTGCGCGACATCCACGTCGCGAACGACTCGTTGAGCCACGCGTCGTCCCACCATTCGAGCGTCACCAGGTCGCCGAACCACTGGTGCGCCATCTCGTGCGCCGCGACCGAAGCGTAGCGCCGCCGGAATGCGAGCGTGTCCTCCCACGGCCGCGCGAGGAGCAGGTTCTCCTGGAGTGTGATCATGCCGGCGTTTTCCATCGCGCCGAAGCTCACCGTTGCCGGAATGGTCACCATGTCCAGCTTCGCGAACGGGAACGGCGAGCCGAAGTAGTCCTCCAGGATCGCGAGCAGCGCGGGCGTCGACTCGCGCGCCGCCGCGAGCTGCGCGCCACGCCCGCGCGGCGCGACGAACCCGAGCGGCGTGTGCGAGGCGGCGACGCTTCCGGCGCTCACCGTGTCGAAGGGGCCCACCGCCATCGCGACCAGGTACGAGGGCAAGGGCGGCGTCGGCTGGAATACGTGGCGGCGCCAGCCCGCGGGTTTCGCGAGCGTGGTGCCGCGCTCCTCGGGCATGTTGCTGGTGACGATGTCCGCGCCCGGCGCGTCGATCGTGACGCGCCACGGCGTCTTCCAGCGCGGCTCGTCGAAGCACGGGAATGCGCGCCGCGCGTAGATCGCCTCGAACTGCGAGAGGACGTACCAGTCGCCGCCTTCGTTCTGGCGGAAGAGGCCGCGCGTCGCGAGCGGCTCGAGCGGCCCGCGGTAGGCGATCGTCACCGTCGCCTCGCCGGGCGCGAACGGCGCGCCGCTCGCCGCGAGCCCGACGAAATCCTCGCCGCCGTTCACGACGCGCACGTCGACCTTGCGCGCGCCCTGCACCACCTCGACGCTGTCCAGGTCGAGCCCGGTCGAATCGAGCCACAGCACCGCAGTCTCGCGCTCGAAGCGCAAGTGGATGCGGATCGCGCCGGAGAACGTGGACGCGCCCGGGTCGATCGCGAGGTGCAGGTCGTAGTCGAGCGGCGCGGCGCCGTCGCCCAGGCGGAAGGCGGGCGGCTGCGGCGTTCTTTCGGAAGCGGGTTGCTGCGCGAGCGCGGCGATGGAAACGAGGGCGGACAAGGTCGCGCCGGCGAGGCGCGCGAGCATGGGCGATGGCTTCATGCCGCGAGAGGATAGCGGAAAAGACGGCGACGCCGATCCGACCGGAAACGAGCGACGGTAAGCGCTACGCCTCGTGCGCGTTGCGCGTTCCCGCTTTCCTTCTCCATTCCGCGAGTTGCGCGGGCGCGCTTCGGCGCACGAATGTTGCAGGGTGGAGTCGAATCCGTCATCAACGGTCAACACGGAGAACCCACATGATCCGCACGAACTATCTCAAGGCGCTGCCCGCGGCACTGCTCGCCCTCGGCTTCGCCGCCGGCGCTGCCGCACAGGCCACCTCTTCCACCGCGCAGCAAAATGCAGCCGGCGCGTCCAGCACGCCGACGCAGGGCACCAACATGCCGTCGGCGACCGGCCGCAGCGAGCACAGCGCCAAGTCGAGCCTCTCGCACGGCGATCGCAAGTTCATCGAGGAGGCCGCCAAGGGCGGCATGGCGGAGGTCGCGCTCGCGAAGATCGCCGAGCAGCGCGCCTCGAGCCCCGAGGTGAAGCAGTTCGCGCAGAAGATGGATGAGGACCACTCGAAGGCGAACGAGCAGCTGCGCACCCTCGCGCAGGAGAAGGGCGTCACGATGCCCGGAGGACCGAAGGCGGGCGACAAGCACGAGGAGAGCAAGCTCTCGAAGCTGCAGGGCCAGGACTTCGACCGCGCCTACATGGACCACATGGTCAAGGAGCACCAGAAGGACGTGAAGGAGTTCCAGAAAGAAGCGCAGAAGGCGAAGGACGCCGACGTCAAGAGCTTCGCGCAGCAGACCACGCCGATCCTCCAGGAGCACCTGCAGCTCGCGCAGAACGCCGACGCCGCGGTGGGCGGCAAGCAGGCGAAGAAGGCGAACAAGCAGGCGAGCGCCGGCAGCTCGTCCGCCTCGGGCAACGAGAAGACCAGCATGCGCTGAGGCGCACGGCTAGTCGCGGATCTCCTGCAGGAACCACTCGGTCGGGATCTCGCGCCCCAGCCCCGCCGCCCGGGCCGCCTCGTAGGCGCGCCCCGCGACGGCGTGGAACTGGGCGCCCTGCAGGTTGCCGCGCTCGCTCCACGTGACCTGGGCCGCCGAAGTGCGGCCCTTCTTGTTCCCGGAGAGGAGCTCCGCGAGGTACACGACCTTGCCGGGCAATGCCACGCCGCGCGCCTTGCCGCGCCTGGGCGCGGGCTCCGCGCTCCACGCGAGGTACTCGTCGTCGATCGCGAGATCCGGCCGCCCGACCGGCGCGGGGCTGTTGCCGAAGCGCAGGTACGCGTCCACGCGCGCGAGGCTCGCCTCGTCGAGCCGGCCCCCGCCGCCCACGTTGATCACATGCGTGCCCGGCTCGAGATGCGCTCCGTCGAGCACGGGCCGCGCGGAATCGGTGACCGCCGCGACGATGTCCGCTGCGCGATAGACGTCCGCGGGACGCTCGCAGGCGACCGCCTCGATGCCGTGGCGCTCGGCCATCTCGCGCGCGAACGCCTCGCGATGCGCGCGCGTCGGGCTGTAGACCTGCAGGCGATCGATCGGCCGCACGCACGCGATGGACTCCACGTGCGCGCGCGCCATGCCGCCCGAGCCGAGCATGCCGAGGACGCGCGCGCCTTCCTTCGCCATGTACTTCGCGCCGATGGCCCCGTCGGCGCCCACTCGCATGTGCTGCAGGATGCCGTCGTTCACGATCGCGAGCGGCTCGCCGTTCTCGACCGAGAAGAGCAGCACCAGCCCGCAGTAGAGGCCCGGGCGCACGCAGTACTTCTCCTCGGTGACGCCGCCCGCCGCATGCTCCTCGTAAACGATGTCCGATTTCATGCGGATCGCGAAGTAGCCGGAAGAGCTGCCGCCCTCCATCGTGCCCCAGCGATACGTCTTCGCCGCGTCGCGCGTCGGAATGCGCATGTCGATGCGCGGCCGGCACACGCCGCGGCCCTCGGCGAGCTCGCGATACGAGCGCTCCAGCGCCTCGATCGTGTCGCGCATGGTGAGCACGCGCGCGACCGTGGCGTTGTCGACGAGGAGCGTCACCGGGAAGTTCGCCGGTGTAGCCGGGCGGCTACGCGCGGCGCGCGCTTGTGTAACGAATTGTTTTTCATGACCACCTTCGTGGGGCGGGCGCGTTAAACCGGTAACAGGCCGGCGGGCACTCGGCTCGCGGGGGCCTGTCGGAACCACAGAGAGACGTCAGGAAGGAGACCCAAATGCTGAAGAAATCCCTGGTGATCGCAACGACGGCGGCGGCGCTCGGCGCAGCCACCCTTTCCACCCAGGCCTCCGCGGCGGACCCGCTCGCGGGCGCGCTCATCGGCGGCGGCATCGGCGCGGCCATCGGCCACAGCGCCGGCGGGCGCGGAGGCGCGGCCGTAGGCGGCGTGCTCGGGGCGGCCATCGGCTCGAGCATCGCGGCGGATTCGGGCCCGTACTACTACGGGCCGGGCTACTACGGTCCCACCTACGACGGCCCGGGCTACTACGCGCCTCCGGCACCGGCCTACTATGCTCCGCCGCCGGTCGCCTACTACGAGCCGGCCCCGGTGTACTACGGGCCGAGCGTGGTGTTCGAAAGCGGACCGTTCTATCGGCATCGGTACTACGGCCACGTGCATCGCGAGTGGCACGGGCACCACTGGCACCGCTGAGGGTCCACCCGGACTAGCGGGTGATCACCACCAGCACGCTGCAGGGCGCGTGCTCGATCAGCGTCTTCGAGACCGAGCCGCGCCACCAGCGTGCCGCCCAGCTGTCCAGGTGCTTGTGTCCGACCACGATGAGGTCGGCCTGCGTTTCCCGGGCGTAGCGCGTGATCTCGTCCACCGCGTCGCCCATCACCACCTCGCCCTGCGTGCGGTGCCCCGATTCCGCGAGCCGGCGCAGCCCTTCGGCGAGCACCGCCTCGTAGCGCTTGCGTTCCTCCTCCTCGCCCCGGGTGTCGTAGACGAAGCCCTCGCCGCCGATCAATGCCGCGGGCGGCGGCATCACGGCCACCAGGTGCAGCTGCGCCTTCGACCATAGCGCGATCTCGTCGCAATCGAGCAGGGCCTTCTGCCCGGGCTCCGAGCCGTCGTACGCCAGCAGGATTCGCTTGTACATGGCACACGTCTCCGCGGTGCGTTGCGCCGCATTCTAGCGCACCGCTTCGCGCCCGCGGGATCGGCTTCAGCGCGGACCGACGAGCCGGGCGAACTGCAGCAGGTCCGCGCGCTCGATGTCGGAAACCGCCCAGTACTCGAGGCCGCCGCGCCGCCAGTGCACGAGCACGTAGCCGTTGCGCGACATCGCCGTGGGCTCGCTCGCCGCCGCCGCCTTCGGCGCGGGCCACTCGAAGAGGTTCACGACGTGCAGGCGGTGCCGGTAGGTGAGCGCGGCGACCGGGCGGCCGTCGAGATAGTCCAGCCTGCCGCCGATGAGCGCGAAGCCGGAGGCCGCCGGATCCTCCACGTGCGGCGCGAAATCGAGCTTGCCCTCGAACCACGGCTTCACCGTGTGCTGGTCGGTGGAGGCGACGTCGTTCAGGTGGCTCGCGACCATCAGCGAGCGCACGTGCGCGCTCTCGACCTCGCTCGCGAGGCGCTCGCCCTCGTCGTTGCGCGCCTCGAGGAGCGCGAGGCTCCAGGTGACCGCCACCGTCGCCGCGAACGCCGCGCCCATCGCGCCCCAGCGCCAGAGCATCGGGCGCCGCTCCTCGCGAGCGCCCGCGCGGAGCGAGGCACGCACGCGCGCGCGCAACGCATCCGGCGCGCGGTAATAGGTCGCGTCGCGCGCGATCAGCGGCTCGTCGGCCGGCTCGTTCTTCACGCCCATCTCAGGAAGCCCTCCGCATGCGCGTCTCGATCGAGCGCTTGAGCATCTCGCGCCCGCGCGAAAGCCGCGACATCACCGTGCCGGTGGGAATGCCGGCGATGGATGCGATCTCCTTGTAGCTCAGGTCCTCGATCTCGCGCATCACGATCACCTCGCGAAAGCCGACCGGCAGATCCTCGAGCGCCTGGTTCACGAGCTTGCGGTTCGCGCTCTGCAGCAGGATCACCTCCGGATTGTCGTCGGGAAGGGACTGGCCGGGCGCGATGCCCTCGGTGGCGAGCGGCCCGGCATCCTCGAGCCCGACGAGATCCGAGGGCCGGTTCTTCTCGAGCCACGTGTAGCAGGTGTTGCGCACGATGGCGAGCAGCCACGGCCGCGCCTCGCCGCCCTTCATCGCGTCGAAGTACTTCATCGCGCGCAGGAAGGCCTCCTGCACGACGTCCTCGGCGTCGTGGTCGTTCCTCGTGATCCAGCGCGCCAGGTTGTACGCGGCATCCAGGTGCGGCAGGACCAGCTGCTCGAAGCGCGAAACACGGCTCACTCGCTTTGCCTCCACGCCGCCATTACCGCCGGCCGCGCCATTTTATTCCCGCCGCGAGCCGGGAATATCGCAGGCGCCCGGGCGGTAGTGCAGGACGAAGCGCGACGCAACCCCGCGTCCGCCCGGAGAACCGCATGACCCTCGATCGACGCAGTTTCCTCAAGCTCGCCGCCCTCGGCGGCGGCGCCGTGTTCGCATCCAGCCTGCCCGGGTGCGCGAGCCTCGGAGCCGGCGGCGAAGGCGACGACTTCTACTTCGTGCAGCTTTCCGACCCGCACTGGGGCTTCCAGGGACCGAAGGTGAATCCCGATGCGCGCGGGACGCTGCCCAAGGCGGTGGCCGCCGTGAACGCGCTCGCGGTGAAGCCCGACTTCGTGGTCTTCACCGGCGACCTCACGCACACCACCGACAATCCGGTCGAACGGCGCAAGCGCCTCGCCGAGTTCCGCGACGTGGTTTCCAGGCTCGAGGTGCGCGAGATGCACTTCATGCCCGGCGAGCACGACGCCGCGCTCGACCACGGCAAGGCGTTCTCGGAATTCTTCGGGCCCACGCACTACACCTTCGACCACAAGGGCGTCCATTTCATCGTGCTCGACAACGTGTCCGATCCCGCCGCGCGCATCGGCGACGAGCAGCTGGAATGGCTCGCCGCCGACCTCGCGAAGCAGCCGAAGGACGCGCGCATGGTGGTCTTCACGCACCGCCCGCTCTTCGACCTCGCGCCGCAGTGGGACTGGGCGACGCGCGACGGCGCGAAGGCGGTGGAGCTGCTCATGCCGTTCCCGAACGTCACCGTGTTCTACGGCCACATCCACCAGGAAAACCACCACACCACCGGCCACATCGCCCATCACTCGGCGAAGTCGCTGATCTTTCCGCTGCCCGCGCCGCTCTCGCAGCCGAAGCGCGAGCCGCTGCCGTGGGATCCCGAGCACCCGTACCGCGGCCTCGGTTTCCGCGAGGTCGAGGCCGAGGACGCGGGCACGAAGTTCTCGCTGCAGGAACTGCCGGTGGAGGGCGCATGAGCATGGACGAACGCCGCAGCTTCCTCCTCGCCGCGCTCGCCGTCGCCGGGGTGGGCGTCGGCGGCGCGTTCGCGCAGGCGGCACCCCGCGTCGTCAAGGTGAGCGCGCGCCGCGTCGTGTTCACGCCGAACGAGATCGCGCTGCGCAAGGGCGAGCCGGTGGTCTTCGAGCTCACCACCGAGGACGTGTTCATGGGCTTCAACGTCCCGGACTTCAACGTGAGGAGCGACATCGTGCCGGGCAAGGCGATGCGCCTGTCGCTCACTCCCGACAAGGCGGGGAGGTTCACGTTCCTGTGCGACGTTTTCTGCGGCGACGGGCACGAGGGCATGTCCGGCACGCTCAGCGTGACATAAATCGTAACCGGCGCTCGCCGTGCCGCAAGCAACTTCCCCGCCGTGGGCGTAGTCTCACGGCCTGGAGGTAACCAAAAATGCGCAAACTAGTGATCGCGGTGTGCATGGCCATTGCCGGGGCGTTCGTCGCGGTCCCGGCGTCGGCGCAGATCTCCGTGCACCTGGGCATCAACATCCCGGTCTATCCGCGGCTCGTGCCGGTCCCCGGATATCCCGTGTACTACGCGCCGAACCTGGACCAGAACTACTTTTTCTACGATGGCTACTACTGGCTTTTCTACGATGACAACTGGTACCAGAGCCAGTGGTACAACGGTCCCTGGACGCTCGTGCCGCCCGACTACGTGCCGGTCTACGTCCTGGGCGTGCCGGTGCGCTACTACCATCGCCGCCCGGCGTTCTTCCGCGGCTGGGCACTCAACGCGGCGCCGCGCTGGGACGAGCATTACGGCCGCAGCTGGGCGGAGCACCATCGCGATTGGAACCACTTCGATCGCAGGCACATGCCGGCGCGCGCGCCGCTTCCCAACTACCAGCGCAACTATGCCGGGAACCGCTACCCCGACGAGCGCCGGCAGGAGGAGGTGCACCAGCATAACTACCACTACGCGCCACGCGGCAACTATGCGCAGCGCCAGGAGCACACCGATCGCCTGATGCAGCGCGAGACCTCGCCCAACCGGGTGCCGGCAGGTCACGAGAACCTGCCGCGCGGCGCCTCGCGCGAGCAGGCCGCGCGGCACGAGGAACGCGTCGAGCGCCAGACGGGACAGCAGTGGCACGGCAACCAGCCCGATCCGCGCCGCGGCAGCGGGCCGGCGGATTCCGGAGGCGGCTGATCGCCGCGCTCAGAGCTTCGGGATGCGCAGCGTCTTGCTGATCATGAGCGTCCCGGAGAGCGCGAAGAGCAGCGTGAGCGGGTGGAGCGCCCAGGGACCGACGCTCCACTCGCCGCCGTAGATCGAATCCCCGAGCCGGCCGCGCCACGCGGCGAAGGCGAGCACGGCGGTGAGCACGACGCTCGTCGGGATCGGCGTTCCCTCGAAGTACTTCACCTTGTCGCCGCCCTCGGCGAGCGCTTCGGCGGTGACGTTGTAGCGCGCGAGGCGGCTCACGCCGCAGCACACGAAGTACGCCAGCACGACGCAATCCCAGCCCCCGGCGAGGCCCGCGGCGAAGCCGAGCGCGGCGGGCGCGACGCCGAACGAGATCACGTCGGCGAGCGAATCGAGCTCGCGCCCGAGCACCGAATGCTGGTGGCGCATGCGTGCGATGCGCCCGTCGAGCACGTCGAAAACGAAGGCCGCGGGCGCCATCGCCGCCGCGAGCAGGAAGACGCCGCGCGGTGCCTCGCGCACGTAGAGCATCGCGAGGAACATCCCGGCGACACCGCACGCGGCGTTCGCGAGCGTGAAGAAGTCCGCGAGATGGAACTCGCGCAGCATCGAGAAGTGGCGTGGGCGCGGCGGACGATCGCTGGCCTCGGGCGCACGCTGGGCCATGGGGACTCCTCCTCCGGCAAGCCGCCGGCTTCCGATTCTTGCGCGGATCGGTGCGATCGCTATGTCGGTGACGCCACGCTTGGGGTGTCGGCCGATTCCTACGTCCCCGGTCATCCCGCCATCGGCCCATGCGAACGAACATCGCCCGGGCGCGCCAGTCGTACATCGGACGTGGTGAACCCCGTTCGCAGGAAAAAAGGAGACGACGATGAAAGTTGGCGAAGTGATGACGCGCGACGTGAAGCTGGTGTCCCCGAAGCAGTCGATCTGCGACGCGGCGAAGATGATGGCCGAGTGCGACGCGGGAGCGCTCCCGGTCGGCGAGGACGATCGGCTGGTGGGCGTCGTCACCGATCGCGACATCGCCATCCGGGCGATCGCCGAGAACCGCGGCCCGGACACGCCGGTGAGCGAGGTGATGACGCGGCAGGTGCTTTACTGCTTCGAGGACGAGTCGATCGACCACGTCGCGCAGAACATGGGCGAGCAGCAGGTGCGGCGCCTTCCCGTGCTCAGCCGCGAGAAGCGCCTGGTCGGCATCGTCTCGCTCGGCGACCTCTCGCGCAAGGCGAAGCCCAATACATCCGGCAAGGCGGTCGCCGCCATCTCCCAACCCGGCGGCGAGCACTCCCAGTCATTGCACTGAACGAGAATGGGGACGGACCCCGTTTTCTCTTAGGCGGAACGTCGCAACCGGCCGTTCCGCCTAAGAGAAAACGGGGTCCGTCCCCATCACCGCGGGCGGCCGAAGAGCACGAGGCCGAGGGCGGTGCCGAAGCCCCATGCGCCGTTCGCGAGGAATGCCGCGGCCATCGCCATCGGCACCGCGCCGCCCGCGATCGCCTGCCCCTTGATCGGCGCGACGACGAACCATGCGACGACGGAAAGCGCGAACGCGCCGAAGAGACTGCCGGCGACCAGCAGCGCACCGCCCCACAGCCCCATGAAGAAGGCCGCGAAGATGAGGCCCCACACGGCGCCCCAGAACACCTGCGACCAGATCGTCGGCACGCCGAATGGATGCGTGGCGGTCGCGGAGTAGAGCGGGTGGTGCGTGAAGTGCGCGAGGTTCAGGAGCGCGAAGGCGCCCTGGTGGAAGATGAGCACCGAGAGCCCGCCGCAGATGAAACCGGTGATGAGCCAGCGCCCGCCCGGTGTCACGGCCGCGGGATGGTAGCGCATCTGGTACGTGGACATGGCCGTTCCTTCTCATGAAGCGTCGTGAACGATTGACGCGCTTGCGCACGCACCGTTCGGCGGCGCTCTCCATCCGGCCCATCGCCTCGCATATACTCGCGGCACTTTCCTGACCGGAAGCCTTCATGGCCGCCAGCACGACGCCCGCGCACGCCGACACGGCGCGCGAACGACAGCCCCGCGCCCTCTCCACGCTCTTCTTCACCGAGATGTGGGAGCGCTTCAGCTACTACGGCATGCGCGCGCTGCTCGTGCTCTATCTCGTGCATGCGCTCGGCTACCAGCGCGAGGACGCGCTCGAGCTTTACGCCACGTACACGGGACTGGTGTACGTGACGCCGATCCTCGGCGGCTACCTCGCCGACCGCTACCTCGGCCCGCGCAAGGCGATCCTCATCGGCGGCATCACGATGGCGATGGGACACTTCGCGATGGCCTTTCCGGCGACGCTGCACCTCGCGCTCGGCCTGCTCGTCGCGGGCAACGGCTTCTTCAAGCCGAACATCACGACGCTCCTCGGCACGTACTACCGCGAGCACGACCCGCGCCGCGATCCCGGCTTCACCTTCTTCTACATGGGCATCAACCTCGGCGCGTTCTTCTCGCCGCTCATCGCCGGCACCCTGGGCGAGAAGATCGGCTGGCACTACGGCTTCGCATCCGCGGGCGTGGGCATGTGCCTCGGGCTCGCGCAGTTCGTGCTCGGCAGCAGCCGCCTCGGGAGCCACGGGCTCGCGCCGGGGAAGACGCGGCTCGATCGAGTCGACTGGACGCACGTGATCGTCCTCAGCGCGGCGATGATCCCGCTCGTTTATGCGGTGATCGGCGCCTGGTCGTGGGCCGGTCCCGCATGGCATTCGCTCGCGGGCCCGGTGCAGCTCGCGCTCGTGGCCGTGGTGATCGCGGCGCTCTGGTTCGGCGCGAACCACCTGCGCGGCCGGCGGTCTGCCGCTCCGCGGGCCCTCACGCGCGAGGAGTGGGGACGCATCATCGCGATCTTCGTGCTCGGCTTCTTCGTGATCTTCTTCTGGATGGGGTTCGAGCAGGCGGGCGGCACGATGAACCTGTTCGCCGACCAGAGCACCGAGCGCGAGCTCTTCGGCTGGCAGATCCCCGCCTCGTACTTCCAGGCGATCAACCCGCTCGGAATCTTCGTGATGGGACCGGCGGTGGCGCTGATCTGGCTGCGCATCGACCAGTCGCGCTTCGCGCTCTCCACGCCCGCCAAGATGGCGCTCGGCCTCTTCTTCCTCGGGCTGGGCTTCGTCGTGATGGCGCTCGCGCAGGGACGCGCCGACGTGGTCGGGAAAGTCGGGCCGCAGTGGCTCTTCTTCGTCTATGTCCTGCACACCATCGGCGAGCTGTGCCTCTCGCCGGTGGGGCTTTCGATGGTGACGAAGCTCGCGCCGGCGCGTGTCGCGGCGCTCATGATGGGCATCTGGTTCGTCGCGAACGCGGCCGCCAATTACCTGGCCGGCGTCCTCGAGGAGCTCCTCAAGGGCACCTCGATCCCGCTCTATTGGTTCCTGGTCGCGACTTCATTCGGCGCGGGCGTGGTGCTGCTCGCGATCACGCCGCTGTTGAAGCGGCTGATGCACGGCAAAGGATAGAAAATGGGGTCAGATTACTTTTCCCTTTTCCACCGGAGGGGGGATTACGGTCCCGGTCGGGAAAAGTAATCTGACCCCATTTTCTCTCTCTACAGGTCGAGCACGAGCTTTCGGTAGCCGACGCGCGAGCTGCCGACCTTCACGGTGAGCCGGCCCTTGCCTTCGGCGACGAGGGTCGCGAACTTCTCGTGCACGTTGCCGCGCGTCCAGGGTGCGAAGATGCTGATGCCGCTGTAGAGGCCCTGTCCCCATCCGTCGAGATGGCCGAGCTCGAGCGGCAGCGCGGTGGGCGCCCCGAGCTGGACGTCGCCCTCGCATTCGGCGCTGAGGCGCAGCGGCTCGACGTGCGGCAGCTTCTTCGCGGAGCTCAATCCGTAGGTGCCGAGATAGCCGCGGTTCACGACGCGCAGCTCGATGCGCGTGAGGTGCGGCCCGAGCACGTCGCGCTTCACCACCTCGATCGCCACGCGCGGCGCGAGCGCGGCCACGCGCAGGAACGCGGCGCTCTGCTGCGCGCACACTTCCGCGAGCTTCTCGAACGGCGGGTTGGAGATGCCCACGAGGATGTTCAGCCCGCCGACTTCCACCTCGCCCAGCTGCGGATGCTTCACCTTGCGCCACTCGCGGAAGACGCGGCCCTGGTTCACCTCGCGGTCCCACTTCGCGAGCGCGGCGAAATCCTTGCGCTCCATGTGCGTGTAGTGGTCCACGAAGGGCTTCTTCACCTCCATGCCGATCTGGCGGAAGAGGTCCCAGAGCTCCACGGCATAGGAGATCGCGCCGCGCTGCTGGTAGGCGAACTCGACGATGTCGCCGCGCAGCGGCGTCTCCGGCTCGTAGAGGAACTCGTGGAATCCGCTCACCGTCGGATAGCCCGTGAGCTCCTTCGCCCACGCCTCGACCTGGCGGAAGATCGCGAGGTCGGACTGGTCCATCTTGTGGTCGGGCTTGTCGCCCAGCGGCCGGATGAACACGCCGCCGAACGTGTGGAAGTTGATCCACGCGAAGATCTCCGGATGCGCGGTCGCGAAGTCGATGATCGCCCGCGTCTCCGGCGCGCTTCCCGGATAGTGGCCCGCGCCGGCCTGCTCGGGCTCCGGCGCCCACTGGTACGGGAAGTTGCGGTTGAAGTCGTACTGGTTGTCGGAGAGGAAGTACGGATCGGGAACGCGCCGCCCGTCGAAGTTCACGATGCGCCCTTCGGGGTAGAGCTTGTAGTACGGCGGCGCATCCTCGGGCAGGCGCGGCACCATCACGCCGGGGAAATCCGCGAGCTCCACCAGCTCGCCGTCGTCGCACGCGACGCGCATGTAGCCCATGTGCCCGTCGCCGTCGAAATCGTGCGCCTCCCAGTACGCGTGCCCCTTGTGCGTGCGCGCGTCGATCGGGCTCGAGCGCACGTAGCGCCCGGTCTTCATCACCGCCTCGGCCCCATCGGGAGAGATGCGCGGCACGACGTAGAAGAGCATCTCCCTGAGCGCCTCCCCCATGTGCGCGGGGATCGCGGGCACGTCCTTGCCGGCGTGCAGGCCGATCACGTCCTCGGCGATGGCGAGCGCGGCGCTCGAGCCGCAGACCTCGGAGGCATGCATGTTGCCGTCCACCCACGCGGCCGGACGGACGTCGTCCGGATCGCGCCCGATGGTGAGCATCGGGATCTCGCGGCCTTCCGTCGTGGTGCCGATGGAGGTGAGGCGCACGAACTGGGGGTGCTGCCGGGCCCACTCGCGCACCTGGTGCATGAGCTCGGCGTAGTCGAGGTATCTGGAGCGGAACATGGCGCGCATGATAGAGGAAATGGGGTCAGATTACTTTTTCGGCGCCGTTCGCTGATAATCCGGACGCACCGCCTCGAAAAAGCAATCTGACCGCATTTCCGATCCGACCCCATTTCCGATGCGAACCCGATTCACCGAAGCGTTCGGCGTGAAGCACCCCATCGTGTGCGCCCCGATGGCCTACGTCGCGGGAGGGAAGCTCGCCGGCGCGGTCTCGAGGGCGGGCGGCCTCGGCCTCGTGGGCGGCGGCTACGCGGGCACCGTGGGCGGAGAACCCGATCTCGCGGCCGAGATCGCGATCGCGGGCGGCGAACGCATCGGCATCGGCTTCATCACGTGGGCGCTCGCGAAGGCGCCGCACCAGCTCGACATCGCGCTCGCCGCCTCGCCCGCGTGCCTGTTCCTCTCGTTCGGCGATCCGCGGCCCTTCGCCGACAGGATCCGCCGCGCCGGGGTGAAGCTCCTCTGCCAGGTGCAGTCGCTCGCGCACGTGGACCTCGCGCTCGAGGCGGGTGCCGCGGCGATCGTCGCCCAGGGAAGCGAAGCGGGTGGGCACGGCGCGAAGCGCTCGACGCTGCCGTTCGTCCCGGAAGTCGCCGACTACCTCGCGCACAAGTCGCCGGATACGATCCTCCTCGCCGCGGGCGGAATCGCCGACGGCCGCGGGCTCGCGGCGGCGCTCGTGCTGGGCGCCGACGGGGTCGTCGTCGGCACGCGCTTCTGGTCCACGCTCGAAGCGCTCACGCCGCCGGCGATGACGGAACGCGCGGTCGGCGCGACCGGCGACGATACGGTGCGCACCACCGCGATCGATGCGCTGCGCGGCGTGCCTTGGCCGAGCGAGTTCTCGTTCCGCATGCTCACCAACGAGCTCACCGATGCCTGGGCGGATCGCGAGCAGGAAGCGGCCGCGAAGTTCGGCGCGCTGGCGAGCGATTACGCCGATGCGCGCAACCGCGGCGACCTCTCGATGGTGGTGACCGTCGCGGGTGAATGCGTCGGCCTGGTGCGCGATCGCCCGGCCGCCGCGAGCGTGGTGGAATCGATGGTCGCACAAGCGGAGAAGCTCCTCGCGCGGGGGACTTCCTGAAGACGCTGGTCGTGCTGTGGCTCGCGGGCCTGTGCCTGCGCCTCACCGTTCTCGCGATCCCGCCCGTGATCCCGATGCTGCACGGCAGCCTCGCCCTCTCGCAGGCGCAGATCGGCGCGCTCGCGAGCCTGCCCGTGCTGCTGCTCTCCTTCGCCGCGATCCCCGGCTCGTTCCTCATCGCGCGCTTCGGCTCGGCGCGCGTGCTGGTGGGCGGCATCCTCCTCGCGGGCTTCGCCGGAGCGCTGCGCGGCGCCTCCTACGATGCCGCCATGCTTTTCGCGACCACCTTCGCGATGGGCATCGGCATCGCGGTGATGCAGCCCGCGTTTCCCTCGATCGTGCGCGAGTGGATGCCGCAGCGTGTCGGCCTCGCGACCGCCGTCTACTCGAACGGCCTCCTCGCCGGCGAGGCGATCAGCGCCTCGCTCACCCTTCCGCTGGTGCTGCCGATGGTGGGCGGCAACTGGCGCGCGAGCCTCGCCGCATGGTCGGTACCGGTGTTCGTCATCGCCGCGATCACCTTCGCGCACGCGCGGCATCGCGGCCGCACGGCCGAAACGCGCGCGGCGCGCGGCGGCGCCTGGTGGCCCGACTGGCGCTCGCCGCTCACGTGGCGGCTCGGGTTCACCGCGGGCGGATGCTCGAGCCTCTACTTCGCGACCAACGCGTTCCTCCCCGACTACCTGCGCGACCTCGGCCGCGCCGACCTGATCGGCGCCGCGCTCTCGGCCAACAACTGGGCGCAGATTCCGGCCTCGTTCCTGCTTCTCGCCTTCTCGCGCCACCTCATGCGCAAACGTTGGCCGCTCGTCGCCGCCGGCGTCTTCGCCTCGATCGCGATGGTGGGCATCGTGACCAGCACCGGCGCCGGCACGGTGTTCTGGGCGGGCATGATCGGCTTCTTCACCGCCTTCGTGCTGATCCTCACGCTCGCGCTACCGCCGATGCTGGTCGAGGCGTCGCACGTGCACGCCGTCTCCGCCGCGGTGTTCGCGATCGGCTATCTGTGCGCCGTCGTGACGCCGGTGCTGGGGGGCTTCGCGTGGGACCTGACCGGCCTGCCGTGGAGCGCCTTCGTCCCGGCGGGCGCGTTCGGTATCGTGATCGCGGTGCTCGCCCTCGGCCTCGACCTCGCCCCGCGCGAGCGGCCCGCCCGAATCCCGCCCTGAAGGGCTGCGCGTGGCGCTTCACACCCGTAAGCCGAATGGACTACGGCCGGTTTTTGCGCGCGATCCAGCGTTCCCTTTTTGTCGGGAAACGCGCCAAAATGACGGCGGAAAATCCAAGGAGGCCATGATGCTCAAACGATCCCTCGCCGTCACGACGGCGGTCCTCGCGCTCGGTGCCGGCGCATACTCGACGCAAGCGGCGGCGCAATGCGACCCGGTCCCCGGCATGGTGATCGGTGGCGGCATCGGCGCGGCGATCGGCAACGCGCCCGGCGCGGCGGTAGGCGCCATCATCGGCGGCGCGGTCTCCTCGAGCGGACCGTGCTACTACCCGGGCGGCTCCTATGGCCCGCGCTACGCGCCGGCGCCCGCGCCGGAGGCCTACTACGACAGCGCGCCCCCCGCGTACTACGCGCCCGCGCCGGCCTACTACGCGCCCCCGCCGGCCTACTACGCGCCGCCGCCGGCCTATTACTACGGGCCCTCGTACTACTACGGCCCGCGCGTCGTCTTCCGCGGCTATCCGCGCTTCGCCTTTCACGGCCACGACTTCCACCGCCATTTCGGCGGTCGGCACCACTGGCACGGCTGATTCGTCGCTCTCGCACAGGCCACCCCGCGCGGGACTGACGTTCAATCCTGCGCCGGAGTGACGTTCACTCCTGGCGCTCGAGCGCCATGCCGAGCGCCGCGAGCACGCGCTCGCCGAGCGGGCGCCGCATCCATTCCTGCAGCGTGATGCGGCGGCTCCTCGCCAGGTCCGCGGCGAAGTCGGCCTCCATGCGCGCGGCGAGCGCCTCGTCGCGCAGCGCCGCGTTCACCTCGTCGTTGAGGCCGAACGAGCGGTTGTCGAAGTTGGTCGAGCCGAGCACCGTCCACTCGCCGTCCACCACCAGCACCTTGGCGTGGATCATGCTGGGTTGGTACTCGTGGACCTGCACGCCCGCGGCGAGCAGCTCGCCGTAGCGCCGCCGGCTCGCGAGCCGCGCGACCGGATGGTTGTTGAGCTTGCCCGGCGTGACCACGACCACCGAGACGCCGCGCTTCGCCGCGCGGATCAGCTCCGCGCGGGCGCTGCGATCGGGCACGAAGTACGGCGAGTTGATGTGGATCGAACGGCGCGCCGAGGCGAGGAAGAGCTGGAACAGCATGCGCGCGCGGGTGCCGCGTCCCGCCGACGGCGTGCTGTTCACGACGACTCCCGAGACCTTGCCCGCCTCCTCGCGCGGCGGTCCCGCCTCGGCATACGGAAACTCGTCGGCGCCGGTGAGGATCTCGCCGCTGCTCTCCAGCCAGTTCTCGATGAACGACGTCTGCAGGCCCGCGACGAGGTCGCCGGTCACCTCGACCGTCGTGTCGCGCCACGGCCGCCCGCGGACCGCGCCGGGAAGCCAGTAGTCGGCGATGCCCGCGCCGCCGATGAAGCCGACGCGCCCGTCGACCACGAGGAGCTCGCGGTGCGTGCGGTTGTTGAAGCGCTTCAGCGTGTACCAGCGGATCGGCTGGTACCAAGCGACGCGGCCGCCCGCCGCCCGCAGCGCGTGGAAGTAACGATCGGGCGTGAGGAAGCTCCCGATCGCATCGACCACCACGCGCACCTTCACGCCGCGCCGCGCCGCGGCGGCGAGCGCGGCGAGGAAGCGGTCGCCGGCGCTGCCGCGCAGGAAGAGGTACGCCTCGAGGTGCACCGTGGAGCGCGCCGCGTCGATCGCGCGGATCTCGGCCGCGTAGATGTCCTCGCCCGAGGAATGCACGCGCACGCGGCTCGCATTGAACACGCGCGCGTTGATGACCGCGGCGAGGAGGTCCATGAAGCGCGGCGACTCGACCGGCTCGCTCGCGCTCACCTCGTAGCGCAGCCCCGGCTCGAACAGGATCAGGAAGAAGAGGACGGCGACGATCGCCGCGCTGCAAGCCAGGACGAGCTGGCCGAGATCCACCTAGGCGCCCGAGGGTCCGGCCGCGCGCCTCGCGCGCTCCGCGAGGTAGCGTTCCGTGATGTCGCGACCGGTCGCCATCGCGCCGACCACCGCGCCGGCCGGATCCTTGAGCATCGCGAAGCTGAAGTCGACGTAGAGCTTGCGCCCGTCCTTGTGCACGGCGCGCGTCGTCATCACCCGTCCCGAGTATTTCGTGGTGCCGCTCGCGAGCGCGCGCCCGTACGCCTCCCAGTGCGCGGGCCGCAAATGCTCCGGGATGACGACGTCGAGGCTGCGCCCGAGAACTTCCTGCGCGGTGAATCCGAAGAGCGCCTCGGAAGCGCGGTTCCACACGCGGATGAGGCCCTCGCGGTCGGCGAGGATCACCGAAACCGGCAGCTGCTCGACGAGGGCCTCGAAGCCCGCGCCGAGCGCCGGTCCTGCCTGCTGCATGAATCTCCTCCGGAAGGAGCGGCCCCGGCGAATGCCGGGGCCGCTTCGTTCCTCCTACCTTATCACTTCACGACGAGCGGGATGAGCTGCGCCTGCTGCGCTCCGCTCGGGTTGTCGAGCGTCACCACCATGAGGCCGAGCGGCGGCGTGAGCGCGAGCTCGGCCGAGTCGACCGAGATAGTGTTGCTCGTGTCGCTCCCGTTCGGTGCGACCGCCGCGAAGCCGCCGGTGCTCACGGCGTTCGTCCACGGATTGAACAAGCCCACGCCGCTCACGACGTCGGTCCCGCCGTTCACCAGGTCGAAGCCCGCCGCGTGGTACGAGAAGCGCGGGTTGGCGACCGAGAGGCACGGCTCGCCGGCGCGGCAGAGCTGCGTCGAGAGCACCGGCAGCTCGGCCACCGAGCCATCGGTCGGCGCGGTGGCGAAGAACGCGATCGAGGCGCCCGGCGAGCGCGTGCTGAACACGAACGCGCCCATCTGGCCGTTGAAGTCGCCGGTCTCCACCGCGCCGAAGTCCACGCCCACCACGATGTAGTCGTCGACGCCGTCGCCATCCACGTCCACGCCGATGTCGAACTCGTTGGTCGATGCGTTCGACCAGCGGTTCCACGTGTTCACGGCGAAGACGATGAGCTTGCGCGTCGGGTTGCTCCCGCTCGGGAACGGGAACGACTGCGTGCCGACCGCGCGCACGTCGTTGGTGACGTTCTGCTTGTGGCCGTTGTTGTCCTGCCCGTCCTGCAGCCCGAGGGCGTAGAAGTCCGCGCCGCCCGCGATGGTGCCCTTGCGGTTCGTCACCGTCGCGAGCGTCGAGGGGTTAGCGCCCGTGAGCCTGCCGATGCTGGTGGACACGTTGGAACGCACGCGCGGCACCATGTAATACGGCACGCGCAGCGCGATGCCGCCGTTGTCCGACGCGCTCACCGGCGTGAACTCGACCAGCCCCGACACATCCCGGAACGCGTCGCTGTTGCCCGCGGTGGCGGCCGCGACCTGCAGCTTCACGTTGACCGTGGCGCTCGCGTGGGCCGGCACGGTGATCGTGGAATTGCCGATCGTGAGCGTGTGCGGGCTGCCGGACGCGCGCGCCTGGGCGACGTTGAAGGTCGCCGCGGAGGCGCCGTTGTTCGCGAGCGAGATCGTCTGCGTGCCGGAGAAGTCGCTGGTGAGCTCGTCGAAGCCGAACGAGAGCGCGGCGCCGAACTTGTCGCCGTTCACGTGCGCGACCACCTGGGTCGCGGTGGAGGAGGCCGGCTGCACTTCCCCGGTGCCCGCGAGGCTCACCGCGTAGTTCGCGACCTTCGACGGGGCGCCGGTCGCGACGATCGCCGACTTGATGTCCTCGACCTTCCACGAGGGATGCGCCTCGACGGTGAGCGCCGCGACGCCGGTCACGTGCGGCGTGGCCATCGACGTGCCGGAGTCGAACTGGCCGCCGTTGCCGGTGCCGACCGCGGTCGAGAAGATGTTCACGCCGGGCGCGGTGATCTCGGGCTTCAACGCGCTGTCGCCGTTGCGCGGTCCTCCCGAGCTGAAGCTCGCCAGCGCCTCGAACGTCGGGTTCGCGAGCGTGGTCGGCGTGACCGTCGCCAATGTGCCGTTGGCGGCGGCGAGCTTGCCGCCGTCGCTCGTCGCGTTGCCCACCGGGCCGCGCACGCCGAGGAACGGGATCGTCACGGTGAACGGCACGTGGTCATCGGGGTTCGACGTGATCGGCCCCTCGAACGGCGGGAACGTGCCGTCCGTATTGATCATCGCCACCGCCGCCGCGCCCGCCTGCTGCCCGAAGATCGCCTTCGCGACGCGCGCGCAGGTGCCGCGGTTCACCACCGCGATCGTGCCGGGCGCGAGCGGGCCGCCGAAGTCGGCGACGCTGCAGCCCAGGTTTCCGGTGTACTTCACCGTGTACACGGACGAGGGCGGCAGCGCGAAGCCGTTCGCGTCGATCGCCGTGAGCGTCGAGCCGGGAATCGAGATGTGCGCACCGGGAAAGCTCTGCGTGGGGTCGTTGGCCGCGACCGAGATCGCGCCGTCGCCGGTGGAGGGCGAGCCCACCATGTACGGGTTCGGCCCCTCGTTGCCCGCGGCGGTGACCACCACGATGCCCGCCTTCGCCGCATTGGTCGAGGCTTCCGCGGAAGGATCGTCGCTCAAGCCGAACGGCGAGCCGAGCGACATGTTGATCACGTCCATGTCGTGGTCCACCGCCCAGTCGATCGCATCCACGGTCTCGTTGGTCGAGCCGGAGCAGCCGAACACGCGGACCGAATAGAGGTCCGCCCTGGGCGCGACGCCGGGTCCGATGGTCCAGTCCGCCGGCGCGAAGCTCGTGGTGCCGTCGTACGGGCCGCCGTACGTGGTGCCGTCGGCCTTCACGCCGGAGCCCGCGGCGGTGCCCGCGACGTGCGAGCCGTGGCCGTTGCAGTCGAGCGGGTTCGGATCGGGATGCGGCGTCGAATGCTGGGGATCGCCCGCGTCGTAGTCGTCGCCCACGAGGTCGATGCCGCCCTTCACGCGCGGAGCGTCCGGGCCGATGAGGGCCGGGTCCGGCGGCAGCGTGTCGGTCGCGAGCGCGGCATCGTACGCGGCGATGGTGCCCGGACCGCCGAAATTGGCGTGCGTGTAGTCGATGCCGGTGTCGATGATCGCGACCTTGATGCCCTCGCCGCGCAGGCCGAGGTTCTGCCACACCGTCGGCGCGCCGATGAAGGGGATGCTGCGCACGTTGCTGGGCTTCATGAGCAGCAGCGGCTTCACGGCGACCACGCCGGGAAGCGCGGCGAGCTGGGCGAGCTGGTTGCGCGCGATGCGCACCTTGATGCCGTCGTACGCCGACTGGTAGGTGGCGACGACGCTGCCGCCGAGCGCCGCGATGCTGCCGCCCAACGCGTCCTGCTGGCCCTTCAGTGCCTCCTTCGCGCTGTCCTTCTCGGACCGCGTGAAGCGCCGTCCCGCGCTGCCTTCCTGCTCGGCGACCGACGGGCCGGCGAGCTTCACCACCACGTCGACCGGGCGCGTGTCCACGCCGAGCGGGGTGAAGACGGGCGTGATGATGGATGTGTCACCCGGTTCGCCCTGCGGCTTCGCCGCGAGCGCGCTGGATGCGCAGATGCCGGCGAGCACCGCCGCGGTCGCGGCGAGTGCGCGCATGGATTCGAATCGCATGGAAACCCCCCTCTGTTCCGAAACGATGGGATCCGCTCGGCCTCGTGGGTCGCAGCGGCACGCTTGGAGCTCTGGAACGGGTTGCGTGCGCCGATGAGTGGGAGCCTGGCGCAGCGCGCAGTCTGCTCCCGCCGAAATCGCAATGCAATGCCGGGTTTCGGAGCTCGTCGCTGAAGGGAAGCCGAGGCGGTCGGCGCGAGGCGCTGCCTTCGCACCATCGCACGGGGATGCAGTCTAACGCGCCATGGACACGGACATCCTGGTCGTCGGCGCCGGGCCCACGGGGCTCGCCGCCGCCCTGTGGCTGCGCAAGCTCGGTGCGCGCTTCCGCATCGTCGACCGCAACGCGGAGCCCGCGCGCGAATCGCGTGCGCTGGTCGTGCATGCGCGCACGCTCGAGCTCTATGCGCAGGCCGGATTCGCGCAGACCGCGATCGCGAACGGCATCGAGTTCGCCGCGGTGAACCTGTGGGCGCGCGGCGCGAAGGTCGCGCGCGTCGCGATCGGCGACATCGGCGCCGACCTGAGCCCGTATCCCTACATGCTGGTCCTCGCGCAGGACCGGCACGAGCGGCTTCTCGCCGGGCAGCTCGCCGCGCTCGGCGTCGAGGTCGAGCGCAACACCGAGCTCACCGGATTCGAGCAGGACGAGCAGCGCGTGGTGGCGCGGCTGCGGCGTCCCGACGGCGGGGAGGAGCGCTGCGAGTGCGCATGGATCGCCGGATGCGATGGCGCGCGCTCGACCGTCCGCCACGTGCTCGACCTCGGCTTCCCGGGCGCCACCTACAAGCACCTCTTCTATGTCGCCGACGTGCAGGCGCGCGGGGCGGCGGTGAACGGCGAGCTCAACGTCGCGCTCGACGAGGCGGACCTCGCGGCGCTCTTTCCCCTGCCGGGAGAAGGCAACGTGCGCATCATCGGCACCATTCGCGCGGAGGCCGAGCACGCGGAGCGCAAGCCCGGCTGGGACGACGTGAGCCGCGGCATCCTCGAGCGCCTCGGCCTGCAGGTGGAGCGCGTGAACTGGTTCTCGACCTATCACGTGCACCATCGCGTGACGGAGCACTTCCGGTCGGGACGCGGCTTCGTGCTGGGCGATGCGGCGCACGTGCACAGCCCGGTCGGCGGCCAGGGCATGAATACCGGCATCGGCGACGCGGTGAACCTCGCGTGGAAGCTCGCCATGGTGACCTCGGGAAAGGCGCCGGCGCGCATCCTCGACACCTTCGAGACCGAGCGCATCGCGTTCGCGCGGCGGCTGGTCGCGAGCACCGACCGCGGCTTCACCTTCGTCTCGAGCGACGGCCCGCTCGCGCGCTTCGTCCGGCTCCACGTGGTGCCGCACGTCCTGCCCCAGGCGATGTCCTTCGACGCCGGCCGCCGCTTCCTCTTCCGCACCGTGTCGCAGACGATGATCCGCTATCCCGACAGCGCGTTGAGCGCCGGACGCGCGGGATCGGTCTCGGGCGGCGATCGCCTGCCCTGGACCGGCGCGAACTACGCGCCGCTCGCCTCGCTCGCGTGGCAGATCCACGTGTACGGCACGGCGTCGCCGACGCTGCTCGATGCGTGCACGCGACTCGGCCTCGCGACCCACGTATTCGAGTGGAACGAGGCCGCGCGCCGATGCGGCTTCGCGCGCGACGCGCTCTATCTCGTACGGCCCGACGGATACGTCGCGCTCGCCGATGCCGCGGCCGATCCGGCGCGCCTCGAGTCCTACCTGCGCAACCACCTCGCTTAGCGGCGCGGCCCCGCCCGCGGAGCGCGGCGCACGGTGGCCGGGACCACCCCGCCCGGTGCAGAATGAGGCGCCTTCGAACGAACGGCGGACTCCGCCTTGCCCTACGTCGACCATCGCCGCCCGAGCTACCGCAGGCCGCCGCCCCTTCCGCCGGCATGGAATCGGCGCATCGTCGCTCGACCGCCGATGTGGGAGTTCGTGCTGCTCTCGATGCTGCTGCACGCGATCGCGATCGCGCTGTTCGGCGCACCGAGCGGAGGAAGCCGCGAGGGACACGCGATGTGGGGCGCGCTCACGGTGGTGCTGCGCGGCGCCGCGCCCGACGAAGCTCCCAGCCTGAAGGTCGATCGGGCGATCCCGCAGCTCGTGCCGGTCGAAAAGCCGCGCCCGCAGGCGCGTCCGCGCCGCGCGCTCGGGCCGACCAAGCCCGCGCCCGCACCCGCGGCGCCCGAGCGCAACGCGCCGGTGGAAGCGCCGCCGGTGCCGAAGCCGCCCGTCGTTCCACCGCTCCTCGATCGCATCCAGACGCCGGAAGCCGAGACGCCGCCGCCGCTTCAAGTGCCGCCGCCCACGCCGCTGCAGGCGCCGGAGCCGATCGAGGTTCCGCCTCCCGCGCCGGCGCCGCCGCCGGTCGCGCCCGCGCCCGTCGAGGAAGCGCCGGTGCCGCCGCCCGCGATCGAGCCCGCGCCCGCCTCGCCGCCGCCGGTCGAAGCCGCGCCCGTTCCGGCGGCGCCCGCGGAGCCGGCGCCGGTGGAGACGCCCGCGCTTCCGGAGCCCGAGGTGACGGCCACGCCTCCGGTCAAGGAAGCGCCGCTGCAGACGAACACGCTTCCGGTCCCCGACGTACCGAGCAACACCGCACCGCAAACGCGCCCCGAGAAGCCGCCGCAGGCCGAGCCGGCGCTGCAACCGTCGGAGATCCCCACGCCGGTCGTGCCGCAACCCGCGCCGGCGACGATCGAGCCGCCGGCCGCGACGACGATCCCGCCACCGGCGACCGTGACACCGCCTGCACCCGACGCCGTCCCGCCGACGCGGCCCGCCCCTGCGTCACCTCCAGCGCCTTCCGCCGCGCCACCCGCACCGTCCGAGGAGGCGCCATCGCTTTTCCGGCGCGGCGCCGAGCCGGCGCCGAGCGACTACGATCCCACCAAGCCCGCGCTCGACCTCGACACGCTGCGCGAGCGCGCCGGCGAGCTCGCGCGCGAGGGCTCGGGCCAGCGCGCGCTCTTCGCCTTCCCCATGCCGCCGGTGCCGCCGAAGAAATCGAAGCTCGAGAGCGCGATCGACAACGCGCGCAAGCCCGATTGCCGCACCGCTTACCAGGGCATGGGCCTCGCCGCCGTGGTGCCGCTCGTCGCCAACGAATTCGGCGAAGGAACCTGCCGATGGTAGGGCGCACGCTTCGCGCGCTGCTCGCCGCGGCGCTCCTCGCGGCGTTTCCGCTGCACGCGAAGACGCTGCGCTGGTCGGCGACCGGGGACGCCTCCACGCAGGACCCGCACGCCGAGGCGGAGCTCTTCACGCAGATCGCGAACCAGCAGGTGTACGACGCGCTGGTGCGCTACGACACCGCCCTGCGGCTCTCGCCCTCGCTCGCGACCGAATGGAAGGCGACGGGCCCGCGCACCTGGGTCTTCAAGCTGCGGCACGGTGTCACGTTCACCGACGGCACGCCCTTCACCGCCGACGACGTGGTGTTCTCGTACGAGCGCGCCACGGCGTCGGGATCGACCTACAAGCTCTACGCACGCCAGGCCGGCAAGCCACGCAAGATCGACGATTACACCGTCGAGTTCACCAACGACGCGCCCAATCCGGTGGAGCCCGCGACCGTCACGAACATCTTCATCATGAGCCGCGCCTGGTGCGAGAAGCACCACACCACGAAGCCGCAGGACTACGCGCACAACGAGGAGACCTGGTCTGTGCGCCACGCGATGGGCACGGGGCCGTACAAGCTCCTCGAGTACGAGCCGGGGGTGAAGTCGATCTACGCGAAGAATCCCGACTGGTGGGGAATCGGCGCCGGCCTCTTCACCGGCAACGTCGACCGCGTCGAGTACCGGCCGATCGCGAGTCCCGCCACGCGCATGGCGGCGCTCAAATCCGGCGAGGTCGACTTCGTCCTCGATCCGCCGGTGCAGGACGTGCCGCGCCTCGCGCACGACGCGTCGGTGAAGGTGGTGAGCGGCGAGGAGAACCGCGTGATCTTCATCGGCCTCGACGAGTTCCGCGACCAGCTCATCTACTCCGACGTGAAGGGCCGCAATCCGTTCAAGGACCGACGCGTGCGCCTCGCGCTCTACCAGGCGATCGACATCGAGGCGTTGAAGAGGAGCGTGATGCGCGGCCTCGCGACGCCGACCGGCATTCCGCTGCCCACGCTCGCGAACCTTCCCGGCGTGAAGGACGAGCGCTATCCGTACGATCCCGCCCGCGCGCGGAAGCTCCTCGCCGAGGCGGGCTACCCGACCGGCTTCGCGTTCACGCTGCACTGCCCGAACGACCGCTACGTGAACGACGAGAAGATCTGCATCGCGCTCGCGGGCATGTGGGCGAAGGCGGGATTGCGCGTGAGCGTGGACGCGGCGCCGAAGACGCTCTTCTTCCAGCGCTGCGAGCGCCTCGACGTCTCCGCCTACCTGGTCGGCTGGGGCGGCGCGGCGACCGACCCGATCTTCACGCTGAAGCCGATCCTGCACTCGCGCACCCACGAGGGCGCGGGCGATTCGAACTTCGGCGGCTTCCGCATCCCCGATCTCGATGCGCTCACGGACCGCATCGAGTCGGAGATGGAGCCGGCGAAGCGCCAGGAGATGATCCGGCAGGCGGTGCGGATCCTCGAGCGCGAGATCCCCGTCCTGCCGCTGCACCGGCAGGTGATTCCCTGGGCGATGCGCGCGGGCGTCGAGGTGACGCACCGCGCGAACAACACGCCGCTGGTCTATACCGTGCGCATGCCGTGAAGCGCGCTCAGTGGCCGGCGCTCTTCTGCGCGCGGGCCGCGTCGATCGCCGACTTCACCTGGCGCCGTTCCTCGGGCGGAGGAATCATGGCATTCAGGCCGAGCGCCTGCAGGTGCAGCTCGCGCGCCCAGCCGCGCGAGTGGTACAGGTGCTCGTCTTCCTGGTCCTCCACCTCGTCGTAGGCCGCCTGGATCGCCTGCTTGCGCTCGCCCGCGGCGCTCTTCGCGACCTGGCCGATGAGCTCCCAGTCGAGGTGGTCCTTCATCTCGGCGAGGGCCACGCACTCGCACGCGACGATCTCGGCCGCATCGGGCTTGCCCGCCTGCCCGGCCCTGCGCATCGCCTCGACGAGCGAGTTGCCCATCATGCGCACCACCTCGCGCCCGGGGCTCGTCGCATCGGGGTCGATCTCCATGCGGATGCACAGGTCGGTGAGGATCTGCACGTGGCTGCGCGTTTGCTGGTGGTATTTCCGGAACTCCTCCTTCAGGTCGTCGTTGCGCACGCACTGCAGCGCGGTCTGGTACACCTCGACGCCGCATTTCTCGTGCTCGAGGGACTGGAGCAGCAACTCCTTCACCTGTTCCTGGTTCATGGCCTTCTCCTTCCGTGAACCGGTTGTGATGGCCTGCCCCGGACGAGGTTCCGGCGATCGATGTGGTAAGTTTGGACCGCGAGAGGAGAGCCCGATGGCCGCGACGCCGGACACGAGGAGCATGGCCGTCTTCTGCGACTTCGAGAACGTAGCCCTCGGGGTGCGCGAGGCGAAGTACGAGAAATTCGACATCGGAAAGGTGCTCGAGCGGCTGCTGCTCAAGGGCAGCATCGTGGTGAAGAAGGCCTACTGCGACTGGGACCGCTACAAGGACTTCAAGGCGCCCATGCACGGCGCGTCCTTCGAGCTCATCGAGATCCCGCACGTGCGCCAGTCGGGCAAGAATTCCGCCGACATCCGCATGGTGGTCGACGCGCTCGACCTCTGCTACACCAAGTCGCACGTGGATACCTTCGTCATCGTGAGCGGCGACTCCGACTTCTCGCCGCTGGTGAGCAAGCTGCGCGAGAACGACAAGACGGTGATCGGCGTGGGCGTGAAGAAGTCCACCTCGGACCTCCTCGTCGCCGCGTGCGACGAGTTCATCTATTACGACGACCTGGTGCGCGGCGAGAAGCACCGGAGGCCCTCGCGCAGGAAGGCGGCGAAGGGCTCTCCCGCCGCGGGCGAAGGCAAGGGCGCTGCCTCTGCCGCCGGCGAGGGACGCGCGGAAGGCGAATCGGACAAGGCCCAGGAAGCGGTCGACCTCGTCGTCGAGACGGTGGAAGCGCTCGTCGACGAGCGCGGCGAGGACGAGACCATCTGGGGCTCGATGGTGAAGCAGACCCTCAAGCGCCGCAAACCCGGCTTCAACGAGACGTTCTACGGCTTCCGCTCCTTCAACCAGCTGCTCGAGGAAGCGCGCAGCCGCCACCTGCTCCTGCTCGAGCGCGACGAGAAGTCGGGCGGCTACATCGTGAAGCTCGCCGAGTAGGCGCGCGCCCGCTCGAACGTTCCCGGCCCGACCTTTCCGCGCTGCCGCGAAACGGCAGCGGCGCGGGGGACGGAACTATCTTGCCTTGCGCCGCTCGATCCTGCGATCCGGAATGAACCAGGCGGCCGCGACGAGCGCGTAGAGGAAGAGCGCGATCCACCAGCGCACGAACGCGAGCGGGATCGCGACGGCGTAGACCGCGACCGAGAGCTTCCCCTTGAGGTCGCCGTGCATCGAGCGCGCGATCTCGGAAGCGCGGCCGTGGATCGTCACCAGGCACTGCGTGAGGAGGACGAAGGCAAGACCCGCGAAGAGCAGCACGGCGCCGTAGAGGGCCACCGGCAACGATTCGAAGCGGTTCTCGCTCATCCAGCCGGTGACGAACGGCACCAGCGAGAGCCAGAAGAGAAGGTGCAGGTTGGCCCACAGGACCGAACCGTTGATCTCCTGCACCGCGTGCATGAGGTGATGATGGTTGTTCCAGTAGATGCCGACGTAGACGTAGCTCAGCACGTAGGCGAGGAACACGGGCGCCAGCGGCTCGAGCGAGGCGAGGTCGGTCCCGTGCGGCACCTTCATCTCGAGGACCATGATCGTGATGATCACGGCGATCACCCCGTCGCTGAAGGCTTCGAGGCGCGCCTTCGGCACTTCAGGTCACTCCGCGATCGCGCCGCACGAGTCGTTCTCCCACACCACCACGCTCGACACCGGCAGCGCCGTGTTCCTCAGGCGCGCGAGGATCCAGGCGGCGATCACCTCGCTCGTCGGGTTCTCGAGCCCGGCCACTTCGTTGAGGTACCGGTGGTCGAGCATCCGGAGCATCGGCGCGAGCGCCGCGTCGACCTCGCCGAAGTCGCACACCCAGCCGAGCCTCGCATCGAGCGGCCCCTCGCATTCGATCCGCACGCGGTAGTTGTGGCCGTGCAGGTTGTGGCAGCGATGGCCGGGAGGGACGTTGGGCAGGCGGTGGGCGGCCTCGAACGTCGCTTCCTTGAAGATTTTCATCCGCGCGAGCATATCATCGGGCCATGACGTACAGCGTGAAGGAGATCTTCCACACCCTGCAGGGCGAGGGCGCTCGCGCCGGCACCTCGGCCGTGTTCTGCCGCTTCGCCGGCTGCAACCTGTGGTCCGGCCGCGAGGAGGATCGCGCATCGGCGGCGTGCAATTTCTGCGACACGGATTTCGTCGGTACCGGCGGCAGCGGCGGCGGGCGCTTCGAGACCGCGGCCGAGCTCGCCGCCGCGATCGACCGCAAGTGGCCGAGGGCGGCCGAGGCCGCGCGCAAGTTCGTCGTGTGCACCGGCGGCGAGCCGCTGCTGCAGCTCGACACCCCGGCGATCGAGGCGTTGCACGCGCGCGGCTTCGCGATCGCGATCGAGACCAACGGCACGATCGCCGCGCCCGCCGGCATCGACTGGATCTGCGTGAGCCCGAAGGCGGGCTCGCCCCTCAGGCAGACGCACGGCGACGAGCTGAAGGTGGTCTATCCGCAGCCCCTGCTCGATCTCGCGGCGCTCGCGAGGCTCGACTTCCGCCACTTCTTCATCCAGCCCATGGACGGCGCGCAGTACGAGCGCAACCTGCGCAAATCCATCGAGCTGTGCGAGCGCACCCCGCGCTGGCGCCTGAGCCTGCAGACGCACAAGCTGATCGGCATCCGCTGAGGCGCTTGCGCTCCCCCGCGCTTGCGGTCCCCTGCGCTTGCGACGCTGGGTAGAGAGGCCGTTTCGCCGGCCGACACATTATTGCCGAGTCAAAATTGGCCTTGACAATGATTGCCTCGGCAATCATAATGCGTTCCTCGCATGGAGGAACCGCAATGAGCATCTACGACCCGGACAACTACGACGTGCGCAACTCGGTGCCCGCGCTGGTGGGCCTCACGCGCACCGCGTTCATGGATGCGCTCGACGAGCGCCTCGCGGCGTTCGGCATCAAGTCGGCCGATTACATCGTCCTGGTGCTCCTCGCGAACGACATGGCGGACACGGCCTCCTCCGTGTGCTCGGTCATCGCCCACGACCCGGGCGCCATGACGCGCAAGCTCGACGCGCTCGAGGCGCGCGGGCTGGTGCGCCGCGTGAGGAGCGCCGAGGACCGCCGCTCGATCAAGCTCGAGCTCACCGCGGAGGGCAGGAAGCTCTATCCCAAAGTGGTCGCCGCCGCGGTCGAGCGGGCGAACGAGCTGCTGCACGGCTTCAGCAAATCCGAGGTGCGCCAGCTGGAGGAGCTGCTGAAGCGCATCCTCGGCAACGCCGCCACGCGCGAGAACGCGCGGCTCGCGAAGGAGGGGCGTCGATGAAGGCCCTCCTCGCGCTCGCGGCCGCCGCGGTCCTCCTCGCCGCGTGCGCCAGCACCGGCGGCGAGAAGCCGGTCGCCTCGCGCACCGACGCGAACACGCTCGCCGCCGCGCAAACGCTTGCGAAGGCCGCGACGTCCGATGCGGCGTGGCCCAGGGCCGATTGGTGGAAACGCTACGGCGACGACCAGCTCGACGCGCTCCTCGACGAGGCGCTCAAAGGCAGCCCGACGCTGCGTGCCGCCGACGCGCGGCTGCGCAAGGCGGTCGCCGCCGCGGGCATCGCGAGCTCCGCGCGCAAGCTGCAGCTGACCGGATCCGCCGACATCTCGCGCCAGCGCTTCTCCGAGCACTACATCTTCCCGCCGCCGTTCGGAGGCAGCTGGAACACGCCGGCCAACCTGGATGCCAGCTTGAGCTTCGACCTCGACCTCTTCGGGCGCCTGCGCTCGGCCTACGAAGGCGCGCTCGACGAGGCGCACGCGGCGCAGGTCGATCGCCACGCCGCGCGCCTGCTGCTCTCGACTTCCATCGTGCGCGCATACGCGCAGCTGCAGGCCGCCTACGACCAGCTCGACATCGCGAACGCGGAGCTCGCCGACCGAGAGAACCTCGTGAAGCTGGTGGAGCAGCGCAAGCTCGCCGGCCTCGATTCCGACGTGGAGCTGCGGCAGGCGCAGGTCGGCATTCCGGAAGCGCAGGAGCGGATCGCGCAGCTGCAGGAGACGATCGAGCTCACGCGCCACCAGATCGCGGCGCTGCTCGGCGACGGACCCGACCGCGGCATCGCCATACGACGCCCGCACATGAAGGCCGTCGCGGGACCGGTGCTGCCGACGCGAGTTCCGGCCGACCTGCTCGGCCGCCGCCCGGACATCGTCGCGCAGCGCTGGCGGATCGAGGCCGCGGCGAAGGACGTCGATTCGGCCAAGGCGGCGTTCTATCCGGACGTGAACCTCGCGGCGCTCGTCGGCCTGCAGAGCCTCACCGCCGCCGATCTCCTCGAGGCGGGAAGCCTCAACGTGAACGTCGGCCCGGCGCTGCGCCTGCCGATCTTCGACGGCGGAAAGCTGCGCGCGAACCTCGCCGGCAAGGACGCCGACTACGACATCGCCGTGGAGCAGTACAACCAGGGCCTCGCGGAAGCGCTGCGCGAAGTGGCCGACCAACTCGCCTCGATGCGCTCGATCGACCGGCAGCGCGCGCAGGCGGCCGACGGCGTACGCGTCGCGCAGGACGGCTACGACCTCGCCATGCTGCGCTATCGCGCGGGACTGGGCAACTACCTGCAGGTGCTCAACGCGGAGACGCAGGTCCTCGCGCAAAAGAACCTGCAGGCGACGCTCGCGGCGCGCGAGCTCGACGCGAGCGTGAGCCTCACGCGCGCGCTCGGCGGTGGCTACGAATCGGACTGAGGGAACGAGAATGAGCGACATCGCAAGCAGCAACGGCAACACGACGGACAAGACCAACGGCGGGAACGCCGGCGGGCAAGGCAAGCGCCGCAAGCTCCTGGTGGGCATCCTTTCGGTCGCGCTCCTCGCCGCGATCGCCTGGGGCGCGTACTGGGCGCTCGTGCTGCGCTGGGAAGAATCGACCGACGACGCCTACGTGAACGGCGACGTGGTGCAGATCACTTCGCAGGTGCCGGGCACGGTGGTGAAGATCTCCGCCAACGACACCGATTTCGTGAAGGCCGGCGCGACGCTCGTCCAGCTCGACACCGCCGACGCGAAGGTGGCGCTGGAGCAGGCCGAAGCGGGCCTCGCGAAGACCGTGCGCCAGGTGCGCAACCTCTTCGAGACCTCCGGGCAATTGCAGGAAACCGTGCGCCAGCGCGAGACCGACGTCGCCAGGGCGCGCGACGACCTCAAGCGCCGCGAGAAGCTCTCGGCGAGCGGCGCCGTCTCCGGCGAGGAGATCCAGCATGCGAAGGACCAGCTCTCGACGGCCGAGGCGGCTCTCGGCGCGGCGAAGCGCCAGCTCGCGGCGCAGCATGCACTGGTCGACCGCACGACGATCGACGACCATCCCGACGTGAAGAACGCCGCCGCGCGCGTGCGCGAGGCCTATCTCGCCTTCGCGCGCACGACGCTTCCCGCCCCGGTATCCGGCTACGTCGCCAAACGCACCGTGCAGCTCGGCCAGCGCATCAATGCGGGCACGGCGCTCATGGCGGTGGTGCCGCTCGACGACGTGTGGGTCGACGCGAACTTCAAGGAAGGGCAGCTGCGCGACATGCGCGTCGGCCAGCCCGTGACCCTCACCGCCGACCTCTACGGCGGCAAGCTCGAGTACCACGGCAAGGTCGAGGGCTTCGGCGCGGGCACCGGCGGCGCGTTCGCGCTCCTCCCGGCGCAGAACGCGAGCGGCAACTGGATCAAGATCGTGCAGCGCGTGCCGGTGCGTATCGCGCTCGACCGAGAGGAGCTGCTGAAGCACCCGCTGCAGATCGGGCTCTCGATGCAGGCGAAGGTGGACACGCACGTGCGCGACGGCGTGCGGCTCCCGCAGGTGACGCCGGTCAAGACGGCGGACGCGAGCGCGGTGTTCGAGGCGCTCGGCCCGCAGGCCGACGCGCGCGTGAACGCCATCATCGCCGCGAACGACGGCAAGTCCGCCGGCGGCGTGCACCGCGTCGCCTACGCCGCGACGCCCGCCCGGTAGCGATCCCATGAGCGCGCCGCTCAAGGGCAGCCCCCTCGTCCTCGGGACGATCGCCGTCTCGCTCGCGACGTTCATGAACGTGCTCGACACCTCGATCGCGAACGTGTCGCTCACCTCGATCGCGGGCGACCTCGGCGTCTCGCCCGAGCAGGGCACCTGGGTGATCACCTCCTTCGGCGTGGCGAACGCGATCTCGCTGCCGCTCACCGGATGGCTCACGCAGCGCTACGGGCAGGTGCGGCTCTTCACCGCCTCGATCGTGCTCTTCGTCCTCGCCTCGCTCGCGTGCGGCCTCGCGCCGTCGCTCGAGCTCCTCATCTTGTTCCGCGTGATCCAGGGCGCGGTGGCGGGCCCCATGATCCCGCTCTCGCAGGCGCTGCTCCTTTCGAGCTATCCGCCGCAGAAGGCGGGGACGGCGCTCGGCTTCTGGTCGATCACGACGCTGGTGGCGCCCGTCGTGGGGCCGCTCCTGGGCGGGTGGATCACGGACAACATCTCGTGGCCGTGGATCTTCTACATCAACATTCCCGTCGGGCTCGCCGCCGCGGCGGGCACGTGGGCGATCTACCGCGATCGCGAGACGCCGACGCGCAAGCTCCCGATCGACGCGGTGGGCCTGGGGCTCCTCGTGATCTGGGTCGGGTCATTGCAGGTGATGCTCGACAAGGGCAAGGACCTCGACTGGTTCAACTCGCCCATGATCATCGCCTTCGCGATCACGGCGGTGCTCGGCTTCGCGCTCTTCCTCGCCTGGGAGTTCACCGAGGAGCACCCGATCGTGGACCTGCGCCTCTTCCGGAGCCGCAACTTCGCCATGGGCACGCTCGCGCTCGGCCTGGGCTTCGGCGCGTACTTCGGCAGCGTCGTGCTGCTGCCGCTCTGGCTGCAGCAGGACATGGGCTATACCGCGACGCTCGCCGGCATGGCGCTCGCGCCCGTCGGGGTCCTCGCGATCCTCCTCACGCCCATCGTGGGACGCAACATCCACCGCGTCGACTCGCGCATCTTCGCGAGCATCGCCTTCGCGGTCTTCGCCGTGGCGATGTACATGCGCGCCGGCTTCAACACGCAGGCGGACCTCTGGACCATCCTCGTGCCGACCATCATCCAGGGCGCGGCCGTGTCGTGCTTCTTCATCCCGCTGGTGACGATCACGCTCGCGGGCCTCGCGCCGCGCGAGATCCCGGCCGCGAGCGGCCTCAACAACTTCGTGCGCATCACGCTGGGCTCGTTCGGCACGTCGATCTCGACCACGCTGTGGGACCATCGCGCGACGCTGCACCATGCGCAGCTCGCCGAACGCATCACGGCGTACGACCCGACCGCGGTGCACGCGCTGCAGGCGCTGCAGTCGAGCGGCATGACGCCCGAGCAGAGCCACGGCGTGCTGAACCAGATGATCAACCTGCAGGCCTCGCTCATGTCGGCGACCGACATCTTCCGCGCCTCGGCCTACCTCTTCGCGGGGCTGATCCTGGTGGTGTGGCTGACCCGACCGGTGCACGGCGCGGGCTCGGGCGCCGAAGCGGCCGGCGCCCATTGAGCGCGACCGGACGGCGCAGGGCCCCTCCCGCGCGCGGGACGCCGAATGCCTGTATGATGTTGGACGCAGGACTACATCAAGCAGTGAAGTTCCAGTCTCCCTCCTACCCGCCGTTCGCGGCGGTGTCCGATGCGGTAGTCAATTCCCTTCCTTGATCGTCGTGACCCGCACCCGGGTCGGGTTTACCCGGAAACCACAGTAAAGGGAACACGCAAATGGCTTCAGGCACCGTCAAATGGTTCAACGATGCGAAAGGCTTCGGCTTCATCACCCCGGACGATGGCAGCAAGGATCTCTTCGCCCATCACTCCGAGATCCAGATGAGCGGCTTCAAGTCGCTCAAGGAAGGCCAGAAGGTCGAATACGACCCGCAGCAGGGACCGAAAGGCCCGGCGGCGACCAAGATCCGCACCGTCTGAGCAGGCGACGTCCGCGGGACCGCGCGTCCCGCCGGTAATGAAGGCCCGGGTGACCGGGCCTTTTTCATTCTTGAAACGCGCGGTCGCGGCACCCATTTGCGCGCCATGGCCCTCCTCCTTCCGTCAGGCCTCGTCGCGCTCTTCATCGCCTGGGTGGTGGCGGGGCCGTGGCTCCTGGAGCTGCGGCGCGACCGATGGCGCGCACGGCCGTTTCCGCGCGAGTGGCGCGCGATCCTCGATCGGCGCGTTCCGTATCTGCGCCGCCTTCCCGAGCGGCTGCGCGGCGAGCTCGAGGGACACGTCCAGGTCTTCGTCGAGGAGAAGCAGTTCATCGGTTGCGCCGGGCTGGAAGTGACCGACGAGGTGCGCGTGGTGATCGCGGCGCAGGCGTGCCTCCTCGTGCTCGGCCGGCGCGGCGAGCCCTTTCCGAAGGCGCGCGACATCCTGGTCTATCCGGGCCCGTTCGCGGTCGAGCGCGTGGAGGGCGCGGCGATCCCGGGATTGATGCACGAGAACCGCACGGCGCGCAGCGGCGAATCGTGGACCCACGGGCAGGTCGTCATCTCGTGGGACGACGCCCTCGCCGGCGCTGCGGATCCCGACGACGGCGCGAACGTGGTGATCCACGAGTTCGCGCACCAGCTCGACCAATGGAAGGGTTATGCCAACGGCGCTCCATGGCTGGGCCGGCGCGATCGCTATCCGCGCTGGTCGGCCGTGATGCACCGGGAATACGCGCGCCTGCGACGGCAGGCGGCGGACGGCGAGCCGGCGCTGCTGCAGTTCTATGGCACGACCAGCCCGGCCGAATTCTTCGCGGTGGCGTCCGAGGCCTTCTTCGAGCGCGCGCGCGACATGGCGGCTCTCCACCCGGCGCTCTATGCGGAGCTGCGGAGCCTGTATCGCGTCGACCCCGCAGCCTGGTGAGGATCAGGCCGGCGCGGCCATCTTCTCCATCGCCGCGCGCATCTCCTGCGCGCCCACTTCGCGCACGTGCGTCGCGATCGACCACTGGTGGCCGTACGGATCCTCGACGACGCCGTAGCGATCGCCCCAGAACTGCTCCGACACCGGCATCACCACCTTCGCGCCGGCCTCCTCGGCGCTCGCGGCGACCGCATCCGCGTCGCGCACGTACAGGTGGATCGCGACCGGCGTGCCGCGGATCGTGCGCGGGCCGAGCGCGCCGCAAGGGGGCGCCTCGTCCATCAGCATGACGGGCGAATCGCCGATGCGGATGCGCGCGTGGACGAGCTTGCCGTCGGCCGCGGCGATGCGCGCCTCCTCGACGGCGCCGAACGCCTTCTTGTAGAACTCGATCGCCTGCGCGGCGCCGGCGACGATGAGGTGCGGCGTGACGGTATGGAAGCCTTGCGGAATCGGGTCGACCTTGGCCATGGCGGGCTCCTCGGAAGGGTTGGAACGAAGGGCCGGAATTCGGCCTGCTCCACGGAGTCGAACGGGGAAGCCCGCAATCGACAGGGCGATCGCGAGGTCCCCATGATCCGAAAGCTCCGGTCCGGCGAGTACCGGCTCTACTCGCGCAAGGTGAATCCGAAGACCGGCAAGCGCCGCAACCTCGGGACGTTCCCCTCCCTCGAGGGCGCGAAGAAGCACGAGCGCGAGGTGCAGTACTTCAAGCGCCACTGATCACTGCACGGTGATCCCGGCCTTCCGGATCACCGGCCACCACTTGTCGATCTCGGCCTTGTGGTGCGCCCGCAGCGCTTCGGGCGTCTGCTCGCCCGGCGGCGGGATTTCCTGGCCCAGGTCGGCGAGGCGCTTGCGCACTTCGGGGTCGGCGAGCGCTTCGCGGATCGCGCCATTGAGCTTGTCCACGACCGGTCGCGGCGTGCCCTTGGGTGCCCAGATGCCGTGCCACACGGCCATGTAGAAGTTGGGGAGGCCCGCCTCGTCGACCGAGGGGATGCCGGGCTCGGCGAGGAGGCGCGCGGGCGCGGTGACCGCGTACGCGCGGATCCTTCCGCCGCGCACCTGCGGGAGCGAGTTGGCGGCCTGGTCGAAGGTGATGTCGATATGGCCCGCGATGAGGTCCTGCATCGCCGGCGCCGCGCCGCGATAGTGGATGATCTGCACCTGCGCTCCGGTCTGCTGCTGGAAGTAGGCGCAGCTCACGTGCGCCGGCGTTCCCGGGCCGCCCGTGCCGCACGACACCGGGTCCTTCTTCGCCTTCGCCCACGCGACCAGCCCGCCGAGCGTCTTCGCCGGGACGCCCAGCGTCGAGACCACGATCTGCGGGTTGGTCGCGATCATCGCGACCGGCTCGAAGTCGTTGAAGACGTCGTAGCTCATCTTCTGGATCGCGCCGGTGATCACGTGCGTGCCGACGTGGCCGATGGTGAGCGTGTAGCCGTCCGGCGGGCTGTGGACGACCTTCGCGCCGCCGATGGTGCCCCCCGCGCCGGTGACGTTCTCCACGACGACCGTCTGGCCGAGCGACTTCGTCATGCGCTGCGCCACGATGCGCGCGATGGTATCGGTGGGTCCGCCGGCGGAGAACGGCACGATGAGCGCGATGGACCGGCTCGGGAAACCCTGCGCGCCGGCGGCGAGCGAGGTCGCACAGAGCGCGGCGAGGGCGAAGCAGCGGAGCAGCGGGGCGAGGCGCATGGCGACCTCCGTCGGGGGGGCGCCGCTAATCTACCGAATCTTCGCCTTCTTGCGAACCCGGCCGCCGCCCCCGGGCGTGCGAGGGATCAGCCGACGATGAGCTCGCGCAGCCTCGCCGGGTCCACGGGCTTGAGCAGGTGCACGTCGAAGCCGGCCTCGAGCGCGCGAGCGCGGTCGGCGGCCTGTCCATACCCGGTCAACGCGATGAGGCGTACCGCGCGTGCCCAGGGCGACCCCTCGCTGCGGATGCGGCGCGCGATCTCGTAGCCGTCGAAGCCGGGAAGGCCGATGTCGATCAGCGCGACGTCGGGCTGCAGCTCGCGCGCGCGGTCGATCCCCTCCGGCCCGTTCACCGCGAAGATCACCTGGTGTTGCCACGTGGCCATGAGCATCGCCAGCGATTCTCGCGTGTCGGCGCCATCCTCGACCACGAGGATTCGCTTCGATGCGCCGGCTTCGATCGCGCGCGTGGCCGGCGCCTCGCCCTCCAGCGGCTGGGCATCCAGCGGCAGCCGCAGCTCGAAACGCGAGCCCGAGCCGAGGCCCTCGCTGCATGCACGGACGCTGCCGCCGTGCAGCTCGACCAGCCGCCGCACGAGCGTGAGGCCGATGCCGAGCCCGCCTTGCGAACGCGCGAGCGTCACGCTTTCCTGGGTGAAGAGGCCGAAGATCGACTCGAGCATCTCCGGCTTGATGCCCACGCCGTTGTCGGTCACCTCGACCACGGCCGCGTCGCCGGCCGCGCTTGCCGCGACCTCGATCGCGCCGCCGTCCGGCGTGAACTTGGCGGCGTTCACGATGAGGTTGCCGATGACCTGCTCGAGCCGCACCGGATCGGCGCGCACCGGCAGCGGGCGCGGCGCGCGCTGCAAGGTGACCACGTGCCGACGCGCATGGGTGATCGTCGCGCAAGCCTCGACCGCCGCCGCGAGGCTTTCGTTGAGGTCGACCCGCTGCATCCTCAACTCCACCTTGCCGAGCTCCAGCCGCGAGACGTCGAGGAGATCGTCCACCATCCGCGTCACGTGGCGCGACTGCTTCTCGATCATCGCCCGGCACTTGAGGAACAGCGGGTCGTCGAACGGCAGCGTGCCGAGCAGGTAGACGGCGTTGCGGATCGGCGCGAGCGGGTTGCGCAGCTCGTGCGCGAGCATCGCGAGGAACTCGTCGCGCTGCCGCACGTCGCGGTCGCGCAACGCGAGGAGCTCGCGCACCTCGAGCTGGCGCTGGCGCGAACGCAGCGCCACGTTGACCGCGGACACCAGGCTCACCGGGTGGAGCGGGCGCTGCAGCACCGTGACGTTGCCCGACTCGGGAAACAGGCCCTCGACCCCGGAGGAGAGCGAGCTGTCGCGCGCGGCGATGAGGAGGATCGGAAGGTCGGACCAGCGCGGCTGCGCCTGGAGGCTCTCGTGGAACGACTCCAGCTCCGGCTCCGCGAGCGCCTCCTCCACCAGCACCACGCAGCCGATGTCCGACAGTTCGAGCGGCGCGAGCTCGCAGAGCGCCGCGCAGGCGAGCGTCTCGAAGCTGCGGCCGGCGAAAATCGAGGCGGCCGCGATTCGGTCCGCTTCGTTCGGCGTCACGACGACGACTTTCATGCCGTGCCCGTCAGATGCGGTCATCGCGCCCCACCAGCTCGCCGCCCAGGTAGCGCGGCACGCCGGTCATGACGCCCTCGAACGCCACGAGGGGTTCGCCCACGTCGATGCGGTTGCCGTTCATGGTGAGCTCGCGGATGGTGGCCTCGTGCGAGCCGCTGCGCTTCTTGATGACCGACACCGCTTTCTTCATCGCGCCGCGCGCCTCGAAGAAGCGCGTGAGGAGCACGGCGTCGGCGAGATAGCTCACGTCCACCGGTGCGCCCATCTGCCCCAGAAGCCCGTGCTGGGCGAGGACCATGATGCTGCAGATGCCTTTCTGGTTGAGGAAGCTCAGCAGCTCGTGCAGGTGCAGGTGCAGGTAATCCTCCTGCGGCATCGCGTTCACGTAGCCGTTGAGGCTGTCCAGCACGACCATGCGCACGCCGCGTTGGCTCACGCCGTTCACGATGTCGTTGGCGAGCTCGCCGGGCGCGATCTCGGCCGGATCCACCTGGCGCAGCTCGAGCGTTCCGCGCGCGAGCACGCGATCGAATTGCAGGCCGAGCTCGTTGGCGCGTTTCACCAGCGTGGAGGCGATCTCGTCGAACGCGAAGTACATGACGCGCACGCCGCGCGCGGCCGCCTGCGCGGCGTACATGCTGGCGATCGTGGACTTGCCGCTTCCCGCCGGCCCCATCAAAAGCGTGCCGGTGCCGGCATGCAACCCGCCGCCCAGCAGCCGGTCGAGCTGCGGGTTGCCGCTCGCGAACGCCTCGGCGCTGCAGACCGCGTCCTGCTGCGAGGCGACCAGCCGGGGAAAGACCACCAGGCCGCCAGACTTGATCACATAGTCGTGGTTGCCCTCGCGGAACGTGGACCCGCGCATCTTCGCGATCGACAGGAAGCGCCGGTTGATGCCGAACTTGAGCGGCACGATCTGCAACGAGATCATGCCGTGCACGATGCTTTGCACGTGCGCGTCCTGCCCGCTCCCGCTGCGGTCGTCGAGGAGCAGCACGGTGCAGTTGCCGGTGGCGAAGTGGTGCTTCAGGGCGAGGATCTGGCGGCGGTAGCGCAGCGCGCTCTGGGCCATGAGCCGCATCTCGGAGAGCGAATCGAGCACCATGCGCGCCGGGCGCACGCGGTCGAACTCGGCCACCAGCAGCGCGGAAAGGCTCGCGAGCTCCATCTCGGGCGGCTGAAAGAGCGTGTTCTGCGATCGCACGCTGAAGAGGTTCTCGACCTGCGCGAGCTCCACGATGTCGATGCCCGCGAGGCTCCAGCCGTGCGACTCGGCGATCTCCTCCAGCTCGTCGCGCGTCTCGGAGAGCGCCACGTAGAGCGCGCGCTCGCCCTGCCGCACGCCTTCGAGAAGGAACTGCATCGCGAGCGTCGTCTTGCCGACGCCGGGCGCTCCCTCGATGAGATACATCCGGTCGGTGCCGAAGCCGCCGCGCAGCACGTCATCCAGGCCCGCGATCCCGGTCGCCATGCGCCTCACGACCCGTTGGTCCATGGACGCTTCTCCCGTGGTGAATCAAACACTATAGGGCGTTGCCGCCCCCGGGATATGTAGGTAATTTCCGACAGGCCGCCGCAATCGGCTCCTCGCGAGCCCGCTGGGGCGCCTGCGGCCTTCTAGCGTTCGTGCGACCTCGCCATCTCCGCCGCGCGCCGCGCGACCTCCATGCGCAGCGACGCCGGCTTCATCACCTCGACGTCGGGCGCGTGCTGGAGGAGATCCATCACCAGCTCCTTTTCGGAGCTGAACGGAACCTCGACCACGTAGCTGCCGTCCCGCTCGAAGCGCGCGCGCTGCTTCGGATGCCACTCCTCCATCGCCACGTAGCGCGCCCTCGCGGCGGTGAAGCGCAGCGTGGCCCACTGCACCTTCTTCCCGGAGAAGATTCCGTAACCGCTCGCGAGCACCTCGTCGAGCTGCGCCTCGGGCACCTCCTTCACCTTGCCTTCGACCATCTCGACCTCGCGCATGGCATCGAAGGCGAACGTGCGCAAGTCGTTGCGCAGGTGGTCCCAGGCGTCGAGATACCAGTTCTGCCGGTAGTGCACGAGGCGTTGCGGTGAAACCTCGCGCGTGGTGGTCTCGTCCTTCGTGCGGTTCCAGTAGACGAGCTTGAGGCGCTTGCGGCCCAGCACGGCGGAGGCGACCAGCTCGAAATGCTTCGGCTCGTGGCGGCGCGCGCCGAAGGCGATCACGCGAATCCTCTTGCGGACCTCGTCCAGCGAATGCTCGCCCGCGGTGAGCAGCGCCGCGAGCCGTGCCTTGAGCGGCTTCACGTGCGCGCCGAGGAGCCCCGGCTCCATGCCCTCGACGAGATGCTCGAGCGTGAGGAGCGCGAGCGCCTCGCTCGGGCTGAACCACAGGCCCGGCAGCTCGTACTTCGGCCCCTTGCCGGCGCGGCCCTCCTCGAATCGATACGCCTCCTGCTCGCGATCCCACACGATCGGGGCGTTGAGGCGGCTGCGCATGTACTCGAGGTCGCGCTTGAAGGTGGCGAGCGAGACGCCCAGCTCCGCGAGGAACTCGCCCACCTTCACGCGGCCGCGCGACTGCAGCATCTGGTCGATCTTGTAGAACCGTTCGGTGCGGTCCATTCTCGCGAGCCTGCGGCCGGGCGCCGGCGATGCCGGAGCGCCCGGCGCTTGCACTCCCATGTCCATCGCGCCTTCACCCCGGTTGCCCGAAGCGCTCCTCGTGGAGGGAAAGCGCCCAGGCTACGGAGCCGGAAGCTCGCGCGGTGAGCTACCGAGCGCGATGGTAGCGCGGACTCCGGCGGTGAGCCACTTCGCGAACGCCATCCACCGCGTGTTCGGGCGATCGCGAACCGCCGCCGGCCTCCCCGCGCGGCGCTCAGTCCTTCGCCTTGGCGGCCTTCCTCCAGAACTCGCGCCGCAGCGTTTCCGAGCGGAACTCCTCGAGCTCCGGATCCATGGCGTTGCGGGCGCAGATCATGCCGACCGGCCGGCCGTCCTCCATCACGGGAAGATGGCGGAAGCCGTGCTCCTGCATCACCACCAGCGCCTGCCCGAACGGCGCGGCGGGGTGGATCGTCCGCGGAGCGGGCGTCATCGCATCGCGGAGCGCGGTGCTTTCCGGGTCGAGGCCGCACGCCACCACGCGGCAGAGCAGGTCGCGCTCGGTGAAGATGCCCGCGAGGCCGTTCTCGTCCGCCACGAGGATCGCTCCGGCGTCGTGCGCGGCCATGCGCTTCGCCGCCTCGCTCACCGACGTGCCGGGCGTGGCGAGGAGGACGTCGCGCCGCATGATCTTTCCGACCGGGGTTTCGTACATGGTGCCCGTCCTTCGTCGCACCAAGCTACGCCGGGAAACGGGGCCGGGATTGATGCGGGTCAAGGCCGGGCACCGCGGCCGGGCGATGCGCCGGCCGCGCCAGGCGGATGCCAGCCGTTCACGCCGCGGGCGAGGCTCGTCTTCCCATCGCCCGGTCGATGCTCCATGCGCCCGCGCCCGCCGCCGCGAAGAACAGGAACACGAAGCAGTAGACCACCGCGAGCTCGCCGCCGTTGAGCTGCGGCACGAAAAAATTTCCCTTCGCGCCCGCGTGCCCGATGAAGTACGCGACCGCCATCTCGCCGGAAAGGATGAAGGCCGCGATGCGCGTGAAGAGCCCGACGATCAGCAGCGCGCCGCCCACCAGCTCGAGGATTCCGGCAAGGCCGATCAGCGACACGAGCTGCACGTTGTCGAACATCGCCTGGTGCGGCACGTGCAGCAGCTTGGCGGTGCCGTGCGAGATGTACAGATAGCCGACGACGATGCGCAGCAGGCCCTGCGCGCGCGGGGCCCAGGTGTCGTAGAACGCCTTATCCATGGCTCGGTCTCCAGCGTGGGTGGGCGCTCAATCTAGCATCCGCGCGGGCATCCGGCGAGGCCGATGCCCGGCGCGGGCATCAGGTCGCCGCGTGCAGGAACATGCGGCTCGCCGCGACCAGCACGACGAGCAGCACGATCCCGAGCCCCAGGCTCCACGCGATCAGCTTCTTCTCGATCGGCAGCAGCGGCTCCGCCGCCATCCGCTTCATCTCCTCGCCCACTTTCGGCGCGGGCGTCACCTCGGCATCGATCTTGACCTGGTTCATTGCCGTACCCTCCCCTCAACCGGCGATCGGCGGCTTCACGCCGGCGAAGAACAACCACGAAATGACGAGCCCCACCCAGACGATGAATCCGAACAGGCACACCACGTACACGGCGGCGAGCCTGCCGATGCCCTCCTCCCAGAGCTTGCGGAAGTTCGACATCACGCCGATCGTGAAGAACGTGAGCACGAAGAAGATGCCGCGGAACGTGTTCGCCTCGCCCATCGCGGCCTTGATCCGCGCGAGCGTTTCGGGCGCGGCGGAGAGCGCGAGCGCGAGGATCACGACGAACGTCACCACGTAGCCGATGATGAACTTCGGGAAGCGGTCCCAGATCTCGCGCGCCTTCGCGACGTCGCCCCGGCCCGCCTCGATGTGGCGCGTCCAGATCCAGGCGAGCACGAACGCCCAGACGCCGATGAAGACGTCGATGAAGACCTTCACGGTGGCCGACGTGCCGATGATCCATCCCTTGGCGTAATTCACGCCGGCGGCGGCGTTCTTCGCGAGGATCAGCGCCTCGCTGATCGCCCCGCTCGCGACCGCCGCGCCGTCGGTCTTCACCGAGAGCGCCATCCACGCGCCGCTCACCAGCGGCTCGTGCGAGAGGAACTCGCTCGCGACGAACGGCAGGAAGAGCAGCTCCACCACCGCGAACACCACCACCAGCGAGGACACCATGATCGCGACCATGGGCCGCGCGCGGATCGCGGCGCCGGTGGCGATCGCGGCCGATACGCCGCAGATCGAGATGCCGGAGGCGAGCGGCGCCGCCCACTCGCGGCTGAAGCCGAACCACACGCGCGCGACGTAGTACACCACCGACCAGAAGATGAGGTACGCGCAGACGATGGCGGCGAGGCCCAGGAACATCACCGAGGTCGCGAGCGCGAGCTTCTCCGCCGCCGTGACGCCGAGGAACCCGCCCAGGATCACGATCGCGGTCTTCACGTAGAGCTCGGGTCGCACCGCCTCCTTCATCCACGCGGCGAACGCCGGCATGAAGTTGCCGACGAAGAGGCCGGCGAGGAGCGCCACGATGAAGCCGCCTTCCGAGGTGAGCCTGAGCGACCAGTCGATGCCGAACTTCTTCATGTCGGCGGGAGTGTTCACCGCGAAGTTCGCGAAGCTGCCGACGATCCACGCGATGTAGGCGAGCCAGAAGACGGCGGTGAAGCCGAGCGCGAAGCGCTTCACGTCCGCCTTGAGCAGCGCCGCTCCGGCCGACATCACGACCGTGAGCGCGACGTACGTCGCAACGAGGGCCCCGACTCCGCCCAACCCCGCATATGCTTTCGACGCGGGCGTGAGCGCCTTGGACAGGTCGACCCACACGCTCGTCGAGACCACCCAGCCGAGCACGTCGGCGCCGGCGAGCACGCCCAACGCCAGCACGAAGACCGCCAACCCGATCCAGAGCGACAGCCAATCCTCGCTCATGCCACTGGCTTGCGCATTCATGAATCCTCCCCTGGTTTGCCCGCGTTCGCGGCCGCCCTTTGTTCTCGGCGGGCTCGCGCGCTGCGCGCAACGATAGTCCCAATCGCGGCGTTTCGCTACATGGCAGTATCAGGCGCCTTTCGTTTCATCCAGCGAATCGGCGCGGCACCGCGACGATGCGGAAGGCGCCCTCAGCCTTTCCGGCCGCGCAGCAGGAGGACCAGGGGAAGCATCGCGACGAAGCTCCACGCCGTGAGCTTGAAGACGTCGACCAGCGAGCTCATCTCGGCCTGCTGCGCGATCTGCGCGGCGATCACCTGCGCGGCGAGCGGATCGGTGGGCTTGAGATGGAGCGCCTGCAGGTACGCGATCACCGCCGGGTTGAACCGCGTGATGTGCGCACCGAGCTCGTTCCAGTTCACCTGCGTCTCGCGCGTGACGAGGGTCGTCACGATGGAGATGCCCACCGAGGCGCCGATGGTGCGCACCAGGCTGTAGATGCCCGCCGCCTCCGCGGTGCGCGAGCGCGGCAGCGTGAGGTATGCGATCGCCGAGAGCGGCACGAAGACGAGCCCGAAGCCCAGTCCCTGCACCACGATCGGCCAGACGATCCAGAAGGTGCTCACCTCGAGCGAATAGTGCGTCATCGCCCACGAGCCGACCGCGCCCAGCACCATGCCCGCGCCGATGAGGTAGCGGGTGTCGACTTTGCCCACCAGCCGGCCGACGACGATCATCGCCACGGCGGTCGCGACTCCGCGCGGCGCCATCACGAGACCGGTCGTGACGATCGGGTACTGCAGCAGTCCCTCGAGGAGGATCGGCTGCAGCACGAGGCCGCCGAAGAGCCCCAGGCCCATCGCGAGCATCACCAGGCACGCCATGGCGAAGTTGCGGTCGTTGAAGATGCGCACGTCGAAGAGCGCCTTCTGTCCGCGCATGAAGCTGTACACGACGAACGCGACCATGCCCGCGGCGCCGAGCGCGGTGGCGGCGCGGATGTCGCTCGCCGCGAACCAATCGGCGCTGGTGCCGCGGTCGAGGGTGTACTGGACGCCCGCGATGCCGAGGCCGAGGAGGACGAGCCCCCACCAGTCCATGGTGCGGCTCCGGCGCTCCCCGCTCTTCACGTATTGCGTCGCGAGGAAGAAGGAGAGCGCGCCCACCGGCACGTTGATGTAGAACGTCCAGCGCCAGCTCGCGACATCGGTGAGCCAGCCGCCGAGCGTGGGCCCGAGCACCGGTCCCACCATCACGCCGAGCCCCCAGATCGCCATCGCCTTGCCGCGCTCCTCCGGCGGATAGGCGTCGGTCATGATGGCCTGCGAGAGCGGCACCAGCGCCGCGCCGAAGACGCCCTGCAGCAGGCGGAAGCCCACGATCTCGGCGAGGTTCTGCGCGATGCCGCAGAGCGCCGAGGCCGCGACGAAGCCGGTGATCGAGACGAGCAGGAACTTCTTGCGCCCGAGCGTATCGGCGAAGTAGCCGGTGAGCGGCATCACGATCGCCGAGGACACGAGATAGCTCGTGAGCACCCAGCTGATCTGGTCGGTGGTCGCTCCCAGCTCGCCCGCCATGTGCGGCAGCGCCACGTTGACGATCGTGGTGTCGAGCACCTGGATCAGCGTCGCGGACATCACCGCGAGCGTGATCATCAGGCGCTCGCCGCCGGTGGGCAGCGCCTGCCCCTCTGCCTTGGAAGGAGGCGCGGGTGAGGGTCGTGCAGTCGTCGTGGCCATTCACCCTCTCCCCGATCCTCCCCCAGGGGGAGGCAGCGGTTCCGTCACTCCTCCGCGACCGCCACCAGCACGCTGCAGCGCACGCGCTCGAGGAGCGATTCCTCGTCCGACTCGCTCCACCAGCGCGCGAGGCGGCTGCGATGCCGATGGCCGACGACGATGAGGTCGGCGCCGATGCGCTCGGCGGTGGCGGCGATGCAATCGGCCGCGTTGCCGTACTCGAGCGCGCCCTCGGCGTCGACGCCGTGCTCCTTCAGCCGCGCGACGCCCTCGTCGAGGATCGACTGCGCGCGCTCGTCCTCGCAGCGCGCGAGCTCCGGCGTGACGCCCTCGGGAATCGACGACGAGAGATAGCTCTGGCAGATCGCGAGCAGGTAGGTCTCGCTCTTCATGCAGAAGGCCACCTCCGCGCCCTGGCGCAGGGCCCTGCGGCCTTCCACCGTGCCGTCGTAGGCGAGCAGGACCTTGCGGAACATGGCTAGGCGGGTTTGTCGACCTTCACCGTCGCGCTCGTGCCGATGCGCAACGGGTGCTGCGGATCCGGATCCTCGATGCGCACGCGGACCGGCACGCGCTGCGTGACCTTCACCCAGTTGCCGGTCGCGTTCTGCGGCGGAAGCAGCGAGAACGCGGAGCCGCTGCCGCCGGCGACGCTCTGCACCACGCCGTGGAAGACGCGATGCGGATACATGTCCGACTCGACGGTGGCGTGCTCCCCGGGCCGGATGTCGACCAGCTGCGTCTCCTTGAAGTTCGCGTCCACCCACCACTCATCGTTCGCGATGACCACGAACAGCGGCTGTCCCGGCTGCACCGTGTTGCCGGGCTGCAGCGTGAAGTTCGCGATCATGCCGGAGGCGGGCGCCACGACGTGCGTGCGCTCGAGACTGAGCTGCGCCTGCTCCACCGCCGCGGCCGCGGCCTGGATCGCGGCGTTCTCGTCGCCGGTCTTGCCGAGCGCGCTCTTCGCCTTGGCGACGTCCGCCTCGGCGGCGCGCGTGGCCGCCTGCGCGGTCGCATAACCGGTGCGCGACTGCTCCGCGGCCTGCGGCGAGATGAAGCCGCTCTTCACCAGCGCCTCGTTCCTCTGCCACGTGCTCTTCGCGTTCGACTCCTCCGCGCGGCGCTGCGCGAGCACCGCCTCGGCCGATGCGACGCCCGCCCCTTCCTGGGATACGTTCTGCCGCGCGAGCTCGAGGTTGGCGCGCGCCTGGTCGAGCGCGATCCGGTAGGGCTGCGGATCGATCTGGAACAGCGCATCGCCCTGCTTCACCATCTGCTGGTCGCGCACGAAGACCTGCGATACGGGGCCCGACACCTGCGCGGCGATCTGCACCTGGTTCGCGCCGACGTAGGCATCGTCCGTCGAGACGAAGCGGCTTTGGGCGAGCCACCAGCGCACCGCGAACAACGCGGCAACCAGGATCACCAATGCGGCGATGATCCATTTGAGCCGCTTGCCGCGCGGGCGGCGCTCGCGCCGTGCCGGAGGCGCGGCGGGCTGCGCGGGGGCGGTCGAGTCGGGAGGGGCGGCAGCGGCCATCGACCGTTCAGACATCCGCTGCCCGCATTCATTCGCGCGCACGCCGCCGCGCTTCGTCGATTCCTACCCGGCCTCAACGCCACTCGGAGGCGCCGAAGCGGTCGCGTCCGAGGAAGGTGTAGAAGATGCCGACCGTCTGGCGCTGCTGGCGCAATCCGCCGATGTCCGGATAGTCCGAATCGCGTCGGTTGGCGAGGTACTTGATGGCGATCGCGTGCGGGCCGTGCACGCGCCAGGTGAACGAGACGTCGGCGCGCGCGATGTTCTCGTGCCCGCCGCGCCGGGCCGCGGCGACGCGCGTGATGTAGTACTCGCGCACGGTCGCGTCGAGCGCCGCGCGCGTACCGAAGACGATGCGCACCGCGGCGAGCGCCTGCGGCGCGAGGCCGTGATGGAAGTCGCGCGAATCGGAACTGCGGATCGTCCCCGCCGCCGTATAGCCGGCGCCGCCGAGGAAGGTCGATTGCACCGACACCTCGCGCGTGAGCCGCCATTCGCTCGTGGTGCCGAGCGAGAGCCCGGTCGTCGCGACGCGGAAGGTCTGCGGCGAGAGGTAGTCGTAGTTGCCGTAGAGGCCCCAGACGCCGCGGTACTTCACGCCCTCGCCGAATGCGCGCCCCGCGAGCAGCCCGCGCGTGAAGAGGCTCTCGAAGCCGTCGGCGCTGGAGGCCGTCGCTTGGAAGCTGAAGTAGTCGAAGGGCCGCGTGTAGCCGTAACCCGCGCGTCCGGGCAACCCGTACTCCATCATGAAGTCGGCGAGCGCTTCGTTGCGATGCAGCTCGGTGGCCGAACGCCCGGTGCTGGTCGCGCCGAGGTCGCGGCTCGCGCCGAGCTGCAGGCGCGTGAAGTACACCGGATCGCGGCTCTCGAACACGTGGCGGAACCGATCGCCGTAGGCGAGGCGGTTGAAGCCGAGCGGCGGCGAGATCGCGCTCGCGGCGATCTCGCGCCACTCCATCGGCAGCTCGTCTTCCTGCTCGAGGACGAGGCTCGCCATGCGGAAGAGCGCCTCGCCGAGGAAGCTCCCGCCGATGCCGGTGGTGATCTGGTCGTTGCGCGACGGCGACGTGGTCTCGCCCGCGATTTCCCACAGCGCGCTGCCGAGGAAGGTGTACGCCGATGCCTGCCAGTACCCGAGCCCGGAAGCGCGCGCGAAGCCGTGGTAGGTGGCACCCGCGTACGGATGGCCGAGCTGGTTCACGAGGAACGGATCGCGGTCCTCGACCCAGCCGTGGTGGAGATTGCGGCGGATCGACGCGAGGTTGGAGTCGAAGTCGTCGCCGACGAAATGGCGATCGAACTGGTTGAGGAGGAACTCGAAGCCCACGATCTCCGCGGCCGGGATCGCGTAGCTCGGCGAGGCCGCGTCCTTCGCGGTCGAAACCGCTGGGTGCGCCGCGGCCGTGGAAGCGGGAAGCGCATCCCGCACCTCGAGCATCGCCCAGGAAGCGGGAAGCGGCGCGACCGGGCCGGCACCCGCGGCGCTACCCGCGGAGGCGAGGCCCGCGATGAGCGCGAGCATGGCCTTCATCGCACCTTCAGACGCGCGCGTCGCTGGCGCGTTCCCCGCGCGATGTCGCCCTACGGATCCAAAGCCGTCGTTCGCATCACTCCCCGCCGCGTCCGAGCGCCTTCGCGAGGATGTCCACCGGGACGGGGAACACGATCGTCGAGGCCTTGTCGCCGGCGATCTGCGTGAGCGTCTGCAGGTAGCGAAGTTGCATCGCCTCGGCGCGGCGCGAGAGGGTCTCCGCGGCCTGCAGGAGCTTCTCCGAGGCCTGCAGCTCGCCCTCGGCGTGGATCACCTTGGCGCGCCGCTCGCGTTCCGCCTCGGCCTGGCGCGCGATGGCGCGCACCATCGACTCGTTGAGGTCGACGTGCTTGATCTCGACGATCGACACCTTGATGCCCCACGCATCGGTCTGCATGTCGAGCGCGTGCTGGATGTCCACGTTGAGCTTCTCGCGCTCGGCGAGCAGCGTGTCGAGCTCGTGGCGGCCGAGCACCGCGCGCAGCGTGGTCTGCCCGAGCTGCGAGGTCGCGGCGAGGAAGTCCACCACCTGGATGATCGCCTTCGCCGGGTCCACCACGCGGAAGTACACCACGGCGTTCACCTTCACCGAGACGTTGTCGCGCGTGATCACGTCCTGCGGCGGGACGTCGAGCACGACCGTGCGCAGGTCCACCCGCACCATCTGCTGGATCACCGGCACGAGGAAGAAGAGGCCGGGGCCCTTCACGGCCGTGTAGCGCCCGAGCTGGAACACGACCGCGCGCTGGTATTCGCGCAGCACGCGCACCGACCACAGGGCGAGCACGATGACGAGGATGATGACGCCTGCGCCGAAGTCGAAGATCATGTGCCTCCCTTCCGCCCGTCCTCCCCGCGAAGCCCGTCCCCGGACGAATCTGCCGGGGAGCGCGAACCGTCGCGGGAATGACGATCTGCCGTTTGAGGAACGACGTCGAGCGTGAGCCCGTGCATCGCGGTCACCTTCACGCGCTCGCCCTTGCGCATCGGCTCGCCGCTCCTCACGCGCCAGGTCTCGCCGTGCAGGTGCGCCCAGCCCTCCCCGGAGAAATCGTCGAGCACCTCGCCGGTGCTGCCGACGAGCTCCTCGCGGCCGGTCACGACGGGGCGCCGGCGCGAGCGCACCAGCACGCCCATCACGAGGGCGAGGAACACGGCGGTCGCGAACGCGAAGCCGCCGATGAGGGCGTAGGGCACGCGATAGCCCGGCACCTCGATGAGGATCACCGAGCCGATGACGAATGCGACGAGGCCGCCGATCCCGAGCGACCCATAGGTCGGCAGGAACGCCTCGGCCACCATGAACCCGACCCCGAGCACGATGAGCAGCAAGCCCGCGTAGTTCACCGGCAGCATCTGCAATCCGTAGAGCGCGACCACGATGCAGATCGCGCCGGTCACGCCGGGAAGCACCAGGCCGGGATTCGAGAACTCGAACAGGATCGCGTAGATGCCGATCACGATGAGCCCGTACGCGATCGCCGGGTCGGTGATCGTGGAGAGGAACCTCGTGCGCCAGTCGGGCGCCCACGCCTCGACGCGCGCCGCGGCGGTGGCGAGCGTGCGCTCGGTGCCCGCGGCAACGACGCGCCTTCCGTCGAGCTGGCGCAGCAGGTCGGGAACGTCGCGAGCGAGCACGTCGGCCACCTTCTGGTCCCGCGCCTCGGTGGCGGAGAGGCTCACCGCCTCGCGCACCGCGCGCTCGCCCCAGTCGGCGTTGCGCCCGCGCAGGAGGGCGAGGCCGCGGATGTACGCCTCGGCGTCGTGCACCGCCTTCTGCACGTGGGCATCCGCCGGAGCCTCCTTTCCTTCCTTCGAGCCGGGCATCGGCGAGGGCCCGCCGAGGGAGACGGGCGTCGCCGCGCCGAGGTTCGTGCCGGGCGCCATCGCCGCGACGTGGCACGCGTAGAGGATGTAGGTGCCGGCGCTCGCCGCGCGCGCGCCCGGCGGCGCGACGAAGCCCGCCACCGGAACCGGCGATGCGAGGATGTCCTTGATGATGGATCGCATCGAGAGGTCCAGCCCGCCCGGCGTGTCCATGCGCAGCACGACGAGCTGCGATCCTTCCCCCGCGGCATGCTCGAGCCCGCGATGCACGTAGTCGGCGGTGGCCGGCCCGATCGCCCCGTCGATCGAGAGCACGACGACGGGCGCGGGCGCCGCGGCGTAGCCCGCGGGCACGAGGAGCAGGGCGAGCAGGGCCAGCAATCGCGCGTGCCGCATCGCACCAATATAGGGTAAACGGCCCGTTTCCGTCGTAATTTGCATCGCGGCGGAAGCCGTATTAGAAAGGGTGGTCCCGTTGCAGGAAACGGGAGGGGAGGCCCGTTTGAAGGACACGCACGTCCGCGATGCCCTGCGGCAGATCCAGGACATCCTCGCCGAGGAGACCGGATCGACGCTGCCCGCCACGGCGCGTGCAAGGCTCGAGACAGTTCTGCACGGCGCGCTCGGGCGGCCCAGCGGCGCCATGCGCCCCGACGACCTCGCGCACGAGGTCACCATCCTGCTCGCGGACCTGCGCGGCTTCTCCGGCATCTCGGCGAGCTATCCCGGCGCCACCGTCCTCGCCCTCCTCAACCGCTGCTTCGGCGCCATGAGCGAGATCGTCTTCCGCCACCAGGGCTGCATCGACAAGTTCATGGGCGACGCGATCATGGTGCTGTTCGAGTCCGACAAGGATTCCGAGGAGAGCGCCCTGCGCGCGGTCTCCTGCGCGGTGGACATGCAGCTCGCGATGGAAGGCGTGAACGCCATCAACAAGGGCCAGGGCCTGCCCGAGCTCTATTTCGGCATCGGCATCAACACCGGGCGCGTGATCTCGGCGATGCTCGGCTCCGACCTCTACTCCGAGTACACCGTGATCGGCGAGGAAGTGAACCTCGCTTCGCGCATCGAATCGTTCAGCCTGCGCGGCCAGGTGCTGGTGAGCGAGAGCACCTGGGAGCGCTGCAAGGGCTTCGTGCAGGCGGGCGACCCCATGGACGCCTTCGTGAAAGGCAAGAGCAAGATGGTGGTGCTGCGCGAGGTGCTCGGCATTCCCTCGCTCGGCAAGTCGGTCCCGCGCCACGAGCTGCGCCGCAGCGCGCGCGTGCAGGTGAAGATCCCGTTCCACTACCGCATGGTCGTGAACCAGGTGGTGATCCCCGAGGCGCGCGAGGGCCGCATCCTCGACATCGGCTACCACGGCGTGCTCGCCGAGGTGCCGCTCGCCCATTCCGCGTTCTCGGAGATGATGCTCGACTTCGACCTGCCGCTCGTGGGCGAGCGCATGAACGACCTCTACGGGCGCGTCGTCAAGGTGAGCTCGAAGGAGGGCACGACGCACATCGGCGTGGAGTTCACCTCGATGCGCCCCGAGCAGAAGGCCGCGATCCAGCTCTTCGTGCAACTCCTCATCCAGGGGACGGAAGCGGACGACTGATGCGCGGCCCCGTCATCGCCGCCCTCGCCGTCGCGGGGCTCGCCGTGCCGATCGCCGATTGCAGCGCGCAGTATTCGCGGCGCACGCACTCGCGCGAGGAGGCGCGCAACCGCGATCGGCCCGACGACGACGGACCGCGCTCCGGCCCCTACGAATCGCTCGAGCGCGAGCTCATCTCGCTGCGCGGCGACCTCAAGCTGCACGCGGACCAGGGGGACGCCTGGAACGGGTTCGAGCGCGCGGTGCGCGACGCGGCCGACGTCGAGCGCGACGAGCGGCGCGCGATCGCCGACTTGCACGACAAGGGCGCCATGCCGGCGACGGCCGCTGCGTTCCTCGGCCGGCTCGCCGACGACGATCGCAAGAAGGCGGATGCCGCCGCGCGCGTGGAATCGGAGCTGCACGCCCTGGAGGCGAGGCTCGACGCCGCCCAGCGCTCGATGCTCGACCGGCGCGTGATCCAGTCGCAGGCCGAGCCGCCCGGGCGCTGAGCCGCCGCGGCGGCAGCGAGGCGCGGCTTCCTCATCGCCTCGCTGCGGATACGGCAACTGTCAGATGCGGCCCATCAGGAGCAGCACGACGACGATCACGAGCACGAGGCCGAGGCCGCCGCTCGGCCCATAGCCCCAGCCGCGGCTGTGGGGCCACGTGGGAATCGCGCCGAGGAGCAGCAGCACCAGGATGATGAGCAGGATGAGCCCGAGCGACATGTCCACCTCCATCGTTGGATAGCGTGCGGGGTTGGACAATCGCGCGGCGCCCCGCCGGCGTGTCAGGAAGCCGTTTTCCGATGTAGGACGGGCGCCGAGCCCGGATCAGAATCCGTACAGCTCGGCGGGATTCGCGACCAGCACGCGCTTCCTCGTCGCCTCGTCGCCGATCCATTCCTGCAGCAGGTCGAGCAGCGCCGCGTCGTCGGGCTTGGCGAGCGGCTCGGTGGGATGCGGCCAGTCGCTTCCCCACACCACCCGCTCCGGTGCGTGCTTCACCAGCGCCTTCGCGACCGGCCTCAGGTCCGTATAGCGCGGCGAGCCGGTGCGCGAATCGAGGTAGGGCGCGCACAGCTTCACCCAGGTGCGTCCCCGGTCGAGCAGGCGCTTCACGCTCGGCATGGCGGCGTGCAGCACGCCCTCGGGCTGCGGCAGACGCGCGAAGTGGTCGAGCACCACGTCGCACGCGAGCGCGGCGAGCATCGGCTCCATGCCGGCGAGCTGCTCGGCGCGCGCGTGGACCTGCACGTGCCACCCGAGCGCGTGCAGGCGCGGCGCGAGCGGCTCGATCATGTCCGCGCCGGCGATCTCGGTGTGCGGATCGTGGATCGAGAAGCGCAGCCCGCGGATGCCGGCTTCGTGGAGGGCGGCGAGCTCCTCGTCGCTGATCGAGGGATGCGCGACCGCGATGCCGCGCGCCTTGTCCACTCCGAGCTGCGCCACCGCGTCGAGCGTGACGCGGTTGTCGGTGCCGTACGCGGCGGGTTGCACGATCACCGCGCGCTCGACGCCGATGCGCTGCTGCAGCAGCCGGTAGTCCTGCGCGGTCGCGCCGGTCACCTCCGCGAGGCTGCGCCACGCCATCGGGAAGCGCGCGTCGTAGACGTGCGCATGGCAATCGCAGGCCTGCGGCGGCGCCTTGAAGCGCGGCAGCGACGTGCCGGCGGAATTCGGGACGGGCCGCGTCATTCGCTGCGCAGTCGGAAGCGAAGGCTACGCGAGTCGCGCAACGACGGCCTTCGTGAACTCCTTCGCCGTGGCCTTGCCGCCGAGGTCGCCGGTGCGCACCTCGTCCTCGCGCAGCGCCCCGTCGAGCGCGGCGCGAACGCGCCGGCCCTTCTCCTGCTCGCCCACGTGGTCGAGCATCATCGCGGCGCTGAGCATGAGGGCGAGCGGGTTCGCCAGGCCGCGCCCGGCGATGTCGGGCGCCGAGCCGTGCACGGCCTCGAAGATCGCCGCGTCGATGCCGATGTTCGCGGCGGGCGCCATGCCCAGGCCGCCCACGAGCCCCGCGATCTCGTCGGAGAGGATGTCGCCGAAGAGGTTGGTGGTGAGGATCACGTCGAACTGCCACGGGTTCATCACGAGCTGCATCGCGCAAGCATCCACGATGCGGTCGTCGAAGGCGACGCGCCCCTCGTAGCGCTTGCCGACCTCGCGCGCCGCCTCGAGGAAGAGGCCGGTGAGGGCCTTGAGCACGTTCGCCTTGTGCACGATCGTGACCTTCCTGCGCCCGTTGCGCAGCGCGTACTCGAACGCGAACTCGGCGATGCGCCGCGCGCCGGCGCGCGTGTTCACGCCCGAGCCCATCGCCACCGCGCGCGGATCGTCGCCCACCGGGATGTAGTGCTCGAAGCCGACGTAGAGGCCCTCGAGGTTCTCGCGCACCAGCACGAGGTCGATGTCCTCGAAGCGGCCGCCGGGAACGAGCGTGCGCGCCGGCCGCAGGTTCGCGAAAAGCTGGAACTCCTCGCGCAGGCGCACGTTAGAGGAGCGGAACCCGCCGCCGATCGGCGTCGTGAGCGGCCCCTTCAACGCGATGCGGTTCCTGCGGATGCTCGCGAGCGTCTCGGGCGGGAGCGGATCGCCGCTTTCGGCGACTCCGCCCATGCCCGCCTTGCACGTCTCCCACCGGAACGGCGCTCCGACCGCCTCGAGCACCTCGAGGGTCGCGTCGGTCACCTCGGGGCCGATTCCATCGCCGGGAATCAGCGTCGCGGGAATCGCGTTCGACGAAGCGTTCATGGCGCGGATTATACGTTGCGTGCGCTGACGCTCCGGCTTCCCGCTTTCCTACCGGAACCGCGCTCCGCGGCGGTGAATCCAATTCGTCATGCTCCTGCGCCGCGTGCTCATCGCCGTCGCGATCATCGTGCTGGTCCCTGTCGTGCTGCTCGCCGCGGCGCTCGTCGTCGTGCAGTCGGCGTGGGCCGAGCGCTGGATCGAGCGCCGCGCGAGCGACGCGCTGCATCGCGAGGTGCAGGTCGCCACCATCCGGCTGCACCTCGGATGGCCGCCGACGGTTTCGTTCGGGCGATTGCGCATCGCCAATCCGCCATGGGCGAGCGCGGGCGACCTGATCGACGCGCGCGACCTCGCCGCGAAAGTGGCAGTGCCGCCGCTCTTCGCGGGCCGGATCCTGATCCCGTACGTGGAGGCGAGGAGCGCCGTCGCGGGCCTCGAGATGAAGAACGACCGCGCGTCGTGGCGCTTCGGCAACGAGTCCGCCAACCAGCCCAGCCGGATCGTGATCGGCCTGGTGAAGATCGCCGACGGAAAGATCCGCTTCCTCTGGCCCGAGCAGAAGACCGACCTCGCGATCGTGATGAAGGGCAGCCTCGGCGAAGGCGGCGAGCTCGACGCGACCGCGAGCGGCAAGTTCCGCGGCGACGAGGCGAAGGCCTCCGCGCGGTTCCCGGCGCTCGATCCGCAGCACGCGGCCGCGGGCCCGATCGAATTCTCGGGCGATGCCAGCGCCGGCCGCACGCACGTCTCCGCGCAGGGCATGTTCCGCACGCAGGGCGACGTGATGGATTTGCGCATGAAGCTTTCGGGTGCGACGCTCAAGGACTTGAACCACCTGCTGCAGATCGTCCTTCCCGATACCGCGCCCTACTCGCTCGACGGCCACCTCATCCACAACGGCAACGACTGGACGTTCGACGGATTCCAGGGCCGCGTGGGCAACAGCGACCTGCACGGCAGCCTCACCTATCGCACCGGCGGCCAGCGCCCGTTCCTGCGCGCGAACCTGCATTCGGCGCTCCTCGACTTCCAGGACCTCGGTCCGCTCATCGGCGCGCCGCCCGGCAACAAGCCCGGCAAGGTGGCGAACGCGGAGCAGCGGGAGAAATCCGCGCGACGCGAAGCCGCGAACCAGATCCTCCCGCACGCCGAATTCAGCGTGGAGCGGTGGAACGTGATGGATGCCGACGTGCGCCTCGAATCGAAGCGCATCGCGCGGCCGCATGCGCTCGCGGTGGAATCGCTCGATACGCACATCCTGCTGAAGGACGGCGCGCTCCGGCTCGATCCGCTCGACTTCGGATATGCGGGTGGGCACATCAGGTCGGTGGTCGCGATCGACGGACGCAAGCGCCCGGTGCAGGGCCACCTGCAGGCGGACGTGCAGGGACTGCAGCTCGCGAAGCTGCTGCCCGCGGACGACGCCGGCGACAGCGCGAGCGACGGCGGCAAGGATGCCGGCACCGCGAAACCGAAGGCGAGCAAGGCCGGCGTGAAGAACGACGTGAAGCAGGCGCTCGGCACGCTGTACGGCCGCGCGAAGCTCGACGGAACCGGCCGCTCGGTGGCGGAGCTTCTCGGCACGAGCAACGGCCACATCACCCTCGCGGTGGACGGTGGCCAGGTGAGCCGGCTCCTCGAAGAGCTCCTCAAGCTGCACCTGGCGGATGCGCTGCGCCTGCTCGGCACGCGCAACGACCAGGTCGAGCTCAACTGCGCGGTGGGCGGCCTGGAGGTGAAGGACGGCGTGATCGACCCGAAGGCGTTCGTCGTGGACACGAGCGATTCGCGCGTGCAGCTCACGGGCGACGTGAGCCTGCGCGAGGAGACGCTCGGCCTCACCGTGCATCCCACGCCGAAGGACGCGACGCTCTTCTCGCTGCGCACGCCGATCGACCTGAAGGGGCCGTTGCGCCATCCGAAGATCCACCTGCATCCGGGTCCGATCGCGGCCCGCGTCGCCGGCGCGATCGCCCTCGGCGCGATCAACCCCGCGCTCGCGATCCTGCCCTTCGTCGACGACGGCCCGGCCAAGGACACCAACTGCGGCCAGCTGCTTGCCGAAGCGCGCGCGCAGGGAGCGCAGCGGAAGCAGTAAACTTCGGCCTCTATGGCTGAAGACCCGAAGGACCGCGGGCTCGAGAAGGGCCTCACGAGCTACGGCGACCGGCAGTTCTCGCTCTTCCTGCGCAAGGCGTTCATCAAGGGCGCGGGCTATACGGACGACGCGCTCACGCGTCCGGTGGTGGGCATCGCGAACACCGGCAGCGCCTACAACCCGTGCCACGGCAACGCGGCGCAGCTCATCGACGCGGTGAAGCGCGGCGTGATGCTCGCCGGCGGGTTGCCGATCGAGTTCCCGACCATCTCGATCCACGAGAGCTTCGCGCATCCCACCTCGATGTACCTGCGCAACCTCATGTCGATCGACACCGAGGAGATGATCCGCGCGCAGCCGATGGATGCGGTCGTGCTGATCGGCGGTTGCGACAAGACCGTGCCCGCGCAGCTGATGGGCGCGGCCTCGGCGAACGTGCCGTGCGTGGAGCTCGTCACCGGCTCGATGCTCACCGGCTCGCACGAGTTCGAGCGCGTGGGCGCCTGCACGGACTGCCGGCGCTACTGGGGACGCTATCGCGCCGAGGAGATCGATTCGGACGAGATCGCGCGCGTGAACGACCAGCTCGTGGCCTCGGTCGGCACCTGCTCCGTGATGGGCACGGCGAGCACCATGGCGTGCGTTTCCGAGGCGCTCGGCATCACGGTGCCGGGTTGCGCCTCGCCGCCGGCCGTCACCGCCGATCGCATCCGGGTGGCGGAGCGCACCGGCACCGTGGCGGTCGGGATCGCGAAGAAAAAGGTGACGCCGGATCGCATCCTCACGCGCGCGGCGTTCGAGAACGCGCTCCGGGTGCTGCTCGCGATCGGCGGCTCCACCAACGGGGTGATCCACCTCACGGCGATCGCGGGCCGTCTCGGCATCGACATCGACCTCGATCGCCTCGATGCGCTCGGCCGCGAGACGCCGGTGCTGGTGGACCTCAAGCCCTCGGGGCGGCACTACATGGAGGATCTGCATCGCGCGGGCGGCATGGCGGCGATCCTGCGCGAGCTCGAGCCCTTGCTGCATCTCGATGCGCTCACCGTCACCGGGCAAACGCTGGGCGAGCGGATCGCGGCCGACGGGCCGGGCTTCGCGCAGGACGTCGTGCGTCCGTTCTCGAATCCGCTCTACCGCGAAGGCGGCATCGCCGTGCTGCGCGGCAACCTCGCACCGGGCGGCGCCCTCATCAAGCAATCGGCCGCGGATCCGAAGCTCATGCGCCACGAGGGTCGCGCGGTGGTGTTCGAGAACGCGCAGGACCTCGCGCGCCGCATCGACGCGGAGGATCTCGACGTGAAGGCGGACGACATCCTCGTGCTGAAGAACATCGGTCCGAAGGGCGCGCCCGGCATGCCGGAGGCGGGCTATCTCCCGATCCCGAGGAAGCTCGCGCGCGCCGGCGTGAAGGACATGGTGCGGATCTCCGACGGGCGCATGAGCGGGACCGCGGCGGGCACCATCGTGCTGCACGTGACGCCCGAGGCCGCGATCGGCGGACCGCTCGCCTGGGTGCGAAGCGGCGACCGCATCCGCCTCGACGTGGCGAAGCGCGAGCTCGCGCTCCTCGTGAGCGATGACGAGCTGGCACGTCGCCGGGCTTCGCAACCCGTCGCCGAGCCGAAGGCCGAGCGCGGCTACCTCAAGCTCTTCCTCGAGAGCGTGACGCAGGCCGACGAGGGCGTGGATTTCGATTTCCTCAAGCCCCGTCATTCCCGCGAAGGCGGGAATCGCTGATTCGAGCCCGGATTCCCGATGACTCGGGAATGACCTGAACAAACATGGAGAAGCAATGAAGAACTACGGCATCGCCGCGATCGGCGGCGACGGCATCGGCCCGGAAGTGATCGAGGCCGGCATCGAGGTGTTGAACGCGCTCGCGAAGGCGGACGGCGGATTCGGCTTCCGGTTCGAGCGCTTCGACTGGAGCTCCGAGCTCTACCTTCGCACGGGCCACTACATTCCGCCCGGCGGCCTCGAGAAGCTCAAGGCGTTCGACGCGATCTTCTTCGGCGCGGTCGGCAGCCAGAAGGTCCCGGACCACGTTTCCCTCTGGGGACTGCGCCTTCCCATCTGCCAGGGCTTCGACCAGTACGCGAACGTGCGCCCCACGCGCGTCCTTCCCGGCGTGAGGAGCCCGCTCGCGAACGCGAAGGACATCGACTGGGTCGTGATCCGCGAGAACTCGGAAGGCGAGTACGCGGGAGTGGGCGGCCGCGTGCACGAGGGATTGCCGATCGAGGCGGCGAGCGACGTCTCCGTCTTCACGCGCGTGGGCGTCGAGCGCATCCACCGCTTCGCCTTCGAGCTCGCCCGCCAGCGCCCCCGCAGGCACCTCACGCTCGTCACCAAGTCGAACGCGCAGCGCCACGGCATGGTGATGTGGGACGACATCTTCTTCGAGGTCGCGAAGGACTATCCCGAGGTGAAGTGGGACCGCGAGCTGGTGGACGCGATGACCACGCGCATGGTGCTCAAGCCCGCGACGCTCGACGTGATGGTCGCGACCAACCTGCACGCCGACATCCTCTCCGACCTCGCCGCCGCGCTCTCGGGAAGCCTCGGCATCGCGCCCACCGCGAACCTGAATCCCGAGCGCACGTTCCCCTCGATGTTCGAGCCGATCCATGGCAGCGCCTTCGACATCACCGGCAAGGGCATCGCGAACCCGGTGGCCACCTTCTGGACCGCGGCGATGATGCTCGAGCATCTCGGCGAGGCGAAGGCATCGTCGCGATTGATGAAGGCGGTGGAGAAGGTGACGGCGAGCGGCGTGCTGACCCCGGATCTCGGCGGCACGGCGAAGACCGCGGAGGTCACCCGCGCCGTGATCGGCGCGCTCTAGCGGCGATCGGCCCCCACGCGGGTCGCTTCGAACAGCTCGCCCAGCGTGAGCGTCTCCGTCCACAGGTCGTCGAGGACGACGTGGTAGCGCTTTTCCATCAATTGGCACAGCCGATCGCGCTCGCGAGCGCCGGTCCATCCCAGCCGACAGCGCGCCCGGTAGACCTGATACACGGCATCGTCCGGCCGGAGCTTCAGCTTGTCGCGAGGCGGGTAGGAGAGGGCCTGCGCGAGCTTTCCCAGGAACGCGTCGACCTCGCGATTGCGCGCCTCGGGAAACTCGCGCCGCCACTGCCGGCCCTGGCAGGGGCGCCCATGGTAGGGCTGCGGCGGCCCGCCCACGAACACGTTGATGATCGCCCTCGCGCAGCCGGCCAGGTTCACGGTGCTGGGTTCGCCCGTCGCTTGCAGACGGCCCCGTTATAGCGCGCCGTTCGAGGGCCGTGCAGTGAAGTCGCGCACAGATTGGCGGGCGGGACGCTTCATTTCGTGCCGATTGCTGTCGGCGGGCTTGCGGCGGGCGCTACGCGTTTTGCGGCGCGGGCGGCGGCGAGCAGGCGCTCTCGCGCTCCTGCAGCGCGCGCCACTGGATCTTTCCCGTCGCGGTCTTCGGCAGCACGTCCAGGAACTCGACGATGGTCGGCACCTTGTAGGCCGCCATCTTCCCGCGCGCCCAGGCGATGATCTCGTCGCCGGAGACCTGCCCGCGCCGGCCCTCCTTGAGCGCGACCACCGCCTTCACCGTCTCGCCGCGCCGCGCGTCCTTCGCGCCGATCACGCACGCCTCCCGCACGTCGGGATGCGCATAGAGGAGGCTCTCCACTTCGGCGGGCCACACCTTCATGCCCGACGCGTTGATCATGCGCTTCAGCCGGTCGACGAGGAAGAAATAGCCCTCCTCGTCCACGCGCCCGAGGTCGCCGGTGCGAAACCAGCGGCGGCCGTCGCGCTCGAAGAACACCTCCGCGGTCGCCTCGGGCTTGCCCCAGTAGCCGCCGAACACCTGCGGCCCGCTCGTCACGATCTCGCCCACTTCGCCGGCCGGCAGCTCCTCGAGCGTCGCGGGATCGACCACCATCGAGTGCGTATCGAAGATCGGGATGCCCAGGCATTGCTTCTTCGGCCGATCCGGCGGATTCACGTGCGAGGGAGCCATCGTCTCCGTGAGCCCGTAGCCCTCGACGAACTCGATGCCGAGCTGGTCGTGGAGCCTGGTCGCGACCGCCTCGGGCATCGCCGCGCCGCCGCCGCTCATGCGCTTCAACGTTCCCAGCTCGAAGCTCGCGGCGTTGGGGCTCGCGAGGAGATCGACCACCATGGTCGGGATGAGCGACCAGGCGGTCACCTTGTAGCGCGGGATCAGCGCCGCGGCCACCTCGCGGTCCCAGCGCGGCAGCATCACGACGGTGCTGCCGGTGTAGATCGGGCCGTTCATGCTGTTCTGCATGCCGGTCACGTGGAAATACGGCAGCACGGCGAGGTAGACCATTTCCGGCACGGTGCGGAACCACTCGCCGCCCGCGACCAGCGTGTGCATCACCGAGCGATGCGTGTGCGGGCAGCCTTTCGGCTCGCCGGTGGTGCCCGAGGTGTACGGCATGCACGCGAGGTCGGCCGGACCGGCGGTGTGCTCGGAAGGTGCGCAGTTCGCCGCGATCGCGTCGGACCACAGCGTGACGTTCGGCCCGGCGATCGGCTGGCGCGGCAGCCTGAAGGCCTCCGCGACCTTGAGGTCCGTGGGTGCCGTGAGGTAATCGGAATACGCGGCGACGATCGCGTGCGCGATGGCGCCGTCCTGCGCGAGCGGCGCCGCCTGCGGCCACAGCTCCTGCGCGACGATCGCGGTCTGCGCTCCGCAATCGCGCAGGTACACGCGCAGCTCGCGCGTGAGGTTCATCGGGTTGATCGGAACCGCCACCGCGTCGGCGCGCAGGATCGCATAGTAGGCGATCACGAACTGGAGGCTGTTCTGCGCGAAGACGAGCACGCGATCGCCCTTCGCCACGCCGCAACGCCGCTGCAGGAATCCCGCGAGCTTGCCGGCCTCCGATTCGAGGCGCGAGAACGTCATCGCGTTGTCGTAGCAGACGAACGCGGGCTTGCCGGGGTAGCGCCTTGCGGAGATCTCGAGGTTCACCCACACGCTCGTTTCCGGCAGGGTGAGGGAGCGCGGCAGATCGCGCGGCCACACGGCGAGATGGGGTTCCGGCACGAGGTCTCCCGCAATGTTCGAATCGCGCGAAGGTAGAGGGCCCGCGCCCGCTTGGCAAGTCCCACCATGCAGCGGCCGTGCCATTCCGATCATTCGGCGCTGGACAAGGGCCGTGCGACCGACTCCAGCGGCTTGCATTCGGCGTCCACCCCCAGCCGCCAGGCGATCCCCGCCGCTGCGATCATCATGGCCGCACCCAGCCCGTATCCCACCGCGACCGCGCCGCGCTCGCCGCTTCCGACCAGCACCCCGAAGAGCCACGGCGCCGCGATCCCGCCGATGCCGGTGCCGAGCGCATAGAAGAACGCGATCGCGAGCGCCCGCACCTCGAGCGGGAAGCATTCGCTCACCGTGAGGTACGCCGAGCTCGCCGCGGGCGAGGCGAAGAAGAACACCAGCGTCCACGCCGCGGTGAGCGAAGCCGCGCCGAGGAGCCCTGGCACGAAGAGAAGCGCGGTGAGCGCGAGGAGCGCGCCGGAAGCGAGGTAGGTGCCGGCGATCATCCTGCGGCGCCCCCACGTATCGAACCAGCGGCCGAGCAGCAGCGGTCCGAGGAAGTTGCTGGCGGCGAACGGCAGGAGATAGTGCCCGACATCCTCGGGCGCGACCGAGTAGAAGCGCCCGAGCACCAGCGCATAGGTGAAGAAGATCGCGTTGTAGCAGAACGCCTGCGCCGCCATGAGCGAGAGGCCGAGGATCGCGCGGCGCGGGTACAGGCGGAAGAGGCTCGCGCCGAGGTCCACGAAGCTCGCCGCGCGGCCCCGCAAGCGCAGGCGCAGCGGCGCGTGTTGCGTTCGCCCGCCGGCCGCGACGCCCGCCTCGCGCTCCACCCGCGCCGCGATCCGCTCCGCTTCCTCGCGCCTTCCGTGCAGCAGCAGCCAGCGCGGGCTCTCGGGAAGCAGCCGTCGCAGGACGAGGATCGCGAGGCCGAGCGTCGCCCCGATGCCGAACGCGGCGCGCCATCCGAAGTCCGGCGGAAGCACTCCTGGCGCGAGCAGCGCGCTCGATCCGATCGCGCCGAGCGCCGCGCCCACCCAGAAGCTGCCGTTCACCGCGAGGTCGGTGCGTCCGCGATAGCGCGCGGGGACGAGCTCCTGGATCGCCGAGTTGATCGCCGCGTACTCGCCGCCGATTCCCGCGCCGGTCACGAAGCGCGTGAGCGCGAAGAACACGAAGCCGGGCGAAAGCGCGCTGAGCGCCGTGCCCGCGATGTAGACGCCGAGCGTGACGAAGAAGAGCCGCTTGCGTCCGTAGAGATCGGCGAGCCATCCGAACAGCAGGGCGCCCAGCACGGCGCCTGCGAGATACGCGCTCGCGCAGATGCCCACCTGCGCATCGTCGAGCCGCAACGCGGGGCTCGCCTCGAGGGCGCCCGAGATCGCGCCGGCGAGCGTGACCTCGAGCCCGTCGAGCACCCAGGTGATGCCCAGCGCGACGACGACGAGCGTATGGAAGCGCGACCAGGGGAGCGCGTCGAGGCGCGCGGGCACGTCGCTCTCGACGAAGGAGCCGGCCGCCGCGGGGGTTCGATTCACGTTGTTCGACTCCTGCAGTGCCGTCCGGACCAGCATTGTCATGCTTCGGAACGGGCGTCCCGCCACTAGTTCCCCTGGCGGACGATCGCTTGCGCGCCGCTTAACCTCGCACAACTAGCGTCGAGCCATTGCGCACCCCGTGTCCCGGAGGCGACATGCTCGGCGAGAAGATCGACTATTGGCTGCTGCGCCCCCTCGCTCACGCCCGCAACCGCGCCACCGAGGAAGAGCTCGACCGCGAGGGCTCCACCAGCCTCCTCGGCGACCAGCAGGCGACGAAGCTGCCGGCGATCCTCGACCGCTTCGAGGGCCACTTCCCGCTCTCGCCCTCGCTTCGCTATCTCGACATCGGCTGCGGCAGCGGCGAGCTCACGCTCGCGCTCGCGCGGCGCATCCGCGAGACGTACAAGCGCGCCCCGCAGATCGTCGGCGTCGATTTCCTGCCGCGCTTCGTGCAGCGGGCGCGGGCGATCGCGAGCGGCAGCGGGCTCGAGGAGCACGTGCGCTTCGAATGCGCGGACATCCACCACTGGGAGCCGCCGCATCCGTTCGACGTGGCGATCTCGTTCGACGCGCTCGAGCACATCGCCAACCCGCGCGCCTTCCTCGCCTCGATGAGCCGCTACCTCGCGCCCGGCGGCGTCGCCGCCGTCTCGTTCGGCCCGCTCTTCCACTCGCCGTTCGGCGACCACATGGACGAGTTCTTCCGCGTGCAGCTTCCATGGCGGGGCCTGGTCTTTTCCGAGCGCGCGATCCTGCGGCTGCGCAGCGAGTTCTATCGGCCCACCGACCGCGCGCGCAGCCTCACGGAGGTCGCCGGCGGCCTGAACCTCATGCGCTACTCGGAGTTCCTGCGCCACGCACGCGAGACCGGCTGGCGCTTCCGCTACCTTCGCACCAACACGTTCCTGCGCAACCGCGCCGCGCGCCGCCTCGCCTCGTCGCTCGCGGGCGTGCCGCGCGTCGGCGACTACTTCATGCACAACGTCTACGCGGTGATGGAGCCCGCGCGCGCGCCCGGTCAGCCGGATTCGCGCAGGGCGGCGGCGACCTAGCCCGCGGCGAGCGCGATGAGCGCCCAGTCGACGAACGAGATCCAGCTCGCCCACGCGCGCGACACCGGATAATCGGCGAGCTCCCGCAAGGACGCATGCCAGTGGACGCGCTTCGGCCGGCCCCGTCAAGCCGCGTTGCGCGGCGGGCTCGTTCCACGTAAATTGTCGTTCCCCGAGTCGGTGAACGACGCCCATGAGCAGGAAGGTCACCGTATATCGCTTCCGCCGCTTCGTCGACGGCCGCGAGATCAGCCCGCGCCACATGATGGGCACGCCCGACGCGATCGCCCTCCTCGACCGCTGCGCGGTGATCTGGGACACGGCGCGCGTCGTCGACTCGAAGCTGCTCGAATCCGGCTTCTACTTCGAGGACGCGAAGTCCACCTACACCGAGATCGAAGTGCCCGCCCTGGAGAAGGGCTGAAGGCCTCCCTCCCCCTGGGGGAGGGTCGCGTCATTCCTCCAGCGACTCGAGCAGCCGCTGCCTTCCCGAGCGGACGTGCTCCTCCGCGATGCGCCGCGCCTCGGCGCCGCGGCCCGCGACCAGCGCATCGAAGATCGCCCGGTGCTCGAGGTTCGAGCGGCGCATCTTCGCCGGATAGTTGAACTGCGACCTGCGGAAAAGGTGCAGCTCGTTCACGCACTCGCCGTAGACGCGCGCGGCGCGGCGGTTGTCGGAGAACTCGAGGAGCGCCGCGTGGTAGCGCAGGTTGAGCTCGTAGAAGCGGGCGCTGCGCTCCGACTTCGCCGCCTCGTCCATCTGCGCGACGAGGGTCGCGAGGATCTTGCGGCGCGCCGGCGTGAGGCGCTCGGCCGCGCGCTCGACGGCGAAGCCCAGCAGGAGCGCGCGCACCTCGTAGAGCTCCATCATCTCGGCGACCGTCACCTTGCGCACGAAGACGCCGCGATTGGGCACCGGCGTCACGAGCCCCATCCCGGAGAGCACGCGGATCGCTTCGCGAATGGGGCCGCGGCTCGTGCCCATCGCGCCGGCGAGCGTCGCCTCGTTGAGCCTCTCGCCGGGCTTCACGCGGCCCGACTCGATGAGGCGCTTGAGCTCGCCCACGATGTGCGAGGCGAGCAGGCGCGTGGGACGGGGACGGGTGGCGACGGCCATGGGAGTCTCGGGTCGGGCGACAATTAACGCACACCGCGCGGGAAATGTCATCGGCCGCGCGGCTTTTGTTGACACTTTCGCGGGGCGCGGCCTACGCTACGCGTTCCTCGCAAGGCTCCCCATGACGCACCTCGAGCTCGTCGACCTCACGAAGCGCTATGGCGGCGTCGGCGCCGTGGACGGCGTGAGCCTCGCGGTGGAGCAGGGCGAGTTCATCTGCCTGCTCGGTCCCTCGGGCTGCGGCAAGACCACGACGCTGCGCATGATCGCGGGATTCCTCGAGCCCGACGGCGGCGAGATCCGCGTGCAGGGCGAGACGGTCTCGCGCGCGGGCCGCATCGTGCCGCCCGAGCGGCGCAACATGAGCATGATCTTCCAGAGCTACGCCGTGTGGCCGCACATGACGGTGCTCGAGAACGTCGCCTACGGGTTGAGGATGCAGAAGCGCCCGGCCGGGGAGCGGCGCGAGCGCGGGCTCGCGATGCTCGGCGCGACGCGCCTCACCGAGCACGCGTCCAAGTACCCGGCGGCGCTTTCCGGCGGCCAGCAGCAGCGGGTGGCGCTCGCACGCGCGCTCGCGCCCAATCCCGCCATCCTCCTCCTCGACGAGCCGCTCTCGAACCTCGACGCGAACCTGCGCGGCGAGATGCGCATGGAGATCCGGCGCCTGCACGAGCAGTTCGGCAACACCTCCATCTACGTGACGCACGACCAGATGGAGGCGATGACGATGGCCGACCGCATCGTGGTGATGAACGCCGGGCGCATCGAGCAGATCGGCACCCCGCAGGAGGTGTACGACGCGCCGCGCTCGCGCTTCGTCGCGCGCTTCATCGGCGCGAGCAACGTGGTCGACGCCACGCACCTCGGCGGCAACCAGGTCGAGGTCGCCGGGCGCGCGCTCGCGGTCGGGCTGGGCGACTTCGCGGGCGCCGGCCGCGCGATGAGCTTCTGCGTGAAGACGCACGACATCGAGCTGCTGGCCGATGGCCGCGTCGACGGCGACAATTCGCTTCCCGGCGTGGTGCGCAGCCACGCCTACCTCGGCAGCCATCGCGACTACGTGGTCGACGTCGGGCAGGAGCTCCTGGTCGCCGCGCCGGCGAGCCTCGATCTCGCGCCCGGCGCGCGCGTGGCCGTGCGCTTCCGCCCCGAGCGTTGCCGGGGATTGGTTCAATGAAAGGCGTCGGATCCTTTTCGGAAATGGGGTCAGATTACTTTTCCGGAATGGCAGCCGAAACGAAAAAGTAATCTGACCCCATTTTCGATTTCGGGTCCGAGCCGGTTTTTCCATCGCCAAGGAGGAGAAGAATGAAAACGCACTGGAAGATGACGCTCACGACGCTCGCCGTCGCGCTCGCCGCGGCCCTTCCCGCGGCGGCGCAGAATTCCGACGTCGCCGCCGCCGAGAAGGAAGGCAAGGTCGTGTGGTACACCTCGGTGGACGTGAAGGTGGCCGAGAACATCGCGCAGGAGTTCCGCAAGAAGTATCCGAAGATCGACGTCGAGGTGGAGCGCTCCGGCTCCGAGCGCGTCTTCCAGCGCGAGAACGAGGAGCACCAGTCCGGGATCAAGCATGCGGACGTCGTGAACACCTCGGACTCCACGCACTTCATCACGTGGAAGAAGCAGAACATGCTCGCGAAGTACGTGCCGGCGGGCGTCGACAGCATGCCGCAGGAGTATCGCGACCCGCAGGGGTACTACGCCACGTGGCGCGCGACCCTGTGCGTGATGGGCTACAACACCAACATCGTGCCGCCCGACCAGGTGCCGAAGGGATACGAGGACCTGCTGCAGCCCAAGTGGAAGGGCAAGCTCACCAAGGCCCATCCGAGCTACAGCGGCACCTCGCTCACCGGCACCTACGCGATCGTGAACAAGCTCGGCTGGGGCTACTTCGAGAAGCTCGCGAAGATGGACGTCCAGCAGCTGCAGTCCACGACCGCGACGCCGAAGAGCATCGCGAGCGGCGAGCGGGCGGTGATGGTGGACGGCAACGAGTACAACATGTTCATCGAGATCCACAAGAAGAGCCCGGTGAAGATCATCTACCCCGTCGAAGGCACGCCGTTCGTCTCCTCGCCGGTCGCGGTCTTCGCCGACGCGCCGCATCCGCACGCCGCGCGCCTCTTCGCCGACTTCCTCTTCAGCGTTCCGGTGCAGCAGTATCTGGTCGACAAGGGCGGCCTGCGCTCGGTCGTGCCGGGCGTGAAGGATCCCGCGGACCGCACGCCGCTCAAGGACATCAAGGTGATTCCCGACGATCCCGAGGGATTGCTGCCCAAGGTGGACGAGATCAAGAAGCGCTACGCGGCGCTGTTCGGCGGCGGGAAGTAATCGCTTGAAAGCCAACGTCGTTCCCGCCCCCGACGAAGTCGCCCGGGGGCAGGCTGCGTCGGCAACCCGTCCGATCTCCGCTTCGACGGTACCGGGGTTCCGGTCGGCACGGGAACGGCGTTTCTCCTTCGATCCCACCGCGCCCTTCTCGATCGCGATGGCGCTCGTCCTCGCGGTGCTGGTGCTGCTGCCGTTGGGCTGGCTCGCGGTCACGAGCGTCACCGACGATTCGCACGTCCACTTCACGCTGCGCAATTATCGGTCGCTTTTCCTCGACCGCGAGCTCCTCGAACCCTTCTGGGTGACGCTGTGGACCTCGGCGGCGGTGGGATCGCTCTGCGTCGTCTTCGCCGCGCCGATGGCCTGGCTGGTGTCGCGCACCGACCTTCCCGCCAAGCGCCTGCTGCGCATGCTGATCCTCGCCTCGTTCGCGACGCCGCCCTTTCTCGGCGCTTTCGCATGGGTCCTCCTGGGCGGGCCGAACGCCGGCCTCGTGAACAAGGCGTACTACGCGCTCTTCCACCTGCGTCCCTTCGACGCATCCCCGCTGGTGAACATCTTCTCGGCGTGGGGCATCGTGTTCGTCACGGCGCTCTACACGTTCCCGTACGTCTTCACCTTCGTCGCGACGAGCCTCGACCACATCCCGAGCGACCTGGAGGAGGCTTCCGCGATCCTCGGCGCGCGCTGGTGGCGCACCGCGATCGACGTGACGCTGCCGCTCGCGATGCCCGCGCTCCTCGCCGGCTTCCTCGTGGCGTTCCTGCAGTCGATGACGCTGTTCGGCCCCGCGGCGATCCTCGCGCTGCCCGCGAGCATCGACACGATGACCACCAAGATCTGGAGCTTCTTCCAGTTCCCGCCCAAGCTCGGGCTCGCGGCCGCCGCCTCGCTCCCGCTCCTCGTGATCACCGTGGTGCTCCTGCGCGTGCAGGCGGCGGTGATGGGCAAGCGCGGCTATTCCGTGCTCGGCGGCAAGAGCACCGGCGAGCGACGGGTCCGCCTCGGCGCGTGGAAGGTGGTGGCGCTCGCGCCCTTCGCATTGGTCCTCGCCTGCTCGGTGCTGCTTCCCTACGGCGTGCTCGCGTGGACGGCGTTCGTGAAGAATTATTCGGCTCCGGTCGCGGGCAACTTCACGTTCGACAACTGGCGCTTCGTGTTCCTCGAGTTCAGCCAGACCCGGCTCGCGCTCACCAACACCTTCCTCCTCGGCGTTTGCGCCGCGACCGCGGGCACGATCCTCGCGACCGCGATCGGATACCTGAGCCTGCGCAAGCTCGTGTGGGGCCATCGCTCGCTCTCGTTCCTCGCGACCGCCCCCGTGGCGATTCCCGGCATCGTGCTCGCCGTGGGGCTCTTCCTCGCGTACACGCATGCGCCGCTCGTGCTCTACGGCACGCTCGGCATCATCTTCCTCGCCTACCTCACGAAGGAGATGCCGGTGGGCTACCAGCAGGTGAGCTCGTCCCTCAGGTCCGTGCACCCGGAGCTCGAGGACGCGAGCCGCATCTTCGGGGCCACGCGGCTGCGCGCGCTCGTGGACGTGACGGCGCCGCTCATCCGCAACGGCGTGATCGCGACCTGGATGTTCATCTTCATCGGCTCCATCCGCGAGCTTTCCGCGACCATCCTGCTCTTCACCGCGAAGACGAAGACGGTGTCGGTCACCATGTTCGACCTGCGCGAGAGCAACGACTGGGGCCCGATCGCGGTCCTCGCCCTCAGCATGCTCGCGATCACCTTCGCGATGATCCTCGCGATCCAGTTCTTCACCGACCGGAGGAGCGCTTGAAAGACCTTCCCGTCCTGGGCCTCATGCTCGGCGACTGCACCGGCATCGGCCCGGAGCAATGCGCACGCATCCTCGCGGACCGCCGCATGGCGCCTCATGCCCGCCTGCTCGTGGTGGGCGACGCGCGCGTGCTCGAGCAGGGCGCGCGCGACGCGAACGTGAAGCTCAGGATGCGCGCGTATCCCGCCGCCGAGGCGGTCGAATGGTCGCGCGCCGACGAGGTACCGATGCTCGACCTGGCGAACCTGGACCCCGCAAGCATCCCGCGCGGGAAGATGTCGCCGGAGTCGGGGCGCCTCACCGGCGAGACGCTCGCCTTCCTCGTGGAGCTGGCGCTCGCGAGGCGCGTCGACGGCATCACCTTCGCGCCCCTCAACAAGGCGGCGCTGCACGCGGGCGGCTGGAAATTCAACGACGAGCACCAGATGTTCGCCCATCTCACGAAGCACCGCGGCTACTTCGGCGAGATGAACGTGCTGGACGACAAGTGGATGTCGCGCGCCACTTCGCACGTATCGCTGCGCACCGCGATCGAGCAGATCACGCAGCAGCGCATCGAAGAGGCGCTCACGCTCGCCGACGCGACGATGCGCGGCGCGGGCTTCGAGCGGCCGCGCATCGCGGTCGCCGCCCTCAACCCGCACGGCGGCGAGAACGGGCTCTTCGGGCGCGAGGAGATCGAGATCATCGCGCCGGCGGTCGCGGCCGCCGCGGCGCGCGGCATCGCGTGCCGGGGCCCCTTCCCCGCCGACACGGTCTTCATCAAGGGCTTCGGCGACGACTTCGACGGCGTGCTCAGCATGTACCACGACCAGGGACAGATCGCGACCAAGCTCAAGGGCTTCAACCGCGGCGTCACCGTCACCGGGGGCCTCGCCACCGTCTTCACCACGCCGGCGCACGGCACCGCCTTCGACATCGTCGGCAAGGGCGTCGCGACCACCGGCGCGCTCGAGAACGCGATCCGCCTGGGCAGCCGCCTCGCCGCCTCGCGCAGGCACGTCATTCCCGTCACCTGAGCTTGATCCCGTACCTGAACGTCATTCCCATACCTGAACGTCATCCCGTACCTGAACGTCATTCCCATACCTGAACGTCATTCCCGCGAAGGCGGGAATCCACCCCGACCAACGCGATCGAACATGGCCACCACCGCCCCCGAAAAGACGAAGGTTTCTCCCGTCACCGATTACGTCGCCGGATTCGTCGCCTCGACGAGCCTCGCCGACATCCCGAAGGACGTCGCGCACCTCGGCAAGCGCTCGGTGCTCGACGGCATCGGGCTCGCGCTCGCCGGCGCCGCCTCGGAATGCGGGCGCATCGCGCAGCGCTACCTGCGCCAGCTCGGCATCGAGAGCGCGAAGGGGAGCACCGTGATCGGCACCGACCAGCGCCTTCCCGCGCGCTTCGCGGCCTTCGCCAACGGGCTCGCGATCCATGCCGACGACTACGACGACACCCAGCTCGCGGTCGCGAAGGATCGGGTGTACGGCCTGCTTACGCATCCAACCGCGCCGGCGCTTCCGCCCGTGCTCGCGCTCGCGGAGCGCGACGCGAGGAGCGGCGCGGACCTGATGCTCGCCTACCAGGTCGGCGTCGAGGTCGAATGCAAGGTCGCCGAGGCGATCCTGCCGCGGCACTACCAGGCCGGCTTCCACAGCACCGCGACCTGCGGCTCGATCGGCGCGGCGGCGGGCGCCGCGAAGCTCCTGGGCCTGGATCGCGAGGCGACGCGGCGCGCGCTCTCGCTCGGCGCGACGCAGGCGGGCGGGCTGCGCGAGAACTTCGGCACCATGACGAAGCCCTTCCACGCCGGGCGCGCCGCGGAGAACGGCCTGGTGGCGGCGGAGATCGCGGCGCTCGGCTTCACCGCATCGCCCAACGGCCTGGAGGCCGACCGCGGCTTCTTCCGCGCGGCGGGGGGCGGCTACAGCGCGGAAATGATCGAAGGCAAGCTCGGCGATCCGTGGACCTTCCACTTCCCCGGCGTCTCGATCAAGCCGCATCCGTCCGGCTCGCTCACGCACCCGGGAATGGGCGCGATGCTCGAGCTCATCGTGAAGAACGACGTGAAGCCGCAGCAGGTGAAGCGCGTCACGGTCGGCACCAACCACAACATGCCGAACGCCCTCATCCACCACCGGCCGCGGAACGAGCTGCAGGCCAAGTTCTCCATGGAATTCTGCATGGCGATCCTCCTCCTCGAGCGCAAGGCCGGGCTGCAGCAGTTCACCGACGAGGTCGTGAACCGGCCCGACGTGCAGGCGATGGTCGAGAAGGTGCGCTTCGGCGTGAACGAGGAAGCCGAGGCCGCCGGCTTCGACAAGATGACCACCATCATCGAGGTGGAGCTCGTCGACGGCAAGGTGCTCCGGACCCGCGCCGACTTCGGCAAGGGCAGCCCGGCGAATCCGATGAGCGACGCGGAACTTTCGGAAAAATTCCGCGAGTGCGCCTCCTGGGGCGGCCTCGAGCGCGACCGCGTCGAGCAGGTGCTGAAGGTGATCTGGAACATCGAGGAGCTCGCCGACGTGAACGAGCTCACCCGGCTGCTGCGGGGAAAAGTCCTTGGAAGCGCCGATGCCCGCCGATCCAACGCCGATGCCCGCCGATAAGAAAATGCGGGAGAGCCGAATGTCATGCGCCCCACTTCCGCACGAGCACGAGCCCTTCTCCGATCGGCGTTCATCGGCCTCGCATCGGCGAACATCGGCGCTCCATGTTTGAGGGCTTTCAGGTAAGGGACGTGGAGACCGCCGGAGCGCGGATCCGCCTGCGCGTCGGCGGAAGCGGCCCGCCGCTCCTGCTGCTGCACGGCAATCCGCTCACGCACGTGATGTGGCACAAGATCGCGCCCCGCCTCGCCGAGCGGTACACGGTAGTCGCGACCGACCTGCGGGGCTACGGCGACAGCGCGAAGCCCTTCGGCGGCGACGATCACTCGGCCTACTCGTTCCGCACGATGGCGCAGGACCAGGTCGAGGTGATGCGCGCGCTCGGCTTCGAGCGCTGGCGCGTGGCGGGCCACGATCGCGGCGGGCGCGTCGCGCACCGCATGGCGCTCGACCATGCCGAGCGCGTCGAGAAGGTCGCCTTCCTCGACATCGTGCCCACGCTGCACATGCTCTCCGACATCCCGCTGCGCTGGGCGGTGGATTCCTACCACTGGTTCTTCATGGCGCAGCCCTACGACTACCCGGAAAAGATGCTGGAGGCCTACGGGCTCGAGCGCTACATCCGCAAGAAGCTCGACAAGAAGGGGGTGGGCCTGGGCGGCTTCACGGCCGAGGCGCTCGCCGAATACATCCGCTGCTGCACTCCGGAGAACATCCACGCGGTATGCGAGGATTATCGCGCGGCGGTCGGCATCGACCTCGAGCACGATCGCGCGGACCTCGGCCGCAGGATCGAGATGCCCATGCTCGTGCTCTGGGGCGAGAAGAGCCACGTGAACCGCAGCTACCGGCCGATCGAGGCGTGGAAGGAACGCGCGGCCGACGTGCGCGGAAAGATGTTGCCGTGCGGGCACTATCCCGCCGAGCAGGTACCCGAAGAGACGTTGTCGGAGCTGCTGCAGTTCTTCCGATAGGAGCGAGGCCATGGAACGCAGGAAAGCGGGCGATTTCGCGCCGCAGGTGCTGCAGCTCTTCGACGGTTTCGTGCACGGCCGCATCTCGCGCCGCGAGCTCCTCGATCGCGGGTCGCCTGCTACGGCGTGCCGCCCGCGGCCGCGGAAGCCGCGAAGCTCTCGTGGCAGCGCTCGGTCGAGTTCTTCCGCCGGCGCCTGAACGCCTGATGCCGCACCTGCCCGCCTCCCAGGCGCTCGCCCGCTTCCGCGTGATCGACCTCACGCAGGTGCGCGCCGGCCCCACCGCCGCGCGCCAGCTCGCCGACTGGGGCGCGGACGTGATCCAGGTGCAGATGCCCGAGCACATGCGTGGCGACGACACGCTGGGCGGGCAGGAAGGCTCCGACTACCAGTACACGCATCGCAACAAGCGGTCGATCACGCTCAACCTCAAGGAGGCGGCAGGCATCGAGGTGCTGAAGAGGCTCGTCGCCACCGCGGACGTGCTGCTCGAGAACTTCCGTCCCGACGTGAAGCACCGCCTGGGCATCGATTACGAGTCGCTCGGCGCGATCAACCCGCGGCTCGTGTACGCGAGCATCTCCGGCTTCGGTCAGGCCGGCCCGGACGCGAACCGGCCCGGCTTCGACCAGATCGCGCAGGGCATGGGAGGACTCATGTCGGTGACCGGCCTTCCGGGCCATGGACCGGTACGAGTCGGCATTCCCATCGCCGACCTTTGCAGCGGCATCTTCGCGGCGTACGGCGTCACCGTGGCGCTCCTCGAGCGCGAGCATTCGGGCAAGGGGCAATGGGTCCACACCTCGCTCCTGGAAGCGCTCCTCTACATGATGGATTTCCAGACCGCGCGCTGGACGATCGAGGGCGAGATTGCCGGGCAGGCCGGCAACTTCCATCCTACGAGCATCCCGACGGGCGTGTACCGGACGCGCGACGGCCACATCAACATCGCGGTCTTCGGCGGCAAGATCTGGGAGCGCTTCTGCCACGCGCTCGGCGCTCCGGAATGGATCGCCGACGAGCGTTCGAAGACCAAGGCGAGCCGCTCGGTGCACCGCGACTGGCTCAACGCCGAGATCGAGAAGAAGCTCGCCCACCTGGCGAGCGCCCATTGGATCGAAAAGCTCAATGCCGCGGGCGTGGCGTGCGGGCACATCAACAACGTGAAGGAAGCCTTCGAGGAGGCCCAGGTGAAGCATCTCGGCATGCTGAAAAAGGTAACGTCCGCGCACTTCGGCGAGCAGACTTTGATGGGCCAGCCGGTGACGCTCACGCGCACGCCGTCGACCCTCGCGCGCGCGGCGCCGAAGCGCGGCGAGCACTCGGAAGAGGTCCTGCGCGAGATCGGCTTCGCCGAGGCGGAGCTCGCGCGCATGAAATCGGCGGGAGTGTACTGATGAGCGACTTGCAGAGCTTCGAGTCTCCGACGCCGCGATTGAAGTCGTGGGCCGAGGGTGGGCTCCTCCACATCCGCTTCAACAACCCCACGAAGCACAACGCGCTCTCGCTCGAGATCTGGGAGGCGCTGCCCATCGTCCTCGAACGCGCCGCGCGCGACCCGCGCGTGCGCCTCGCGATCTTCGCCGGCGAGGGCGAGAAGGCGTTCGCCTCGGGCGACGACGTCTCGCAATTCGAGGACCAGCGCGCGGCGCACGAGGCGGTGCTCCACTACGAGCGGGTCGCCGAGACGGCGCTGCAGGCGATCCACGACTTCCCCAAGCCGACGCTCGCATCGATCCGCGGCTACTGCATCGGCGGCGGGCTCAACATCGCGATCGCCTGCGACCTGCGCATCGCCTCGATGGACTCGGTGTTCGCGGTCCCCGCGACGCGCATCGGCCTTGGATACCTCTTCTCGGCGACGCGCAACCTCACCGATCTCGTGGGCCCCGGGAACGCGAAGGATATCGTCTACACCGCCCGGCGGCTCGACGCCGCCGAGGCGCTGCGCATGGGCCTCGTGAACCGCGTGACGGAGCCGGCGCTGCTCCCGGCGCTCCTCAACGAGTACGTGAAGGCGATCGCCTCGGGCGCGCCGCTCACGGTGAAGGCCGCCAAGCGCGTGATCCAGGAGCTCACCAAGCCCGACGCGGACCTCGACCTCGAGCTCTGCCATCGCCTCATCCTCGAGTGCTTCGAGAGCGAGGATTACGCCGAGGGACGGCGCGCGTTTATGGAGAAGCGGAAGCCGCTGTTCAAGGGGAAATAGCGTGCGAGAAAAGCGGCGCGCCGGCCGAAGGCAGGTCCGCCTCGAGGATCGCGCCGGTTTCCGATTCCGTGAGCACGAGCTTCGAGGTGCCGGGGCGGAAGGCGACGTTGGTCACCGTCGAGCCGCCGGGACTCTTCACGAAGTGCGTCACCTCGCCGCGATTGTTCAGCACGAACGCGCCGCCCAGGCTTGCGTGCGCCACCACGAGGCGATTCTCCACGTCGACCGCGAGCCCGTCGGGCCCGCTCGTGCCGAAGAAGGTGCGGAATGCGCCCACCTTCGAGACGCTGCCGTCGGCAAGCAGCGGCCCGCGCCACACCTGGTTCGCGCGCGTCACCGCGACGAGCAGCGCGCGGCCGTTCGCATTCAACGCCACGCCGTTCGGGCTGGGAATGCCGGAGAGCACCATGTCGAGCTGGCCCGTGGTGCGCAGGCGAAAGACGCGTCCCGTCGGATCGTGCAGGCCGGTCTGGCCCTGGTCCGTGAAGTAGCAGTTGCCCTGGGAATCGAACGTGAGGTCGTTCAACCCGCGGAACGATTCGCTGTTGCGGCGCGGGAGGATGGGCTGCGGTTTCTTCGCCTTGGGCTCGAGGCGCAGCAGGCCGTTGCGGTAGTCGGCGATCCATAGCGAGCCGTCCCGATGGATCGCGATGCCGTTGGGCCAGCCGTCGTACTCGCATGCGAGCGTCCATTCGAGCTTCGTCGAGATGCGGAAGATGCGGCGGAACGGGATGTCCGTGACGTAGAGATTGCCCGCGCGATCGAAGGACGGCCCCTCGAGGAAGCTCGTGATGGGCTCGCCCGGCTTGTTGGCCTCGCCCCACTCGCTCCTCACCTTGCGCCGGAACTCGTCGGGCAGGCGCGTGAGGACGCGCGCCTGGATCACGTGCGGCGGGGAGAACGTGAGGTTCCACATGGCCGCTATTAGAACCGAAAACCTCAGCGGAGAGGGCCGAGGATCTCGTCGTTGTGCTCGCCCGGCTTCGGCAGCCCCGAGCGCAGGCCGGGACGCTCGCCGTCGAGCTCGATCGGGAGCGCCGGGATGCGCGTCTTCGTACCGTCCGGCAGCGTGAGGTCGATCATCCCGCCCGCCGCGAGCTGCCGGTCGTCGAACAGGTCCGAGGGCGTCTGGATGCGCGCGAAGGGAAGGCCGCCCTCCTCGCAGATCGACTCGAGCTCGGCGATCGGGTGCTTGCGGAGCAAGCGCGCGACGAGCGGGATCAGCGTCTCGCGCCGCGCGGCGCGCTGGTTGTTGGTGGCGTAGGCGGGATCGAGGAGCTCGGGCTCGCCGAGCGCGCGCGTGAAGATCTCCCACTGCCGCTCGGTCACCACGCCGACGAAGACCTGCACGCCGTCGGCGGACTCGAACACGTCGTACACGCCCCATGCGCGCTTGCCCGCCGACATCGGCTCGGGCGGCGTCCCGCTCACCGCGTGCTGCATCATGTGGGTGGAGACGAGCCACGCGGCGTTCTCGAAGAGCCCGCCCTGCACGTATTCGCCCTTGCCCGTCCTCTCGCGCGTGCGCAGCGCCGCGAGCACGGCGATCGCGCCGAACATGCCGCCCATCATGTCGTTCACCGGCGCGCCGGCGCGCAGCGGCCGGCCGGGCGGCCCGGTCATGTACGCGAGCCCGCTCATCATCTGCACCACCTCGTCGAGCGCGGTGCGATTCTCGTACGGGCCGGAGAGGAATCCCTTGAGCGAGCAGTAGACGAGCCGCGGGTTGCGCCGGGCGAGCGCCGCGTAGCCCAGCCCCTTCGCCTCCAGCGCGCCGGGACGGAAGTTCTCGACGAAGACGTCGGCCGTGTCGCACAGGCGCAGCGCGAGCTCGATGCCGCGCGCGGTCGCGAGATCGAGCGTCACGCTCTTCTTGTTGCGGCTGAAGGCCGCGAAGAACCCGGCGCCGGTGCTGCGGAGATGGCGCGTGGGATCGCCCTTGCCCTCGGGCTCCACCTTGATCACCTCGGCGCCGAGGTCGGCGAGCACCAGCCCGCAGGTGGGACCCATCACCATGTGCGAGAGCTCGACGACCCGGATGCCCTCGAGCGGCAGCGTCGTCATCGGGCCCGAACGCGGATCTCGAGGTTGTCGATGAGGCGCGTCTGGCCGAGCCAGGCGGCCGCGAGCACCACGAGCTCGCGATCGGCGGGGCCGACCGGCGCGAGGTTCGCCTGCGAGCGCAGCGCCACGTAATCGACGCGCCAGCCGTGCGACGCGAGCTCGTCGCGCGCCGCCGCGACGAGCGTCTCGTGGGCGGATTCGCCGCCCTCGATCGCGGACTTGAGGTGGGCGAGCACGCGGCTCAGGCGCACCGCCTCGGCACGCTCCTCGCGCGAGAGATAGCCGTTGCGCGACGACATCGCGAGCCCGTCCACCTCGCGCACCGTGTCCACGCCGACGATCTCGATGCCGAAGTTGAGCTGGCGCACGAGGGCGCGGATCACGTGCAGCTGCTGGTAGTCCTTCTTGCCGAAGACCGCCGTGTCGGGGCGCACGATGTTGAAGAGCTTGGTCACGACGGTCACCACGCCCTGGAAGTGGCCGGGACGGAAATCGCCGCACAGCTGCTCGGCGAGCTTCGGCGGCGTCACCGCGACCTCCTGCGGCTGCGGGTACATCTCGCGCTCGTCGGGCGCGAACGCGACGTCGCAGCCGGCGCGCTCGAGCTTCGCGCAGTCGGCGTCGAGCGTGCGCGGATAGCGGTCGAAGTCGGCGCCGGGCTCGAACTGCAGCCGGTTCACGAAGATCGAGGCGACCACGCAGTAGGCGTGCTTGCGCGCCTCCTCCACGAGCGCCAGGTGGCCGGCGTGGAGGTTACCCATGGTCGGCACGAACGCGACCCTCGGCTCGTTCGCGAGCCGCGCGCGCAATCGCTCGACCGTGTGGATCAGCTCCATCGAAAATCGGGTACTAGAAGCAATGCTCGGGCGCGGGGAAGGTCTTGTCCTTCACCGCGCGCACGTAGGCCACGATCGCATCCCGGATGGACGGCGCCCCCGCCATGAAGTTGCGCACGAACCGCGCCTTGCGGCCGGGGTAGATGTCGAGCATGTCGTAATGCACCAGCACCTGCCCCGAGACGTCCGGCCCGGCGCCGATGCCGATGGTGGGAACCGTGAGCGAATCGGTGACGCGCTTCGCGAGCGCCGCGGGCATCGCCTCCATGAGGACCATCGCCGCGCCCGCCTCCTCGAGCGCCTTCGCATCGGCGACCAGCCGCTCCGCCCCATCCTCGGTGCGGCCCTGCACCCGGTAGCCGCCGAGCGCGTGCACCGATTGCGGCGTGAGGCCGATGTGCGCGCACACCGGGATGCCGCGCTCGACGAGGAAGCGCGTGGTCTCGACCATCGGCGCGCCGCCTTCGAGCTTCACCATCTGCGCCCCGGCCGCCATCATGCGCGCGCAGCTGCGGAAAGCGTCGCGCGGGGATTCCTGGAAGGTCGCGAACGGCATGTCCGCGACCACGAGCGCCGTGCGGCTTCCCGCGGCGACGCAGCGCACGTGGTACTCCGCCTCCTCGAGCGTCACGGCGAGGGTCGACTCGCGCCCCTGGATCACCATCCCGAGCGAGTCGCCGATGAGGAGGATGTCCACGCCCGCTTCCTCCATCAGCGCGGCGAAGCTCGCGTCGTAGCAGGTGAGCATGGCGAGCTTCTCGCCGTCGCGCGCCCGCGCCTGCAGCTGCGGCACGGTGACCCTCTTCGCGGCGTTCTGGGCACTCATGGTGTTCGCTTCCTGTTGGCTGCGGCCGTCCGGCCGGAGGGCAATTCTGCCCACCCCGGGGCCGATTGGCAATATTGTGCACTGCGTCAGGGCACGCCGCCTCGCGCTCTGGCGGCCCGGTGGCGCGGCGCAGCAAAGGACGTCTTCAGGCGCGGTTGAAGAACTCCCTCCCGCCGCGCATCTTCTCCACCCGCTCGAGCAGCAGCTCGAGGTGCTCGGGGACGTCCACGAAGTTCAACCGCTCGCTGTTCACGATGAGGAGCGGGCCCTCCCCGTAGTGGTGGAAGTAGGACGTATACGCCTCGGAAAGGCGCCGCAGGTAGGCCTCGTCGATGCCGGCCTCGGAAGGCACCCCGCGGCGCTTCACGCGCGAGACGAGCGTGTCCACCGAGGCCTGCAGGTAGATCACCAGGTCGGGCACCGGCACCTGCGGCTTCACGTGCGCGTGGATCTTGTCGTAGAGCTGGTACTCGGCATCGTCGAGCGTGATGCGCGCGAACAGCGGGTCCTTCGCCAGCGTGAAATCGGAAACCGTGGGCTTGCCGAAGAGGTCCGGCTGCTTGATCGACTCGAGCTGCTGCACGCGCTGGAAGAGGAAGAAGAGCTGCGTGGGCAGCGCGTAGCGGCGCATGTCGCGGTAGAACTGCGGCAGGAACGGGTTCGACTTGGGGTCCTCGAGGAGCGTCGCGGCGTTGATGCGCTCGGCGAGGCGCAGCGCGAGGCTGGTCTTCCCCGCGCCGATCGGCCCTTCCACCACGATGTAGCGGTGCTTCATCTATTTCAGGTCGTTCCCGTTCACGTCATTCCCGCGGAGGCGGGAATCGATCCCCCGACCGGGGCTTTCACGGGGAGGCTTCACGGGAGCGACGATCCTTTCGACGCCCTCCTGCCCCACGGCAGCGAGCAATTCGTTCGCCTTTCCCTTTCCCGGGATCTCCGCCTCGGGCCACACGTCCACCAGCGGCGCGAGGACGAAGGCACGCTCGTGCGCGCGCGGATGCGGCACCGAGACGCCCGGCTCCGCGATCGTGGCCCCGCCGTAGAGCACGATGTCCAGGTCGAGCGTGCGCGGCCCGTTCGGGATGCCGCGCGCGCGTCCGTGCCGCTTCTCGATCGCGAGCAGGTGGTCGAGCAGCGCGCGCGGCGAAAGGCGCGTTTCCAGTTTCGCGCAGGCGTTCACGAATGGCGGCTGGTCGGCGTATCCCACCGGCGCGGTGCGATAGAGCGCGGAGCGGCCCGTCAGCCAGGTTTCCGGTAGCCGCGCGAGGTCCGCGAACGCGCGGCGGACGTGGTCCTCTGGATCGTCCAGGTTGGAGCCGAGCGCGACCACGGCGGTGACGGGCGGGCTCACTCTTCGACCGCGCCCCGGGAATCGGGCAGCAGCGCCGCCTCGCCCGTCGCGGGCTTCTTGCGGCCGCCGCGGCGACGGCGCTTCTTCTTCGGGCCGGCCTCGTCGCTCACGAGCATGCGCTCGCGCTCGTCGGGGCTCGCGTCCTGGAAGCGCTCCCACCACTGCGCGGCTTCCTGCGGCGCATTGGCGCTCGCGGCGCGCAACGCGAAGAAATCGTAGGCGGCACGGAAGCGCGGGTGCTCGAGCAGTCGATAGGGCCGCTGGCCGCCGCGCTGCAGGAAGCGCGGCTGCATGAGCCAGAGCTCCTTCATCGTCGCGTCGAAGCGGCGCGGGATCGCGAGCGAGTCGCGCTGCGCGTCGAGCGCCTCGTGCATCGCCGAGTGCAGCGCCGGGATGGTCGGCTGGCCCTTCTCCTCGAACTTGCGCAGGTTCTTCTCGACCCGGCCCCAGAGGAGCGCGGCGAGCAGGAACGCGGGAGACACGGGCTTCCCCGCGGCGAGGCGCTCGTCGGTCGCGCGCAGCGCGGCGAGCGCGAACGGGCCGGCCTCGGGATCGTCGAGCGCCGTGTCGAGCAGCGGGAGCAGCCCGTGGTGGAGCTGCAGCTCGCGCAGCACGCGGACGCACTCGACCGCGTTCCCGGAGAGCAGAAGCTTGAGGATCTCCTCGAAGAGCCGCGCGTGGGGCACGTTCTCGAGCAGGTGGCGCAGCTCCTGGATCGGCGCGCGCGTCTTCGGATCGATCTCGAGCCCGAGCTTCGCGGCGAGCCGCGCGGCACGCAGCATGCGCACCGGATCCTCCCGGTAGCGCGTGGACGGGTCGCCGATCATCACGAGCCTCTTCGCCTTGAGGTCCTTCAGCCCGTGCACGTAGTCCCAGATCTCTTCCTTCACCGGGTCGTAGAAGAGCGCGTTCACGGTGAAGTCGCGGCGCAGCGCGTCCTCGGCCTGCGTCCCGAACACGTTGTCGGAGAGCATGCGGCCATGCTCGTCCGTATGCTCGGCGTCGGGCTCGCGCGCGAAGTGGGCGCGGAAGGTGGAGACCTCCACGGTCTCCGGGCCGCACAACACGTGCACGATCTGGAAGCGCCGGCCGATGATGCGCGAACGGCGGAAGGTCGCACGCACTTCCTCCGGCGTGGCGCTGGTAGCGACGTCGAAGTCCTTGGGCTTGCGGCCGAGGAGGAGGTCGCGCACGGCGCCCCCGACCACGAACGCAGCATGCCCCGCGCGCTGCAACTCCTCGCACGTGCGCCGCGCGCAGCGGCTGATGTCCTCGCGCCGGATCTCGTGCTTGTCCGGCCCGTGGATCGTCGGCCGCGCATCCTTGTGGGTCGGGCGGCGCGAACGGCCGAAGAGCTTGTCGATGTATTTCTTGATCATTGTGTTCGTCATCCCCGTGAAGACGGGGATCCATGGATTCCCGCCTCCGCGGGAACGACATCGTCGTCGTTCTCCTCGAGCGAGATCACCGGCCACCCGAGCGCCAGCGCCCTCGCGCGGAGCGTCGCGTCGGGATCCACCGCGACCGGATGCGTCACGCGCTCGAGGAGCGGCAGATCGTTCAGCGAGTCGCTGTAGAACCAGCTCTCGAAGTCCTCCAGGCGCCGTCCCATCGCCCCGAGCCACTCCTCCACGCGCGTGATCTTTCCCTCGCGGAACGATGGGGTGCCGAGCGGCTTCCCGGTGAACTCGCCGTCGAGCTCCTCGAGGTCGGTGGCGACCAGGTGCTCGATGCCGAGCTCGCGGGCGATCGGCGCGGTGATGAAGCGGTTGGTGGCGGTCACGAGCGCCCGCAGTCCGTCGGCGTGGCGCGCGATGAGGTCCGCGGCGCGCGCATGGATCATGGGCCGGATCTTCCTCTGCATGAATTCCTCGTGCCAGGCGTCGAGCTCCGCGCGCCGGTGCGCGGCGAGCGGCGCGAGCTGGAATTCGAGGAACTCGTGGATGTCGAGCGTGCCGTCCTTGTAGCGCTCGAAGAACCACTGGTTCTTCGGATGGAATTCCTGCGGATGCAGCACGCCCTCCTCGATCAGGAACTCCGCCCAGGAGACGTCGCTGTCGCCGTCGAGCAGCGTGTGGTCGAGGTCGAAGAGCGCCAATTTCGGGCGGTCGCTCATGGGAAGACCGCGCCCCGCGTTTGCTCCGTCTGCCTTGGGAGAGGGTTGTTTCGTCATGCGAGCGCCGCTTTCAATAGCGGCACCGTGATCGGCCGCCCGGTCTCGAGCGAATAGCGGTCGAGCGAATCGAGCGCGGCCATGAGCGAGCCCATGTCGCGGCGCCCGTGCGTAAGGAGATACGCGCCCACCTCGTCGGCGAGCGCGAAGCCGCGCACGCGGGCATGGGCGGCGAGCGCCGCGTGCTTCTCTTCGTCGGTGAGCGCGAGCACCCGGTAGGTGAGGCCGGTGGCGAGGCGGGTCGCGAGGTCGCGGCGCAGCGCGACGTCGCGCGGCGCGGCTCCGGCGGACACGACGAGGAGCCTGAACGCCCGTTCGTTGAACGCGTTGAAGAGCGCGACCTGCAGCGCCTCGGCAAGCCGCTCCACGTCGTCGAGCGCGAGCACGCCGCGCGCGTCCTCGGGCACGAACTTTTCGCCCGGCACGTAGCGCGCGCCCCCGGCCGCGGCGAAGGCCTGCAGCAGGTGGGTCTTGCCGGCGGCGTTTTCGCCCCAAATATAGATGACACGCTCGGCGCATTCGCCGCGCGCGGCCGCCTCCAGGGCGTGCGCCGCCTCGGCGTTGCCGCCATGGACGAAGTTCGCGAAGGTGGGCGCGGGCGCCCGTGTGAAGTCGAGGAGGAGCTGCCTCATTGGGATTTCCCAGGGCCTGCGCCGCCTCGCGGGGTCCCCACGAAGGTGGGGTTCGTATCGATGGTCCCGCCGGCCGGCTTGGCCCGGGCGCGTCCCGGTAAAAGCCGGGGCGACAAGGACGCGATTTTAGCATGGCGACCATGCCTTAGAATCGACCGATGGCGATCGCACAACCCATCCAGATCCGCTTCGAGCGCTATTCCGGCGACATCGGCATCGCACCGGCGCAGCCGCCGCGCGTCGTGTCCGCCGGGGAACGGCCCGCGCTCGTCGCGAAGGCGAAGAAGCTGCTGAAGCAACGCGACGCGGTGCTCGTCTCGCACTACTACGTCCACCCGGACCTGCAGGACCTCGCGCAGGAAACCGGCGGCACCGTCTCCGATTCGCTCGAGATGGCGCGCTTCGGCCACGAGCACGCGGCGAAGACGATCGTCGTGGCGGGCGTGCGCTTCATGGGCGAGACCGCGAAGATCCTCAATCCCGAGAAGCGCGTGCTGATGCCCGACCTCGCGGCCGAATGCTCGCTCGACCTCGCGACCCCGGCAGGCGAGTTCGCGAAGTTCTGCGATGCGCATCCGGACCGCGTGGTGGTCGTCTATGCGAACACGAGCGCCGAGGTGAAGGCGCGCGCGGACTGGATGGTGACCTCCTCGATCGCCGAGAAGATCGTCGGGTGGCTGCACGCGCAGGGCAGGAAGGTCCTGTGGGCGCCCGACAAGCACCTCGGCGACTACGTGCAGCGCGTGACCGGCGCGGACATGCTCATGTGGAACGCCTCGTGCGTCGTGCACGACGAGTTCAAGGCGATCCAGCTGGAGGAGCTGAAGGCGCTGCACCCGAAGGCGAAGGTGCTCGTGCACCCGGAATCGCCGCGGAGCGTGATCGCGCTCGCCGACGCGGTGGGCTCGACCACCGGCATCATCCAGGCGGCCGAGCGCCTCGGCGCGAAGGAGTACATCGTCGCGACCGACGGCGGAATCCTCCACCAGATGAGGAAGCGCCTGCCCGGCGTCACGTTCATCGAGGCGCCCACCGCGGGCAAGGGCGCCACCTGCCAGAGCTGCGCGCACTGCCCGTGGATGGCGATGAACGGCCTCTACAACCTCATCGAGACGCTCGAAGGCGCGCCGGGGCACGAGGTGTTCGTCGACGCGGATGTCGCCCGGCGTGCGCGCGTGCCGATCGAGCGCATGCTCGAGTTCGCGACGAAGAACCTGCCGACGTTCCGCGGCAGCGGCGACGCCTGATTCCTTCCTGTCCGAAAACTGTCTCGCGCGCCTGACGCGCGTCAAGGATCGTTCCCGTTTCGCGCGGGCATGATCCGGGCGAGCCATCCCGATCGGAATACGGGACGCTCATACTTGGAAGGGAAAGCAAGCCGTCCCGCAATTCTCCGCACCGACTCCCAAAAAGCTACCTCCGTGAATCAGGATTCACAGCGCGTGGCCGCGCCACAGGCCTCCTTTATCTCCAATCGTTGGGTCCAGCTCGCCATCGGCATCCTCTGCATGGCGCTCGTCGCGAACCTGCAGTACGGATGGACCCTGTTCGTGAACCCGATGAAAGCGGCGCACCCCGATTGGCAAAAGGCCGGCATCCAGCTGGCCTTTTCCATTTTCGTGGTCGTCGAAACCTGGCTCGTGCCGGTCGAGGGCTGGCTCGTGGACCGCTTCGGCCCGCGCCCGGTGGTCGCCGTAGGCGCCGTGTTCGTGGCTCTCGCGTGGATCCTCGATTCGATGGCGGCGAGCCTGCCGATGCTCTACGCGGGCGCAGTTCTCGCGGGCCTCGGCGCCGGTTGCGTCTACGGCACCTGCGTCGGAAACGCGCTCAAGTGGTTTCCCGACCGGCGCGGGCTTGCCGCCGGCCTCACCGCCGCGGGCTTCGGTGCGGGCGCCGCGCTCACGGTGATCCCGATCGCGCGCATGATCCGCACCTCGGGCTACCAGGGGACGTTCTTCACCTTCGCGCTGATCCAGGGCATCGCGATCTTCGTGCTCGCGATGCTCCTGCTGCGTCCCGTCGCGCCGAAGGGCGTCAAGGCCAGCTCGCGCAACATCCAGGGCCGGCGCGATTTCACGCCGCGCGAGATGATGAAGACGCCGGTGTTCTGGCTGCTCTACGCCATCTTCGTCGCGGTGGCCGCCGGCGGCCTCATCGCCACGGCCCAGATCGGGCCGATCGCCAAGGACTACGGCGTCGCGGCGGAGCACTTCAAGGTATTCGGCCTGATGATGCCGCTCCTCACGCTCACGCTCTCGATCGACAGCCTCGCCAACGGGTTCACGCGCCCGCTGTGCGGATTCATCTCCGACAGGATCGGGCGCGAGAACACCATGTTCCTCGTGTTCCTCGGCGAGGGCCTGGCGCTGCTGGGCCTGCTGCACTTCGGCCACGAGCCGCTCGCGTTCATGGTCTTCGCGCCGCTGATCTTCCTCTTCTGGGGCGAGATCTACTCGATCTTCCCGGCGGTTTGCGCGGACACCTTCGGCACGCGCAACGCCGCGGCCAACGCCGGCACGCTGTACACCGCGAAGGGCACCGCCTCGCTCCTCGTGCCGCTCGCCTCGGTGCTCTCGCGCGGCGGCAACTGGTCGGCTGTGTTCTACTTCTCCGCGGCCATCTGCATCGCCGCCGCGATCACCGCGCGCTTCCTGTTGAAGCCCGTGCGCGAGCGCTATCTCGGCGGGCTCGCGCCGGCGAGCGTGGAAACGAACGGGATCGCGGGCGCGGCCGCGGATTAGGAAGCGACCCGCTCCCCGGCCCTACCCCAAGGGGGAGCGAGGCCTTCAGCCCTCGCGGTAGCGGCGCGCGGCCTCGCGCAGGAAGCGCAGTTGCGCCTCGAAATTCACGCACATGAGGCACTCGTCGAGGTGGCGGCGCAGCGCGATGCGCTCCTCCTCGCGGAGCGCGCGCTCGAGCGCGAGCGAGAGGAGGCGCGCCCGCCCGAGCCCGGCACGCGCCCGAGGCATCGCTCGAACACTTCGCGGAAGCGGCGCTGCTCGAAGGCCGCCTCGGGATCGGCCCACGCCTAGGGCGGATCGCGCCAGTGGCCGGTCTCGTCGAAGAGCTCGTCGAGCCAGGCCTCGCCATCCACGCCGCCCGCATCCTCGAAGCGCGCACGCTCCTGCACCGCGCGCCGCTGGTGATCCGCGATCTTGAAGCGCAGGATCGAGGTGAGCCAGGTGCGCAGGGTCGACTGTCCCTGGAAAGAGCCGAGCGCCTCGAGCGCGGCGAGGAGCGCCTCCTGCACGACTTCCTCGACGGCTTGCGCGTCGCGAAGCTGCGCGCGCGCGTAGCGCACGAGATACGGTCGATGGCCCTCGATTTCCGCGAAGCGCGCGTGCGCCGTCGGCATCTCGCTCATGGTCGGCATGGTACATCGCGGGCCGGCCATCTATCATTGCGCATCTTCCCAACCGGAACCCGCCACATGGGTTCATCGCGGCCGCTTCGGGGGCTCGTCCTGCTGGCATCGCTCGCAGTGAGCGTTTGCGCGTACGCCGAGGACGATCTCGACACGTACTACGCCTCCGATCCGGACCGCTGGGGGGCGCCGCACGTGGCGGTCGCTCCCGAGTACCCTGCCGATGCCCTCGAGAAGCGGGTGACCGGCGTCGTCAAGGTGAGCGGCATCGTGGCGCCGACCGGCCAGCTCGAGGCAATCTCGTACTCGGTCGAGCCGCCTTCCGCGACCGAGTTCGTGGCGGCCGTGAAGGAGGTGATCGGCCACTGGCTCTTCTACACGCCGATCGGCAAGGACTGCATGCCGAGCGAGCAGCCGGTGTCTGGTTCGAGATCCGCGACGGGACGCCGCACATCAGCGTTTCGCGCGCCTCGGTGCCACCGCGCCCCCCGCGCGCTTCATGGGTGAAGCCGATCCTCGCGAGCGAGATCCGCTATCCGCGGCGAATGATCCGGCAGGGGCTGGATGCCCAGGTCTATGCGCGGCTCGAGGTGGACGCAGCTGGAAGCGTCCGGGAGGCCGACGCGAAGGCGTGGCCACGATCCGAATGGATCGACATGAGCGATTTCGAGGACGAAACGAAGCGCGCGCTCGCGCAATACACCTTTCCACCCGCGCCGCAGGGCAAGAGCGGCAAACGCATCGTCTGCTACAGCGTCATCTTCCGGCTCCATTGACGCCGCCGCATCCATCCGGCGCTCGTGAAGCAGGGCGTTCGGGGGGTAAATCGGATAAAATTTCCCCTCTGAATCAGACGGATCGGCCGTGAACGCGCCTACCCCCCTCACCTACCGCGAAGCCGGCGTCGACATCGACGCGGGCGACGCCCTCGTCGAGCGCATCAAGCCCTTCGCGCGGCGCACGCTGCGCCCCGAAGTGCTGGGCGGCATCGGCGGCTTCGGCGCGCTGGTGGAGGTCTCGAAGAAGTACCAGCAGCCGGTGATGGTCTCGGGCACCGACGGCGTCGGCACGAAGCTCAAGCTCGCCTTCCGCATGAAGAAGCACGACACCATCGGCATCGACCTCGTGGCGATGAGCGTGAACGACATCCTCGTCTCGGGCGCGGAGCCGATCTTCTTCCTCGACTACTTCGCCTGCGGCAAGCTCGACGTGGACGTCGCCGAATCGGTCGTGAAGGGCATCGCCGAGGGCTGCGAGCAGGCGGGCTGCGCGCTGATCGGCGGCGAGACCGCGGAGATGCCGGGGATGTACGACCCGAACGAGTACGACCTCGCCGGATTCGCCGTGGGCCTCGTGGAGAAATCGAAGATCCTCGACGGCTCGAAGATCGCCGCGGGCGACGTCGTGATCGGCCTCGCCTCGAGCGGCCCGCATTCCAACGGCTATTCGCTCGTGCGCAAGGTGCTCGCGGTGAGCGGCGCCGACCTCTACGAGAGCTTCGACGAGGAGCGCACGCTCGGCCAGGCGCTGCTCGAGCCGACGCGCATCTACGTGAAGCCGGTGCTCGCGGTGATGGCGAAGGTGGCGCTCAAGGGCGTGGCACACATCACGGGCGGCGGGCTCACGGAGAACATTCCGCGCATCCTGCCGCAAGGCACCTGCGCCCGCCTCGATTCGAGCCGCTGGGCGCGGCCCGCGATCTTCCGCTGGCTGCAGCGCCACGGCGGCGTCGACGAGGCCGAGATGCTGCGCACGTTCAACTGCGGCATCGGCATGGTCGTGGTCGTCGCGCGTTCCGATGCGAAGCCGGCGATCGACGCCTTCGCCGCGGCGGGCGTCGAGGCTTTCGAGGTGGGCGCGATCGCCGAGCGTGCGTCCGGCGCGCCCGCGACCACGGTCGCCTGAGACCGCGCGGTGGCCTCGGCCGTCATCCTCGTCTCCGGCCGGGGCAGCAACATGCGCGCGATCGTCGAGGCGCGCACCGGCATGGAAGTGCGCGCGGTGATCTCCAACCGTCCCGAGGCGCCCGCGCTCGCATGGGCCGGGCAACACGGGATCGCGACGCGCACGCTGGACCATCGCGAGTTCGACTCGCGCGAGGCCTTCGACGAGCGCCTCGCGCTTGAAATCGAGCGGCTGCATCCCGATTTCGTGCTGCTCGCCGGCTTCATGCGCATCTTCACCAACCAATTCGTAGGACGCTTCGAACGACGCATGCTGAACATCCACCCCTCGCTGCTGCCCGCATTTCCCGGATTGCACACGCATCGCCAGGCGCTCGCCGCCGGCGCGAAGCTGCACGGGGCAACGGTGCACTTCGTCACCGCCGCTCTCGACAACGGGCCGATCGTGGCCCAGGGCGCGGTGCCGGTGCTCGCCTCGGACACCGAGGAGACGCTCGCCGGGCGCGTGCTCGCGGTGGAGCATCGCATCTACCCGCAGGCGGTGCGCTGGCTCGCCGAGGGGCGCGTCGAATTCGTCGCCCCCGACGTCGTCCAGGTGCGCGGGTCGGGCGTTTCAACCGATTGGATCGTCTCACCGCGGAATCCCGAATGAGAAGCGCCCTCGCCTTCCTGCTCCTTTGCCTCGCCTCATCGGCCGCGCTCGCGCTGCCGACCAGCATCGACGCCGAGTACAACCTCGTCACCACCGGGCTCACCATCGGCCATGTGTCGGAAACCTATTCGCGCACCGGCGACCAGTACGCCATCCGCAGCGTCGCGCGCTCCGAGGGCATCCTCAAGCTCTTCCTCGACGACCAGCTCACGATGCAGAGCTCCGGCCGCGTGGTCGCGGGCGGGCTGCAGCCGCTCGAGTTCGCGGAACACCGTACCAACAGCGCGAAGGGCGCGGTGAAGGCCACGTTCGATTGGAGCCGCGGCGTGATGCGCACGCAGTACGGCGACAACGACAAGGAGGTGCCGCTGCCGCAGGCCACGCAGGACCGCATCTCCGTGATGTACCAGTTCATGAACCTCAAGCCGGGTGCCGGTACCGTGACGATGCCGATGTCGAACGGCAAGAAGGTGGAGCTCTACACCTATCGCTTCGTGGACGAGCAGCAGCTCGACACGCCCGCCGGAAAGTTCGACACCCTGCACTACGAGCGCGTGACCACGGGTCCGAAGGAAAGCAAGGCGCAGGTCTGGCTCGCCAAGGACCGCTTCAATTTCCCGGTGCGCGTGGTGTTCGACGATCCCAAGGGCCTGCGCGTCGAGCAGATCCTCGTCGGCCTGCAGGCGCACTGAGGGCGCATGCCCCGCGCCGCCGCCACGCTCTCGCGCTACCGCTTCCTCGCGGTCGCGCTCACGGCCTCCGCGGCGCTGCACGCGGCGCTCTTCGCCACGCTGCCTTCGCCGCCGGATGCGGCGGAGCCCGTGGCCCGACCTTTCTCGGCCGAGCTGCTTCCGCCCCCGCCCGCACCCGCGCCGGTCGAAGCGCAGCCCGCGCCGAAGCGCGTGGCGCCGAAGCGCCCGCGACGCCTCGCGCGCAAGACGCAGCCCGTGGCGCTGAAAGCAGCGCCTGCCATGCCGAAGCTCCTCGCCGCCATCGCGCATTCGGCGGACTTGCCGCGGGTCGCCCCGCCGGCGCCCGAGGCGCCCCCGGCGCCGCCGCCTCCCGCGCCGCTCGCGCTGGCGGAGCCGATCATCCCGTGGATGCCCGCGATGCCGCCGCCGGCGCCGGAGCCCGCGCCCTTTCCCATGGAGGGGCTGCCGGAGCGGCTCTCGATCGATTACCGGCTCTCGACCGGGCCGCTCACCGCGCACGCCGTGTACCGCTGGCGCCGCAAGGGCGATACCTACCGCATCATCGGCGAGGGCGAGGCGACCGGGCTCTTCCGCGTGTTCATGGACGGCACCATCCTCCAGGAAAGCGAGGGAACCATCACCGCCGTGGGGCTGCGCCCCGAGCGGTTCCTCGAGAAGCGCAGCGGAGCGGACGACGAGGGACTCGATTTCGACTGGGTGAGGCACGAGGTGACGCTCGAGCGCGGCGAGAAGCACAAGACCGTGAAGCTCGCCGACGACACGGTGGACTGGCTCACCATGATCTTCCAGCTCGCGAGCGTGCCGCCGCGCTCCGACGGCCAGTCGCTCGACCTGCACGTCTTCACGCAGCGCAAGCTCTACGACTTCGCGCTCAAGGTCATCGGCCTCGAGGACATCGAGATCCCGCTCGGCAAGGTGCGTGCGCTGCACCTGCGGCACGTCGATCCGGACGACGGCGACGTGATCGACGTCTGGCTCGGCGTGGACCAGCACTACCTTCCGGTGAAGATGCGCTATCCGGTCGCCAGGATGAAGCTCATGGTGGAGCAATCCGCCGCGCGCATCTCGGAGCGCTGAGATGGCCATCGCGCGCCCGCAGCTGGAGGCGATCGTCGCCGCGCTCACCGTAGCGCTGCCGGCGCGCGAGCCCGCGGACACGGTCCTCAACCGGTATTTCCGCGAGCACCGCAACCTCGGCCAGCGCGACCGCGCGCTCGTCGCGGATACCGTGTACGCGGCGCTGCGCCGCCGCCGGCTGCTGGAAGCGTCCACGCCGAGCGCGAGTCCGCGCGAGATCGCCCTCGCCGCGCTCGTGAAGCTGCAGGGTGTGGGGCTCGCGCAGATCGAGGCGGGCCTGCGTCCCGGCGAGAAGGAATGGCTCGCCGCGCTCAAGGCGCGCGACCTCGACTCCCTTCCCTACGAGCTGCGCGCCGATCTTCCGGACTGGGTGATCGAGCGCCTGCGCCCGGTGCTCGGCGACGAGGCGCTCCTCGCGCTCGCCCGCGGGCTGCAGGAGCCGGCGCCGCTCGACCTGCGGGTCAACACGATGAAGGCGCCGCGCGAAGCGGTCCTCGACCGACTCGAGTACGACGAGATCCCCGCGGAGCCCACGCGCCATTCGCCCATCGGCGTGCGCGTGCGCGGCAAGCCCGCGCTCAACAAGCACCCGATGTTCCTCGACGGCGCGGTCGAGGTGCAGGACGAGGGCAGCCAGCTCCTCGGCATGCTGGTGCAGCCCAGGCGCGGCGAGATGGTGGTCGATTTCTGCGCCGGCGCCGGCGGCAAGACGCTGCAGATGGGTGCCGCCATGGGATCGAGCGGGCGTCTCTACGCATTCGACGTCTCGGAGCGGCGCCTCGACAACCTCGCCCCGCGCCTCAAGCGCTCGGGGCTCTCGAACGTCTTCCCGCAGCGCATCGCCGGCGAGAACGACGCGAAGGTGAAGCGCCTGCGCGGCAAGATCGACCGCGTGCTGGTCGACGCGCCGTGCACCGGGCTCGGGACGCTGCGGCGCAATCCGGACCTCAAGTCGCGCCAGACCGCCGAGGGGCTCGCGGAGCTCAACGCGAAGCAGCGGGCGATCCTCGATTCGGCCGCCACGCTGGTGAAGCCGGGCGGGCGCCTCGTCTACGGCACGTGCAGCCTGCTGCCGGAGGAGAACGAGAAGATCGTCGAGGCGTTCCTCGCCGCGCATGCGCAGTTCCAGCTGGTCCCCGCTGCGGCCGTGCTCGACAAGCAGGGCGTGCGCCTTCCCATGGAAGGCCCGTACCTGCGCCTCTACCCGCACGTGCACGGCACCGATGGCTTCTTCGCCGCGGTGATGGATCGCGCGCCCGGCAAGGCGTCGCCATGATTTCGTACCGCGCCTGCGCGCTCGCCGCGCTGGTCCTCGCGATCGCTCCCGCGGCCTTCGGCGCCGCCCACGGCGTGGCGCAGGTCGACGTCCTCTTCACGCCCGGAGACGACGTGGAGGGCTTCCTCGCGCAGCGCATCGCCGGGGCGCGCGACAGCATCCGCATGCAGGCCTACCTCTTCACCGATGCGCGCATCGCCCGCGCGCTGCTCGATGCGCTGCATCGCGGCGTGCAGGTGGAGGTGATCGGCGACGCCCGGCGCCAGGCCGATGGCGGGCTCCCGTGGCTGCGCACGCTCGCGCGCGCCGGGGCGCGCGTCTACCTCGACGCGGCCGCGCGCGCCTCGCACAACAAGATCGTGATCCTCGACGGCGAGCGTCCGGAGGCGGCGGTCTTCACCGGAAGCTACAATTTCACGCGTTCCGCCCAATCCCGCAACGCGGAGAACGCCGTCGTGATCTCGGCAAACCGCACGCTCACCGATCGCTACCTCGCCTACTTCCGCGCGCGCCGCGCGCAGGCGGTCCCATGGCGCTGAGCCTCGACGCCGCCGTCGACTTCGTGCGCGAGGCGGCCACTTCGGCGACGCCGGCCGAATGGCTCTGGCAGCTCGCCGCCATCGGCATGGCGCTCATCCTCGGCTTCTTCACCTCGCGCGCCGTGTGCCATCGCATCCGGGTGAGCCCGCGCTGGAAGTTCGGCAAGGGGGATTTCGAGCGCGTGGCGCTGCCGCTCTTCACGCTCGCCTTCGTGGCGCTCGCCGAGATCATCCTCGGCCGCTTCCAGACGGTGGTGCTGGTGAACATCGTGAAGTCGCTGCTCATGGCGCTCGCGATCATCCGCGCGGCGGTGTTCATCCTCGGCCACATCATCCCGGAAGGCGCCTTCCTGCGCATCGTGGTGCGCGCGATCGCCTGGGTCGCCTGGATCGCCGTGGTGCTGCACGTGACGGGGCTCCTCCCCGACGTGGTCGCCGCGTTGAACGACGTGGGCTTCACGATCGGCAAATCGAAGCAGCACGTGACGCTCTGGCTCTTCCTGCAGGGCCTCACGGCGCTCGGCGTGACGCTCGCCATCACGATGTGGCTCGGCCGCATCACCGAGACGCGCGTGCTCGCGGCCGAGACGCTCCAGATGTCCACGCGCATCGTGATCGCGAAGGTGGTGCGCGCGGTGGCGGTGCTCCTCGCCATCCTGGTCGCGCTGCCGATGGTCGGCATCGACATCACGGCGCTCTCCATCTTCAGCGGCGCGGTCGGCGTGGGACTCGGCTTCGGGCTGCAGAAGATCGCGAGCAACTACGTGAGCGGGTTCATCGTCCTCCTCGACCGCAGCCTGAGGATCGGCGATGTCATCACGGTGGACGGCCGCCGCGGCGAGGTGAAGGCGATCGCATCCCGCTACACCGTGATCCGGGGCGGGGACGGGGTGGAATCCATCATCCCGAACGAGACCCTCATCACCCAGAGCGTGAACCACCACACCTATACCGACCCGAAGGTCTCGATGGTGGTGGGCGTCAGCGTCTCGTACGAAAGCGACGTGGAGAAGGCATGCGCGATCCTCCTCGAGGCGGCGAAGCGCCAGTCGCGCGTGATCGCCCAGCCGCCCTCGGCCGCGCGCATCAAGAGCCTCGCCGACAGCGGCATCGAGCTCGAGCTCACGGTCTGGATCCAGGATCCGCATCTCGGGGAGGCGGAGCTGAAGAGCCTGCTCCTCCTGGACGTCCTGAAGTCGTTCAAGGCGGCCGGGATCGAGATTCCCTATCCGCGCCGCGACGTGCGGATGATTGCTACGCCTGAAACGCCGGAAACTCCAA
>DATNGJ010000027.1:0-103316 GCA_035605915.1 Usitatibacter sp.
AGGAGGAGCGCGGACAAGGCCCATTGCGCGGCGCACATCGCGCGCTCTCCCGAGCTCGACCGCAGGAGCCGATAGGTGATCAGCGGCAGCGTCATGCCGGCGCAGAAGGTCGCGGGCAGCATCACGAGGAGCGAGATCGCCACGGATCCCAGGTTGAAGAGGAGGAACCCGCCGCCGTTGCGCGCGACCGAGGAGAGGAGCCATGCCATCAGGTCGAACGACGCGTTGTAGAAAGGCAGCGTCGCCGCGGCGGCGACGCCCATCACGATCTGCACGACACCGAGGAGCCGCACCGGATCGGCCACGAGGTCGATCCGGTTCCGGATCCAGAGCCCCCCCAGCGCGAGGCCGAGGATGAAGCTCGCGAGCATCAGCTCGAAGGAGTAGGTCGAGGCGCCGAGGACGAGGCTCAGCATCCGGATCCACACGATCTCGTAGATGAACGAGGACAACCCCGTGAGGAGCGCCGTCGCGAGCAGCACGGCGAGGAGGCGCGGCCCGGTCGCTTCCGCACCGCGCGCGGGCTCGAGGGGCGCGACCGCGAAAGGCGGCGGGGCCGTGCGGGCGAGGGCGAACGCGCCGAGGGCGAGCGCGATGTTGACCGCCCCGGCGAAACGCAGCGTCCCGGGAAGGCCGAAGGCCGGGATCAGCACGAAGATCGAGGCGATGACGCCGACCACCGCGCCGAAGCTGTTCAGGAAATACAGCATCGAGATGTGGTTGCCGGGGGCGTGCGGATCCATCCTGAGCACCGCCGAGCACACGAGCGGGAAGGTCGCGCCGATGAGCACCGACTGCGGGGCGAGGAGGAGCGCGGACAAGGCCCATTGCGCGGCGCACATCGCGCGCTCCGGGGCGCACGCGGCCGGGAGGAGCACGTCGTAGCCCCAGCGCGTCGCCGCCACGAACACCGGATGGAAGACGAGGGCCATGATGCCGACCGCGAGCTCCACCGCCGCGTAGGCGCGCAGCGGGTTCGCGAACCGCGACGACATCCGGCCCGCGGCCCACGCGCCCGTGGCGAGCCCCCCGATGAAGACCACCAGCACCAGGGTCTGGGCGTACGCCGAGTGCCCGAGGAAGAGCTTGAGGTAGTGCGTCCAGACCGACTCGTAGATGAGCCCGCCGAAGCCGGACACCATGAACAGGCAGAAGACCGCCTGCAGGCGCCGGCTCATGCGGCGGGGCTCAGTATTGCCACGGCTTCAATCCGAGGGTGCCCAGGTAGTCGGCGTTCGACTTGTCGACGATGACCGTGAGGTCCTGCTTCCCCGCGCGCATGGGAAGGAATCCCAGCCGCGATTCCGGCAGCCCGAAGCGCTTGGGCAGGGCGGCGATCTCCGCGCCGCGGCCGGGGTTGTAGTCCGCGAGCTTCGCGATCGGCCGCGCGTGCGAGATCACCTGGGAGCGCGCCTCGTCGTACGGAATGTAGTAGCGCGGATACGACTGCACGTCGACCCCGCCCGCGGCGCTGATCGCGAGCTTGAACTGCTCGTCCGGGTCGGTCGGGAGGCGCGCGGCCACGAGCCGGGGGCCGGTGATCGAAAGCGCATCGAACGGCGGCTTCGCCTTCGCGCGCTCCGCCTCGTCGATCTCGTTCGCGCGAACGAGCTCGTAGCGGTCCTTCACGTACACGGTCCACACGGGCCGCGCCTCGAAGAGCACGTAGGTGCCGTAGGCGAGCGCGATGAGCTGCACCACGCCGATGATCGCGAGGTCGAGCTTGAGCCAGCGCTTGCGGGGGTTGAAGATGATGAGGGTGATGAGCGGGCCGACCGTCACGTCGACGCCCGCGATGAGCAGGAAGAGGTCCCGCCCGCCGGCCGCGTCGAACATCGCGCCCGGGTACCACACGAAATAAGCGATGGCGAAGATGGTGGTCGCGACCATGGCGCTCAGCGCCAGGTGGATCGGGGCCGCGCGCCAGCGGTTTTTTACCACGACTGCCAGTCCTCCTCGAAACGGGATCGCGCCAATGGAACGGGCCGCTCGCGCGGCCCGTTCCCCTGCAACTTGCTGCGACTGCTTAGCGGCAGGTCGCCGGCAGGTACTTGGTGATGATGGTCGTCGCACCGCCGTTCGTCGCGGCGCTGCAATACCAGCCCTGGATCGGGGGCGCCGCACCACCCCGCGCGAGGGCGCAACCGCCACCCGTCGTCGCCGGAGCGGCGGCAGTGCCGCAACCCGCTTGGTACGCAAACGTCTCGGTGCCGGCCACGAGCTGGCCAAGCAGGCCGCCGACGGCCTTGACGGTGATCAGGTCGCCAGCAACGACCGGCGCGCCGGAGTTCGCCGTGCCCGAGTCGGAACAGCCGGAATCGGCCGTGGTAGCGGGCATGTAGCCCTTCGACTGGTAGTACTCCGCGACGCTCGTCTTGCAGACGCCGGCCGCGTTGATCAGCTCGGTCACTTTCGAGCGGACCATGTAATCCTGGTAGGCCGGAATCGCGATGGCCGCCAAGATCCCGATGATCGCAACCACGATCATCAGTTCGATCAGCGTAAAGCCCTGGACTTTCTTCATGAAGGAAACTCCTTTGTGGGTGGGTTCGCCACACAAGCCGCTGTGTGCGGCGGGGATTATGCAACCGGCGTGCCATGCCATGGTCCGGTCGGGCCTTCCCGGGAACTTTTTACGGCGCTGCGGGTTGCAAAACGATCCATGTCGAATCAAATGCTTACGGCTGGAGCTTTGTGACTTGTGCCACACCCCGGAGGACCCGCCGGGACGCGGTTCCGGCCTGTGTGCCACCGGGGGGACGCGCCGCCGCGGGCTGCCGCGCATTGGCGAGGAAAGTGACGCAATTGGTCACGGCGCTTGTTTCAACGCCCGTAACCGGGAATGCGGCTCTCGTCGACCTCGTCGATCTGCTCCGGATCGAGGAATTCGCGCGCGTAGCGCAGGTACACCTTCTCGCGGATGAAGATCTCGAAGAGGTCGGGATCGATGTGCCCGCTCTCCTTGAGGCGCCCGAGGATGCCGAGCGACTCGGAGAGGGTCTTCCCGACCTTGTACGGGCGATCCTTCGCGGTGAGCGCCTCGAAGATGTCGGCGATGCCCATGACGCGCGCGGGAACGCTCATCTGCTCGCGCGTGAGCCCCTTCGGATAGCCCTTGCCGTCCATGCGCTCGTGGTGGCCGCCGGCGTATTCGGGCACCTTCGCGAGGTGCCGCGGCCAGGGCAGCGCCTCGAGCATCTTGATCGTGGTCACGATGTGGCGATTGATGACCTCGCGCTCCTCGGTGTTGAGCGTGCCGTAGGCGATGTTGAGGTTCTCCTCTTCCTCGCGCGTGAGGAAGCGATCCGGCTCGCCGCGCGCGCCGTGCATCGCATAGCGCGCGATGCGCGAGACGCGGGCCTGGTCCTCCGGGCGCATGCGCTCGCTGCCCATGTTGGTGCGGCGCAGGAACTCGCGATCGTCGTCGAGCTGGCGGACGCGCGCGTGGAACGCCTCCTCCGCTCGCTTCGCGCTCGCCTCGTCGTGCGCCTCCCAGGCCTTGAGCTTCGCGCGCAGCATCTCGACCTCGGCCTCGCGCTTGAGCACCTCGAAGCGTGTGGCGACCAGCTCGATGCGGTCGAAGATGGTCTGCAGCTTGGTCGCCTTGTCCACCACGTGCACCGGCGTGGTGATCTTGCCGCAGTCGTGGAGCAGGCCCGCGATCTTGAGCTCGTAGCGGTCCTTCTCCGTCATGCGGAAGGCGGCGAGCGGGCCCTCCGACGCCTCGTGCGCCGCCTCCGCGAGCATCATCGTGAGCACCGGCACGCGCTTGCAGTGGCCGCCGGTATAGGGGCTCTTGTCGTCGATCGCGGTGTTGATGAGCTCGATCAGCGACTCGAAGAGCGTCTCCAGCTGCTGGATGAGGAGCCGGTTGCTGAGCGCGATCGCCGCCTGCGAGGCGAGCGACTCGGCGAGGCGCTGGTCCTCCTCGTCGAAAGTGGTCACCAGCCCCGAGGCGGGATCGATCGCGTTGAGGAGCTGCAGCACGCCGATGATCTCGCCCTCGTGGTTCTTCATCGGCACGGTGAGGAACGAGGTCGAGCGATAGCCGGTGCGCTTGTCGAAGTTGCGCGTGCCCGAGAAGTCGAAGCCTTCCGCGGTGTAGGCGTCGGCGATGTTCACGGTCTTGTGCGTGAGCGCCGCGTAGGCCGCGATCATGGTGTAGTTGGGCTTGCCATCCTTGTCGGCGAGCGGAATCGGGTAGAACGGCACCGGGTTTCCGGAGCTTCCGCCCATCGCGATCGAGAGGCTGTCGGTGCGCACGATCTCGAACTGGAGCTTGCCGTTCACCAGCCGGTAGAGCGTGCCGCCGTCGGCGCGCGTGAGGTTCTTCGCGGCGACGAGGATCGTTTCGAGGAGCCGGTTGGTGTCTCGCTCCTGCGAGAGCGCGATGCCGATCGAGTTGAGGTACTCGAGCTTGGAGAGGAAGCGCGTCTCGAGGGACTGGACCACCGTGCGCGCGACGCGCGGAGAGTGGACCCCCGAGGGCTCGGGGATGACCGCGCTATCGGTTGTCTGACGCGCGGTCACTTGATGCAGACTGCCCGCACCTGCGCCATGTCGGTGATGCCCTGGAGGACCTTCTCCATGCCGTCCATCTTCAGGGTGAGCATGCCCTCGGCGAGCGCCGTGGCGAGGATCTCGGCCACGCGGGCGTGCTCCTGGATGAGCTTCTTCACCGGGTCGGTGCCCACCAGCATCTCGTGCAGGCCGACGCGCCCCTTGTAGCCGGTGCCGCCGCACGCATCGCAGCCCTTGGGCTTGTACAGGCGGAACTCGGGCTTGCCGAAGCCGTAATCGCGCTGGAAGCGCTCGAACACCTTCTTGTAGCCGGCATTCGCGTCGGCCTTGAACTCCGGCGTGGAGAGCAGCTCCTGGCAGTACTCGGTGAGGAAGTGCTTCACCTCCGCCTGCTCCGGCGTGTACGCCTCCTTGCACTTGCACAGGCGCTTGGCGAGGCGCTGCGCGAGGATGCCCAGCAGCGCGTCGGCGAAGTTGAACGGGTCCATGCCCATGTCGAGCAGGCGGATGATCGATTCCGGCGCCGAGTTCGTGTGCAGCGTGGCGAACACGAGGTGGCCCGTGAGCGAGGCCTCGATGCCGATGGCGGTGGTCTCCTTGTCGCGCATCTCTCCCACCATGATGATGTCCGGGTCGGCGCGCAGGAACGACTTCATCGCGGTGGCGAAGGTGAATCCCGCCTTCGGATTCACCTGGCACTGGCGCAGGCCCTTCTGCGTGATCTCGACCGGGTCTTCCGCGGTCCAGATCTTGGTGTCCACGGTATTGAGGTTTCCGAGCACCGAGTGGAGCGTCGTGGTCTTGCCCGATCCCGTCGGGCCGCACACGAAGAAAAGGCCGTAGGGCTTGCTGATGCACGAGCGCAGCCGCTCCATGTTGGCGGGCAGCACGCCGAGCTTCTGCAGCGGGATCGGCTCGCCGGCGGCGAGGATGCGCATCACCACGTCCTCCACGCCGCCCGCGGTGGGGATGGTCGCCACGCGCAGCTCGATGTCGAGCGGGCCGAACTTCTTGAACTTGATCTTGCCGTCCTGCGGCTTCCTCTTCTCCGAGATGTCGAGGTCGCACATGATCTTCAGGCGCGTCACGAGCGGCTGGCGGTAGGCGGCCGGCACCTCGATGTAGTTGGTGAGCGAGCCGTCCTTGCGGAAGCGGATGCCGGTCTTGCCCTTGCCCGGAAGCGGCTCCACGTGGATGTCGGAGGCGCCCTGGTTGTAGGCGTCCACGATGATCTTGTTCACGAGCTTCACGAGCTCGTTGTCGGCCGCCGCGGAGACGTCGTCGACCGCGGCGGCCGCGACGTCGTCGTCCTCGTCGAGCCCCTGCAGCAGCTCGCCGATCGATTCGCCGCTGGTGCCCTCGGCGCCGAAGAGCTGGTCGAGCGTCTGCTTGAAGTCGCGCTCGGTGGTCACCTTGTAGACGATCCGCGAGCGCGGGAAGACGTTCTCCACCATGCGCGAGTTGCGCACGCGCTCCGGATCGGTCGACATCACCAAGACGCCCTTCGGGCCTTCCTCGAGGGGAATCCAGTGGTTCGCCTCGGCGTAGTCGCGCTTGATGTTCTTCAGCAGGTCCATCGGCTTGATGCGGTCGGACCTGAACGGCTCGAACTCGCAGCTGAAGAACTTGGCGAGCGCCGCACCGATCGCCTGCGGCTTCACCTGGAACTCCTCCACCAGGATGTCCTCGACGTTCTTGTTCTTGCGGCGCGAGGCCTTGGTCGCGAGCTCGAGCTCGCCCGCGGCGATCACGTTGTCGATCACGAGATACTCGAACTTCGACTGGATCGCGCCGGGCATCTGCTGGCGCACGCGGAACGCGATCGCGAGCGTCTTGGCGAGCTCCACCACGCCCTCGTCGTGCAGCGACGAGAACGGCTGCCCCGAGAGGTTGTTGATGAGCTGCAGCACGCCCATGAGCTCGGTGCCCGACTCGCCGCCCAGGATCGGGGCGATCAGCATCTGGCGCGAGCGGTAGCCGGTGCGCTGGTCGACCGCCTTGAGGAACGCGAGGTTGGGCGAGAACTGCTTGAGCTCCGCGTCGTCGTACACGTCCTTGATGTTCATGTGGCGCTTGTGCAGCGCGCAGAAGCCCGCGAGCGACGACTCCGAGATCGGAAGCTTGATGTCCTTGAACGAGTTCAGGCCGGTCTTCACCTTCGAGACGATCGACTGCCCGTCCTCGCTCGTGATGTAGACCGTGAAGCGGTCGGCCTCGAACAGCTGGCAGATGTCGCGCGAGACGTCGAGGATGATCTCGTCGATGTTCGCGGTGGAGTGGACGCGGTTGGTGACGGCCTGCAGCTTCTTCGAGAACGCGAGCTTCACGCTCATGTCCGCGACGTTCTGCGCGCCGGGCTGCACCTTGGGTTCGAGGACTGCGCTCATGGTTGCACCTGCGGGATGGGTTGCCTGCTACAGCGTGAATTCCTGGTTGTTCTCGAGCATGCGCGGGCGCCAGCGCCCCGCCGCCTTGCCGATCTCCTGCATCGTGAGCGCACCTTCGCCCGGCTTCAAGTGGGTGATGAAGACCTCCGGGCTCGCGCGCATCTTGGCGAGCTCCACGGCGAGCAGGTCCGGGCACAGGTGCTTGGAGGCGGTCGCGATGTCGCGCTCCTTGTTCGAGAAGGCGGTCTCGATGATGAGGTACTTGAGGTCCGGCGTGCGGTTCACCGCCTCCCAGAGCGCGTCGTTGGGCGCGGTGTCGCCGCTGTAGACGAGCGCGCCCCGTGCCGTCTGGACCACGTAGCCCACGGCGGGCACCGTGTGGTTGGCCGGGATCGCGGTGAAGCGCCGCTTGCCGAGCGTGATGGTCTCGCCGGTCTCGATCTCGCGATACACCATGAAGGGCCGGGCGGCGTCCGGGATCTGCGTGAAGTCGGGCCAGATCTTCCAGTTGAAGAGGTGCGCCCGCAGGATGTCGAGCGTCTCCTTGGTGCCGTAGACCACGATCGGCGAGGCGCGCATCCAGCAGACGGTGTCGACCAGGAACGGGATGCTCGTCACGTGGTCGAGGTGCGAGTGCGAGACGAAGATGTGGTCGATCTTCGCGAGCGCCTCGAGCGAGAGGTCGCCGACACCGGTGCCCGCGTCGACGAGCACGTCGTCGTCGACGAGGAGCGAGGTCGTGCGCAGTCCCCCGCCGATGCCTCCGCTGCATCCCAATACCCTGATCCGCATCTCCTGTCCCCGGGCGCAGGCGGCCTTCTTCCGGCCTCCCGCCGCAACCGCCGGTCGCGAGCGGGACCGGAGCGTCGGTCCATTATCGGAGAACGTTACCATGGGGACTGTGCGCGATTCCACACGCGGCGTACGGCACATCCGGCGACGCGTGCGGCGCCGCGAGCGGCCGGTCCCCGGCCCGGTTTCACGGCTTGTAGAAGAACTCCATCTTCACGCCCGCGATCTCGATGAGGTCGTGGTCGCCGAGCGCGTGGGCCTGCCCGCCGAGCGAGGCCCCGTTGAGCGTCGGATAGGTCGCGCCCTCCACGTGCGTGATGAAGTAGCCGTTCGGGCGCTTCGTGATCACCGCCACCTGCACGCCGGGCTTGCCGATGGTGGTCAGGTTCTTGGTGAGGTCGAGGGTCTTCCCGGCGGCCGCCCCCGAGAGCACCTGGATCGCGGCGTCGCGCAGCGATCCTGCGGCGGGCGCCGCGGCCGCGGGCGCCGGGGCTGCGGGCGCCATGGTGGGCGCCGGACCGGGCGGCGTGGTGGTCGTGGGTCCGCCGGCCGCCGGTGCCGCGGGCTTCGCCTCCGAGCTGAACGCCTTGAGGTTGGTTTGCGTGTCGCCCGGCGCCTTTTCCGGCGGCGGCCCCGCCTTGGCCGGGTTGCGGATGATCATGGTCTTCTCGAAGTCGGCCGCGGTCGCCTGCGCCGGCGCATCGTTGAAGTACTTGAGCTTGTGCTTGCCGATCTCGACCACGTCGTTGTTCTGCAGGAAGTGCTTCTTGATGGGCTTGCCGTTCACCATGGTGCCGTTGGTCGAGCCCAGGTCCTCGATGAACGAATCGTTGAGGATCGTGATGATCGCCGCGTGCTCGCCGCTCACCGCGAGGTTGTCGATCTGGATGTCGTTATGGGGCTTGCGTCCGATGAGCGTGCGCTCCTTGGAGAGCGTGTACTCCTTGAGCACCTGCCCGTCGACGCTGAGGATGAGCTTGGCCATGGTCGTTTTCCTTGGGTGTTACCGGAAGAGTGCCTTCAGGCGGGCGAGCCACCCGCGCTCGACGCCGAAGGGCTCCGCGACGCGGATGAGCATCGCCGAAATGTTGTCGCGTCCGCCGTTGTCGTTGGCGGCTTGAACCAGCTGCTGCACCGTGAGGCTGGGGTTGGACTTGAGCGTGATGAGCGTGAGGCGGATCTCCTCGTCCTCCACCATGTCGGAGAGGCCGTCGGAGCACAGGAGGTAGAGGTCGTCGGGCTGCGTCTCGTGCACGTGGATCTCGGGCTCCACCGTGGGATCGATGCCGAGCGCGCGCGTGACGAGGTTCTTGTTCTGCGAGAGCTTCGCTTCCTCCGGCGTGATGAGGCCGGAATCGAGCTGCTCCTGGAGCAGCGAATGGTCGCGCGTCACCTGCTCCATGGAATCGCCGCGCACGCGGTACAGGCGCGAGTCGCCGATGTGCGCCACGGCGACGAAGTTGTCGTAGAAGAGGCTCATCACGAGCGTGGTGCCCATCCCCGCGCACTCGGGATTGTTCTGCGAGGTGGTGAAGACGGCGGAGTTCGCGCGCTCGATCTGCTCGCGGATCAGGCGCTCGGCGAGCGCCTTCGCCTCGTCGCGGCCCAGGCGCTCGACGTCGCGCGCGCTCCACGCCTCCACGAGCCCCTCGCTGATGAGAGACGTCGCCATGCCGCTCGCCACCTCGCCCGCGTTGTACCCGCCCATGCCGTCGGCGAGCACGTACAGCCCGATGTCCGGGCGCGATTCGATGCAGTCCTCGTTGTGATCGCGCACACGCCCCGGATCGGTGAGGCTCGCCGCCTGCAGCGCCTGTGCGAGGCTCATCGACGTCCCCGCGCGAGGCTCGCGCCGGCCGCTCGGCGGCCTGCCTCCCTGTTGCCGTGCGCCTGTCTCTCCATGCCGTTTCCGGTTTGTTTTCGTTCGATGCGCTCTTCGGGCACGTCCCACCGCGGGACCGCGCCCGGCCTCCCGGCTTAAAAGCGCGCAAAAACACGGATTTATAATAACTTAAAAAGCTTTTTTCAGAAACAATCCCGCTTCCGTGCCGATGTGCCTGAATCGCCGGGGATATCGGGCCGGGAGCGCGGCGCGGCGCAAGGGGCGCGCCATTTCGTCCGCCGCGGCAAAATTCCTTTTCCGCCGGACCTTTCCGGTCGCGTCGCGAGTCATTATACGATTGGGTTTTTCGGCATCGAGATCGCACATGGACCGCCTGCAAGACGTCGATCCGCTGGAGACGCGCGAATGGGTCGATTCCCTCGAGTCCGTGCTCGAGGTCGAAGGACCGGAGCGCGCGCACTTCCTGCTCGAGCAGCTGGTGGACAAGGCGCGCCGGTCGGGCGCGTACCTGCCCTACAGCGCGAACACCGCCTACATCAACACGATTCCGCCGAGCCTCGAGGAGCACATGCCCGGCGATCCGGCGATCGAGCACACGCTGCGCTCGATCGTGCGCTGGAACGCGGTGGCGATGGTGCTGCGCGGCGGCAAGAAGAACCTCGAGCTGGGCGGCCACATCGCGAGCTTCGCCTCCGCGGCGACGCTCTACGACGTGGGCTTCAACCACTTCTGGCATGCGCCCGGTGAAGCGCACGGCGGCGACCTCGTCTACATGCAGGGCCACTCCTCGCCGGGCGTGTACGCGCGCGCGTTCGTCGAGGGAAGGTTGAGCGAGGAGCAGCTCGACAATTTCCGCATGGAAGTCGACGGCAAGGGGATTCCCTCCTACCCGCACCCGTGGCTGATGCCCGACTTCTGGCAGTTCCCGACCGTCTCGATGGGCCTGGGTCCCATCCAGGCGATCTACCAGGCGCGCTTCCTGCGCTACCTCGAGGGCCGCGGCCTCGCGAAGACCGCGGAGCGGCGCGTGTGGGCCTTCATGGGCGACGGCGAGATGGACGAGCCCGAATCGATGGGCGCGATCGGCATGGCCGCGCGCGAGGGCCTCGACAACCTCATCTTCGTCGTGAACTGCAACCTGCAGCGCCTCGACGGCCCGGTGCGCGGCAACGGCAAGATCATCCAGGAGCTCGAGGCCGATTTCCGCGGCGCCGGCTGGAACGTGATCAAGGTGATCTGGGGCTCGTACTGGGATCCGCTCCTCGCGCGCGACGACGGCCTCCTGCTGCGCCGCATGGAAGAAGCGGTCGACGGCGAGTACCAGAAGTTCAAGAGCCGCGACGGCGCGTACGTGCGCGAGCATTTCTTCGGCAAGTACCCCGAGCTCAAGGCGCGCGTCGCCAACATGTCGGACGAGGACATCTGGCGCCTGAACCGCGGCGGCCACGACCCGCACAAGATGTACGCCGCCTACGCCGCGGCCATGAAGCATCGCGGCCAGCCCACGGTGATCCTCGCGAAGACCGTGAAGGGCTACGGCATGGGCGCGGTGGGCGAAGGCAAGAACATCGCGCACCAGCAGAAGAAGATGCCGAGCGAGGCGCTGCGCCAGTTCCGCGATCGCTTCAACATCCCGATCCCCGACGACAAGCTCGCCGAGATCCCGTACTACCGCCCGCCGGAGAAATCGGCGGAGATGGAATACCTGAGGGAGCTCCGCGCGAAGCTCGGGGGATCGGTGCCGCAACGCCGGCGCAAGAGCCGCGCGCTCGAGGTGCCGAAGCTCGAAGCCTTCAAGCCGCTCCTCGAGGCCACCGCCGAAGGACGCGAGATCTCGACCACGATGGCTTTCGTGCGCTGCCTCGGCATCCTCGTGAAGGACAAGAACGTCGGGCGCAACGTCGTCCCCATCGTGCCCGACGAGTCGCGCACCTTCGGCATGGAAGGCCTCTTCCGCCAGCTCGGCATCTATTCCGCCGTGGGGCAGCTCTACGAGCCGGAGGATAGCGACCAGCTGATGTTCTACAAGGAGGATCGCGGCGGGCAGATGCTGCAGGAAGGCATCAACGAGCCGGGCGCGATGTGCTCGTGGATGGCGGCGGCCACGTCCTACTCGAACAACGACGTGCCGATGATCCCGTTCTACATCTTCTACTCGATGTTCGGGTTCCAGCGCACCGGCGACCTGTGCTGGGCGGCCGGCGACATCCGCGCGCGCGGCTTCCTGCTGGGCGGCACGTCGGGGCGCACGACGTTGAACGGCGAGGGCCTGCAGCACGAGGACGGGCACAGCCAGGTGCTCTCTTCCGTGATCCCGAACTGCATCTCGTACGATCCGACGTTCGCCTACGAGGTCGCGGTGATCCTGCAGGACGGCCTGCGGCGCATGATGCAGGATCAGCAGGACGTCTTCTACTACATCACGCTCCTCAACGAGAACTATCCGCACCCGGCGCTCGCCGAGAGCGCGCGCGAGGGCATCCTCAAGGGCATGTACAAGCTGCCGGACGCGGGCTCCGCGGGGGCCGTGGGCAAACAGGCCCCGCGCGCGCAGCTCCTGGGCAGCGGCTCGATCCTGCGCGAAGCGATCGCCGCGCGCGACCTCCTCGCCGACGACTGGGGCGTGGCGGCGGACGTGTGGAGCTGCCCCAGCTTCACCGAGCTTCGCCGCGAGGGGCTCGCCACCGCGCGCTGGAACCTCCTGCATCCGGCGCAGAAGCGCCGCGCGTCGTACGTCGAGCAATGCCTCGGCGCGACGAAAGGACCGGTGGTCGCCGCGACCGACTACATCCGCACCTTCGCCGACCAGATCCGCGAGTTCGTGCCGCGCCGCTACAAGGTGCTCGGCACCGACGGCTTCGGCCGCAGCGACTCGCGCGCCAACCTGCGCCGCTTCTTCGAGGTGAACCGCTACTACATCGCGACGGCCGCGCTCGCCGCGCTCGCCGAGGATGGCGAGGTACCCGCCGCGAAGGTCGCCGAGGCGCTCAAGAAATATGGCATCGACCCGGAGAAGCCGGCGCCCTGGACGGTCTAGCGGCACGCGGAACGGCGACAAGAACCAACAACAGGAGAAGACGTGGCGGCCATCGAGGTGAAGGTCCCGGACATCGGCGACTTCAAGGACGTGCCGGTGATCGAGGTATTGGTGAAGCCCGGCGACGCCGTGAAGAAGGACGAGTCGCTCGTCACGCTCGAGAGCGACAAGGCGACGATGGACGTGCCCGCGCCTTCGCCGGGCACCGTGAAGGAGCTGCGCGTGAAGGTGGGCGACAAGGTAAGCGAGGGGACGGCCATCCTCGTCCTCGACGCCGCCGAAGGCGCGAAGCCGCCGCCCGCGAAGTCTGCACCCGCATCCGCTCCCGCGGCCGCCGCACCGGCTCCCGCGCGCGCGCCCGCACCGCCGCCGGCCGCGGCCCCGGCGCCCGCCCCCATGCCTGCAGCAGCCGTTGCCGCGTCTGCGCCTCGAGAACCCGCGCCCTCGCGCGCGCAAGCCGAAGCGGCTCACGAAGGCACGCCGCCGCACGCGAGCCCCGGAGTGCGCCGCTTCGCTCGCGAGCTCGGTGTCGATCTCGCGCGCGTGAAGGGCTCGGGACCGAAGGCGCGCATCCTCAAGGAAGACGTGCAGGGCTTCGTGAAGCAGTCGCTCGCCGGCGGCGCCGGTCCGGGCGCTGCCGGGGCAGCCGCATCCGGCGCGGGTCTCGCGGAGCTCGGGCTTCCGGCGTGGCCCAAGGTCGACTTCGCGAAGTTCGGCCCGGTCGACTTGCAGCCGCGCACCCGCATCCAGAAGATTTCCGGGCCGGTGCTCGCGCGCAACTGGGTGATGATCCCGCACGTCACGCAGTTCGACGAGGCCGACGTGACGGAGCTCGAGGCGTTTCGCCAGCGCGTGAACGAGGAGAACGCGAAGTCCGGCGTGAAGGTGACGATGCTCGCCTTCCTGGTGAAGGCGGCGGTGGCCGCGTTGCAGAAATTCCCGACGCTCAACAGCTCGCTCGACGGCGAGAACCTGGTCCTCAAGCGCTACTGGCACATCGGCTTCGCCGCCGACACGCCGCAGGGCCTCGTGGTACCGGTGATCCGCGACGCAGACCGGAAGGGCGTGGTCGAGATCGCGAAGGAGGCCGCCGAGCTCGCGGCGAAGGCGCGCGAAGGCAAGCTCGCCCCGGCCGACATGCAGGGCGGCACGTTCTCGATCTCGTCGCTGGGGGGCATCGGCGGCACCGCGTTCACGCCCATCATCAACGCGCCCGAGGTGGCGATCCTCGGCGTGTCGAAGGCCGCGATGAAGCCGGTGTGGAACGGGCACGAGTTCGCACCGCGCCTCCTCCTTCCGCTCTCGCTTTCCTACGACCATCGCGTGGTCGACGGCGCGCTCGGCGCGCGTTTCACCGCGTACCTCGCCCAGGTGATCGCCGACCTGCGGCGCGGGCTCCTCTAGGAGCGCGCCGTGGCCGCGATCGAGATCAAGGTCCCCGACATCGGCGACTTCAAGGACGTGCCGGTCATCGAGGTGCTGGTGAAGCCCGGCGACGTCGTGAAGAAGGAGGACGCGCTCGTCACGCTGGAGAGCGACAAGGCGACGATGGACGTGCCCACGACGCACGCCGGGCGCGTGAAGGAGCTGCACGTCAAGGTGGGCGACAAGGTGTCGCAGGGCTCGCTCATCGCGGTGCTGGAGGCCGAGGAGGCGGCGAAACCGGTCGCTCCGCAGTCGCCGGCCTCCGGGAGCTCCGGTCGGTCCGCTCCCGGCCCTGCCCAGCAACCCGCGGCGCAATCCGCATCGGCGCACGCTTCGGACGCCGCCGCGCTCGCCGGCGCCATCGCGCAGCAGGGCGTGAAATCGGTCCGCGACACCCTCGCCTCCACGCTCGCGAGCCTCGATGCGGACCTGCATGCGGAAGTGCTGGTCCTGGGCGCCGGGCCGGGCGGATACACCGCCGCGTTCCGCGCGGCCGACCTCGGCCGGAAGGTGGTGCTGGTCGAACGTTATCCGACGCTCGGCGGCGTGTGCCTCAACGTGGGATGCATCCCGTCGAAGGCGCTGCTCCACGCGGCGCGCGTGATCGCGGATGCCGAGGAGATGGGCGAATTCGGCGTTTCCTTCGGCAAGCCGAAGGTGGACCTCGCCCGGCTGCGCGCCTGGAAGGACGGCGTGGTCGCGAAGCTCACCAAGGGCCTCGCGCAGCTCGCCAAGGCGCGCAAGGTGACGGTGCTCGAAGGCACCGGCGCCTTCACCTCGCCCCATTCGCTCGAGGTGCAGGGCAAGGAGGGACGCAAGATCGTCTCGTTCGACCACTGCATCATCGCGGCGGGATCGCAATCGGCGCGCATCCCCGGCCTGCCCTACGACGATCCGCGCCTCACCGATTCGACCGGCGCGCTCGAGCTGGAGGAAGTCCCCAGGCGCCTGCTCATCATCGGCGGCGGCATCATCGGCCTGGAGATGGCGACCGTGTACGATGCGCTCGGCGCGAACGTGACGGTGGTCGAGTTCATGGATCGCCTCATCCCGGGCGCCGATCCGGAGATCGTGAAGCCGCTCGCGCGCCGCATCGAGAAGCGCTACGAGAAGATCCTGCTGAAGACGAAAGTCGCGAAGATCGAGGCATCGAAGGAGGGGCTGCGCGCGACGTTCGAGGCCGCGGAGGGGGGCGCCGCGCCCGCGCCGGAAACCTACGACCGCGTGCTCCTCGCCGTGGGGCGCCGCCCGAACGGCCGCAACATCGGTGCGGAGAAGGCGGGCGTCGCCGTGAACGAGCGCGGCTGGATCCCGGTGGACAACCAGATGCGCACCAACGTGCCGCACATCTTCGCGATCGGCGACATCGTCGGCGAGCCGATGCTCGCGCACAAGGCGACGCACGAAGGCAAGCTCGCGGCGGAAGTGATCGCCGGCATGGAGCACCACGTCTGGGAGGCGCGCACCATCCCGAGCGTCGCCTACACCGATCCCGAGGTCGCGTGGATGGGGCTCTCGGAGCCCGAGGCGAAGGCGCGCGGCATCGAGTACGACAAGGCCGTGTTCCCGTGGGCCGCGAGCGGGCGCGCGCTCGGCATGGGCCGCGAGGAGGGCCTCACGAAGCTGCTCTTCGAGAAGGGCACCGAGCGCATCCTGGGCGCGGCGATCGTCGGCGTGAACGCGGGCGAGCTCATCGCGGAGACGGTGCTCGCGCTCGAGATGGGCGCCGACGCCGAGGACATCGGCCTCACCATCCACCCGCACCCGACGCTCTCCGAGACGATCTTCTTCGGCGCGGAGCTCGCCGAAGGCACGATCACCGATCTCATGCCGCCGAAGGCGCGCGGAAGCTGAGGACGATGGGAGACCCGAGAGCCTGGGGAGAGGAGGCCCGCAGCCTCTTCGCCGGCGCGCGCGAGCCCGCGCGGCTCGCCACCGCCGTCGTGAAGTTCCATCGCACGGTGGACGCGGTCATCGACGCGACCGTGAGCGGCCATGCGTTGACGCTCGCCTGCTCGCGCGGCTGCGGCCATTGCTGCCACCTGCGCGTGGAGGTCCAGCCGGGCGAGGCGTTCGCGCTCGCCGAGTGGCTGCGGCGCCACTTCGAGCCGGGGCGGCTCGCCGCGGTCGTCGCGCGGTTGCGGGAGAACGTCGCGCGCAGCCGCGCCCTGGGCGTGGAGCAGCGCAAGCGCACCAACCTCGCATGCGCGCTGCTCGGGCCCGATGGCGCGTGCACGGCCTACGAGGCGCGGCCCGCGCAGTGCCGCCGCTACCATTCCCTCAAGCTCGCCGCGTGCGAGGCGTTCCACGCGAATCCCTCGGACGACACGCTCGAGGCGCCGATGCACGAGGCGCTCGCGCACAATGCGGACGTGATCATCACGCAGGCGCGGCATGCGGTGCGCGCCGCGGGGCTCGACGCGCAGAGCGCGGACCTCAACTTCGCGCTGCTCGATGCGCTGGAAAACCCGAAGGCGTGGCGGCGCTGGAAGGACGGGAAGAAGCCGTTCGTCGGCGCGTGAAGCGCCTCTAGGGCAGCAGCGCGGGGGCGACCAGCGCGAGCGCCGCGACTACCGCGAGGCGCTGGGCGCCGAAGAAGCCGCGCGGCTTCGCCTCGGCGTCGACGATGCCCGCCACCTCGCCCGCTTCGGAGAGGATCGGCACGCACGCTTCCGATTGCACGCCGTCGTCGCACACGTAGAAGCCGCCGCCCGCCTCGACGTGCCGGGACACGTCTTCGATCACCGTCGCGCGCCCGGTGAGCCCGACCGTCGCGTTGGTGCTGCGCTCGGCGAACTCGCGCGTGAGGGGAAACTCCGCGCGGCTCGGGCGGCCGACGTACGAAAGCTTGACGAGAACCGGCGTCCCCGCCGCATTCGCGCGCCGCTGGTAGACGCCGATCCAGTCGGCTCCGGTGGTCTCCCGGGTGCGCTCCACCAGCCGCTCGAGGAGTGCCAGCCGCCGCGTGGTCTGCTCGCTGCGTCCGCCGAGGATGCCGCCCAGGTCGTAGGGCACGGGCGCGAGCTCGTCGACGATGGAGCAGCTGCCATCCTCGGTGAGCATCGGGACCGGATAGGTGTAGAGGGATGCGGCATCCCCGACCTCCACCTTCTCCGCCATCGCCTCCATGAGGTCGCGCACCGCGCGCTCGACCTCCGCCGCGCGCGCCTCGAGCGACTCGAGGCCCGCGAGACGCAGGTAGCGCACGATGCGGCCTTTCGCGGCGCTCATGTGCGATCGTGCTCCGAGGCGAGCGCGGGACGATCGAGCCATTCGAAGGCGAGCCCGCGCGAGCGCATCCAGTCCGCGACGGCGAGACCCGTGGCGCGCTTCCACGGCCGCAGCTTCTCCGGCTTCACGCGCCGGTATTCCGCGAGCTCGGCGCCCAGCGCGACCGTTCCCTTCGCCACCGCGTGGTAGCAGAGCATCAGCTCGTTCTTGCGCTCGAAGATGTAGTTGCCGATGAGCTGCGATTCCACCACCTCGAGGCCGAGCTCCTCCTTCACCTCCCGTGCGACGGCCGCCTTCGGATCCTCGAGCGCCTCGAGGTAGCCGGTGACGAGCGCGAAGAATCCTTCGGGCCAGCCGCGATTCCGGGCGAGCAGGATCTCGCCCTCGTGCTCGACCAGCGCGCCCACGCACGGCACGGGATTGCCCCACTGGACGAAGCCGCATTCGGCGACGCAGGCGCGGCGCACGCGCGGCGCGGCATCGGGGTCGGTGATCGTCCGCTCGGCGAGCGGCCGGGCGCAGCGCGGGCAGTAGGTGAAGGTCTCGAGGCTCATGGATGGATCCCCGATCGCTGGTTCCCCGCGGAACCGTCGAGGATGACGCGCACGATCGTGAGTCCGGGCCGTGCGCCGCAGGTTTTCAGAGCCGCTCCGCCACCCAGCCGCGCACCGATTCGAGCGCTTCCGGGAGCGCCGAGGCGTTGGTGCCGCCGGCCTGCGCCATGTCCGGCCGCCCGCCGCCCTTGCCGCCGACCTGCGAGGCGACGAAGTTCACCAGCTCGCCGGCCTTCACCTTGGCGATGAGGTCCTGCGTGACGCCGGCGATGAGGCTCACCTTCTCGCCTTCGGCCGCGGCGAGCACGATCGCGCCGGTCTTGAGCTTGCCCTTGAGCTGGTCGAGCGTGTCGCGCAACGTCTTCACGTCGGCGCCCTCGAGCTTCGCGGTGAGCACCTTGACGCCCTTCACGTCCACCGCGCTCGCCGCGAGGTCGATGCCCTGGGACGTCGCCATCTTCACCTTGAGGCGGGCGAGCTCCTTCTCGAGCGAGCGTGAGCTCTCGATCACCTGGGCGAGCTTCGCCTCGACCTCCTGCGGCTGCGCCTTGAGCGTCTCCGCGACCTGCGCGAGCTGGTCCGACTCGCGCTGCACGCGCGCGATCGCCACGGTGCCCGCGACCGCCTCGACGCGCCGGATGCCGGCGGCGACGCCCGTCTCCGCCACGATGCGGAAGAGGCCGATGTCGCCGGTGCGTGCGACGTGCGTTCCGCCGCACAGCTCGCGGGAGCTGCCGATGTCGAGGACGCGCACGACGTCGCCGTACTTCTCGCCGAAGAGCATCATGGCGCCCGTCTTCTGCGCCTCCTCGATCGGCATCACGCGCGCGGTGGTGGGCTCGTTCCTCAGCACCTCCGCGTTCACGATCGCCTCCACGCGGCGCACCTGCGCCGCGGTCATGGGCGCGTTGTGGCTGAAGTCGAAGCGGGTCTTCTCCTCGTCCACGAGCGAGCCCTTCTGCTGCACGTGGGGGCCGAGCACCTCGCGCAGCGCCTTGTGCATGAGGTGCGTGGCGGAATGGTGGCGCATGGTGCGCATGCGCTTGTCGAGGTCGACTTGCGCCGCGACCGTGTCGCCGATCGCGAGCTCGCCGTTCTTCACGACGCCGTGGTGGCCGAACACCTCGGGCTGGATCTTCTGCGTGTCCTGCACCTCGAAGAGCGTGAGGCACACGCCGCCCCTGGTGAGCTCGCCGCGGTCGCCGACCTGGCCGCCCGATTCCGCGTAGAACGGCGTCTTGTCGAGGACGACGATGCCTTCCTCGCCGGTGCTCAGCGATTCCACCGGCGCGCCGCCCTTGTAGAGCGCCACCACCCTGCCCTCCTCGGAGAGCGTGTCGTAGCCGCGGAACGTGGTCTTCGCGCCCTCGTAGGCGAGCTGGGCGCCCGCCTTGAACTTGCTCGAGGCGCGCGAACGCTCCTGCTGCGAGGCCATCGCGGCGTCGAACGCCGGCATGTCGATCTCGAAGCCGCGCTCGCGCCCGATGTCCGCGGTGAGGTCCACCGGGAAGCCGTAGGTGTCGTAGAGGCGGAAGGCGGTGTCGCCATCGAGGCGGCCCGGGTTCCTGGCGAGCGCCGCCTCCAGGATCGCCATGCCCGTCTCGAGCGTCTGCGCGAAGCGCTCCTCTTCCTCCTTGAGCGTGCCCTTCACGCGCTCGCGATCGGTCTTGATGTGCGGGTATGCCTCGCCCATCTCGGCGACGACGTCGTCCACCAGCTTGTAGAAGAAAGGCTCCTTCTGCCCGAGCTTGTAGCCGTGGCGCATGCCGCGGCGCGCGATGCGGCGAAGGACGTAACCGCGGCCCTCGTTGCTCGGGATGATGCCGTCGCAGACGAGGAAGGTGCACGCCCGGATGTGGTCGGCGATCACGCGCAGCGACGGCGACTCCAGGTCCTTCGCGCCCGTCTCGCGCGCCGCGGCCTTGATGAGCGTCTGGAAGAGGTCGATCTCGTAGTTCGAGTGCACGTGCTGCAGCACCGCGGTGAGCCGCTCGAGGCCCATGCCGGTGTCGACCGAGGGCTTGGGAGCGCGTGCATCACCCCCGCCTCGTCGCGGTTGAACTGCATGAAGACGAGGTTCCAGATCTCGATGTAGCGATCGCCTTCCGCGTCGGGCGATCCGGGCGGACCGCCGGGGATGCCCGGGCCGTGGTCGTAGAAGATCTCCGAGCACGGGCCGCACGGGCCGGTATCGCCCATCTGCCAGAAGTTGTCGCTCTCGTACTTGCGCCCACCCGGCTTGTCGCCGATGCGGATGCAGCGCTCCTTCGGGACGCCGATGTCCTTCGTCCAGATGTCGTAGGCCTCGTCGTCGGTCTCGTAGACGGTGGTCCAGAGCTTGTCGGGGGGGAGGCCGTATTCCTTCGTGATGAGCTCCCACGCGAAGCGGATCGCGTCGCGCTTGAAGTAGTCGCCGAAGCTGAAGTTGCCGAGCATCTCGAAGAACGTGTGGTGGCGCGCGGTGTAGCCGACGTTCTCGAGGTCGTTGTGCTTGCCGCCCGCGCGCACGCATTTCTGCGCGGTGACGGCGCGGTGGTACGGCCGCTTCTCGTTGCCGAGGAAGACGTCCTTGAACTGGTTCATGCCCGCGTTGGTGAAGAGCAGCGTCGGATCGTTCGCGGGGACGAGCGAGCTCGAGGGGACGTGCGCGTGCCCCTTCGAGACGAAGTAGTCGATGAATTTTTTTCGAATCTCTTTGGTATTCATGGTGTTGGGGAATGCGACCCCTTCCGGGTTCGATCGCCCGGGCAAACCGCAAGGATATCAAAAGATTAGGGCTTTCCCGCTCGCGTCAAGCACGTCGCTCGCGCGCCGAGGAGTTGCGGAAAGGATTCCGGATCGGGAGAAAGCAGGCCGACGATGTCACGCTCGCGAACGCGTTCGTGCTCGTTGTGCGAGCCCGAATCTCATCGGCAGGGCGCTCGGGTCGAAGGGCCTCGAGGCGCCGCCTTGCGGGCTACAACGCCGCGTTGAGCAGGATCACCGCCGCGATCATGAGCAACGCGATGGTGTTCTGCATTCGATAACTCATCAGGATTTATCCACGGATGTCAGGAATCGCATCACGTCTTCGAGCGGGAAGCCGCGGCCCTGGAGGAAGCGCGCCTGGCGTGCACGTTCCCGCTGGTCGGGTGCTGGAACTCCGAAGCGGCTTTTCCACACGGACTCCAGGCTCGAGATGCCATCGGCGGCCGCGGCACGGAAGCCACGCGCGATGGTCTCCTCGTCCACGCCCTTCGCCCGCAGCTGCTGCGCGAGCTTGAGCGGGCCGAAGCGGCGGGCCTTCGAACGGATCGTCTGCTCGGCGAAGCGCGCGTCCGAAAGCCAGCCGCGCTTCACCATCTCGTCGAGGAGAGCTTCGACGTCTTCGCCCTGTTGCGCGTGCGGAGCGAGCTTGCGCTCGAGCTCCTCGCGCGAGTGCTCGCGGCGCGCGAGGAGCCGCAGCGCGCGCGCCTTGAGCGAGGGTTGCGCCCGGGCGGTCACAGGCTGCCCGTTCAGTCCGCCTCGGCCGCCGCTTCCTTCGCCTGCGGCATGCCGCCGGCGATGCCGACCGCCTCGCGGATCTTCTGCTCGATCTCCTGCGCCATGGCGGGGTTCTCGCGCAGGAACTCGCGCGTGTTGTCCTTGCCCTGGCCGATCTTCTCGCCGTTGTAGGCGTACCAGGCGCCGGACTTCTCCACGATGCGGTGGTTCACGCCGAGCTCGATGATCTCGCCTTCGCGCGAGATGCCCTCGTTGTAGAGGATGTCGAAGTCGGCGGTCTTGAACGGGGGCGCGACCTTGTTCTTCACCACTTTCACGCGCGTCTCGTTGCCGATCACCTCCTCGCCCTTCTTGATGGAGCCGATGCGGCGGATGTCGATGCGCACGGAGGCGTAGAACTTGAGCGCGTTGCCGCCGGTGGTGGTCTCGGGATTGCCGAACATCACGCCGATCTTCATGCGGATCTGGTTGATGAAGATGACGAGCGTGTTCGAGCGCTTGATGTTGGCGGTGAGCTTGCGCAGCGCCTGGCTCATGAGGCGGGCCTGAAGACCCATCTGCGGCTCTCCCATCTCGCCTTCGATCTCGGCCTTGGGCGTGAGGGCCGCGACCGAATCGATCACGACGCAATCGACCGAGCCGGAGCGCACCAGCATGTCGGCGATCTCGAGCGCCTGCTCGCCGTTGTCCGGCTGCGAGAGCAGCAGCTCCGAGATGTCCACGCCCAGGCGCTGGGCGTACTGGGGATCCAGCGCGTGCTCCGCGTCGATGAAGGCCGCCGTGCCGCCGTTCTTCTGGACGTTGGCGATCACCTGCAGGGTGAGCGTGGTCTTGCCCGACGATTCCGGCCCGTAGATCTCGACGATGCGCCCGCGCGGGAGGCCGCCCACGCCGAGCGCCATGTCCAGCCCGAGGGAGCCGGTGGACACGACCTCGATGGCGCGATCCACGTCCTGGGCGCCCATCTTCATGATCGAGCCCTTGCCGAACTGCTTCTCGATCTGGGAAAGGGCGGCCTGCAGGGCCTTGGCCTTGTTCTCGTCCATCCTGGGGGCTTCCGCGGCGGTGCTGGAGATGACTTTGAGCATTTTCATTATCCCATTTAGATTGATTTGTTGGAGACGGATGCGAGGCTACGCGGTCCGAAGCTCATGGAATGAGCTACCGGGTGCGGCGCACCAGCCCCGCCATGACGCCGAAGATTTCGAAACCCCCTTTGGGCCGCAGCACGGGGTAGGCCTTGTTCGCGGGCTTCAGCACGAACCCGCCCTTTTCCCGTTCCAGGTACTTCACCGTGAACTCGTTGTTGACGATCGCCACGACGACGTCGCCGACGTTGGCGTTCGGCTGTTGCTCCACCACCAGCAGGTCTCCCTCGTGGATTCCCGCGTCGATCATCGAATCGCCCTTCACGCGCACGAGCGAGGTCTTCGAAGGGACCTTCACCAGGTAATCGTCGATGGTGATGAGGTCGTAGCCGTCGGCGAGCGCCGGGTTCGGCAGCCCCGCCTGCACCGCCGAATCCGCCAGCCGCCGCTCGAAGAAGCGCGCGCCCGGCTTCAACTGACGGTCCGGCGTCCAATCCAGGTAGCCCGCTTCCTCGAAGCGCTTCACGCATTCGGAGACCCACGACTTGGCCGAGATGCCCCAGAGGCCGGCGAGCACCGAGTACGACGGGATCACCTTGTGCTCCGCGTAGTAATCCTGGAGCTTCTCGAGGTAGCTCGGATCCAGCGCGGGCTTCTGGGCATTCAACGCCATGGCGCCTCGGGCGATGACAGGGACAGAACGAATGTTCGCTATTACAGAACGAACGTTCTGGATTGTCAAGCGTCGGACTTATGTACTTGACAAACCTATTCCCGCCTTCGCGGGAATGACGGGTCGATTGGCGGCCGCCAGGGGACGGCGAATCAACGCAGCAGGTCGATCAATCCCTGCAGCGCGACCGCGACCGATTGCGCGCGCACCGCGGCACGGTCCCCGGCGAACACGAAGCGGCGCACCTGGACCGGTCCGCCGCGATGCGTCCATGCGAGCCAAACGAGGCCGACGGGTTTTTCGCGCGAGCCGCCACCCGGTCCCGCCACGCCGGTCACCGCGACCGAGACCCCGGCGCGGCTGTGCGCGAGCGCCCCGGTCGCCATCTCGGATGCGACTTCCTCGCTGACCGCGCCGTGCGCGTCGAGCGTGGCGCGCGCGACGCCCAGCATCTCTTCCTTCGCGGCGTTCGTGTACGTGACGAAGCCGCGCTCGAACCATTCCGAGCTGCCCGCGATGCGCGTGATCGCCTGCGCGACGCCGCCCCCGGTGCACGATTCGGCGGTCGCGACCATGACGCCGCGGCGCTTGCAGCAGGGGCCCAGCCGGCGAGCGAGCTCCGTGATGGCGCGCTCGCTCATCCCTGCTCCCCGGTGCGCCCGCGATACCAGTATTGATAACGCTCCTCGAAGCCGAACTGGCGATAGAGGCGCCGCGCCGACTCGTTCTCCACGTTCACCTGGAGATAGGCGTGGCGGGCGCCCAGCTCCCACGCCGTGCGGAGCAGCGTCTCGACCACCGATCGGGCGTGTCCGCGGCGGCGCGACGCCTCGTCGGTGATGATGTCGAAGAGCCCCGCGCAATCGTCCTCGACGATGGTGAGCCCGGTCGCGGCGACGCGCCCGGACGCGTCGCGCACCGCGACCGCGCGCAGCGCGAGCGGCATGCCCTGGAGGCGCGCGAGGTGCGCCGCGCGATGCTCGAGCGGGGAGCCGCGCATCTCGCCCACGGCCTCGGTCCATGCCGGGAGATCCAGGGGCTGCGCGCCCGCACCGTCGAAGCGCCGCGGATCGATCGGCGCGCATTCCACCGCGGTCGCGTCGAAGCGCCCGTAGCCGCGCCGTTCGAGCTCCGCGTCGAGCGAGGCGGGCTCCGAGAACGGCGTGATGCGGAAGATGGCGGGAAGTCCCCTCGCCCGGTACAACCGCTCGCAGTACGCGATCTTGGTCGCGAGCTCCGCCTTCGACGGGTAGACCGCGTTCACGGAGCGCGCGCGCTTGGCCTTTCCCTTGAGCATGCGCAGCAGCCAGCCGTCGTACACCAGCTGGCCGGGCGGCGCGGACGAGTTGAGCCCCAGCTCCTCGAGGCGCCGGTCGTTCGGCACGGCCATCGGGTCAGGCGCCCGGGCGCAGCCGCTTGCCGCTCGCCGCGTCGAAGAAGTAGACGTGGCGCGGGTCCACCGAGAAGCGCATCACGTCGCCCGCCGCCGGAGAGACGTGGCCGTCGACGCGCGCGATGATCGGCGTGCCGTCGCAGGCCGCGTGCACGAGGGAATCGGCGCCGAGCGCTTCGATCGTCTCCACCTGGAGCCGGAACTCGGTGCCGTGCGGCTCGCCGAGCACGAAATGCTCGGGGCGGATGCCGACGACGAGCGACTGCGGCGCGCTCGCGCGCAGCCCCTCGGGCAACGCCACCTGCACGCCGCCGCCCACGTCCACGCGCTCCCCGGTGCGCTTCCCGGGCAGGAAGTTCATCGAGGGCGAGCCGATGAAGCCCGCGACGAACTGCGTGGCCGGATCGTCGTACACCTCGATCGGCGCGCCCGCCTGCTCGACGATCCCGGCGTTGATCACGAACATGCGGTCGGCGAGCGTCATCGCCTCCACCTGGTCGTGCGTCACGTAGACGCTGGTGGTGCGCAGCTCGCGGTGCAGCTTCTGGATCTCGAGGCGCATCTGCACGCGCAGCTTCGCGTCGAGGTTGGAGAGCGGCTCGTCGAACAGGAACGCCGCCGGCTCGCGCACGATGGCGCGGCCCATCGCCACCCGCTGGCGCTGGCCGCCGGAAAGCTCGCGCGGCTTCCTCTGCAGGTAGGGCGCGAGCTCGAGGATCGCCGCCGCGCGCTCCACCCGCCGGCCGATCTCCTCGCGCGGCAGCCTTCGGATGCGAAGGCCGTAGGACATGTTCTCGCGCACCGTCATGTGCGGATAGAGCGCGTAGTTCTGGAACACCATGGCGATGTTGCGGTCCTTGGGCTCCACCTCGTTCACGCGCTTGCCGCCGATGCGGATCTCGCCGCCGGTCGCGGTCTCGAGTCCCGCGATGATGCGCAGCAGCGTGGACTTGCCGCAGCCCGAGGGCCCGACCACCACCACGAACTCGCCGTCGCCGATCGTGGCGTCCGTGGGGTGGATCACCTCGATGTCGCCGAACTTCTTGGTCACGCCCTGAAGGCTGATCTGCGCCATTGCACCCCTTTATCAGTCTGCCCGATGGCGTTGGGCGGCGGCACGTCCGCTCCAACGCCGTTCCCGCTGCGACGACGCCCTCGTCGTCAACGATGGCGTTGACCGGCGGCACGTCCGCTCCAACGCCGTTCCCGCTGCGACGACGCCCTCGTCGTCAACCTATTTCTCGGTCTCCACGAGGCCCTTCACGAACCACTTTTGCATGAGCACCACCACCAGCGCCGGCGGCAGCAGCGCGAGCATCGCCGTCGCCATGATGATGTTCCATTCGTTCGAGGCGTCGCCCCCGGCGATCATGCGCTTGATGCCGATCACCACCGTGTACATCGATTCCTTCTGCGTGATGAGGAGCGGCCACAGGTACTGGTTCCAGCCGTAGATGAAGAGGATCACGAAGAGCGCGGCGATGTGCGTGCGCGAGAGCGGCAGCACCACGTCGAAGAAGAAGCGCATGGGCCCCGCCCCGTCGATGCGCGCCGCCTCCACCAGCTCGTCGGGCACGGTGAGGAAGAACTGGCGGAAGAGGAAGGTCGCGGTCGCCGAGGCGATGAGCGGGAAGACGAGCCCGGAGTACGAGTCGAGCAGGTGCAGGTTCGCCGCCACCTCGAAGGTGGGGATGATGCGCACCTCCACCGGCAGCATCAAGGTGAGGAAGATCATCCAGAAGAAGAACTTCCGCAGCGGGAAGCGGAAGTACACGATCGCGAAGGCGGAGAGGACCGAGATCACGATCTTGCCGACCGCGATCGAGACGGCCACGATGGCGCTGTTCACGAGCATCGTCCCGACCGGCGCCGAGGAGCCCTTCTCGGAGCCGGCGGTGAGCGCCTGGCGGTAGTTGTCCACGAGGTGGGTGCCGGGCGTGAGCGGCATCGGCACGTTCACGATCTCGTCGAAGGTGCGCGTGGAGGCGACGAAGGTCACCCACAGCGGGAAGGCGACGATGATGACGCCCAGGACGAGGATCGCGTGCGCGATGAAGTCCGCCACCGGGCGGTTCTCGACCATCAAGGCGGTGGTGGTGTCCTTCATCCTAGTACTGCACCTTGCGCTCGACGAAGCGGAACTGCACGACGGTGAGCGCGATCACGATGAACATGAGGACCACCGACTGCGCCGAGGAGCTGCCCAGGTCGGCCGCCTTCACCCCGTCGTAGTAGACCTTGTAGACGAGGATCTCGGTCGCCGCCGCCGGTCCGCCCTGCGTGGTCGCGTCGATCACGCCGAAGGTGTCGAAGAACGCGTAGACGATGTTCACCACGAGGAGGAAGAACGTGGTGGGCGAGAGGAGCGGGAAGATGATGGTCCAGAAGCGGCGGATGGGGCCCGCGCCGTCGATCGCCGCCGCCTCCATCATCGAGCGCGGGATCGACTGCAGCCCCGCGAGGAAGAAGAGGAAGTTGTAGCTCACCTGCTTGTAGGCCGCCGCCATCACCACCAGCAGCATCGCCTGGTTGCCGTCGATCACCCAGTTCCAGTCGAGGCCGAGCTTGAGCAGGTAGTAGGTGACGATGCCGATGGAGGGCGAGAACATGAACGCCCACAGCACGCCGGCCACCGCGGGCGCCACCGCGTACGGCCAGATGAGCATCGTCTTGTAGGCGAGCGAGCCGCGGATCACGTGGTCCGCCATCGCGGCAAGCAGCAGCGCGAGCGACATCCCGAGCACGGCGACCAGCAGGCTGAAGACCGCCGTCACCTTGAACGAATCGAGGTACTCCGGGCTCGCGAAGAGCTGCTGGAAGTTCTGGAACCAGACGAAGTGGCTGGAAAGGCCGAACGGATCCTGCACCAGGAAGGCGTAGTAGACCGCCTCGATCGCCGGCCAGAAGAAGAACACCACCGTCACGACGATCTGCGGCGCGACGAGCGCGTACGGCAGCCACGGGGACCTGAAGACGACGCGCTTTTCCATGGACGGGGCGAGTCTCGCTCGCGCGGGCGGAAAAGACAAGGGCGGCCGCAGGGCCGCCCTCGTCGTGCGCCACGCGCGCGGCCCTCAGCGGTTGGCGGCCTCGAAGCGGCGCAGGATCTCGTTGCCGCGGCGCACCGCGTCGTCGAGCGCCTGCTTCGCGCTCTTCTTGCCGGCGAACGCGGCCTCCATCTCCTCCTCGATCACCTCGCGGCCCTGCACGTAGTTGCCGAAGCGCAGGCCCTTGGAGTTCGCCGTGGGCGGCTTGTTCATGAGCTGCTTGATCGCGACCTCGGCCTCCGGGTGCTGCTCGTAGAAGCCGGACTTCTTGGTCATCTCGTAGGCCGCCATCGTGATCGGCAGGTACCCGGTGCTCACGTGCCAGTCCATCTGGTTCTCGGGCCTGGAGAGGAAGTTGAAGAACTCCGCGACGCCCTTGTAGACGTTGGGGGTCTTGCCGCTCATCACCCACAGCGAGCCGCCGCCGATGATCGAGTTCTGCGGCGCGCCCTTGACGTCGTCCCAGTACGGCAGGAAGTGCACCGACCACTTGAACTTCGCCTGGCGGCGGATGTTCGCCTGCGCGCCCGTGGACGAGGTGAGCATCGCGCATTCGCCGCTCGCGAACTTCGCCTCGCCCTGGCTCTGGCGCCCGGCGTAGGTGAACTCGCCCTTCTTCACGAGGTCGACGAGCATCTGGATCTGGCGCACGTGCAGCGGCGTGTTGAACACGAACTGCGTCTTGAGGCTCGCCATGCCGTTCTCGTACGTGCCGATGGGCACGTTGTGCCACGCGGAGAAATTCTCGATGTGCGTCCACGCGGGCCAGCCCGTGGTGTACACGCAGCCCTGCCCCGCGGCCTTCATCCTGTCGGCGTCGGCGATGAATTCCTTCCAGGTCTTGGGCGCCTGCGCGATGCCGGCCTTCTTGAAGTCGTCGTCGTTGGTGTAGAAGACCACCGTCGAGCTGTTGAACGGGAAGGAGAGCATGTTGCCGTGCGGGTCGCTGTAGTAGCCGGCGACGGGCGGCAGGTACGCCTTCGGGTTGAACGGCTCGTCGGCGTCCTTCATCAGCTTGTACACCGGCACGATCGCGCCCTTGGCCGCCATCATCGTCGCGGTTCCCACCTCGAAGACCTGCAGGATCGCCGGGGCGTTGCCCGCGCGGTATGCGGCGATCGCGGCGGTCATCGACTCGGGATAGCTGCCCTTGTAGACGGGAACCACCTTGTAGCGGTTCTGGCTGGCGTTGAACTTGTTGGCGAGGTCGTTCACCTTGTCGCCGTTCGCGCCCGCCATCGAATGCCACCACTGGATCTGGGTCTGCGCCTGCGCCGACATCGCGGAAAGCCCCGCGATCGCGGCGAGCGCGACGAATGCTTTGCGGATCATCTGGAATTTCCCCTCTTGAAAATCGCGGGCGGTTATTGGTCGTGCTGCGCGGCCCGCGTGAAGGGCTAATGGTACAACGAACGCAATGGCGGTTTCGGGGCGTCCGCGGCGTGCCTCAGCCCCCGGAGAGCGCGGCGACCACCAGCACCTCGTCCCGGACGGCGAGGGGCCGCGCGAGGCTCGCTTCCTGCGCGCGGTTCACGAAGATCTTGATGTGGGGACGGATCTCGTCCTGCTCGTCCACGATGCGGAAGCGGATGCCGGGATAGCGCCGATCGAGGTCGGCGAGAAGGTCGGCGAGCGTCGCGCCTTGCGCCTCCACCTCGCGCCGGCGGGCCGTGTATTCCACGAGCGGCGTGGGCAGGAGGACCTTCAATCGGCGAGCGCCGCTTCCACCGAGTAGATGTGCGGAAGGTGCAGGCACAGGCAATGCCAGCGCTCGCCCTCGTCGAAGCTCGCCCACACCTCGCCGCCGGTGGTGCCGAAGTAGAGCCCGAGCGGATCGAGCCCGTCGCCGCACATCGCCTGCCGCTTCACGGTGTACCACGCCTGCGCGCGCGGCAAGCCCTGGTCGAGACGCCGCCAGCTTCCGCCCGCATCGCGGCTGCCGTAGACCGCGGGCTTGCCGTCGATGGGAACACGCGGCCACACCGTGCCGCCGTCCATCGGGAAGACCCACAACGACTTCGGGTCGCGCGGATGCAGCACCAGCGGGAAGCCGACGTCGCCGATGCGCCGGGGCATCGCCCGCCCGATGCGCTCCCAGCGCGAGGCGGCGCGGTCGAGGCGATAGATGCCGCAGTGGTTCTGCTGGTACACGTCGCCGCTCACCGGATGCACCCGCAGGCAGTGCACGTCGTGGCCGTACTCGGGATCCGGATCCGGCAGGAAATCGGCGGCGCAACCGCGATTGAGCGGGCTCCACGTGGCGCCGTCGTCGAACGACTCGAACGCGCCGCCCGCCGACATGCCGATGTAGAGATGGCGCGGGTTCGCGGGATCGAGCTGGATCGAGTGGAGCGTCGCGCCGTCGGGCGGCGCGTCCTGCAGGCCGCCGATCCATGCGAGGCGCTGCGGATGCGCGTTGAAGCCCGCCACGCCGCGCCACGTGCGTCCCGCATCGTCGCTCACGAAGAGCCCTTGCGGCGAGGTGCCGGCATACCAGCGCCGCGGCTCGCTGGCGGGCCCCGGCGTGAGCCAGAACACGTGGCTCACGGACATTCCCTTCTCGCTCGAGGCCGCCTTGTCGAACGCGGGCGGCTTCGCGCTCTCCTTCCAGCTGCGTCCGCCGTCCTCCGAGCGGTACACGGTGGGACCGAGATGGCCGGCGCGAACCGCCGCGAGCGCGGTGCGGCCGTCGCGCGGGTCGAGCACCGCGTGGTTCACGACCTGGCCGAGGAAATGCGGGCCCGACATCGACCACTTCCGCCGGCCGCGATCGGCCTCGAGCGCGAAGAGGCCCTTGCGGCTGCCGACGAGGATGCGCAGGCGTCCCATGCGTGCTACGGCCGGCCGCCTACTGTTCCTTCTTGATGAGCGACTTGAGCGAGCCCAGCAACCCGCGCTTTTCCTCCGCGCTCGCCTCGGGCGCCGCCTGGTGCACCACGTACTGCGGCTGCACCTTCGGGCGCGGCGGGATGGTGGCGGAGCGCGCCGAAAGCATCGAGGCCTTCACCAGGTCGGTCCACTTGTTGGGCCGTCCGATGAGGTGCTTCGCGAACTCCTCGACCCCGACGTCGTTCATCTCCTGCGCGAGCAGGTTGTAGAGGTCCACGGTGAAGGCCCCGACGTTCTTGGTCACGATCTTGAGCTTGCCGGTCTCGTGGTCGCCCTCGACCTTCGCCTGCACGCGGAAGTCGCATTTCACCTTGAAGACCTCGTGCGTGATCACCTTGCGCTCGTTGCGGAACTGCTCGCTCTTGTGCTCGATGTTCGACTGCCAGAGGGTGTCCCGGAACTTCTCCATCTCGTCGGGGCCCTTCTTCACGGTGAGGACGTTCTCCGACCAGCAGCGGTAGCCCACCTGCACCTCGCCGTAGTAATCCTTGTCGATGAAGTGCTTCGAGCGGAAGTCGCAGAAGAAGTCCTTGATGACGAGTCCCTCGATTTTGCCGACCGTGGGCAGGTCGAACCCGAAGGGGCTCGGCATCTGCACGACGTTCAGCTGCTTGCCGAGGTCGTTGAGGTAGAGGAACGAGCGCCGTAGCGCGTGGTCCACCGCGACGGCGGTGGCGCGCATGCTTTCGGTCCGGTCGACGTCCTGCGCCTTGAGCGCGTCCGCCTGTTTCTTAAGATCGTCTAAGAGTCCCAAGGAACCCTCCTGAGATTCCGGCTGTCCGCGGCGGATTTTAACGTATCATCGCCGCGACACCAAAGGCCGAAAGCCCTTTTTCCATTGCAAATGAAGGCTGTCCTCGCCTTCGACCAGGGCACGACCAGCTCGCGCGCCATCGCCTTCGGCCATGATGGCCGAGTCCTGGGAGTATCGCAGCAAGAATTCCGCCAGATTTTCCCGCGGCCGGGCTGGGTCGAGCACGACGCCTTGGAGATCTGGGAGAGCCAGAGGGCGGTCGCCGCGCAGGCGATCGCCGCCGCGCGCCTCGGGCGGGCCGACATCGCCGCCTTCGGGATCGCCAACCAGCGCGAGACCACGCTCCTCTGGGAGCGGGAGACCGGCCGCCCGGTGCACAACGCCATCGTGTGGCAGGACCGACGCACCGCGTCGCGATGTGACGCGTTGCGACAGTCGGGCTACGAGCCGCTTTTCGCGCGCAAGACGGGCCTCGTGATCGACCCGTACTTCTCCGGCACCAAGCTCGAATGGCTGCTCGAGAACGTGCCGGGCGCGCGCCGGCGTGCGGAGGCGGGCGAGCTCGCCTTCGGCACCGTGGATTGCTGGCTCGCGTGGCGGCTTTCCGGCGGCCGCGCGCACGTGACGGACGCGAGCAACGCCTCGCGCACGCTGCTCTTCGACATCCACGCGCTCGACTGGGACGAAGAGCTGCTCGGGATCCTCGGCGTTCCGCGCGCGGTGCTTCCCCGGGTGGTCGCCTCGCGCGGCCCGTTGGCCGAAACGTCTTGCGAAGGCCTTCCCGCGGGCGTGCCGATCGCCGGCATCGCGGGCGACCAGCAGGCGGCGCTCTTCGGCCAGGCCTGCCACCGCCCGGGCATGGCGAAGAATACCTACGGCACCGGCTGCTTCGTGCTCATGAACACGGGAACGCGGCCCGCGGCATCGCAGTCGGGCCTGGTCTCGACCGTCGCGTGGAGCGGGGAGCGCGGCACCACCTATGCGCTGGAGGGAAGCGTCTTCATCGCGGGCGCCGCGATCCAGTGGCTGCGCGACGGCCTCGGGCTGATCGCGCGCGCTTCGGAGATCGACGCGCTCGCCGCGAGCGTTCCGGATTCCGGCGGCGTGCATTTCGTGCCGGCGTTGTCCGGCCTTGGCGCGCCGTACTGGGACCCGCGCGCCCGCGGCACCATCCTCGGCATCACGCGCGGCACCACGCGGGCGCACCTCGCGCGCGCCACGCTCGAGGCGATCGCGTTCCAGAGCGCGGAGCTGATCGAGGCGATGACCGCCGATTCCGGCATCGCCCTCACCGAGCTGCGCGTGGACGGGGGCGCTTGCGCGAGCGATGTGCTGCTGCAAGTGCAGGCGGATCTCCTCGGCGTGGCGGTGGCGCGGCCCCGCGTGACGGAGACGACGGCGCTCGGCGCGGCCTACCTCGCGGGGCTCGGCGTCGGCTTCTGGAAGGACGAGGCCGAGATCGAGGCGCTCTGGTCGCGCGAGCGCGTGTTCGAGCCGCGCATGCCGCGCGACGAGGCGCGCGAGCGCCTGGGCGAATGGAAGCGGGCGGTGGAGCGCTCGCGCGACTGGGCGCACGATGGGTGAGCCCGCTCAGGCGCCCGCATCGACGCGCAGGAAATGGCGGCGGTAGTGCTTGAGCTCCTCGATCGACTCGTACACGTCGGCGAGCGCCTCGTGGCGCCCCTCCTTGGTCATGCCCTGCAGCACCTCGGGACGCCAGCGCCGCGCGAGCTCCTTGAGCGTCGACACATCGACGATGCGGTAATGCAGGTACTGCTCGAAGAGCGGCATGTAGCGCACCATGAAGCGGCGATCCTGGTGCACGGTGTTGCCGCAAAGCGGAGCCGTGCGCGCTGCGACGATGGGCTTCAGGAACTCGACGAGGCGAGCCTCGACCTCGGCCTCGGTGAACGTCGAGGCCCGCACCTTGTCGACCAGCCCGGACTTGCCGTGCGTCGACTTGTTCCAGGAGTCCATGGCCTCGAGCACCTCGTCGGACTGGTGCAGCACGTAGACCGGCGCCTCGGCGATGGTGTTGAGGTCGGCGTCGGTCACCACCATCGCCACCTCGAGAATGCGGTCGCGATCGGGAACGAGCCCGGACATCTCCATGTCTATCCAGACCAGCGGGGTTTTGTCCTGCGTGACTTGTGCCATGAGGTCCGGATATCGCGCGAGGCGCCGATTGTGTCACGGCGCCTCGGCATTCTCCAAACGCCGTGAGCGCCACCGTCTTCTCCGCCGTATTCGCCGCCTTCGTGGTCGCCGCGCTCGCGTGGCGGACCTGGCTCGGCGCCCGCCAGGCGCGCCACGTGGCGCGCCATCGCGACCAGGTGCCGACCGATTTCGCCGCGGTGATCCCGCTCGAGGCGCACCGCAAGGCCGCCGACTACACCTTGGACAAGCAGCGGCTCGGAATGATCGAGACGTGGTTCGTCGACGGCGTGGTCCTGCTGGCCCTCACGATCGGCGGCGGCGTCGCGCGCATCGACGCGCTCTCGGCGCGGCTCTTCGGCGCCGGACAGCTGCGCGAGCTCGCGACCGTGTTCGGCGTGATGCTCGCGAGCGCCATCGCGACGCTGCCGTTCGAGGCCTACCGCACGTTCGCGATCGAGGCGCGGCACGGCTTCAACCGCACCACGCCGGCGCTCTTCTTCGCCGACCTCCTCAAGGGCGCGCTCCTCGCCGCGCTCCTCGGCACGCCGCTCCTCCTCGCCATCTTCTGGCTGCTCGCGCGCACCGGGCCCTACTGGTGGCTCTACACCTGGCTCGCGTGGATCGTGTTCACGCTGCTCCTCGTGACGATCTTCCCGCGCTGGATCGCGCCGATCTTCAACCGCTTCACGCCGCTCGAGGAAGGCGAGCTGCGCACGCGCATCGAGGCGCTGCTGCGCCGCTGCGGCTTCCGCGCCGAGGGCCTGTTCGTGATGGACGGCTCGAAGCGCTCGAGCCACGGCAACGCCTACTTCACCGGCTTCGGCGTGAACAAGCGCATCGTCTTCTTCGATACGCTCATGGATCGCCTCACGCCGGCGGAGATCGAGGCGGTGCTCGCGCACGAGCTCGGCCATTTCGCGCGCGGCCACATCCCGCGGCTGCTCATGGTGCGCTTCGCGCTCGCGCTGCTGCTCCTCGCGATCCTCGGCTGGCTCTACCGGGAGCCCGCGTTCTACCAGGCGCTGCACATGCCGCAGCCGCACATCGGCGCCGCGCTCGCCGGCTTCGCGCTCATCGTCCCGGTGTTCACCTTCCCGTTCCAGCCGCTCTCGAGCCTCATGGCGCGCCGGCAGGAGTTCGAGGCCGACGCCTTCGCCGCGAGCCATGCGAGCGCCGCCGACCTGGTGAGCGCGCTCGCGAAGCTCTACCGCGACAACGCCTCCACGCTCACGCCCGATCCGCTGCACTCGCTGGTGTATGATTCGCATCCCCCGGCGGCGCTCCGGATCGACCACCTGCGCAAGGCCTCGCCATGAACGAACTCGCGCGCAAGAAGTGCAAGCCCTGCGAGGGCGGCGTGGCCCCGCTCACGCCCGAGCAGGTGAAGCCGATGCTCAAGGGCCTCGCCGGCTGGGCGCTCGAGGACGGCTCGATCGCCAGGACCTACAAGTTCCGCGACTACTTCGAGACCATGGCGTTCGTGAACGCCGCGGCGTGGGTGTCGCATCGCGAGGACCACCATCCCGACATGCTGGTGGGCTACAACCAGTGCCGCGTCACGTACGTGACGCACGCGATCGGCGGCCTCTCCGAGAACGACTTCATCTGCGCCGCGAAGCTGGACGCTCTCTTCGAAATTTGAGGCGAAAGCGGGGAACCACAGATGAACACGGATGAACACAGATAGGTTTCGATCCATTCGCGCCTGGGCCGCATTCGGGCTGGACACGGGACTCTTCGAAACCGTCTTCGCATTTCGAAGGTCATCTGCGTTCATCCGTGTTCCTCTGTGGCTCCCCCGCGGTAAATGACGACCCGCAGGGAGCGAGAGGAGCAGGTCGTCGTCGACGGACGGGTGGTGGCCGATTTCGGGCGCGAGTTCCTGATCGAGCTCGCCGATCGCCGCCAGGTGGTGTGCACGCGCAAGGGCAAGAAGCAGGACGCCACGTGCGGGGACTTCGTCGAGGCGCGCCTCACCGGACCCGCGCAGGGCTCCATCGAGCGCGTCGGCACGCGGCGCAACCTCCTCTACCGTTCCGACCAATGGCGCGAGAAGACGCTCGCCGCGAACGTGGACCAGGTCGTGATCCTGCTCGCCCCCGCGCCGGCGTACAGCGAGGCGTTCCTCAACCTGAGCCTGGTCGCGTGCGAGGCGGCGCGCATCCCGGTCATCATCGCGCTCAACAAGTCGGACCTGCCGCAGCACGCGCAGGCGAGGAAGGCGCTCGAGCTGCACGAGCGCATCGGCTATACGGTGATCTCCATGTCGGCGAAGTTCGATCCGGCGCCGCTCCTGCCGCACCTCGATCGCAACCTCACGCTCCTCGTCGGACAGAGCGGCATGGGAAAGTCGCGCACGGTGAACGCGCTCCTCATGAACGAGGTGGCGCGCGTGGGCGACCTGAGCTCGAGCCTCGAGAGCGGAACGCACACCACGACGTTCTCGCGCCTCTACCGCCTCGATCGCGACACCGCGATCATCGACACGCCGGGCTTCCAGTCGTTCGGCCTCTTCCACCTCACCGAGGACCAGATCGGCGAGGCGATGCGCGAGTTCCGGCCGTACCTGGGCCGCTGCAAGTTCAACGATTGCCGCCATCTCGGCGAGCCCGGCTGCGCGGTGATCGACGCGGCCAACCGGCGCGAGATCAGCCCCGAGCGCCTCTCGTTCTACCAGGTGCTGATCGAGCAGCAGCGGGAGCTGCACGAGGAGCATCCCGAGTGGTCGCGCTGACCTTTTTCTAGCGCGCGAGCCTCACGGGGATGCGGCGCCGCCCGAACTGCTCGCGCAGCGCGAACCGGCCGAAGCGCCCCGCGATCGCGCTGCCGCAATCGGGACAATGCCCGTCGTCGGTGAGGCGGTAGGCCACGATGCGGTGCCAGTCGCGCTCGACGAGCGGCGCCTGGCAGTCGGGGCAGGCGGTGGTGCCGCCTTCGCGATCGTGGACATTCCCGGTATAGACGTAGCGCAGCCCTTCGTCCATCGCGATGCGCCGCGCACGCGCCACGGTCGCAGCGGGCGTCGGCGGCAGGTCGGTCATCTTGAAATCCGGGTGGAAGGCGGTGAAGTGGAGCGGCACGTCCGGACCGAGCTCGCGTCGGATCCAGTGGCTTTCCTCGCGGATCTCGGCGTCGGAATCGTTCTTGCCGGGGATGAGGAGCGTGGTGATCTCGAGCCAGCACTCGGTCTCGTGGTGGATGTACGAGAGCGTGTCGAGCACGGGATTCAGGTGCGCGCCGGCGAGCTTCACGTAGAACTCGTCGGTGAAGCCCTTGAGGTCCACGTTCGCCGCGTCCATCTTCGCGTAGAACTCCCGCCGCGGCTGCGGCGAGATGTAGCCCGCCGTCACGGCGACCGTCTTCACCCCGGCCGCGCGGCAGGCGTCCGCCGCATCCATCGCGTACTCGGCGAAGATCACCGGGTCGTTGTACGTGAACGCGACGCTCGCCGAGCCCGATTCGACCGCCGCGCGCGCGATCGCCTCGGGCGAGGCGCGATCCATCAGCCGGTCCATGTCGCGCGACTTGGAGATATCCCAGTTCTGGCAGTTGGCCACGGCGAGAAACGGCGCGAGGTAGGAGTGATCGGCGTCGTCGACCTCGAGGTTGTAGACCAGGCCGGAATACGGCACTCGCTCGATGCGGCTCAATGGAACCAGGAAATTCGCCTCGGTCTCATGCCACCGGGAACGCTCGGGCCTTGCATCGAAACCCGCGTCGAAACGCTTTCGCAAGTACTTCACGATGTAGAACTCGCTCTGCTGGACCGTGCGTCCTTCGATCAGCTTCGTCGGCGCGGGCGTGTGCCCGAAATACGTCGGCAGGATGCCGATGTGCAAGCCGAGCTCGAACAGGCCGAGCGCCAGCCGCTCGGACACGGTGAGCCCGACCGCGTGAGCCGCCGTGCGGTGGCCGTCGCCTGCGAGATAGCCATCGAGAAACGCGCGCATCACCGGAGCCGGCGCGTTCATCACCGGCGGCGGGACCTGCTTGTGATGGGCGCCGCGACCGCAAAGCGCTTCGAACAGCCGCGCAATCGACGTCTGGCGGACCTCGACGGTCGTCGTGGTCCGGCGCGCAACGATCACGGGCCGGGCCTGGAAGATGCAGCCGAGGAGCTGCGCGGTGCGCGCGATCAGCTCCTGCTCGTGCGGGCCGAAGCAGAACGACACGAGGTACGAGTTGGGGCGCTTTGAGTTGCGGACGATGGCGCCCTCGGCGCAGAAAATGCCCAGCAGCCAGGCGAAATCGGTGGTGAGTGCGAGCGATTCCGGCGCGCCCGCGCCCTTCTCGCCGACAAATCGAACGCGGCCATCCCGGACGGCCAACGTGATGTCCCGTTCACGCGGGAACGGCGCCAACACTCCTCGCGCGAGCTGGCCCCTGGGCTTCCGGACGTAAGCGGGGTGGTACCCGAGGGCTGCGCCGATTTCGCCCGACGTCCCGTCCATGCGCAGCACCTCGGCAAGCTGCCAGCTTTCGATCCTCCGGCCGCGCACGATGCGACGGGCAATGTCGAGTCCGCCAAGCCAGTCCCGCGTCTCGATAATGACCTCGCACGTGCCGGCTGCGCGCTTGGGCACGACAAGGTAATGATCGGTCGTCAGCTCTCCGGCCGGGACCTTGCGGACTTCATCGAGATTCGTGCGGTGCGCGGCGAAGATGCCGTGGTTCGGCGTCACCTCGATCGGAGGGCAGCAAGCGGCCCGCAGCCACACGAGCTCGCCCGCATAGGGCCTGGAGAAGACCTTCGAGACCCGCGTTCGCTTCGCTTCGCGCGTCGACACCTCGAGGCCCTCGGGGATACCGACCGCACCGTCCCCGAGCGGCATACTTTCAGGACATGCGTCGAACAAATCGCCGATGCGGCGCATGCCATCGCTCGTCGCGATCCACGTGCCCGGGCTCAAGCAGAACTTGCAAGCGAGATTGCATCCGGCCGTGCCGAACGACAACACCGACGAGCCCGGCAGGAAGTGGTTGAGCGGCTTCTTCTCGATCGGGTCCACGCAGAAGCCCGAGGAGCGCCCGTACGTCGTGAGCACCATGCGATCGTCCACCCGCGCGCGCACGAAGCAGGCGCCGCGCTGGCCCTCGTGCAGGCGGCACTCGCGTGGGCACAGGTCGCATTGCACCCGGCCGTCGTCGAGCCGGTGCCACCAGCGCCCGGGATGGACGTCGCCGATCGGATCGGGCACGCGGGCGCTCATCGGTACTTCTCCACCGTGTAGCGCGAAAGCCGCAGGTCGTGGTGCCAGAAGCGCGCGGGCAGGCGCGCCTTGCGCCGCAGCTCCGCGAGGAAATCGATCGGGTCCGGCAGGCCTTCCCATACCTGCGGCAGGAAGGTCGCGCGGAACACGCCGTACTCGAGCACGATCCCGTCGATGCCGGGGCGAAGCACGCGCGCGGCCTCCGCCTCGCTGCGGACGTGCACCGGAATGCGCGCGGAGAGCACGGAGACCTCCACCTCGAGGCGATCGCGCGCCTCGGCCGTGACCGGCGGGAAGCGCAGGTCGCGATACGCCGCGGCGTGCGCGTTGTGCGTCACGTCGTCGCCCAGGGCACGGTGCGCATCGACCGTTCCGATGCAACCGCGCAGCTCGCCCGCATCGCGCAGCGTGACGAAGCTCGCGGTGGTCTCGCGCAGCCATTCCTCTTCCCAGTCGCGGCGCGCCCACTCGCCGTCGATGCCGGCGTGGATCGAATCGTGCGCGAGCCGGACCAGGATGCGCCCGCGGCGCTCCCGTTCATCCATGGCGTGGCTCGTAGAACGCGAAGGCGCCGTAGCCCACCACGCGGTCGCGGCTTCCCGCCGTGTCCCCGGAGTTGCGCAGGTCGACCAGCTCGGGCTCGAGGGCATGGGAGCGCGCGAGCTCGAGGAGGCCGTTGATGGGAGCCGCGCCGCACGCGTCGTCCGGAGTGAGGTGCGCATCGAGGCCGAGGATCGCGCGCGCCGTTCCCCCGTCGCGCTGGCGCGCGGATTCGTAGGGCAGGTAGTGCGAGAGGTCCGAGCTCACGACGACGAGCGTCTCCTCGCCGCCCCACAGCGCCTCGAGCAGCGCCGCCATCTGCGCCGGCCCGGCATCGCCCACCACCAGCGGCATCAGGCGGAAATCGCCCAGCGCGGCCTTGAGGAATGGCAGGTGCACCTCGAGCGAATGCTCGAGCGCATGGGCGCGGTCGTTCACCTCGACGAAGGGGAACCTGCGCGCGATGGCGATCGCCTCCTCGTCGAGGGCGACGGCGCCGAGCGGCGTCTCGAACTCGCGCACGGCCGGCAACGCGACGCCCGGAACATGGACACGATGCGCGGGGCCGGCGAGGACCACCCGCCGCACGCGCCCGGCGAGCGGCGCGATGCGCGCGTAGACCGAGCCGGCGATCGCTCCGGAATACATGTAGCCGGCGTGCGGCGCGATGATCGCCTTCGGGGCGGCCGCGCGCTTCGCTGCGGGGGCGGCCGCGAGGTAGCTCGCGACCTCGGCGGCGAGCGAGGACGGCTCGCCGGGATAGAACATTCCGGCGACGGCGGCCGGTCGGACTGCGGGCATGCGTCACCTCCGTGGCACCCGGAGATGGTTCCAGACTAGCACTTTCGCAAGCGTGCGCGCGGCGCCGGTCAGTGATAATGCAGCGCCGCCTGCAGCAGGAAGACGATGAGCCACAGGGCGAGCGAGCGCCACAACAGCGCCTCGAGGCTCGCGAGCGCGTCCTCGCGCGCGCCCTCGCCCACGCCGAGCGACGGGCGCACCACGAGCGCACCGCCCTCCGAGATCGGATCGCCCAGGCGCACGCCCAGGGCGCCCGCGCCGCTCGCGAGCACGATGCCCTCCTCGGGACGCAGCCACGCCGCGGCCTGCGAGCGCCAGCAGAAGATCGCGTCCTCGAAGTCGCCCACGACGGCGAACACGAACGCGGTGAGGCGTTGCGGGATCCAGTCGATGGCGTGGAACGCGCGTCCCGCGAACCAGCCGAAGTCGCGCTGGTCCTCGTCCACGACCTGCTCCCAGCCCTGCGCCGCGCGCAGCGCGAGCGGATACAGCACGAGGCCGATCGGGCCCGGCAGCACCAGGTACCAGAAGAGCGGCGCGAACGCGCCCTGGTGCGCCTCGCGCAGCGCGTGCTCCGCCGCGAGCCGCGCGAGGCTGCCGGCGTCGTCCGCCGTGACGGGCTCCCCCTGCCACTGCGCGAGCCGGCTCGCCGCGCCGCCCACGTCGCCCTCGCGCAGCAGCTTCTCGATCGCGCCCAGCTCCGCCGCGGTCTGCAGGAAGCGCAGCGTCGCGTAGAGCACCACGATGTCGACGATCCAGAGCACGAACGGATGGATCGCGGAGGCGAGCGCCGTGAGGAGCGCCGCCGGGACCAGCACCGCGATCATCAGCGCGAACCACGCGACGATGCCGGAGTTGCGATCGCCCGCGTCCAGTCGCTTCGCCGCGGAGATGCACATGCGCCCATAGAAGGCGGGAAGCCCGCGCCGCGGCTCGGGCGGATAGGCGTGCTGCGCGAGCAGCGCGACGAGCAGGGCGAGAAGGCTCAAGAAGGCGCTCCGATGGAGCGCAGATTATAAGTCGCCGAAGCTTGCGCCGGCCGTTCGCGGCCGCTTCCCGCGCACCGGCGCGAAGTGCGCCTCGATCCTCGCGAGGTCCGCCTCGAGGTCGGCCGTGGGCTGCAGCAGCGGCCCGAGACGCACGCAGCGCGACTCGTAGTCGAGCGCGGCGAGGAGCACCGGCACGCCGGCGCCGCGCGCGATGTGCAGGAAGCCGCTGCGGAAACGTCCCGTCCCCTTCCGGGTGCCCTGCGGCGCGAGCGCGAGCACGCGCCGATCCGAGGCCGCGAAGGCGCGCACGCATTCGGCGACGACGCCGTGCGGGCTCGCGCGGTCGACCGCGATGCCGCCGATCCAGCGCAGCCATCGATCGAAAGGCCCGCGGAAGAGCGTGTGCTTGCCGAGGAACGAGAGGCGAAGGTCGAGCGCGAACATCGCCGCGATGCCGATCACGAAGTCCCAGTTCGAGGTGTGGGGCGCGACGGCGATGACGAGCTTCGGCAGGTCGGGAATCCCGCCCTCGATGCGCCAGCCGAGGACGCGCAGCAGGAGGCGCCCGCAGGCGGCGAGCGCCGCGTTGCCGCGCCGCGGAAGCGCCTCGCCGAGCCTCCGGAGCGCGGTCAAGCGAAGAGCGATGCCATCGCTTTCAGGTCCACGTTGCCGCCCGAAAGGATGATGCCGACGCGCCGCTCGCGCACGTCGATCGCGCCCGAGAGCACGCCCGCGGTCGCGAGCGCTCCCGTGGGCTCGACCACGAGCTTCATGCGCTCCCACAGGAAGCGCATCGCCTCGACGATCTGCGGGTCGGTGACCGTGATGATGTCGAACACGTGGCGCAGCACCAGCGGGAAGGTGATCGCGCCGAGCGACTGCGTGCGCGCGCCGTCCGCGATGGTGACCGGGTTCTCCACCCGCTGCAGCGTCTTCGTGCGGAACGAGCGCGCCGCGTCGTCGCCCGCGGCGGGCTCCACGCCCACGACGCGGATTTCCGGCGCCAGGTGGCGCGCGGCGACCGCGGATCCGGAGAGCAGCCCCGCCCCGCCGGTGCACACGAACAGGTAGTCGAGGGCGCCGGTTTCCTCGATCAGCTCCTTCGCCGCCGTTCCCTGCCCGGCGATCACCAGCGGATGGTCGAACGGCGGGATCACGCTCGCGCCCTTCTCGCGCGACACGCGCTCGGCGACCGCCTCGCGGCTTTCGCCCGCGGCGCGATCGTAGAACACCACCTCGGCGCCGTAGCCGCGCGTCGCCGCCACTTTCACCTGCGGGGCATCGGCCGGCATCACGATGGTCGCGGGGATTGCGAGGATGCGCCCGGCGAGCGCGACCGCCTGCGCGTGGTTGCCGGAAGAAAACGCGACCACGCCGCGGCGGCGCGATGCCTCGTCGAGCGCCGCGAGCGCGTTGTAGGCGCCGCGGAACTTGAACGCCCCCATGCGCTGCAGGTTCTCGCACTTGAAATACGCGCGGCAGCCCGCGAGCTGGTCGAACTGGCGCGAGGTCGCGACCGGCGTGCGGTGCGCGACGCCCTCGATGCGCTTCGCCGCCGCCTCGATGTCGTCGTACGTGACGCCGAGGGCAGCGGCGCCGTCGTCGTTCACTCGAGGTCGATCTTGTCGTCGAAGGTGACGTCGAGCTCCGTGCCGCCCATGGTGAGGGTCATCTTCACGGGCAGGCTCTCGGTGCCCTTGAGCTTGCCGGTGCTGATGCCGTGCTCGACCGCCGCCTCGATCTCGCGCTGCGAATGCACGCCGACCCGCTTCAGGAACTTGCGGATGCTCATGTTGAATGCGTCCTGGTTCATGGGTTCCTCAGGTCGTAGGGATGCCGGTGGTGATGGCGACGAGGGCGTCCTTGAGCGTGTCCTCGGGGAGCGCGTTCACGCTCTCGGCGAGGATCTCGGCTTCGGTCGCCACCTTCTCCGGAAGGCTTCGGCTTTCCATGACCGCGACGAATTGCGCCGCCGCTCCGGCCAGGCGAAGCAGGTGCGCGCGCTCCGCCATCAGCAATTCGATTTCGTTGGAGAGCATGAAGCTCGTGGTGTCTTCGGTCGTGGTCATGGGCGGGTGCTCCTCGAACGATCCATTTTACGCGCCTCGCGAAACCGCCGCGGCGAAGGGCAGGTTCGCGAGCAGGTTCTGCGGTTTCAGCTTCAGCGTGCGGTCGGGACGGCATGCGAGCCCGAGGTACACCGGGCGTCCGGCGAGCTGCGGCGCCGCGTCGGCCGGGTCGCGGAACTCGAGGCGAAAGAGCAGCAGCAGGCGCTCGAGCTCCCGCGGCGCGACGCTTTCGCCGCGATACAGCGCGTTCAGGATCGACGTGGAATCGAGATCGAGGCCCACGTGCCATCGCCATCGGGCATCTTCCACGCGGCTCGCCGGCTCGATCGTGACGGCGACCCCCGCCAGGTGGGCTATCCAGCGCTCGAGGACGCGCGCGAGCGCCGCCGCGCCGCCGGAGCCGGCCGTGAGGTCGAGGACGAACGAGTAGAGCTCGTCGCGCAGGAAATAGAACGGGGCGTTCTCGTGCGTGAGGACGTCCATCTTCACCGCGGCGGTGGAGGTGCCCTGCGAGCGCAGGAGCTTCCCCACCGCGCCGAAGCCGCCGGTCTCGGCGTAGGTCTCGACGGTCGCGGCATCGGCGGCGAGGATCCGGCCGTCCTCGGCGGCGAGGCGCTGGCGGCGGAAGAGCATCTCGGCGGCGCGGCAGAGCCAGGCATCCGCGGTCCCTTCGAGCATCGAACGCGTGATCGCCTGCACGAGCGCGTCGACGAACGGCGGCGCGAGGTCCACCGCGCCGGCGCCGAAGAGGCTGCGATAGCCGTCCTCGAGGGTTGCGTGCGCCCAGAGGTGAGCGCGGAAGCGCAGGAAGGCGCGCCAGTTGTCGCGCGCGTCGGCATCCTCGACGCGCTCCACCTCGGCGGCAGCCACGGGCGCCCGCGGGTCCCGCGCGAGCTTCGCGTGCAGCGCGCGCTCCTGCGCGCCCGCTTCGGCCGGCGGCGCGAGCTCCTCACGCGCGAGAAAACGTGCCAGCCACGCCTCGGTGGGACGCAGGCCGGAGGCGCTGCGCTCGAGGAGCGCGAAGCCGCTCGAAGCCCAGAAGTCCTGCGCCACTAGTCGACGGGCCCGCGGGCGACGACGCGCATCCTCGTCGGCGAGCCGATGCCGTCCTAGCCGCCGACGGTCGCTACTTCCGGCAGCGGGAAGCCGTTGAAGTTGCTCGCGTACGCGGTGGTGTAGGCGCCGGCGTTCTTGATGAAGATCATGTCGCCTTCCTGCAGGTCGGCCGGCAGCAGCTCGTCGCGCATCACGACGTCCACCGAGTCGCAGGTGGGACCCGCCACGTTCCACGCCACGGGCTCGCCGTCGCGCTCGGTGTAGATCGTGTAGCGCAGGCCCTCGGTGGTCTCGATCACGCCGCCGAAGACCCCCGCATCCCAGTACATCCAGCGCTCGTTGTTGCGGGTCGCGGTGCCGACCACGCGGCAGATGAAATAGCCGGCGTCGGAGGCGAGGTAGCGCCCGGGCTCGGCGATCACCTGCACCTCGGGCCCGAAATGGCGCAGCTCCTTGTTGATCACCTCGGCGATGGTCTCGATCGAGGGGATCGGCTTCACGTGGCGCACGGGATAGCCGCCGCCCAGGTTGAGGAGCCGCGGGTTGAGGCCCACGGCGCGCATCGCGGCGAAGACCTTGCGCGCGCGCTCCATGCCCACGCGCCAGTTCTCGGGGTTGAGGCACTGGGAGCCGACGTGGAAGGTGACGCCGGCGAGGTCCGCCTTGCAGTCGACCGCCGCCTCGATGAGATCGGGCACGTCGTTCATGTGGGCGCCGAACTTGCCGGCGAGCGGCCAGTCGCTGCCGATGTTGGGCGCGTCGATGCGCAGGTACAGCTTGGCGTCGGCCTTGACCGACTGGACCTTGCGAATCTCCTCGACGCTGTCCACCACGTACCACTCCACGCCCTTCGCCGCGGCGTACTCGAGGTAGGCGCGCGACTTCATCGGGTTGGAATAGAAGATCTCGTCGACCGGCACGCCGAGCGTGAGGAGCAGGTCGAGCTCCGCGATGGAGGCGATCTCGAAGCCGCAGCCTTCCTGGATGAGCGCCTTCAGCACGCGCGGATCCGGATTCGCCTTCACCGCGAAGTGCGGGCGCACGCGCGGGAGCGCCGCGCGGAAACGGCGCGCCTTCGACCGGACGATTTCCAGGTCGACGATCAGGACGGGCTTCTTGTAGGGGTGCCTCGCGAGGTACTGCTTGACGCGCGTGAAGTCGAGGCTGACTTCGGGGTGCGAATCGAGGGGGAACTCCGGCTGCGGTCGGAGCCGTTTTACAGTGGCGGTTCGGGGCATCGCGGCTTGTATCGACAGGAGAATGTGGGCGTCCCGGACGCGACGCGCGCGCCGGCATGGGTGCGGTGCTGCAGCCCGCCCGACTTCCTCGCTCCTGTCATGATGACCTCCTTCATCTCCCCTCGGGGGCTTCGCCCGCGCCGCGCGAGAGCGGCGCGATCGGAAAAATTTGGGCCGAAGTATAGGGCAAAAAATCCGCCCGGTTGCAACTTTTTTGTCCCGAAACGCGGACTCGCGTTCACCGCTGTGGAGAATCTCACATCTTGGGGAGCGTCACGCCCTTCTGCCCCTGGTATTTGCCGCCGCGGTCGGCGTAGGAGGTCTCGCAGACCTCGTCCGACTCGAAGAAGAGCATCTGGGCCACGCCCTCGTTCGCGTAGATCTTGGCGGGCAGCGGCGTGGTGTTGGAGAACTCGAGGGTCACGTAGCCCTCCCACTCGGGCTCGAGCGGCGTCACGTTCACGACGATCCCGCAGCGGGCATAGCTACTCTTGCCGAGCGTCACGATGAGGATGTTCCGCGGCACCTTGAACCTCTCGACCGTGCGCGCCAGGGCGAAGGAGTTCGGAGGGATGATGCACACGTCACCCTGCAGGTCGACGAACGACTTCTCATCGAAGTTCTTGGGATCCACCACGGTCGAATGCACGTTGGTGAAAACCTTGAATTCGTTCGAGCAGCGCACGTCGTAGCCGTAGCTCGACGTGCCGTAGGAGACGATCCGCTTGCCGTCGACCGAGCGCACCTGGCCCGGCTCGAAGGGCTCGATCATGCGATGCTCCTCCGCCATGCGGCGGATCCACTTGTCGCTCTTGATGCTCATGAATCTCCCCGGACTCCCGCCTCCGCGGGAGTGATGAGCTTCTAGTTATTCTGGACGACGATTTTCGGGAACACGGACGAGCGGTCCTCGGCCTGCTTCGCGATCCTCGCCGCCACCTTGCGGGCGATGTCGCGGTAGATCGCGGCGACCGGCCCTTCGGGCTCGGTCACGACCGTGGGCTTGCCGGAATCGGCCTGCTCGCGGATGCGGATGTCGAGCGGCAGGCTCCCCAGCACCTCGACGCCGTAGTCCTTGGACATCTTCTCCGCGCCGCCGGAGCCGAAGATGTGCTCCGCGTGGCCGCAGTTCGAGCATACGTGGATCGCCATGTTCTCGACGATGCCGAGGATGGGAATGCCCACCTTCTCGAACATCTTGAGGCCCTTCCGCGCATCCACGAGCGCGATGTCCTGCGGCGTGGTGACGATGACCGCCCCGGTGACCGGCACCTTCTGCGCGAGCGTGAGCTGGATGTCGCCGGTGCCGGGTGGAAGGTCCACCACGAGGTAGTCCAGGTCGCGCCAGCGGGTCTCGGTGAGGAGCTGCTCCAGCGCCTGCGTGACCATCGGCCCGCGCCAGACCATCGGCGTGTCCGGCTCGATGAGGAAGCCGACGCTCATCGCCTGCACCCCGTGGCCCTCCATCGGCTCCATGGTCTTGCCGTCCTTCGACTGCGGCCGCCCGGTGATGCCGAGCATGAGCGGCTGCGACGGGCCGTAGATGTCCGCGTCCAGCATGCCGACCGAGGCGCCCTCGGCGGCGAGCGCCAATGCGAGGTTCACCGCAGTGGTGCTCTTGCCGACGCCGCCCTTGCCCGAGGCGACGGCGATGATGTTCTTGATGCCGGGAACGAGCTTCACGCCGCGCTGCACGGCGTGCGAGACGATCTTCGAGGCGACGTGGACGCTCGCATGCGCGACGCCCGGGAGCTGCTGCACGCGCTCGGCCACCTGGCGGCGCACCGTCTCCAGCACGCCGCGCGCCGGATAGCCGAGCAGGATGTCGAGCGAGACGCGGTCGCCCTCGAGCTTCACGTTGCGCGCGCTCTTCGACTCGACGTAATTGCGCCCGGTGACGGGGTCGACCAGCTCGGCGAGCGCGGCGAGGACTTCGTTCTCGGTGGCCATGCGGGAGGAAGGAGAAAAACCGTGGAATGAAAATGGGAGCGAACAGGGAATTTTAAAGCAATTTGCTATCATCGCGGAGCCTGCCCATCCCTCGTTCATGCCCCGCAAGCTCTTCGTCACCACGGCGCTCCCGTACGCCAACGGGCCGTTCCACATCGGCCACATCATGGAGTACGTCCAGGCCGACATCTGGGTGCGCTTCCAGAGGCTCCAGGGCCATCGCGTGACCTTCGTCTGCGCAGACGACACGCACGGCGCGCCGATCATGCTCAAGGCGGAGGCGGAGGGAACCACGCCCGAGGAGCTGATCGGCAAGGTCGCGGAGTCCCACCGCCGCGACTACCAGCGCTTCGGCATCAGCTGGGACAACTTCTACAGCACGCACTCGCCGGAGAACCGCGAGCTCTCCGCGCAGATCTTCGAGGCGCTGCGCGAGGCGGGCTTCATCGAGACGAAGACCATCGAGCAGTTCTTCGATCCGGTGAAGGGCATGTTCCTGCCGGACCGCTACATCAAGGGCGAGTGCCCGAAGTGCGGGACGAAGGACCAGTACGGCGATTCCTGCGAGAACTGCGGCGCGGTCTACGCCCCCACCGACCTCAAGAACCCCTATTCGGTGCTCACCGGCGCGAAGCCGGTGCTCAAGAGGTCCGAGCATTTCTTCTTCAAGCTTTCCGATGCGCGCTGCGTCGAGTTCCTCAAGGGCTGGACGCAGGACGGGCGCCTCCAGCCGGAGGTCGCGAACAAGGTCCGCGAGTGGCTGGACGGCGGCTTGAACGACTGGGACATCACGCGCGACGCCCCCTACTTCGGCATCGAGATCCCGGGCTCGCCCGGGAAGTATTTCTACGTCTGGCTGGACGCCCCGATCGGCTACCTCGCCTCGCTCAAGAATTTCCTCGAGAAAAAGGGCCAGGACTTCGCCAGGTACATGGCGGATCCCAAGCTCGAGCAGGTGCACTTCATCGGCAAGGACATCATCTACTTCCACGCGCTCTTCTGGCCGGCGATGCTCAAGTTCGCCGGGCGCAAGGTGCCCGATTCGGTCTACGTCCACGGCTTCCTGCAGCTCTCGGGCGAGAAGATGTCGAAGTCGCGCGGCGTCTCGGTGAGCCCGCAGAAGTACATCGAGCTGGGCTTGAACCCGGAATGGGTGCGCTATTACCTCGCCGCGAAGCTCAACGACCGCGTCGAGGACCTGGATTTCAATCCCGACGACTTCCTCGCGCGGGTGAATTCGGACCTCGTCGGCAAGTACGTGAACATCGCGAGCCGTGCGGCGGGGTTCATCGCCAAGCGCTTCGGCGGCGCCCTCACCGAGGAGCCGCTCTCGGCGGCGCGCGAGCTGCGGCACAAGATGCGCGGCAGCCTCCAGGCGCCGGAGCCGGACGACGACCAGGCGCCCTCGATCCTCTTCGAGGTGAGGAGCTTCGCCGACGCGATCGCCGCCGACTACGACGCGCGCGAGTTCGGCAAGGCGATCCGCCAGGTGATGTTCCTCGCCGACCGCGTGAACCAGTACGTCGACGAGCAGAAACCCTGGGAGATCGCCAAGGAGAGCGGCCAGGATGCGGCGCTGCAGTGGTTCTGCACGCTCTACCTCGAGCTCTTCCGCATCCTCACGATCTACCTGAAGCCGGTGCTGCCGAAGATGGCGGAGGAAGTCGAGGCGTTCCTCGGGCTCGCGAAGCCGCTCACCTGGGACGACGTGGCGAATCCGCTCAAGCCCGGCCACAAGGTGCAGCCGTATCGGCACCTCGTCTCGCGCATCGACCCGAAGCAGATCGACCAGCTCCTCGAGCCGGACGTGAAGCCCGCGCCCGCCAAGCCTGCGCCCGCCGGCGACAAGGCGGCGGGCGACGCGGCCGAGTTCAAGCTCGAGCCGGTCGAGCCGCCCAAGCCGGCGGTGATCCTTCCGGTGGGCGACACGATCTCGATCGACGACTTCGGCAAGCTCGACCTGCGCGTCGCGCGCATCGTCGAGGCGGAGCTCGTGGCCGATGCCGACAAGCTCCTCAAGCTCACGCTCGACATCGGCATCGAGAGCCGCACCGTGTTCGCGGGCATCCGCTCGGCGTACACGCCCAAGGAGCTGGTCGGCAAGCTCACGGTGATGGTGGCGAACCTCGCGCCGCGCAAGATGCGCTTCGGCGAATCGCAGGGCATGGTGCTCGCCGCCGGCGACGGCAACGGCATCTACCTGCTCGCGCCGGATTCGGGCGCGCAGCCCGGCATGCGCATCAAATAGAAAGATGTGACGCCGTTGGAGCGGACAGAAGCGGCCGCTCGAGGCGGCGCATAAAAAAATCGCCCGCCAGATCCCTCCGGCGGGCGGCTCGCAAGTGCGCCTTGCGGGAAAATTCGCGGACGTGGACCGTTCGCCCGCGAATGCCGCCATGGTCTCGCGGCGCGTCGCGCACCGCGTGTGATCACGGTCACAATCCGGCCCGCGTGCAAAATACACCTGTAATCGTCCCGATCCCCATGCCGTCCCGAGCCCCGCAACGACCGCCGCCCTACGCCCTCGACCGCGAGACGCTCGAGCGCGAGGTGGAGGTGCAGGCGTTTCGCGCGAGCGGCGCGGGAGGCCAGCACGTGAACCGCACGGAGTCCGCGCTGCGGCTGGTGCATCCGCCCTCGGGCGTGGTGGTGATCGCGCAGGACTCGCGCTCGCAGCACCGCAATCGGGAGGTCGCCTTCGAGCGGCTCCGGGAACGCCTCGTGCGGCTGAACCACGTGCCGAAGAAGCGCGTCGCCACGCGGCCTACCGCATCGTCGAAGAAGCGCCGCATCGAGGGCAAGAAGCTCATCGCGAAGACCAAGCGCCTGCGCGGCCGGGTGAGCGGGGATGAATAGCGAACGGCTCACGCGGCGCCTGGTGGTGCGCGGCCGCGTGCAGGGCGTGGGATTTCGCTACGCCACGGTGCGCGCCGCGCAGCGCTTCGGCATCACCGGCTGGGTGCGCAACCGGCGGGACGGAAGCGTCGAGGCGATCGTGCAAGGACCCGGAGAAGCGGTGGAGGCGATCGTCGCGTGGGCGCGCCGCGGGCCGGACTCCGCGATCGTGGAGAGCCTCGAGGTGGTCGAGGCCGAGGGCGAGTTCTCGACTTTCGAGAGCCGCCCGACGGAATGAAAAAGGGTCCGATCCCTTTTCGCAGACGGCCCGTCGGAACGGCAACGGGAAAAGGGATCTGACCCCTTTTTATTCCGCGGCGGCTTCCGGCACCGGGCGGCGGCGCTCCTGGTGGTAGCGCACGAGCGCCGCGAGGCGGTAGATCGCGTGCACGAACTTGCCGTACGGCATCGTCGCGAACAACGCGAGCACCATCGCGAGGTGGATCGCGAGCAACGAGCCCATCGCCGCGCTCTCGCGCCAGGCGAGCAGCAGCAACCCGGTGAGGCCCGTGAGGAAGAGCAGCGCGAGGAACGCCACGTCCATGCCGTCCTGCTTCGGATCGGCGAGCTCGGGATCGCGCCGCATCTTGAGCCAGGCGAGCCCCGCAGGACCGACGAGGAGCCCGATGCCGCCGAGCGTCCCCAGGATCACGGGCAGGCTCGACCACGGATACGGAGCCTCCCATCCGAACACGTAGTGGTCGATCGTCGCCACGCTCGTCGCGGCGAAGCACAGCAGGAATCCGTAGAACGTGAAGTGATGGAAGCGGCGGCGCGTGTACGACGGCTTCCCTTCGGGATAGGTGCAACCGATTCCGCCGCCGTCGAGGTAGCGCAGGCGGAACGCGTCGTGCGCCGCCTCCGCCGACGGACGCCCGGTGAGATCACCGACCCGCTCGCCCGTGTCGCGCCAGAAGCGCGCGAAGCTCGCCGCGAGCGCCGCGAGCGCGAGCAGGAACGCGATGCCGAAGATCGCGGTCATCGGGCCATGGGGGAGGATCGCGTAGAAGGCGCCTTGCGTATCGCTCCACGCCGTGGCGAAGCGATCGGCACCGGCGAAGGCGACGAGAAAGGCGAACGCGAGGATCAAGCTCGCGACCATGGCGGAGGCGACCGCGATGCCGTTGCGTCCGAAGAGCGCGCCGAACGCCGCCGGCGCGGCGTACTTGCGATAGGTCTCCGCGCGCACCTGCGCCATCACGCGCGGGAAGTCCAGCCGGAACTCGTGGGGCGGCGCGTACTGGCACGCGTACAGGCACGAGCCGCAGTTGTGGCACAGGCTCGCGAGATAGTGGATGTCGCCCTCGTCGAAGGAGAGGCGCCGCTCGAGCGCCGGAAAAACGGCGCAATAGCCTTCGCAGTAACGGCACGCGTTGCAGATCGCGAGCACGCGCTGCGCTTCCTCGAGGGTCGCGGCGAGGCGGCTTCCCTCAGGCGCGGACATGGCGCGCGGCCTCCTCGCCCGCGATGCGCCCGAACGTGGTGCCGATCGCCATGCCGATCCCGGCGAGATAGCCCTTGCCGAGGATGTTGCCGGCCATGATCTCGCCCGCGGCCCAGACGTTCTCGGCGAGCCGGCCGTCCTGCATGCGCATGCGGGCCTTGCCGTCGACGCCGACGCCGAGGTAGGTGAAGGTGATGCCGGGGCGCAGCGGCCACGCGTAGTACGGCGGCGTGTCGATGCGGCGCGCCCAATGGGTCTTCGGCGGCGAGATTCCCTGCGTGCGGCAATCGTCGAGCCTGGTGTGGTCGAAGGCGCCGGGCCTCACGCCGGCGTTGAACGCGGCGACCGTGCGCTCGAGCGCCGCCGCGTCGAGCTCGAGAGCCGCCGCGAGCTCCGCGATGGAGCGCGCCTTCATCGGCGGGAACACCGGCGGCATGAACTTGCCCATCGACTTGGCATCGATGATCGAGTAGCCGATCTGGTCCGGCTGTCCCGCCACCAGCCGCCCCCAGATCGCGTAGCGCTTGGGCCAGAAATCCTCGCCCTCGTCGTAGAAGCGCTCGGCGTTGCGGTTCACGACGATGCCGAGCGATACCGCATCCACGCGCGTCACGATGCCGCCATCGTAGCGCGGCGAGCGCGCGTCGATCGCGACGCAATGGCCCTGGGTGGGGTCGCTCACCGGCTGCGCGCCCTTCGCGAGCAGCAGCTTCAGCACCACGCCCATGTTGTACGGCGTGCCGCGCACGATGAAATTGTCGGCGGGCGGTCCCCACGCGTCGCGGAGCCACGCGAGGTTCGACTCGAAGCCGCCGGCCGCGACGACCACCGCCTTCGCGCGGAGCTCGCTGCGTACGCCGCCGCGGGCCACCGACGCGGCCATGAAGCGGCCGCCTTCGATCGCGAGGTCCACCACCTCCGTGTCGTACGACACCTCGACGCCGAGCGCCTCGGCCGCCGCGTAATACGCGTTCACGAGCGCCTTGCCGCCGCCGAGGAAGAATGCATTGGTGCGCGCGAGCTGCAGCGTCCCGCCGAGCGGCGCCTGGAATCGCACGCCGTGCTCGATCATCCAGGGCACGTGGCGCTGGGTCTCGCGGATCGTCATGCGCGCGAGCTTCTCGTCGGTCAGGCCGCCGGTCACCTTGAGGAGGTCCTGCCAGTACTCCTCTTCCGGATACGCGTCCGCGAGCGGGCCGAGCGGGCCTTCGTGCATGGTGCGCATGTTGCGCGTATGCCGGCTGTTGCCGCCGCGGAACGCGACGGGCGCGCACTCGACCATGCGCACGCGAAGTCCCTCCTTGCGCGCGGTGATCGCGGCGCACAGCGCGGCGTTGCCGCCGCCGAGCACGAGCAGGTCGAGGGGTGCGGAGGTATTCATGCCGGAAGCGGCTCAGTACTGGTAGCGCCTGAGGCCGCCGTCGACCGGATACACGGCGCCCGTGATGTAGCCGGCTCGCGGCGATGCGAGGAACGCGGCGAGGTCGGCGAGCTCCTCGGGATCGCCATAGCGGCCCATCGGGATCTCGTGCTCCGATTGCCACGCGCGATACTCCGGCGTGTAGTTGCGCAGGATCTGCTCGGAGAGGATGCGCCCCGGCGGGATGCAGTTCACGGTGATGCCGTGCCGGCCCACCTCGCGCGACAGTCCCTTCGACCACGCCGTGAGCGCCGCCTTCGCGCAGAACGCGCCGTTCACGTTGTCCGGCTCCGACTTGCCGGTGATGTTGATGACGCGTCCCCAGCGGCCTTCGATCATGCCGGGAAGCAACCGGTTGGTGAGCTGGCGATGGCGCGTGAAATTGAGCGTGAGTGCCTCGTCCCACTGCGCGTCGCTCGCGTCCTTGCCGAACGCGCGGCTGCCGCCGGCGTTGTTGATGAGGATCTGGATCGGTCCCAGCGCCGCTTCGCACCGCGCCGCCACCGCATCCACGTAGCCCGGATCGAGCGCGTCGTGGACGACGATCGCCGGCGCCGCGCCGCCCGCCGCGGTGATCTCGGATGCGAGCGACTCGAGCTGCTCGCGCCGGCGGCCGCCGATCGCCACGCGCGCGCCCTCGCGTGCCAGCGCCGCGGCGATCGCCCTTCCGATGCCGGAGCTCGCGCCGGTCACGAGCGCGCTGCGGCCCTCAAGCTGCAGGTCCATCGTGCCTCCCTGAGATCGAAAAACCGCGGCCCTGGTCGATGCTAGTAGACGACCTCGACGTTCTTCTCGTCGAGCCACTGGGCGAGCGAATCGAGGAGCGGCGCCGAGACCTTCACCTTGCAGGTTTCGGGAAGCCGGATGTCGCACTCGCCCCGCGCGTTGCGATAGCGGATCGCGACGTGGCACTTGCCGCCCGAATATTGCGCGAGCAGCGCCTTGAGGCGCGCCGAATCGGCCTGCCCGTTGATCGAGAGCCGCAGCAGCCGCGCATGCGCCGCGCGCACCTCGGCGAGGTCCATGATGTCGTCCGCGGTGATGCGCAGCCCGCCGGAGAACTCGTCCGGGAAGACCTTGCCGCGCACCACCACCACCTGGTCTTCCTGGATCATCGCCCGCTTCGCCTGGAAGAGCTCGCCGTAGACCACCACTTCCACCCGCGCCGTCGCGTCGTCAAGCGTGAGGATCGCCATGCGCCCGCGGCGCGAGTTCCTCAGCTGCACGCCGTAGATCACGCCGGCGAGCATCGTCGGCTCGAACTGCGGGACGATGTTCGCGAGCGAGGTGCGCGCGAAGCGCCGCAGCTCGTCGCGATAGGCGTTGAACGGATGCCCGGAGAGGTAGAAGCCGAGCGCCTGCTTCTCGTTCTGCAGGCGCTCGCGCTCGCCCCAATCGGCGCACGCGGTAAGCGCGAACGCCTCCTCGGCGCCGCCCGAGCCGCCGCCGCCGAAGAGGCTGGTCTGCGCGGCGAACTGCTCGCTCTTCTCCGCCACCTCGATCGCGTCGCCGAGCGAGGCGAGGAGGCTCGCGCGGTTGGCTTCCAGCGAGTCGAACGCCCCCGCACGGATGAAGGCCTCCATCGCGCGGCGATTCACCAGCCGCCGGTCGACGCGCCGGCAGAAATCGGCGAGCCCGGTGAAGGGGCCTGCGGCCTCGCGCGCCGCGACGATCGAGGCGATCGCCCCCTCGCCGGTGCCTTTCACGCCGCCCAGGCCGTAGCGGATGCGCTTCGCGTCGACCGGCACGAAACGGTAGGTCGACCTGTTGATGTCGGGTGGCTGCACCGCGAGGCCGTTCGCCACCGCGTCGTCGTAGAGCACGTGCAGCTTGTCGGTGTCGTTCATCACCGCCGACATGTTGGCCGCCATGAACGCGCTCGCGTGGTGCGCCTTGAGGTACGCGGTCTGGTAGGCGACGTACGCGTAGGCCGCGGCGTGGGACTTGTTGAAGCCGTAGCCCGCGAACTTCTCCATCTGGTCGAAGAGGACCGTCGCCTTGGCGGGGTCCACGCCGCGCTCGGTCGCGCCCTGGAGGAAGATCTCGCGCTGCTTCGCCATCTCCTCGGGCTTCTTCTTGCCCATCGCGCGCCGCAGCAGGTCGGCCCCGCCCAGCGTGTAGCCGCCGATCACCTGCGCGATGGTCATGACGTGCTCCTGGTAGGTCATGACGCCGTAGGTGGCATCGAGGATCTCCTTCAGGCGCGGGTCGAGGTAGTCCCAGCGCGTGCGCCCGTGCTTGCGCTCGATGAACTCGGGAATGAGGTCCATCGGTCCCGGGCGATAGAGCGCGTTCAACGCGATGAGGTCCTCGAGCCGGTCGGGGCGCGCCTTCATGATGAGGTCGCGCATGCCGCGCGATTCGAACTGGAAGATCGCCACCGTGTTGCCCGACGAGAACACCTTGTAGGCGGGCGCGTCGTCGAGCGGGATCTCCTGGATGTCGAACGCCGGCTCGCCGAGCGCGCGGATGTTGCGCTCGCTTTCGGCGAGGATGGTGAGCGTGGTGAGCCCGAGGAAGTCGAACTTCACCAGGCCCACCTTCTCGACGTCGTCCTTGTCGAACTGGCTCACGGTCGCCGTCGAGCCCTCGGCACAGTAGAGCGGCGTGAAGTCGGTGAGCTTGCCGGGGGCGATCAGCACGCCGCCCGCGTGCATGCCGACGTTCCGCGTGAGGCCCTCGAGCGCGCGCGCGAGCGACATCAGCTCGGCGACCTCTTCCTGCTCCTCCACCAGCTGCTTGAGCTGCGGCTCCATCTCGAGCGCCTTCTCGAGCGTGATGCCGAGCTCGAAGGGCACCAGCTTCGCGATGCGGTCCACCTCGCCGTACGGCATCCCGAGCACGCGGCCCACGTCGCGCACCACGGCCTTGGCCGCCATGGTGCCGAAGGTCGCGATCTGCGACACCGACTCGGCGCCGTACTTGTGCCGCACGTACTCGATCACGCGGTCGCGCCCGTCCTGGCAGAAGTCGATGTCGAAGTCGGGCATCGAGACGCGTTCCGGATTGAGGAAGCGCTCGAAAAGGAGCTCGTACTTGAGCGGGTCGAGGTCGGTGATGCCGAGCGAGTAGGCGACGAGCGAGCCCGCGCCGGAGCCGCGGCCCGGACCCACGGGAACGCCGTTGCCCTTCGCCCAGTTGATGAAGTCGGCGACGATGAGGAAGTACCCCGGGAAGCCCATCTGCACGATGGTCTTCGTCTCGTACTCCAGCCGCTCCAGGTAGCGCGGGCGCTCCGCGTCGCGCTGCGCCGCGTCCGGATAGAGCGCCTCCAGCCGCTTCTCGAGCCCCGCGCGCACGAGCGTGCGCAGGTAGTCCTCGATCGATTCGCCTTGCGGCGTGGGGAAATCGGGCAGCCGGCTCTTGCCGAGCGAGAACTCGAAGCTGCAGCGGCGCGCGATCTCGACCGTGTTCTCGAGCGCCTCCGGGATGTCGGCGAAAAGCTCCGCCATCTCGGCCTGCGACTTGAAGTACTGGGCCGGGTGGAAATCGCGCGGCCGGCGGTTGTCGCCCAGCACGTACCCTTGCGCGATGCACACGCGCGCCTCGTGCGCGCGGAAATCCCCGGGCTTCACGAACTGGACCGGATGGGTCGCGACCACCGGGATGCGCAGGCGCGAGGCGAGGTTCACCATCGCCTGCACCGCGGAGGCGTTCCGCACCTTGTCGACACGCTGCAGCTCGAGGTAGTAGGCGCCGGGGAAATCCTTCGCCCACTCGCGGGCGAGCGACTCGGCCTGCTCCGCATGGCCGCTCGCGAGCGCCATCCCGACGTCGCCCGACTCGCCGCCGGAAAGGGCGATGAGGCCCTCGCGATCCTTCAGCCATTCGCGCCTCACCTCGGCGCGGCCGCGCCAATGGTTCGCGGCGTGGGCGCGGCTCAGGAGCTCGCAGAGCGCGAGGTATCCCGCGCGGTTCCGCGCGAGGACGAGCACCCGATAAGGCGTGTCGCGGTTGCGCTCGTTGGTGAGCCAGAGGTCGCAGCCGACGATCGGCTGCACGCCGTGCGCGCGCGCCGCCTCGTAGAACTTGATCGCGCCGAAGAGGTTCGAGAGGTCGGTGATCGCGAGCGCCGGCATGCCGTCGGCTGCCGCGGCGGCGACGGCGTCGTCCACGCGCGCCATGCCGTCCACGATCGAGTACTCGGTGTGCAGGCGCAGGTGGACGAATCGGGGTGCGGTCATGCGGCTTTCGGCTCGCGGGCGGCGAGAGCCATTCTACCGTCCCGGCGCGGCTCCCGCGCCCGCTCGCGCTAGCGCTGCCGCCGCTCGGCGAAGAACGCGCGCAACCCGGCTGCGCACTCGCCGGCGAGCACGCCGCCCACGAAATCCGTCTGGTGGTTGGTGGAGAGCGCGGTGAGGTCGACCACGCTGCCGCAGGCGCCGGTCTTAGGGTCGGACGCGCCGTACACGACCCGGGCGAGCCGCGCGTGCACCATCGCGCCCACGCACATCGCGCACGGCTCGAGCGTCACGTAGAGCTCGCAGCCGGGAAGGCGGTAATTCCCCTCGGCGGCGGCCGCCTCGCGCAGCGCGACGATCTCGGCGTGGGCGGTCGGATCGGCGGCCGAGATTGGGCGGTTGTAGCCGCGGCCGATCACGCGCCCGTCCTTCACCACCACCGCGCCCACCGGCACCTCGCCGGCGCGCGCCGCCTCGGCCGCGAGGGCCAGGGCTTCGCGCATGAAAGACTCATCCTGGTCGGGCATCGAGCGGCCTCCTCGGCGAGCGCCATGATGACATGCAAGAGCGGGTCGGCCGCGATCGCTCTGCGGGTCGCACCCCGAATGACGGGCCGCCAAAATCGCGCACCGTGGCGGGGCCCTGCTCCGCCCTCCGAGCGATCTACTCCCACTCGATCGTCGCGGGCGGCTTGGAGGAGATGTCGTAGGTCACGCGGTTGATGCCGCGCACCTCGTTGATGATGCGGCTCGACACGCGCGCGAGCAGGTCGTAGGGCAGCTCCGCCCAATGCGCGGTCATGAAGTCCGTGGTCTGCACCGCGCGCAGCGCCACCGCGAAATCGTAGGTGCGCCCGTCGCCCATCACTCCCACCGTTCGCACCGGGAGGAACACCGCGAACGCCTGCGCCACCTGGTCGTACCACGAGACGCCCTCGGCGGTGATGGCCGAGCGCAGCTCCTCGATGAAGATCGCGTCCGCGCGCCGCAGCAGCTCCGCGTACTCGCGCTTCACCTCGCCCAGGATCCTCACGCCGAGGCCCGGGCCCGGGAAGGGATGGCGGAACACCATCTCGCGCGGCAGGCCCAGCTCGAGGCCCAGGTCGCGCACCTCGTCCTTGAAGAGCTCGCGCAGCGGCTCGAGAAGCTTCAGGTGCAGCGTCTCGGGAAGGCCGCCCACGTTGTGGTGCGACTTGATCGCCACCGCCTTCTTGGTCTTCGCCCCCGCCGACTCGATCACGTCGGGATAGATGGTGCCCTGCGCGAGCCACTTCGCGTTGGGCATCTTCTGCGCCTCGCGCTGGAAGACCTCGACGAAGAGGCGCCCGATGATGCGGCGCTTCTGCTCCGGGTCGGAGACTCCGGCGAGCGCGCCGAGGAATTCGTCCGCGGCATCCACGCGGTCCACCTTCACGCCGAGGTGCTTCGCGAAGGTGTCCATCACCTGGTCGCCTTCGTCCAGGCGCAGGAGCCCGGTGTCCACGAAGATGCACGTGAGCTGGTCTCCGACCGCCTTGTGGATCAGCGCCGCGGCCACCGCCGAATCGACGCCGCCCGAGAGTCCGAGGATCACCTCGTCCTTTCCGACCTGCTCGCGGATCTTCTCCACCGCGCGCGGCACGAAGCCCGGCATGTGCCAGCTCTTGCCGCAGCCGCAGATGTCGTGCACGAAGCGCGCGTAGATCTCCTTGCCCTTCTTCGTGTGCGTGACTTCCGGATGGAACTGCACGGCGTAGAAGCGGCGCGATTCGTCCGCCATGCCGGCGATCGGGCACACGGGGTTCGAGGCGATCCGCTTGAATCCCGGCGGCAGGGCGGTCACCTTGTCGCCGTGGCTCATCCAGACGTCGAGGAACGCCTCGCCCTTCTCGTTCACGCGATCCTCGATGCCCTCGAAGAGCTTCGAGTGCCCGCGCACGCGCACCTCCGCGTAGCCGAACTCGCGCACTTTCCCCGGCTCCACGGCGCCGCCGAGCTGCGCGGCCATGGTCTGCATGCCGTAGCAGATGCCGAGCACGGGCACGCCCAGCTCGAACACGACCTGCGGCGCGCGGTCGGTGCTCTCCTCGGTCGCGGAGGCGTGGCTTCCGGAGAGGATCACGCCGCGCGGGTTGAAGGCGCGCACGAACTGCGGGTCCACGTCGCACGGATGCAGCTCGCAATAGACGCCGGTCTCGCGAACGCGGCGCGCGATGAGCTGCGTGACCTGGGACCCGAAGTCGAGGATGAGGATCTTGTCAGTCGACGTGGTAATTCGGCGCTTCCTTCGTGATCTGCACGTCGTGCACGTGGGACTCGCGCATGCCCGCGGAGGTGATCTCGACGAAATCGGCCTTCGCGCGCATCTCTTCGACCGTGCGGCAGCCGGTGTAGCCCATGCTCGCGCGAAGCCCGCCCATGAGCTGCAGGATGATCGCGGTGACCGGCCCCTTGTACGGGATGCGCCCCTCGACGCCCTCGGGAACCAGCTTGTCGGCGTTCATCTCCGCGTCCTGGAAATAGCGGTCGCTGGAGCCTTTCTGCATCGCGCCGAGCGAGCCCATGCCGCGGTAGGCCTTGTAGGAACGGCCCTGGAAGAGCTCGATCTCGCCGGGCGCCTCCTCGCTGCCGGCGAAGAGGCTGCCGAGCATCACGCACGAGGCGCCGGCGGCGATCGCCTTCGCGATGTCGCCCGAGTAGCGGATGCCGCCGTCGGCGATGCACGGCACGCCCGAATCCTTCAGTGCGGCGGCGACTTCCTGGATCGCGGTGATCTGCGGGACGCCCACGCCGGCGACGATGCGCGTGGTGCAGATGGAGCCCGGGCCGATGCCGACCTTCACCGCGTCGGCGCCGTGGTCGACCATCGCCTGGGCAGCCGCGCGCGTGGCGATGTTGCCGCCGATCACCTCCATCTGCGGATAGCGCTTCTTCACCCACTGCACGCGGTCGAGCACGCCCTGCGCATGGCCGTGGGCGGTGTCCACGACGATCGTGTCGGCGCCCGCTTCGACCAGCGCCTCCACGCGCTCCTCGGTGCCCTCGCCCACGCCCACCGCGGCGCCCACCCGCAGGCGCCCCTGCTGGTCCTTGCTCGCCAGCGGATGCTCCGAGGACTTGAGGATGTCCTTCACGGTGATGAGGCCGCGCAGCTCCCAGTCGCCGTTGATCACCAGCACGCGCTCGAGGCGATGGCGGTGCATCAACGCCTTCGCGTCGTCGAGGAGCGCCCCCTCCTTCACCGTCACGAGCTTGTCGCGCGGCGTCATGATGTTCTTCACCGGCTGGTCGAGGTTGGTCTCGAAGCGCACGTCGCGGTTGGTGACGATGCCCACCACGCGCTTGCCTTCGAGCACCGGCAGCCCGGAAATGTGGTGCTTGCGGGTGAGCTCGAGCACCTCGCGCACGGTCATGGTGGGCGCGATCGTGATCGGCTCCTTCACCACGCCGCTCTCGAAGCGCTTCACCTTGGCGACCTCGGCCGCCTGCGCCTTGGGCGCCATGTTCTTGTGGACGATGCCGATGCCGCCCTCCTGCGCGAGCGCGATGGCGAGGCGCGATTCGGTCACCGTGTCCATGGCGGCCGAGAGGAGCGGGATGTTGAGCTGGATCGACCGGGTGAGGCGGGAAGAGAGGCTGACTTCGCGGGGGAGGACGGTCGAGTGGGCGGGAACGAGCAGGACGTCGTCGAAAGTGAGCGCCTTCTGGATGACGCGCATAAATCCCTCGTCGCAAAACGAGATTATACCGATGGGCCCATACCCGAACAACGGTGCGGGCGCCCGGCATCCTTGCGAGCGCACTTCATTGACGTTCGAGCGGATTCTCGATAAGGTTTCCTAAATGTTTGATCCGCCATATGTTTGCTCGCGCGCTGAGAAGGCGTTCCGGGTGCTGGCGCTGGCCGCGACGATGCTCGCCGGATGCGCCGCGCAGGAGCCTGCGAGCGAGCCTTCCGCGGCGGGCCGGGCGCCCGCCGCAGCGCCCGCGCACGACGAGGCGGCGCGCAAGGCGGAGCAGGCGAAGCTCGGCGCGGAAGCGCGCGCCATGCTCGCGCAGGCGGAGACGGACGTGCAGCGTGCGCGCTCGAAGCGCGCGTTGTGGCTCAAGGCGTGGCAGGACCTCCTCGCCGCGAGGAAGGCGGTGGCGCAGAGCGATTACGAGAACGCGATCGTGCTCGCGAAGAGCGCGAGCGACCTCGCGCAGCTGGGACTCGAGCAGCTGGCCTATCCGGCCGTGAAGTGAACGAACTGGGAGGAACACGAACATGAAGCGCCTCATCGCCCTCGCCCTCGCGTGCGCCGTGGTACCGCTCGCCTCGGCCGAGCTCTACAAGTACGTCGACAAGGACGGCAAGACCGTCTACTCCGACACGCCTCCGCCCGGTGCCGACGCGAAGCCGGTGCACGTCGTGCCGAGCTCGGGGGGCGGGGGCGGCGCCACGGCGCCGAAACCCGCGGCGACGCTCGACAAGGAGCTCGAGAAGGGCCGCGCGCTCGCCAAGGACCGCGAGAAGAAGGCCGAGATCGAGGAGAAGAACGCGAAGATCGCGGAGCAGAAATGCGAGCAGGCGCGCCAGAACCTGCGCACGTACACGGATGGCGGGCGGCTCTTCAAGTACGACGCGAAGGGGGAGCGCGAATTCCTCTCCGACGAGGAGATCGAGGCGGCCCGGGTCGCGGCGCAGAAGGACGTGGACGAGTCCTGCAAGTCGTGAACGTCGCGGCCTGGCGCATGCCGCTGGGCTTCGGGGCGCTCTGCCTGCTGGCGCTCCCGGCGGGGGCCGTTTCCCTCGGCGACATCGAAGTGCGCTCGCACGCCGGGGCACCGCTCGAAGCGCGCATCCCGGTCCTCACCGCGAAGGACGAGCCGCTGCGCGGCACCTGCTTCTCGCTCGCCTCCCGCGGTGCGACCTCGTTGCCGGGACCGAGCCTGGAGCTGCGCCGCTCGTCGCGCGGCGCGAGCCTCTTCGTGCGCACGCGCGGCCCGCTCGAAGAAGGCGCGGCCTTCGCCATCGCCATCACTTGTCCGGGAGCGCCGAGCGCACCGGCGGTCGAATATGCCGTGAGATTCCCGGCGCCGACCGCCGACCCGCCACCGGTCGCCAGCCGCGTCGCCGCGCCGCTGCCGGTCGTCATGAACCTCGCCGTGCGCGAGGGGGACACCCTCGCCTCGCTCGCCGAGGTGTTCTTTCCGCGCGACCGGGTCGTGCGTGCCCGTTACCTCGAGGCGATCCGCGCGCAGAACGCGGCGCTCGCCGCCATCGGCGACGAAGAGCCGCTCGAGCCCGGTATGACGATCGCCCTTCCGGACCTGCACGCGTTCGCGGCGACCCTACCCGTGCGGCATACGGCCGCGTCGAGGGCCGCCGCGTCGCCTCGCGTGGCGCACGCGCCGGTGCACCGAAGCGCAGCCGGGAACGCGACGGCGCTCGCCGCGACGGCCTCCGCGCCGGCCGCGAAAGAGCGCGTTCCGTCGCCGCCGCGCCGCGATGAACCGCGCGCAGGGGCCGCGGAGGGATTCCGCCTGCGGCTGTCGGCGCCGGTGATCGACCTCGCGCCCTCGCGCGCCATGGACGAGCGCAAGCGGGCCGAGCTTCGCGAACGGCTGCTGGTGCTGGAATCCGACGATCGCACCGCCGCGATGCTCGCCATGCGCGAGGACATCCGCCGGCTCGAGTCCCAGGTCCGGCAGCTGAAGCTCAGGCTCGCGACCCTGGCGCCGGCGGCCGGGCCGGCGCCGGAGAGCGCGAAGCCCGTCGACGCCGCGCCGCCGAAGGCCGATGCGACCCCGCCGGCACCGCCGAGCGTGGATGCCGCGGCCGAGGCGCCGCGCGCCGAAGCACCGAAGACGCCCGCGCCGGGCGCGCAAGCGCCGAAGGCGATCGAGCCGAAGCCGGAAGCGCCGGGCGCGGCCGCGACGGAAACGGCAAAGGCGACGCCTGCGCCCGAGGCGGCGCCGAAGGCGCGCGAGGAGCCCATCAGGCCCGTCGTGATTCCCCGTGCACCGGGAGAGGAGCCTTGGTACTCGAGCGTGCTCTGGTGGCTCCGCCTGCTGCTCGTGCCGCTCGCCGGCGTGCTCGGCTTGCGCTACTTCGCGCGCCGCCGCGCGTTCGCGATCGACGACTACGCCGAGGAAGAGATCGCGCCCGACCTCGCGGTGACCGAGCCGGGCGCCGAAGGCCACGCGGCCGACACCGACCTGCGGCACGATACCGACATCCCTTCGGAGCCGGTGCCGCAAATCGCCACGCGCGTTCCCGCCGAGGACAACGTGGAGCTGCGCCGTCGCTACATCGAGGAGCGCTTCCCGGAGATCGCGAACGGGGCGGTCGTGCTCGACGATCCGCTCTCCGTGGTGAAGGCGGCGCGGCTGCTCCACGACGACGGCGCCATCGCGCGCGCGGTCGAGCTGCTGCAGTTCGCGATCGAGCGCGAGCCCGATGCGATGCCCGCGTGGCTCGCGCTCTTCGCCCTCTTCCGCCTGCAAGGGCTCAGTGGCGAGTTCGCCGAGCTCGCGCGGCGCTTCGCCGAGCGGCACGGCGCGAGCGACGAGTGGCGCGACGTGCGGGCGATCGGCCGCACGCTCGATCCGGCGAACCCGCTCTACGAAGGCGAGGAAGTCGTCGCCGCGATCGACGGCGGCCCCGAAGGCTGGCTGCATGGTGCGGACGACACGTCGCGCGGCGGGCTCGCCGCGGAGCTGCGCTCGCGCCTCATGGACGAGGCGTCGGTCACCGACACGGACCTCGCGCCCGACCCGATCCCGGCGCTGCGCAAGGCCGAGATCTTCTCCGTCGCCTGAAATGTCCGAGCTCGACGCGACCGAAGGCGGCGACGTCGAGCGCGTGCTGCGCCTCACGACCGTGCGCGACCCTTCCGCGCGCGTGGCCTTCCTCGCGGCGGTGCGCGAGCTCGGCGGCGAGGGAAGCGCGTTCGGCGTGCCGCGCCTGCACCAGCTGGTGGCGGTCGAGGACCACTTCCAGTCGCTCCTGCTCTACGGCCAGATGGATTTCCTGCGCCAGCCGTTCGATGCCGCGGAGACCGATCGCGACTTCGCGCTCAACGTGCAGCGCATCTGGCTCGAGACCGCCAACGGGCTGCAGCGCTTCCTGCGCAATCGCGCCGCCTGGGCCCGCGGGCGCGAGGGCGAGGCGCGCATGGTGCAGGCGACGGGGCTCGCCATCCACGCGATCCACGGATTCGTGAAATGGGGCGGGCTGCTCAACGAGCCGGGCCGCGGAACGCCGTGGCGCCAGCTGCATGCGCTCTACGCGCTCGCGGAGGCCGAGGGCTACGCGCGCGAGCCCTTCACGGTGCACGCGTCGGAGCCCGGCTTCGACGCCACGGTCGAGGCGCTGTACCTGCGCGCGCTCCTCTTCGAGATGCTCAACACCGGCAGCCTCACCAAGGTGCAGATGGAGATCGCCGACGGCTGGCTCGCGAGCTGGTGCCGCGAGTACGCGCTCGACGCGAGCGCCGAGCCGGGACGCCACTTCCTCGCCGTCGACCTCGCCTCCGAGTCGGGCATGCAGCCGCTCGCACGCCGCGGGCCGGGCGCCAATCCGCGCTTCCTGCACGCCGACGCGCTCGGGGCGCAGATCGAGTCGATGAAGGCCGAGCTGCGCCACGGCCGCGTGCACGGCGAGACCGGCGCGGGCGCGGTGCTTCCGATCGAGGAGCATGCCGCGCTCCTCTCGGGCATCGAGAAGCTCTACGCCGCGATGGTCGCGGGAGGCGAGAGCCGCCTGCAGCCGCGCACCGCATTCGAGGATCGCGAGGTCGACGTGGTGGCCGGGATCGAGGCGGTCCTGCGCAAGCTGCGCGAGGCGCGCGGCGCGGAAGTCGCCGCGAGTCCCGCCGCGCCGGCGGCCGCGGTCGCGAGCATGGAGATCATCGAGGTCTCTCCCGCCGGGCTCTCGGTGCTCGCCGCCGATCCGCACATTCCCGGGGCGATGCTCGAGGCGCCTGCCGCCGATCCCGAAGTGGAACGCTGGCGCGTGCAGGACCTGAGCGCGCGAGGCTACGGCCTGCTCGGGGATCGCGCCGCCTCCGAGGCGATCCCGCTGCACGGCATCGTCGCCCTTCGCAACCACGAGACCGGCGGATGGATCGTGGGCTCGGTGGTGCGCAAGCAGCCGAATCGCGCCGGCGACGTGCTCGTCGGGATCGAGGTGCTGGGCTACCGGCCGATTGCGGTCGAGCTCGCGGCCAAGGGCGTTCCCGTTGCGCCCGCCGTGTTCCTGCCCGGTGACGACCGCGAGGGAAGGCTCGACACGCTGCTGCTCCCGCTCGGCGAGTTCCGCATGGGCAGCCGCTTCGTGATCCGCGCCGCCGGCGAGCGCTACGCGGTGCGCCTGAACCGCATCACCGGCAAGGGCGCGGACTGGATCAGCGCCCGCTTCGAGGTCGAGTCGAAGGCTTGAGGCGCGCGCGCGCGCGCCGCATCGCCTTGGGATCGGCGGCGAGCGGACGATAGAGCTCGACGCGATCGCCGTCGCGCAGCACCGCATCCCTCGCGCAGCGCCGCGACCAGATGCCGACGTCCAGCGCATCGGCGTCGACGCCGCGCAGCCGCTCGCGCACGCCGTCCGATGCGAGGGCATCGGCGACGCGGCTCCCCGGGGGGAGCTCCAGGTCGACGACCTCCTGCCGTCCGGGAAGCGCGATCGCGACGCTCACGCGGATCATCCGCGATGCCCCGTGCCCCGCTTCGGGCGGATCTTCTTCTCGGCGCGCTCGACGAAGCGCTCGACCAGCGTCTCGACGATGTGCCCGAAGACGGGCCCGAGCACCGCCTCGAAGGCGAGGTTGGAGAACGCGTAGTCGAGCGCGAACTCCACGCGGCAGCCCTCTTCGCCGAGCGCGACGAAATGCCAGTGGCCCTTGAACCGGTCGAACGGCCCCTCGACGAACTCGAGCTGCATGCGCCCGGGCGGGTGCTTCACGTTGCGCGTCGAGAAGTGGCTGGTGAGCCCGCGGTAGTCGATGTCCAGGCGCGCGACGGTCACGCGCTCGGTGCGCTCGTACACGTGCGCGCCCGCGCACCAGGGCAGGAACTCTGGATAGCGCTCGACGTCGTCGACCAGCTCGAACATCGCCGCGGCCGGACGCTCGACGATCACGGACTTTCGCACGGTGGGCATGTGTGGATTTTACGTAAACTAGGCCCATGTCCATCGTCGACAACAAGAAGGCGTTCCACGACTACTTCATCGAGGAGCGCTACGAGGCCGGGCTGGTGCTCGAGGGCTGGGAAGTGAAGGCGATCCGCGCCGGACGCGTGCAGATCAAGGAAGCGTACGTGATCCTCAAGGGCGCGGAGCCGTACGTGATCGGCATGCACGTGAGCGCGCTGCCGACCGCTTCCACGCACGTGCACCCCGATCCGACCCGCACCCGCAAGCTGCTGCTGAACGCCGAGGAGATCCGGCGACTCATCGGCAAGGTCGAGCAGCGCGGATACACCATCGTGCCGCTCGACCTTCACTACGCCAAGGGCCGGGTGAAGCTCGCGGTGGGCCTCGCCAGGGGCAAGAAGCAGCACGACAAGCGCGAGACCGAGAAGGAGCGCGAGTGGCAGCGCGAGCAGCAGCGGCTGCTGCGCCGCCGCGCCTGAAGCGCCGTTCAGCCGATCCTTCTCATGGAGCCGATGCGGTTGTCCAGCCGCCCGAGGTCCGCGTACTCGCCGGGATCGAACACCGCGCAGCGTCCGCGGAATCCGGGCTGCGAGCACACCTGCCAGCGGCCTTCGCGGACCACCAGGCTCGAGACGCCGCGATCGACCATGCGCGGGTCGAGCGCATCGACGTCGTGGTCGAGCGCGAGCCCGCGGCCGCGGAAATCGGCGCCCGGGAAGAGCTCCACCGCGCCGCGCTCGGCGGAGCGCTCGCCGCCGCCTTCGTAGCGGCCTTCGCGGTAGCGGTCGTTCCGGGCATAGCGGCTCACTTCACGCGCCGACTCGATGCGGTGGTTCATGTTCTGCGCGAGCTGCGGATACTCGCCCGGGCCGAGCACGATGCAGTCGCCGTTGAACTGCGGCTGCGAGCAGAACTGCCAGCGGCCGGAGCGCACGACGAGGCTCGAGATCTGGTCCTGGAAGCCCGCGCCGGCGAGGTTGGTCGTGTCGCGGCGCAGCGTGAGCTGGTCGCCGGTGAACTGCGGCTGCTTGAAGACGGTCACTTCCGCGGCGCACGCGAGGCCGGCGGTTGCGGCCGCGAGCGCGGCGACGATCGAATGGATGCGGATGGGCTTCATGCGCGGATCCTCCTCGCCTTTTTGACGGCGCTCGCCTGCCGCGGTTTCCACGGCGTTCGTCGCCATGCGTCCACGAGCCGGTAGGACTCGTCCGGCGGAGCGGCGCCCGCCGGCTTGTCCGGACCCGCGGGATGGCTTAAAGTGTATACATTCTTGTATCCAAGCCAGCCATGCAGCTCGCGCTCTCCCCCGAGGATTTCCGGCGCCTCGAGCCGTTCCTGCCCCGCGGCATGGCGGCCGGGGCGGATGCGGCGCCGGTCGATCGCGCCGCCGGCTACCTCGCGCGGCTGGTGCTTTCCAACCGCGTGCGCCCCGGCGAGAAGGTGCCGATGGACGAGATCGCCGGGCACATCGGCGCGAGCCGCACGCCGGTGCGCGAGGCGCTGCGCCTCCTCGAGACCGAGGGCGTGGTCGCCTCGCTCCCCAATCGCGGCTTCGTCCTGCGCCGCCTGGAGATGCAGGACGTCGCACAGCTCTACGACGCGCGCCGGTGCATCGAGGAATTCACCGCGCGGCATGCGTTCGAGCGGCGCTCGCGCACCTTCGTCGAGGAGCTGCGCGCGCTGCACCGCATCTATCGCAATCTCCTCGGCGGCACCGGCGAGCGCCGCCGCCTGGGCATGCTCGTGGACAAGGCGTTCCACGTGCGCATCGCACGGCAGGCGGGCAACCCGCATCTCGCCGCGCCGCTATCCAACATGTTCGACCGCCTGATCCTCACGCGGCCGATCGAGGACTTTCCGCTCGGGCGCATGGGCGAGGCGGTCGAGGAGCATTCCGGCCTGCTCGCGCAAATGCACTCCGGCACGGCGCGCGGCGCCGAGGTCGCGATGACGCGCAACGTGCACAACGGCTGCGCGGCGATCCTCGCGCACATGCGCGCGGAGACCGATTTGCGCATTCCAGTCCGATAACGAGGAGGAGAAGCATGAAGGCGATGACCAGGGCGATCGCCGCGGCGATCCTCGCCGCGGCGGCGGGCGCAGCGAACGCCGAATATCCGGACCATCCGATCACCTGGGTCGTTCCGTTCGCGGCCGGCGGGGCCACCGATACGCTCGCGCGCCAGTTCGCCGAGCGCATGTCGCGCGGCGCGAGCCAATCCATCGTGATCGAGAACGTGCCGGGCGCGGGCGGCACGATCGGCGCGGCGAAGGTCGCGCAGTCGAGGCCCGACGGATATACGTTCCTCGTCGGGCACATGGGATACATGGCCGCGGCGCCCAGCCTCTACAAGCACCTCACCTACGATCCGGTGAAGGACTTCGATGCGGTGGTGCGATTCCCGGATACGCCGATGGTCCTCGTGTGCGGCAAGCGCGTGAAGGAGCACGACATCCGCGGGCTGCTTCGGTACGCGCGCGACAATCCGGGCAAGCTCAACTTCGGCAACGCCGGCGTCGGCTCCGCCGGGCACCTCGTCGCCGCGCTCTTCGCGAGCGCCGCGAAGGCGGACATCGTCTACGTGCCCTACAAGGGCAATGCGCCGGCCTATACCGACATCATGGGCGGGCGCATCGACTGCATGTTCGACCAGTCGAACACCGCGTTGCCGCAGGTGCGCGGCGGGAAAGTGCGCGCGTTCGCGGTCACCTCGCGCGAAAGGATCCCGCAACTGCCGCAGGTGCCCACCCTCGACGAGTCGGGCCTCACCGGATTCCAGGCCGCCACCTGGTACGGCATCTACGCGCCGCACGGCGCGCCCAAGGACGCCGTGCAGTGGATGGTCGCGCACTTCGCCCAGGCGATGGATGACGCCACTTTCACCGGCGGAATGGTGAAGCAGGGCTACGTGCTGGTGCCCGCCTCCGAGCGCGGGCCGGAGGCGCTCGCCGCGCACACGCAGCGTGAAGTGCAGGTCTGGAAGAAGGTCGTCGCGGACGCCCACATTCCGGCCAACTGAGGATATCGAGATGCCGAAGCTGCTCTCCCAAAGCCAGGTCGACTCATTCCGGCGCAACGGCTACCACTTTCCGGTGCGCGTCTTCTCCCAACGCGAAGCGGCCGAGTTGCGCGCGGCGCTCGAGCAGCACGAGGCCGCGACCGGCGCACCGCTGCAGGGCAAGTGGCGGGTGAAGAGCCACCTCCTCTTCACCTGGGCCGATCGCATCGTGCACCACCCCGCCGTGGTCGACGCGGTCGAGGACCTGCTCGGCCCGAACATCCTCTGCTGGACCTCGAACTTCTTCATCAAGGAAGCGGCGAGCCCGGGCTTCGTCTCGTGGCACCAGGACGCGGCCTACTGGGGGCTCGACCCGGAAGAGGTGGTGACGGCGTGGGTCGCGCTCAGCGCCGCGAGCCTCGAGAGCGGCTGCATGAAGGTCGTGCCCGGCTCGCATTTCGATTCGCACATCCCGCACGTCGACACCTTCGCCGAGAACAACCTCCTCACGCGCGGCCAGGAGATCGCGGTCGAGGTGGACGAGTCGAAGGCCGTGAGCATGATGCTCGCGCCCGGCGAGATGTCGCTGCACCACATCCGCCTCGTGCACGGCTCGGCGCCCAACCATTCGAGCGACCGGCGCATCGGGCTCGCCATCCGCTACCTGCCCACGCGCGTGCGGCAGACGCAGGGGCGCGACTCGGCGATGCTGGTGCGCGGCGTGGACGAGCACGGCCACTTCGATCCCGAGCCGCGCCCGCGCGAGGACCTGGGCGAAGCCGAGCGGCGTGCCCACGCCGACGCCGTCGAGCGCAAGGTCGCGGTGCTCTACCGGGGCACGGACAAGACCCAGCTCCCCGCCTGACGTGCGCTTCCAGGCTGCGGTCCTCCACGGCGTGGACCGGCCGCTCGCCGTCAAGGAGGTCGAGCTGCCCGATCCCGCCGTGGGCGAGGTGCTGATCCGCAATCGCGCGAGCGGCCTCTGCCATACCGACCTCGAAGTGATCGAGGGGCGCATGGGCTATCCGTTCCCGATCGTGCTCGGCCACGAGGGAGCGGGCGTCGTGGAAGCGGTGGGCGAAGGCGTGAGCGCCGTGCGCCCCGGCGACGCGGTCGTCGCCTCGTGGAACCCGCATTGCGGCCACTGCTACTACTGCAGGCGCGACGAGCCCATCCTGTGCGAGCCGTTCCGCCGCCACCAGCCGGCCGGGCGGATGCTCGATGGCGGCACGCGGCTCACCCTCGACGGCGGCGCTGTCCACCACTTCGGCGTCGTCTCCTCGCATGCCGAGTTCTCGCTCGTACCGGAGTCCGGCGCCATTCCGATTCCGCGCGAGATGCCGCTCGATCGCGCCTGCCTCCTCGGTTGCGGCGTGATGACCGGCGTGGGCGCGGTCCTGCGGCTCGCGAAAGTCGCCGCGGGCGACACCATGGCGGTGGTCGGCTGCGGAGCGGTCGGGCTCAACGCGATCCAGGCGGGCTCGATCGCGCGCGCCGAACGCATCATCGCGCTCGATCGCGATCCGGCTCGCCTCGAGCGCGCCGCGCGCCTCGGAGCGACCGACACGCTGCTCGCCGACGACTCCGCGATCGCCGCGGTGAAGGCGCTCACCGGCGGGCGCGGCGTCGACGCGGCCTTCGAGAGCGCGGGCGCGGAGAGCGCCATGCGGCTCGCGCTCGAGATCGCGCGCCCGGGCGCCCAGGTGGTCCTCCTCGGCAAGGTGCCGATCGCGCAAATGGTCTCCTTCCGCTTCGGGTCGCTCATGGGCGAGAAGCGCATCACGCGCTCGTCCTATGGCGCGGCGCGCCCGGCGCGCGACTTCCCCTGGCTCGCGCGCCTCTACCTGGAAGGAAAGCTGCGCCTGGACGAGCTCATCACCGCACGCGTGCCGCTCGCGCGCATCAACGAGGGCTTCGACGCGATGCGCCGCGGCGAAGGCGTGCGGACCCTCGTGGAATTCGCCGCCTGATGCGCCATCCCGCGCTCCTCGAGGGCTGGATCGATCGCCCGCACCACGAGCGATCGATCGGCCTGCTGCACCTCGAGGGCGGCGGCCGCCTCGAGGAGTGCCGCCTCGTCTGGGTCGAGCACGGCGAGCGCAACCCGGCGGGCGACAACTCGATCCTCGCTTGCTGCGCGATCGGCAGCACCCACCACCGGCTCGACTTCCTCATCGGCCCCGGGCGCGCGCTCGACACGCGCCGCTTCCACGTGGTCGCGATCGACGCGCTCGGCAACGGCCTCTCGAGCTCGCCCTCGAACACGCCCGCGCAGGCGGGAGCGGCGTTTCCCGCCATCGCCATTCGCGACATGGTGGAAAGCCAGCGGCGGCTCCTCGACCTGCTGGGCATAGCCCGCCTCCGTGCGGTGGTCGGCGCGTCGATGGGCGGGATGCAGGCGCTGCAGTGGGCGGTGAGCCATCCGCGGCGCGTCGGCCGCGTCGTCGCGATGACCGCGATGGCGCGCACGTCGCGCTGGTCGCAGCTCATGAACGAGCTCTCGCGGCGCGCGATGTTCGAGGACGACGCATGCACGGTCCCGCGCGAGCGGGCGGCGGCCATGCGATTGTGGGCGCCGCTCACGCAGCTCGCGATCCCCTCGACGCCCGCCGCGGCCGAACGCTTCGCAGGAAGGACCGCGCTGCTGGAGGAGATCGGCGCGCTCGAGCGGCGCTTCGCCGAGGACGGCCCGGCTGCGTTCGACTGGGCCTGCCAGGCGCGCGCCTACGATGCGCACGACCTCGGCGCGACACCGGGATTGCGCGGCGACCTCGAGGCCGCGCTTCGCGCGATCGAAGCGCCGACGCTGCTCCTCGCGCCGCCGCTCGACCTCTACAATCCCGCGAGCGCCTCGCGCGAGATGGTCGCGCACATGCGCCATGCGTGCTTCGTCGAGATCGCCTCGCAGCGCGGCCATCGTGCCGCGAGCGGCACGGCGCCGGAGGATGCGGCGTTCCTCAACGCCGCCATCGGCGAGTTCCTGCGCGGATAGCGCCTAGTTCCTCACCGGCGGGTAATCGCGCGAGTAGACCGGCGCGGCGAGGAATTTCGCCGGATCGAAATTCCAGAACTGGGTGACGTTCGGATACGTCGCGACGATCGAGTTCACGAGGCGGCCGTTGCTGCGCTCCACCTTGCGCACGTAGATGTTGAGCACGGGCTTGCCGTACTCGTCGATGCGCACCGGCCCGATCGGGCTCGCGTCCAGGCGCACCTGGTGCAGCGCCCGGATGAAGCCGGGCTTGTCCTCGACGCGCCCCCCGATCGACCGCAGCGCGGCCTCCAGATACATCGCAGCCACGTACGTGCTCGCGGTGTAGAAGCCCGGGATCACGTTGTATTCCTTCAGCACGGCCTCGACGAAGCGCTTGTTCTCCGGCGAATCGATCTGCGCCGAGTACCAGCTCGCCGAGTACACGCCGAGCGCCTCGTCGCCCATGTTCCTGAGGATGCCCTCGTCCACGCAGGTCGGATTGCCGAACACCGGCTTCTTCATTCCGTAGTCGGCGTACTGCTTCAGGAAGCGCAGTCCGTTGATGCCGGCGAAGCCCGCGTAGACGCCCTGCGCGTCGTCGCGCACCTGGCTCACGTACGAGCCGTAGTCCGCCACGTTCAAGGGCGGCCAGAGCTTCTGCAGCACGCGTCCGCCCGCCGCCTCGAAACCGGCCTGGAACCCCGCCGATCCCTCGTGCCCGTAGGTGAAGTCGTCGGCGACCGACGAGACGGTCCTGATCCCGAGCTTGCGCGCCGCGAAATCGCCCAGCACGTGCATCGGCTGGGCGGCGGTGCCCACCGCATGGACGACGTAGTCGTTCTGCTTCTGCTGCGCGAGGTCCTTCTGCGCGGCCGAGGTCGGGGTGATGAGCGGTACCCTGGCCTGGCGGATGTAGTCGTCGATCGCGAGCGCCTCGAACGTCGCGAGCGGGCCGATGATGACGTCCACGTGGTCCTTTTCGACCAGCTCCTGCACCTTCGCGCGCGCCTGCGGCGGCGAGCCGCCGGTATCGGCGACGAAGAGCTCGATCCTGCGCCCGGCGATCGTCGCGTTGCGCTCCTTCACGAAGAGGTTGATCCCCTGCTCCATCTGCTTGCCGCCCGCGGCGAGCGCACCGGTGCGCACGGTGAGGAAGCCGATGCGAATCGGCGCGGGTGCCTGGGCGAGTAGCGCGCCGGAGGCGAGCAGCGTGAGTGCGAGGCAGGCGAGGCGGCGCAGCGGGCGCGGGACGCTCATGGCGATCCTTTCGGCGGCGTGGATGGAGTGTGCTGCGCGATATCGTAGCGCCCGCAGCGCCGGGCGTTCATGCGCGCGCCCCTTCGCTTTCGAACGAGGCGATGGCGGCGACCAGCGCCCCGGGCTGCTCGAGCATCGGGCAATGGCCGGAGCCCGCGATGCCGTGGTATGCCGCCCCGGGAATCGCCTCGGCGACCTTCGCCGCGAGCTCCGGCGGCGTGGTGCGGTCGAGATCGCCGCACATCACGAGCGTGCGGTTGCGGATGGAGGGTAGCCGCGCGGTGAGGTCGAGCCCGGCGAGCCCGAGGCAGGCCTGCGCGAAGCAGCCGGGATCGGCGAGCGCGAGGCGGCTCTTGCGCTTCGCGACGACCTCCGGGTGGCGCGCCTGGAATTCCTCCGGGAACATGCGCCCGATCGCGGTATCGAGCACCGCCGACATGCCGGCCTCCCGCACGCGCGCGGCCATGGCGCGGAACGGCGCACGTGCCGGTTCGGGGAACGCCGCCACGACGTCGGCCGCATAGAGGTTGCCAAGCCTCGCCCCGTGCCGGATCGCGAGCTCGAGGGCGACGAAGGCGCCGAAGCCGTTGCCGAAGACGTCGGTGGTCTTCGGCAGGGCGAGCGCATCCATCGCGAGCGCGACATGGTCGGCATAGTCGCCCACGCTCGCAAGCGCGCGCGCCGAAGAGCCGCCGAAGCCGGGAAGGTTGAGGCGCGTCACGCGGTGCGTGCTCTCGAGCATCGGCAACATCGGCTCGAAAACGGTTGCGTCGGTGAGGAGCGAATGCAGCAGGAGCAGGTAGGGGCCGGTGCCGGACTGCGCGTATTCGACCTCGGCGCCCGCGACGTTGACGGTGGGCATGGTGGCGGCGGTCAGAGGATCCCGAGATGGGTGTGAAGCAGGTCCGGCCGCGCCCGGGCTTGCGCGGCCGTGCCTTCGTAGACGATGCGGCCCGTGTTGAGGATCGCGACGTCGTCGGCGACCCGCAGCGCGAGCGTGGTGTTCTGCTCGACCAGCACGATCGAGAACCCGCGCTCCTTGAGCGAGAGCAGGGTCTCCCCGACCTCGTGCACGATGCGCGGGGCGAGCCCCTCGGAAGGCTCGTCGAGCAGCAGCACGCGCGGGTTGGAGACCAGCGCGCGGCCGATCGCGAGCATCTGCTGCTCGCCGCCGGAGAGCGAGCCGGCGAGCTGGCCTTGGCGCCGCTGCAGGACCGGGAAGCGCTCGAACACCCGCTCGATCGACCAGCTCGAGGCGCCGTTGCCGCGCCGGCGCTCGGCGACGCACAGGTTCTCGAACACGGTGAGGCTCGGAAAGACGCGCCGCCCCTGTGGAACGAGGCCCACGCCGCGGCGCGAGATCGCCTCGGGCGCGAGCCCGCCGATCGGCTCGCCGAAGAGCCGCACGTCGCCGTCGCGCGGGGCGAGCCATCCGATCACGACGTTCATGCACGTGGTCTTGCCGGCGCCGTTGCGGCCGAGGAGCGCGAGGACGCGCCCCGCGGCGAGCGTGAACGAGACGTCGCGCAGCACGTGGCTGTCGCCGTAGAGCGCGTTCACGCGCTCCAGGCGCAGCGCAGCGCCCTCAGGCGCCAAGGTAGACCTCGCGCGTGCGCGGATGCGCGACCACTTCGGCGCGCGTGCCCTCGACGATCACGTTGCCGTAATGGAGCACCGTGATGCGCTCGGCGAACGCGAGGGCGGCGTCGGTGTCGTGCTCGATCATCACGATCGTCATGTCGCGCGGGATCGCCTCGAGGAGCGACTGCACGACCTTGCGCTCCTCGACGGAGAGGCCGGCGAGCGGCTCGTCGAGCAGCAGCACGCGCGGGTTCTGCGCGAGCGCCATCGCGATCTCGGCGCGGCGCTTCTCGCCGTACGAGAGCTCGGAGACGGCGCGCTCGGCGAGCGGCTCGAGCCCGACGCGCGCGAGGGCCGCGAGCGCCTTGTCGCGCAGCTCGCCCGATCCGGGCAGCGGGCGCCACGCGTGCCAGCGCCGCGGCGAAAGGCCGAGCACGCTGAGCATCACGTTGCGGACCAGTGAATCGCGCGGGAAGAGCGTGATGATCTGGTAGGTGCGCGCGAGCCCGCGGTGCGCGCGCTGGTCGGGGCGCAGCTTCACCATCTCCTCGCCGAAGAGACGCACCGAGCCGGCGTCCGCGCGCAGGTCGCCGCTGATGAGGTTGAAGAGCGTGGTCTTGCCCGCGCCGTTCGGGCCGATGACGAGCCGCCGCTCGCCGGGCGCGACCTCGAGCGACACGTTGTCGGTCGCCGGAAGGCCGCCGAACGACTTGCACAGTTGCCGCACGGCGAGCGCCGGGACGCTCATGGCGCCCTCCGCGCGATCCGATCGACCCACAGGCGCCGCACGCCGGGTACCAGGCCGTCGGGAAGGAAGAGCACGATGGCGACGAAGATCACGCCGAGGAGCAGCGTCCAGCGCTCCACGTAGGCGCTCGCGACATCCTTCACCAGCACCACGAGCGCCGCGCCGACGAGCGGCCCGAGGAGCGTCGCAGGTCCGCCCGCGATCACCATGAGCAATACCTCGGCCGACTGCGTGAGCGAAAGGGCGTGCGGGCTGATGAAGTTGTTGTAGTACACGTAGAGCACGCCCGCCACCGCGCCCCAGAAGCCGGATACGACGAACGCGATCCAGCGGATCATCCACACGTGGAAGCCGAGCGCCGTCATGCGCCGCGGCTGGTCGCGCGCGCCCTGCAGGCTCGCGCCGAAAGGCGAGCGCACGAAGAGGGCGATCAGCGCGAACGCAGCCACGAAGACCACGAGCGTGAAGTAGTAGAACGGCCGCGCGTCGGTGAGGTCGATGCCGAACGGCCTGGGACGAACGAGTCCCGAGAGCCCGTTGTCGCCGCCGGTGACGCTCACCCAGCGATACGCGAGGCCCCACAGGATCTGCCCGAGCGCGAGCGTGATCATCAGGAAGCCGAGGCCCGAGGCGCGCAGCGCGAGGACGCCGTACGCGGCCGCCATGAGCGTGGTGACGCCCAGCGCGACCGCGCCCGAAGCGAACGGGCCCAGCCCGAAGCGCAGCGCCACCCACGCCGTCGCGTAAGCGCCCACGCCGAGGTAGGCCGCGTGGCCGAGGGACACGAGCCCCCCGTAGCCCACGAGGATGTTGAGGCTCATCGCGAAGATCGCCGCGATGAGCACCTGGCTCGAAAGGTTCACGTAGTACTCGTTGCCGAGCGCGCAGGGCAGCAGCGCGAGGGCCGCGACGCCCGCGGCGGCGAGCACCGCGCGCTTCATGCGGCGATCCGGCCGAACAGCCCGCGCGGCCGCGCGGCGAGCACCAGCACCATCGGCAGGAACAGGATCACGTAGGCGAGATCGGGAAGCAGCGCCTGGCCGAAGGTGTAGATGAAGCCGATCACCACGCTGCCGACACCGGCGCCGACGAGGCTTCCCACGCCGCCCAGGATCACGACCACCAGCGCGAGCGGCAGCATGTCCGCGTCGAGCCCCGGATAGACCGAGAGGATCGGCCCGGCGATGACGCCGCCCATGCCGGCGAGCGCCGCGCCCAGGCAGAACACCGCCGTGAAGAGCGAGCGCACCGGGATTCCCACCCCGCGCGCCATGTCGAGATCGTCCACGCCGGCGCGGATCATCGCGCCCATGCGCGTCTTCTCGACCAGCAGCCACAGCGCGACGAAGGCCGCGAGCGCGAGCGCGATCACCGCCAGGCGATAGAGCGGAAAGAGCGCGCCCATCACGCGCACCGCGCCGCGCAGCGACGCCGGGCCCGAGAGCGGCATCGGATCGCCGCCCCAGATCCACAGGCACGAGTCGGCGATCACGAACGCGATGCCGAGCGTCGCGAGCACCTGCGAGAGCGTCTGGCCGGCGAGGCGCCGCAGCACGAAGCGCTCGATGAGGCCGCCGAAGATCGCGATCGCCACGCCCGCGAGGAGCACGGCGAGCCAGAAATTCATCCCGGTGCGCAGCAGCGTGAGCCCCACGTAGGCGCCCAGCATGAAGTAGGCGCCGTGCGAGAGGTTCGCGATCCGCATCAACCCGAAGATGAGCGAGAAGCCCGCCGAGAGGATGAACAGGAGCCCGCCCAGCGCGAGGCTGTTCAGGCTCTGCGTGATCCAGAATGCCACGCGCGCGCTCGCGGCGAGGACCGGGCGGGATCTATTCCAGGTTCTTCGCGGGCGGGTAGTCGCGCGAGTAGACCGGGCTCGCGAGGAACTTCTTCGGATCGTAGGTCCAGAACTGGCTCACGCCCGGATAGGTCTTGATCACCGCGTTCACGAGCTTCCCGTCGCGGCGCTCGACCTTGCGGATGTAGACGTTCATGATCGGGTTGCCGTACTCGTCGAGCCGGATGGTGCCGCGCGGATCGTCGTCCACGACCACGGAGCGCAGCGCCTTCATGAACGCCGCCTTGTCCTCGATGCGCCCGTTCACCGCCTTGAGCGCGTGCTCGAGCATGAGCCCCGCGGCGTAGGCGCCGACGGTGTAGTAGCCCGGATCGGCGCCGTACGCCTTGTTCACCGCCGCCACGAACGCCTTGTTGGCGGGGTTGTCGAGCGTCGCCGAATACCAGCCCGCGGAGATCACGCCGAGCGCCTCGTCGCCCATGTTCTTGAGGATGCCCTCGTCCACGCCGGTCATGCTGCCGAGCACCGGCGTCTTCACGCCGAAGGTGCGGTACTGCTTGAGGAAGCGCAGGCCGTTCGCGCCCGCGAAGCTCGCGAACACCGCGTCCACCTTCGGGTCGAGCTGCGAGATGTAGGTGCCGTAATCGGCGACGTTGAGCGGCGACCAGAGCTTCTGCACCACCTTGCCGCCGTCGTCCTCGAACACGCGCTGGAACCCGGCGGTGGTCTCGTAGCCGAAGGCGAAGTCGTCGCCGATCGTCGCGACGCGCTTGTAGCCCAGGTCCCTGGCCGCGTATTCGCCGAGCGCGTGCATGGGCTGAGCCGAGGTGCCCACCGCGCGCACGAACCACGGATTCACCTTGCGCTGCGTGAGGTCCTCCGCCGCGGCCGAGGGCGAGATGATCGGCACCTTCACCTGGCGGATGTAGCTGTCGATCGCGAGTGCCTCGAACGCGGCGAGCGGCCCGATCAGCACCTGCACCTTGTCGCGCTCGACCAGCTCCTGCGCCTTGGTCTTGGTGACCGCCGGCTGCCCCGCGGTGTCGGCGGTGAAGAGCTCGATCTTGCGCCCGGCGAGCGTGTAGTCGTGCTGCTTGAGGAAGAGCGTGAGGCCCTCCTCCATCTGGCGGCCGCCCGCGGCGAGCGCGCCCGACTTGATGGTGAGGAAGCCGACGCGGATCGGGTCGGCCTGCGCGAAGGCGAGCGGGGCGAGCGCGAATGCCGCGAGCGCGACCGCAACCGATCGCAGGAAACGGGGGAACAGCCGTGCGAACGTCATCTTCATCCTCCGGCAGGTGTTTTATTGGGTCTGTGCCGCGTCGAGGCGATGATATTCCACGACTTCGCGACGGGTCAAACAAAATCGTCGATTCCGGGTGGTCCGCCCTGTCCCGCGCGCCCGATTTCCACAGGGCGGAAGGCCTGGGCGCACCGGACTTGGCCTACGCATGCTAAGATATCAGCGGCATGGAAAATGTAGCCTCGATCTCCCCCGCTTCGCCACCGGCCCGGCTGCTTCGCCTGGACGTGTTGCGGGAGCTGCGCGAGGACATTGTGCTCTGCCGCCTGCCGCCCGGAGCGGAGCTGCGCGAGGCGGAGCTCGCCGAGCGCTTCGGCGTGAGCAAGTCCCCGGTGCGCGACGCGCTCTCGCGCCTCGTGCACGAAGGGCTCGTGATCGTCATGCCGCGCCAGGGCTATCGCGTCGCCTCGATCTCGCTGCGCGACGTGCGCGACATGTTCGAATACCGCGCGGTTCTCGAGGCCGCGTGCCTGCGTGCCGTGGTGCGCAACGCGAGCGACGAGCAGCTGCGCTCGCTCGACCGCTTCCGCCGCTTCGACGAGGCCGCGTACGAGGACGGCTTCATCGGCTACAACCGCGATTTCCATTCCAGGCTCGCCGAGCTGTGCGGCAACGCGCGGCTGGTGGGCGCGGTGGCCGCGCAGATGGACCAGATGGACCGCGTGGTCACCATGAGCGTCACGGCGATGCGCCGGTCCGACCCCGCGCGCCTCGTCGCGCAGCACGGGTCGATCATCGACGCCCTGCAGCGTCGCGACGCGCGCCGTGCCGCCACGCTGGTCGAGCGCCACATCGGCGCCGCGCAGAAGCGCGTTTGCTCGGCCCTCGAGAAGCTCGCGATCCTCGAATAACCGTTTCGCTTCCACCGAATCCCGGAGAACCCGCATGGCCGACGTCGCCGAGAAATCCGCATCCCGCTCGCAATCGCAGGTCCGCAACCACGGCCACTTCATCGACGGCAGGGAAACGCCCTCCACGGGCGGCGCGGTCCTCGACGTGCTCAACCCCTCGACCGGCGAGGTGATCGCGCGCATTCCGAACGGGACCGAGGAGGACGTCGATCGCGCGGTCGCGAGCGCGCGTCGCGCCTTCGAGGGCAAGGAATGGGGCTCGCTCTCCGATCGCAGCCGCGCGCGCCTGGTGAACAAGCTCGCCGACGCGTTCGAGGCGCACCTCGAGGAGCTCTACCACCTGGAGACCGCGAACAACGGACGTCCCATCAACGAGACGCGCGCGCAGGTGAGCCGCCTGCCCGACTTCCTGCGCTACAACGCGGGCCTCGCGCTCGCGCGCCGCGACGCGGTGATTCCGGTGCAGGGGCCGTACCTCAACTACACGCTGCGCACGCCGCTCGGGGTGGTGGGGAACTCCACGCCGTTCAACCATCCGCTGATGATCATGGTGAAGAGCCTCGCGCCGGTGCTGGCGTCGGGCTGCACCACGGTGGTGAAGCCTTCGGAATACACGCCGCTCACGTCGCTGCGCCTCGCGGAGATCTTCGTCGAGGCGGGCCTTCCACCGGGCGTCTTCAACCTCGTGACCGGGCTCGGTCCGACGACCGGCAAGGCGCTCGCCTCCCATCCCGGGCTCGACAAGCTGGTCCTCACCGGCGGCACCGAGGCCGGGCGCATCGTGGGCGCGCTCGCCGGCGAGCGCTTCGTGCACCAGACGCTCGAGCTCGGCGGCAAGACGCCCGTGCTCGTGTTCGACGACTTCGACGTGGACCAGGCGGTCAACTACGCGGCGTTCGGCGCCTTCATCGGCGCGGGACAGACCTGCATCTGCGGCAGCCGCCAGATCGTGCACGAGAAGGCCTACGACGAGTTCGTCGAGAAGCTCGCGAAGAAGGCGAAGGCGATTCGCATCGGCAATCCCGCCGATCCCTCGGTGCAGCTCGGCCCGGTCATTTCCGCGCGGCAGCGCGAGCGCGTGATGAGCTACGTGCAGGCGGGCCTCGAGGAAGGCGCGCGGCTCGTGGCGGGCGGACGCATTCCCGCCGATCCGGCGCTCGCGAAGGGCTTCTTCGTCGAGCCCACGGTCTTCGCCGACGTCACGCCGCGCATGCGCATCTTCCAGGAGGAGGTGTTCGGCCCGTTCGTCTCGATCACGAAGTTCCGCGACGAGGCCGAGGCGATCGCGCTCGCCAACGACTCGCCCTTCGGGCTCGCCGGCGCCGTGCGCACGATGAACGTGGCGCGCGCGCACCGCGTGGCCGCGAAGCTTCGCTGCGGCATCGTGTGGATCAACGACCACCATCGGCTGGATCCGGCCTCGCCCTGGGGCGGCGTCGGCCTCTCGGGAATCGGACGCGAGTCCGGCCTCGAGTCCTTCGACGCGCACTTCCAGACGAAGAGCGTGATGGTGAAGACCGAGGAGCAGCCGTTCGACTGGTATCGCGACACGTCGTCGCAGCCGCGCCTCAACTGAGGACGGCCGCGAACCTCCTGGTTCGCGTGCAAACCAGGAGGTTGCGGGCTACTGTGAGTTGGGGTGGCTGATGGGACTCGAACCCACGACAACCGGAATCACAATCCGGGACTCTACCAGCTGAGCTACAGCCACCGTCGATGCTGTGGCGCGCCCGACAGGATTCGAACCTGTTACCCCCGGCTTAGAAGGCCGGTGCTCTATCCGGATGAGCTACGGGCGCCTTCTCTCGAATCCTTCGGGTCGGGGTGGAGGGATTCGAACCCCCGACATCTTGCTCCCAAAGCAAGTGCGCTACCAGACTGCGCTACACCCCGTTCGCGCAACGACGCGAACGGGGATTATATCGCCCTCGCTCAGTGCTGCGCCGATTCCGCCGGCGCCGGGGGCGGGGTCTCCTCGCGCTTCGGCGGGTCGAGCAGCGCCTTGCGCGAGAGGCGCACGCGGCCCTTGTCGTCGGCCTCGAGCACCTTCACCTTCACGACCTGGCCTTCCTTGAGGTAATCGGAGACGTTGTTCACGCGCTCGTGGGCGATCTGCGAGATGTGCAGCAGGCCGTCCTTGCCGGGGAGCAGCTGCACGATCGCGCCGAAATCGAGGAGCCGCAGCACCGGCCCTTCGTACACCTTGCCCACCTCCACCTCCGCGGTGATCTGGCGGATGCGGTCCATCGCCGCCTGCCCCGCTTCCTGCGAGAGGCACGCGATGGAGATGGTGCCGTCGTCCTCGATGTCGATCGTGGTGCCGGTCTCGCGGGTGAGCGCCTGGATCACGCTGCCGCCCTTGCCGATCACCTCGCGGATCTTGTCCGGGTTGATCTTCATCTTCATGACGCGCGGCGCGTAGGTCGAGAGGTCCTCGCGCGGGCCCGGCACCGCCTGCTTCATGATGCCGAGGATATGCATGCGGCCTTCCTTCGCCTGGTCGAGCGCGACCTTCATGATCTCCTTGGTGATGCCGTTGATCTTGATGTCCATCTGCAGCGCGGTGACGCCGCGGTCGGTGCCGGCCACCTTGAAGTCCATGTCGCCCAGGTGGTCCTCGTCGCCGAGGATGTCGGTGAGCACGGCGAAGCGCGAGCCGTCCTTGATGAGTCCCATGGCGATTCCCGCCACGTGCCCCTTGAGCGGCACTCCCGCGTCCATCAGCGAGAGGCAGCCGCCGCACACGCTCGCCATCGAAGACGAGCCGTTCGATTCCGTGATCTCGGAGACCACGCGCAGCGTGTAGCCGAACTCCTCCTTCGAGGGCAGCACCGCGAGGAGCGCACGCTTGGCGAGCCGCCCGTGGCCGATCTCCCGGCGCTTGGGCGAGCCCACGCGGCCCGTCTCGCCGGTGGAGAACGGCGGGAAGTTGTAGTGCAGCATGAAGCGCTCGGTGTACTCGCCCTGCAGCGCGTCGATGATCTGCTCGTCCTGGCCGGTGCCGAGCGTGGTGGTGACGATCGCCTGCGTCTCGCCGCGGGTGAAGAGCACCGAGCCGTGCACGCGCGGCAGGAGCGTCGGGCGGATCGAGATCGGTCGCACGGTGCGCGTGTTGCGCCCGTCGATGCGCGCCTCGCCGTTGAGGATCTGGCCGCGGACGATCTTCGCTTCCATGTCGTGCAGGATGCCGCGCACCACGTTGGCATCGGCCGGCGCCTCGGCTGTCGCGACCAGCTCCTCGAGCACCTTCGCCTTGATCGAGTCGAGCTTCTCGCTGCGCAGCGACTTGGACCGGGTGCGATAGGCCTCGTTGATCCCGGCCTCGGCGATCGCGCGGATGCGCTCGATGAGCGCGGTATCGGGCTGCGGCGCCTGCCAGTCCCACTCGTCCTTGCCGCCTTCGTCGGCGAGCTCGTTGATCGCGTCGATCGCGGCCTGCATCTGCTCGTGGCCGAAGACGACCGCGCCGAGCATCACGTCCTCGGGCAGCTCCTGAGCCTCGGATTCCACCATCAGCACGGCCTGCTCGGTGCCGGCGACGACGAGGTTGAGCTTGGAGGTCTCGAGCTCCGTCTTGGTCGGGTTCAGCACGTACTCGCCGTCGAGGTAGCCGACGCGGCACGCGCCGATCGGGCCCTCGAACGGAAGGCCCGCGAGCGTGACGGCGGCGGAAGCGCCGAGCATCGCCGGGATGTCGGAATCGACCTCCGGGTTGATCGAGAGCACGGTCGCGATCACCTGCACCTCGTTGTAGAAGCCGTCCGGGAAGAGCGGACGCAGCGGCCGGTCGATGAGGCGCGAGGTGAGGATCTCCTTCTCGGAGGGGCGGCCTTCACGCTTGAAGAAGCCGCCGGGGATGCGCCCCGCGGCGTAGGTCTTCTCCTGGTAGTCGACGGTGAGCGGGAAGAAGTCCTGGCCGGGCTTCGGCTCCTTGCGCGCCACGCAGCTCACGAGCACCACGGTGTCGTCCATGGTGACGAGGCACGCGCCGTCGGCCTGGCGCGCGATCTCGCCGGTTTCGAGCGTCACCTGGTGACGGCCGAACTGGAATGTCTTCTTGATCGATTTCATCGGGATCCTTCAAGGGATGGGCCGGATTCCGCAGCCTCGCTCGAGCGCTTCGGTCGAGGGCGAGAGTGGCGGTGCCAGCCGGGTGATGGGCCGCGCCGGAAGCGACAAACCCCGCAAGCGCAGTGGAGCGTTCGCGGGGTTCGCGGATCCGGCCGTTTGCCTTACTTGCGCAGGCCGAGGCGCTCGATGAGCGAGCGGTACGCCTCGACGTTGCGGCGCTTGAGGTAATCGAGAAGGCTGCGGCGCTGGCTCACCAGCTTGAGGAGCCCGCGGCGCGAATGGAAATCCTTGACGTGCGTCTTGAAGTGCTCGGCGAGCATGTTGATCCGCTCCGTGAGGAGCGCGACCTGGACCTCGGGCGAGCCCGTGTCCCCTTTCGCGCGCTGGTGCTCGGTGACGATGCGCGCCTTGTCTGCGGTGGTTACGGCCATGGAATTCTCCGAATGAACCTGTCTCTGTGTCTGTCTTCTCGAATGAACTGGCTATTTTAGCCGGTTTTCGGCCACTTGCTCAAGCAAATCAGGGGCATCCGGGGCGGTTCGAGCCATGAGCCGCAGCGGTGCGAGGAGCGCCCCGGAACGCACGATGCCGACTCCCACGAACCGCCCATCCGGATCGAAGACCGCGACCTCCTCCCCCTCGCGGCCGCCCCCCGCGGCGATCGCCTGCCCGTGGCCGAAGCGCTTCGCCTCCAGCGCCGAGGCGTCGAGGCGAGCGATCCCTCTCACCAGCGCCTCCGGAGGCATGAGGTCTTCGCACGCCCTGCCGGGGTTCTCCTCGATCGCCTCCAGGCTCGTCGCGCCTTCGAGGCGGAACGGGCCCACGGAAGTGCGGCGCAAGGCGCTGAGCGAGGCGCCGCAGCCCAGCGCCCGGCCGATGTCCGTGGCGAGCGCGCGGATGTAGGTTCCCTTGGAGCATTCGACCGCGACGGAAAGCCGCGCCCCCTCGAGCGCGAGGCGCCGGATGGAATGGATCTCGATGTCGCGCGGGGTGCGTTCGACCTCCTCGCCCGCACGCGCGTACTCGTAGAGCCGGCGGCCGTTCACGTGCAGCGCCGAGTGCATCGGCGGCGTCTGGCGTTGATGTCCGACGAACGAGGCGAGCACCTCGTCGATGCGCTGCGCCGAAACGAGCACCTCGCCGCGCGCGGTCACCTCGCCTTCGGGATCGCCGCTCGTCGTCTCGAGGCCGAGCTCGAGCACCGCGTCGTAGGACTTGCGCGAGTCGATCAGGAAGCGCGAGAACTTGGTGGCTTCGCCGAACACGAGCGGAAGGAGCCCGGTCGCGAACGGATCGAGCGTGCCGGTGTGGCCGCCCTTGCGCGCGCCGAGGAGCCGCTTCGCCCGCGCGAGCGCCTGCGTGGAGCTGAAGCCCGCGGGCTTGTCGAGCAGCAGCACGCCCTCGCAGGCGTCGACGCCCGGCGCCATGGCGCGCCTCAGCCCGCCGGCTTGCCGCGAGGCTTGCGCGGTCGCGGCGCGGGCTTCACCGCCTCGTCGATGAGGCGCGAGAGCCGCACGCCGCGCTCCACCGATTCGTCGTACTCGAACGCGAGCTCGGGGACGGTGCGCGTGGTGAGGCGATGGGCGAGCTGGCTGCGCAGGAAGCCCGCCGCGCGCTGCAGGCCTTCGCGCGCCTGCTGCACGTCGGAGGCGGCGCCCAGCACGGTGAAATACACCTTCGCGTGCGACTGGTCGCGCGAGAGCTCGACCGCGGTGATGGTCACCATGCCCACGCGAGGATCGCGGACCTCGAGGCGCACCAGCTCCGCCAGCTCGCGCTGGATCTGGTCGGCGATGCGCGCCTGGCGCGGAGCCGTCATGGCGCGCCTCAGGCGATCGTGCGCGCCACCTCGACCACCTCGAACACCTCGAGATGGTCACCGACCTGGACGTCGTTGAAGCTCTTGAGGCTCAGGCCGCATTCGAAGCCCGATTTCACCTCGCGCACGTCCTCCTTGAAGCGCTTGAGCGAATCGAGCTCGCCGGTGTGGATCACCACGCCATCGCGGATGAGGCGCACCTGCGAGCCGCGCCGCACCAGGCCGTCGGTCACCATGCAGCCGGCCACCGTGCCCACCTTGGAGATCTTGAAGACGTTGCGCACTTCCACGGTGCCGAGGACCGCTTCCTTGCGCTCGGGCGCGAGCATGCCGTTGATCGCCGCCTTCACGTCGTCGACCGCGTCGTAGATCACGTCGTAGTGGCGGATGTCGACGCCGGAGTGCTCGGCGAGCTTGCGCGCCGCGGCCTCGGCGCGGGTGTTGAAGCCGATGATCACCGCCTTGGAGGCGAGCGCGAGGTTCACGTCCGACTCGGTGATGCCGCCCACGCCGGTGTGCACGATGTTCACCCTCACCTCGTCGGTCGAGAGCTTGGTGAGCGCCGTCGACAGGCCCTCGTAGGAGCCCTGCACGTCGGCCTTGATGATGAGGGCGAGCGACTTGGCGCCTTCCTGCAGCTGGTCGAACACGTTCTCGAGCTTCGCGGCCTGCTGCTTGGCGAGCTTCACGTCGCGGAACTTGCCCTGGCGGAAGAGCGCGATCTCGCGCGCCTTCTTCTCGTCGGCGAGCACCACCACGTCGTCGCCCGCGCGCGCCACGTCCTGCAGCCCCTGGATCTCGACCGGGATCGACGGGCCCGCCTCCGAGATCGCCTTGCCGTTCTCGTCGGCCATCGCGCGCACGCGGCCGAACACCGCGCCGGCGAGCACCACGTCGCCCTTCTTGAGCGTGCCGGATTTCACCAGCAGCGTCGCGACCGGGCCGCGGCCCTTGTCGAGGCGCGATTCGATCACCACGCCCTTCGCGGGCGCATGCACCGGAGCCTTGAGCTCGAGCACTTCGGACTGCAGCTGGATGGATTCGAGCAGCTTGTCGAGACCCTGCCCGGTCTTCGCGGACACCTCGACGAACTGCGTCTCGCCGCCGAATTCCTCGGCGACGACCTCGTGCGACAGCAGCTCGTTCTTCACGCGCTGCGGGTTCGCTTCCGGCTTGTCGATCTTGTTCACCGCGACCACGATCGGCACCTTCGCCGCCTTGGCGTGGTTCACCGCCTCGATGGTCTGCGGCATGACGCCGTCGTCGGCCGCCACCACGAGCACCACGATGTCGGTGATCTGGCTGCCGCGCGCGCGCATGGCCGTGAAGGCCTCGTGGCCCGGCGTGTCGAGGAAGGTGACGACGCCGCGCGGGGTCTCCACGTGGTACGCGCCGATGTGCTGGGTGATGCCGCCCGCCTCGCCCACGGCGACGCGCGCCTTGCGGATCGCGTCGAGGAGCGAGGTCTTGCCGTGGTCGACGTGGCCCATCACCGTGACGACCGGCGGGCGCGTCTCCACGTGCGCCTCGTCGGCGGCGGACGACTCCACGAGGAAAGCCTCCGGATCGTCGAGCTTCGCGGGCTTGGCGACATGGCCCATCTCCTGCACCACGATCATCGCCGTGTCCTGGTCGAGGACCTGGTTGATCGTCACCATGGAGCCCATCTTCATCATGACCTTGATCACCTCGGCCGCCTTCACGCTCATCTTGTGCGCGAGGTCGCCGACCGTGATCGTCTCGGGGACGAGCACCTCCAGCACCTTGGGCTCGGAAGGCGCCGCGAACGCGCTCGCGCCTTCCTCGTCGCCGCGGTGGCGCGCGCCGGCGCGCGAGCGCCACGCGTCGCGTCCGCCGGTGGCGTCTCCGCGGGTCTTCATCGCGCGGCGGCGTGCCTGGTCGTCGACCCACGCGGAGGCGGGCTTGGCGGCGCGCTTGGCGGGCTTCTTGTCCGCCTTCTCGCCGGGCTTCACCGCCGGCTTGTGCAGCGTGCCTTCGGTCGCCCCCGCCGGGGCCTGCGCGGCCGGGGCCTGCGCCTCCGCCTTCGGGGCCTCGGCCTTCACCTCGACCAGCACCGGAGCCTCCGCTTCGGTCGCCGGCTCCTCGCCCTTCTTGCGCACCACGCGCTTCTTCTTCGGCGCCTCCTCGACCGCCGGCGCCTGCGCGGGAGCGGCCGCTGCGGCCGCTTCCTCCTGCTGCTTCTTCGCGCGCTTCGCCTTGGTCTCGGCCTCCGCCGCCTGGCGCGCGGCGAGCTCCGCCTGGCGCTTCGCCTCCGCCTCGCGTTTCTTCGCCTCGACCTCGTCGATGACGGGCGCGGCGGGCGCGGCGGGCTTCACCGGCTCCGGCGCCGCCTCCGGCTTGTCCACCTTCACGAACGTGCGCTTCTTGCGCACCTCCACCTGGATGGTGCGCGCCTTGCCCGTGGCGTCCGACTTCTTGATCTCGGTGGTCTGCTTGCGCGTGAGCGTGATCTTCTTCTTCTCTTCCTTGTTGCCGTGCATCTCGCGAAGGTAGTCGAGCAGGCGCGTCTTGTCCTGCTCGGTGATCGCATCGTCACCGGCCTTCTTCTTCACGCCCGCGGCGCCGAGCTGCTCGAGCAATAGGGCGACGGGGAGCTTCAGCTCCTCGGCGAATTGGGTGACGTTCGACTTTGCCATGTGGTGACTATTCTCCTCCGTGCGCGGCCTTTACGCCTGCGCCTGTTCCTTGAACCACGGCTCGCGCGCCTTCATGATGAGCTTGTTGGCGCGTTCGGAATCCATGCCGGTCATCTCGGTGAGCTCGTCGGCGGCGAGGTCGGCGAGCGCGTCCATGGTGGTGATGCCCTTCGAGGCGAGGACGCGGGCGGTCTGGTTGTCCATGCCTTCCATGCCGAGCAGGTCCTCGGCGGCGTGCTCCACCGTCTCCTCGCTCTTGATCGCCTCGGTGAGAAGCGCGTTCCGCGCGCGGCGGCGCAGCTCGTTCACCGTCTCCTCGTCGAAGGCCTCGATCTCGAGCATCTCGTTGATCGGCACGTACGCCACCTCGTCGAGCGAGGTGAAGCCCTCCGAAACCAGGATCTCGGCGACTTCCTCGTCCACGTCGAGCTTGTCCATGAAGAGGGCGCGCACGACGGAGGTCTCCTGCTCGCTCTTCTGCTCGCGCTCGTCGGTGGTCATGATGTTCAGCTGCCAGCCGGTGAGCTCGGAGGCGAGGCGCACGTTCTGGCCGCCCTTGCCGATCGCGAGCGCGAGCTGGTCCTCGTCCACCACCACGTCCATCGAGTGGCGCTCCTCGTCGACCACGATGGAGCTCACGTCGGCGGGCGCGAGGGCGTTGATGACGAACTGCGCGGGCTCCGGCGACCACAGGATGATGTCCACGCGCTCGCCGGCGAGCTCCTGGGTCACCGCCTGCACGCGCGAGCCGCGCATGCCGACGCACGTCCCCACCGGGTCGATGCGCGGGTCGTTCGACTTCACCGCGATCTTCGCGCGCAGGCCCGGATCGCGCGCGGCGGCCTTGATCTCGAGCAGCCCTTCCTCGATCTCCGGCACCTCGAGCTCGAAGAGCTTCACGAGGAACTCGGGCGCCACGCGCGAGAGGATGAGCTGCGGGCCGCGCGCGGCGCGGTCGATCTTCGCGATGTAGGCGCGCACGCGGTCGCCCACGCGCAGGTTCTCCTTCGCGATCAGCTGGTCGCGCGGCAGCAGCGCTTCCACGCGGCCGGACTCCACGATCAGGTTGCCGCGCTCGGCACGCTTCACGGTGCCGGTGACGAGCGACTCGCCGCGCTCGAGGAAGTCGTTGAGGATCTGCTCGCGCTCGGCGTCGCGGATCTTCTGCAGGATCACCTGCTTCGCGGCCTGCGCGCCGATGCGCCCGAAGGTCTCGGCCTCGAGCGGCTCCTCGATCACGTCGCCCAGCTGCGCCTCGGCGTTCTCGGCCACCGCGTCCGTGATCGCGATCTGGTGCGCCGGCTCCTCGTGCTCCTCGTCGGGCACCACGGTCCAGCGGCGGAACGCGCGGTACTCGCCCGACTCGCGGTCGATCTCCACGCGCACGTCCACCTCGTCCCTGAAGCGCTTCTTGGTGGCGGAGGCGAGCGCCATCTCGAGCGCGAGGAAAACCGTGTCCTTCGCGACGTTTTTCTCGCGCGCCAGCGCGTCCACCAGTAGCAAGATGTCCCGACTCATTATTCCCTCGTCATTCCCGCGACAGGCGGGAATCCACTATTCCCTCGTCATTCCCGCGGCAGGCGGGAATCCACTGTCCTCAGACGTCCGGCACCAGCCGGGCGCGATCGATATCCTCGAATGCAATATGGTGCCGCTTTCCCTCCGATTCCAGCACCACGCGACCCTCTTCCACTCCGACCACGCGCCCCTCGTAGCGCCGGCGTCCTTCCATCGGCAGCTTGAGCCTCACCGAAGCCTCGCGGCCGGCGAAGCGGGCGAAATCCTCCAGCCGCTTGAGAGGGCGGTCCAGCCCGGGCGAGGACACCTCCAGCCTCTCGTAGTCCACGCCTTCCACCGCGAAGAGCCTGGTGAGGTGGTGGCTCACCAGGGCGCAATCGTCGACCGTCACCCCGCGCGGCGAGTCGATGAAGACCCGCAGCAGGCCCGAGCGCGACGACTCGAGATCGACGAGCTCGTAGCCCAGGCCCTCGAGCGTCGTGCGCAGCCACTTTTCCTGCTCGCGAACGGCCTTCACAAACAAAAAATGGGCGCAAGGCCCATCTCCAGAGGAAACCCCGGAATTCTAGCACGAAACCACATTTCCGGGCGCGAAAACCACGGTCCGGCCGCCGGGAGGCGGCTCCCGATCGAGGCGCCCGGCGCACTCCTGGCCGCCGCCGGAAGGATCATGTTGCAAAAACGCAACATGGGGAGATTTCATTGTTGGATAAATCACTTGACCTCAGTATCATCCGCACGTTGTCAACGGCCTAAAAGGACTAGAAAACCAAGGCTTACTCCCTTACAAGTCCTTGCATCTCCGAAGCATTTTTACAACACCACTGGGGGTCTCAAGAATGAATCCTAGAATGAAGACGCTTTCCTTCGCCCTGGCCAAAGCCCTGGGCGTGGGGCTGGCGCTGTCGGCCGCTACCGCGCCGGCATTCGCGCAGCAGGATCAGACGGCACAAACCAAGGAGAAGATCGAGGTCACGGGTTCGAGCATCAAGCGCGTGGAGGGTGAGACCGCGCTTCCCGTCACGGTGATGTCGCGCGACCAGATCGAGAAGTCGGGCGCGACGACCCCGATGGAGCTCCTCCAGTTCATCTCGGCGAACAACAGCCTCGGCGGCGTCGCGCTCACCAGCACCATCGGCGCGACCACCAACTCGGCACAGCTCGCGTCGCTGCGCGGCCTGCAGGGCGGCCACACGCTGATCCTCATCAACGGCAAGCGCGTGAACGGGTTCTCGGGCGAGACGCAGGGCGTGCAGGGCGTGAACCTCGCGATCATCCCGTTCAACGCGATCGAGCGCGTGGAGATCCTGAAGGACGGCGCTTCCGCCGTGTACGGATCCGACGCGATCGCGGGCGTGATCAACTTCATCATGCGCTCCGACTACAAGGGCGCGGAAGCTTCGGTGTTCTACGGGCAGCCCACGCGCAGCGGCGGCGGCCAGGAAGACAAGTACACCGCCTCCCTCGGCTTCGGCGACCTCGCGAAGAACCGCTACAACGTATTCCTGAACGCGTCGTTCGACCACCAGCACTCGCTGGACCAGAAGGACCGCAACTTCTCCAACGACTCCACCGAGAACTTCCTCAACAACCTCGGCGGCTTCGCGGGATCGAGCAACACGTTCCCGGGCAACATCACGACGGGCCACATCGGCATCATCGGCGCCTCCGGCACCAATTGCGGCCCGAACCCGTTCAACGTCTTCGTGACGCTGCTCGGCGGCTGCTTCTTCGACCCGGCGCGCCAGCCCGGCGTCGAGTCGATCCCGGACGACAAGAACACCAACTTCTTCCTGCAGGGCAAGTTCCAGCTCACGCCCACCTGGCAGGCCTATGCCCACGCGCTGTACGGCGAGGACAAGAACCGCTTCATCATCCAGGGCGCGCCGATCTCGAGCGTGTTCCAGTACGGCCCGAACGGCGACATCCCGGCGACCATCACGTGGCTGCCGTCGAGCCCGTTCTATCCGCACGCCGCGGCGGCCGCGGCCGGCGTCGACGGCCAACCGCTCAACGTGCGTTGGCGCACCACGCCGCTCGGCAATCGCGACACGACCGACACGAACACCGGCTACCAGGTGGTGGGCGGCCTGAAGGGCACCATCGCCGACCGCTGGGATACGGACGTTTCGTACTCCTACGCGCACGGCAAGACGGTCGAGCACACCAACGGCGGCTTCTTCCTCTACTCGAAGCTCGTCCCGATCCTCAACAGCGGCAACATCGACCTGAGCGCCTTCAACCTGCCGGCCGACCAGCTCGCGCTGCTGCACCAGTCGGACTTCATCGGTGACGTGTTCACCGGCGAGTCGTCCACCGGCGCGGTGAACGCGAAGGTCTCCGGCGACCTGTTCAACATGCCGGCGGGCACCGCGGCGGGCGCGATCGGCATCGACTATCGCAAGGAGAAGCTGGACGAGACGCCGTCCGCCTCGTACCAGGGCGGCGACATCACCGGCTACGGCGGAAGCGCCGGAGCGGTCCACGGCGACCGGAACGTCAAGGCGGCCTATGCGGAGGTGAACCTGCCGCTGCTGCGCAGCCTCGAGCTCGACGCCGCGATCCGCACCGACGACTACAGCGACTTCGGGCGCACCAACAATCCGAAGTTCAGCCTGCGCTTCCAGCCCAACCGCGACGTGCTGCTCCGCACCTCCTGGGGCAAGGGCTTCCTCGCGCCGTCGCTGTTCCAGCTCGACGTCCCGCAGACCTCGGGCGTGTCGCAGACGGGTCTCTCCGACCCGATCCGCTGCCCCGTCACGGGCAACAGCGGCATCGACTGCGTGACGCAGTTCGGCCTCACCTTCGGCGGCAACCCGCACCTGCAGCCGGAGAAGTCCGAGCAGTTCACGGCGGGCATCGTGCTCGAGCCGACCAACGCGCTCTCGGTGTCGGCGGACTACTTCAAGATCCGCCTGAACGACCAGATCACGAACGGCATCCCGGTCACGACCATCCTCGCCGACCTGAGCACGTTCGGTGGCCTCGTGCACCGCGCGGCTCCGGACGCGAGCGGGCTGCCAGGCCGCATCCTCTCGATCGACCAGACGTTCCTGAACCTGGGTTCGACTCACATCGAGGGGATCGATGCCGAGGCGCACTACAAGTGGCCGCAGACGCGTTACGGCCGCCTGCGCTTCGACATCTCGGGCACCTACTACAGCCGCTACGACTTCCAGAACCTCGACAAGACGTTCAGCGGCTTCGTGGGCACGGCGTTCGGCTCGGTCGTGGTGGGCGTGATTCCGCGCTGGAAGCACTACGCCACCCTCACCTGGGATGCGGGCCCGTGGTCCACGACGGTCGCGCAGACCTACCAGACCAGCTACACGGACTGGCAGACGGACGTGAACGGCAACCTGCGTACGGTGGGCTCGATGAGCCTGTACGACCTGCAGGAGCAGTACACGGGCTTCAAGCACTGGACCTTCACGCTCGGCGTGAAGAACGTGCTCGATACCAACCCGCCGGCCACGAACCAGCAGAACACGTTCCAGGCCGGCTACGATCCGTCGTACTACGACGCGCGTGCCCGCTTCGTGTACGGCATCGTGAAGTACGAGTTCCGCTGATCCGAAGCCACGGCAGCAAGGAAAAGGGGCCGCAAGGCCCCTTTTTCGTTGGTGCTTTCGCGGGACGCCTGGCCCGCTGCGCTAGAATCGATCGCGATCCCGCATGAAAACCTACCTCGACCTCCTGCGCCACGTGCGCATGCACGGCACGCGCAAGGGCGACCGCACCGGCACGGGCACGCTCTCGGTCTTCGGCGCGCAGATGCGCTTCGACCTCGCCCAGGGCTTCCCGCTCCTCACGACCAAGAAGATCCACCTGAAGAGCGTGATCCACGAGCTGCTGTGGTTCCTGCAGGGCGCGACGAACGTGCGCTCGCTGCAGGAGCACGGCGTCACGATCTGGGACGAGTGGGCCGATGCCGAGGGCGAGCTGGGCCCGATCTACGGCTACCAGTGGCGCTCGTGGCCCGCGCCGGACGGGCGGCACATCGACCAGATTTCGGAAGTGCTGCGCCAGATCCGCTCCAATCCCGATTCGCGCCGGCTCCTGGTCTCGGCGTGGAACGTGGCCGACATCCCGAAGATGGCGCTCGCCCCCTGCCACGCGATGTTCCAGTTCTACGTCGCGGACGGGAAGCTCTCCTGCCAGATGTACCAACGCAGCGCGGACATGTTCCTGGGCGTGCCGTTCAACATCGCCTCCTACGCGCTCCTCACGATGATGGTGGCGCAGGCCACCGGGCTCGCGCCGGGCGAATTCGTGCACACGCTGGGCGATGCGCACCTGTACCTGAACCACCTCGAGCAGGCCGACGAGCAGCTCTCGCGCTCGCCGCGCGCGCTTCCCGTGATGAAGCTGAACCCCGAGGTGAAGGACCTCTTCGCCTTCCGTTACGAGGACTTCACGCTCGAAGGCTACGATCCGCACCCGGCGATCCGCGCGCCGATCGCGGTGTGAGCATGCGCCGCTCGCTCGTGGTGGCGGTGGCGAGGAACGGCGTGATCGGGCGCGACAACCAGCTCCCGTGGCGCCTGCCCGACGACATGAAGTACTTCAAGCAGGTGACGCTCGGGCATCCGGTGATCATGGGCCGGCGCACCTACCAGTCCATCGGCAAGCCGCTTCCCGGGCGCAAGAACATCGTGGTCACGCGCGACCGCGATTTCGCCGCGCCCGGCTGCGTCGTGGCGCATTCGCTGGACGAAGCGTGGAAGGCGGCGAACGGCGCCGAGGAGGCCTGCGTCATCGGCGGCACGTCGCTCTTCGAGGAGACGCTCGCAAGCGCGGACGTGATCCATCTCACCGAGGTCGAGGCCGAGGTCGATGGAGACACGTACTTTCCGCCGTTCGATCGCGGCAACTGGCGCGAGACCGAGGTCGCCCGGCACGCGGCCGACGAGCGCCACGCCTATCCGTTCCGCATCCTGCGCCTCGAGCGGCGCGCGCCGCCGCAACGCGACTAGCGATCCTTGCTGTCGCTGCGCTCGACCCGGATCGCGATCTTCGCGACGACGATGTTGTTGCGGTCGAAGGTCACGTTGAAGTCGGAGAGGTATCCCCACGTGTCCTTGAAGCGCCAGATCCAGGCGTAGGTGCCGTTGTTGAAGCGCATGGAGTCGCCCGGCGGGCCGATCATGCGCAGCACCTGGTCGCGCGTCTCGCCCTCGCGGATCGCGTAGAAGTGGTCGTCGTCGAGGACCTGCTCGATGCCGCGCAGCGTGCCGCCCGCGTCGACGTGCGCGACGAAGGTCTGGGTCCCCAGCGGGCCGTGCGGGTAGAAGAGCTCGCGCCCTCCGCTCGAGTCCTCGAATTCGGCCGCGGGCTTGCCCATGGTGCGGCGCACGTCTTCGACCGTGGAGCTTCCGGGATGCAGCCCGTAGCCGCTGTACGAGGCGCACGCAGAGAGGAGGAAGGCGGCGGCGAGGGCGAGGCGAGTCTTCATGGCGGACCTCCGGATAGACCCGGGGACGCGGGGGGCGTTCGGTCCTATCGTAAACAGGATCGCGCCGCGCGTTCTTCCCTGCCCGCCAGCTCGGCCCATCGCAGGCCGAGCTCGTGCAGCTCGAGCGTCTGCGGCCGCCGCTGTAGCGGGCTCGTGCGCAATGCCGGCTGCCAGACGAGAAAATCCGTGGAGCGGCCCGGATATCCGAATGATCGATACACCGAGGGCAGCATGGGCACGTGGTCGCCGTACCAGCACAGCGACGCCGCGCGCGGCAGGCGTTCGAGGCCGGCGCACAACATGCCCAGCATGCCATCGGCATTTCGAAGATGCCGCAGGTAGGCGCGCAGCTCGGCGGTCCATTCCGGCTCGCGGCCGTCCCGTCCCGGCCCATCGGCCGGGCGGTCGATCGGCCACGGCCCGTGGCACTCCATGGTGATCGCGAAGACGAACACGGGCGTGGAGGAATCGCGCACGAGTTCCAGCACCATGGCCGCGAGCGCCGCGTCGGAAACGTAATCGCCGCACCGCTCCGCCCCGGGGAACGCACGGACGTCGATGAACTCGTCGAAACCGAGGGCGGGTATCACGCGATCGCGGCGATAGTAGCTCGCGTCGAACGGATGGATGCAGACGGTCCGGTACCCGAGGGCCTTCAGGCCGTTCGCGAGCGTCGCGATCCGCCATTTCTCGGCCTTGCGGTACGGATTGAAGCGATGCACGCCCAGCGAACGCTCGTCGATTCCCGAGAGGAACGCGAACTCGCTGCGCACGGTGTCGGCTCCCCACGCCGGCACGCGGACGGTGCCGTGGAGCGCCCCGCCGCGCTGGAGGCGATCGAAATTGGCGAGCACGTCCGCATCCACACTCACGCCGAGCGAACGCGGATCGAAGAAGGACTCGCTCTGCACGGCAACGAGATGCGGCGCGGTCGGCGCCGCGCTTCGATGCGCGCGCACGCCGGGCGAGGAGGTTCGGAGAGTCGGCGAAGCGCGCTGCGCGATCCCGTAGGCGACGAGGCAAGCGACGAATCCGGCCGACGCGAGGTCCTCGGCGGCCGAGTAGGTCATCGTTCCGAGGCCGCGGTATCCCGCGCGCGCGAGCAGCAAACCGCAAGCGAATTGCACGAGGCACACCGCGGCCGGTCCTCCGGGCCGCCAGCGATCGGGAAGCGCCGTCTCGATCCACAGGCCGATCGACGCGGCGGCCGCGACGGCTGCGGCCACGGCGATCGCCCTCCAGAGGCCGAGATGCGGGAAATAGAAGCGCGGGTAGCGCAGCGCATCGACCAAGTAGTCGAGGTCCTGGTAGACGAAGGGCTCCCTCAGCGCGGCATGCTTCGCATTGTTGATCGCGACCAGCAGGCAAAGGCCGGCGCAAGCGATCGCCGCCGCGAACCACGGACGTCCGAGTACCAGCGTGAGCACTACGTGTGACAGGAGGAAAACGCCTGCCAGCACCGCGAGGCTTGCCGCGGGGCGGATCCGCGGCTGCGGCGAGCGCGGCGCCGCCATCCGCTCGACGAGGATCGATGCGAGGAGGCCCGTGAGCGCGGCTGTGGCGACGGTTCTGGCGGGCTCCATGTCCGCGATGATCCTAGCGGGATCCATGTCCGGCGTGGCGAAGGATTGCGAGCGCGAGGTCCGGCGGCAGCACCGACAACAACCAAAGCCCCGCGCTGAGCGGCCACGGGAAAGCGATGCGCGGCTCGTTCCTCGCTAGACCCTTGCGGATGCGCGCCGCCGCTCGCTCGGCGCTCCAGATCATCGGCTTCGGGCCCGGCGTCGCGTCGCACATCGCGGACTGCACGTATCCAGGCATGATCACGCTCACCTCGACGCCGAAGGGAGCGAGCGACCCGCGCAGCCCCTCGCCGTACGCTTTGAGCGCGGCCTTGCTGGCGCTGTAGGCGGGCCTCACCGGCAGCCCGACATAGGCGGCGAGCGAGCAGACCAATCCGATCTGGCCGCTGCGCCGCGCCCGGAACGTCGGCAGCAGCGCTTCGACCAGCGCGACGCTCGAGCGCACGTTCACGTCCAGCACCGCCTCCACGTCGCTCCACGGCTCCGCGCCGTCCGGTGCGGGAGTGCTGTTGACCCCGGCATTCACCAGCAGCAGGTCGGGAGGCGAGTCGCTCGCGAGGCGCGATGCCCACTCGCGCAGCCGCTCCGTGTGCCGCAGCTCGAGCACCACCGTCTGCACGCGAGCCCCCAGGGCCTCGCACCGCGCCGCCACGCGTCCCAGCCGGCCTTCGTCGCGACCATGGAGGATCAACCGCCTCCCCGGCGCTGCATGCTCGAGCGCGAGCGCGGAGCCGATGCCGCCGCTCGCTCCCGTGATCAGCACGCAGGCCGGCGACTTCACAGGAAACGCTGCAGGCGCGGCAACGCGTCGATCAGCACCGCGCAGCTGTTCTTCGCCGCCAGCGCCATGCCGCCGCGGCAGTACAAGCCGCCGTTCACCTGCGTGAGCTGCAGAACGACCTTGCGGAACGACTCGAACTGCTGCGGGTCGGGCGGCTGCGGCCGTCGCCAGAACTCGTCGAGCCCGACCTGGGCGGTCATCCCCGGCAAGTCGTAGATCGCATTGCCGAGCACGATCGTAGGCTTGCCGTGCTCGAGCGCCGCGAGCCCCGAGGTGCTGTTCACGGTGACGAGGCCCTTCGAATGCGCGACCAGCGTGGCGAGATCGCCGGCCTCCAGGTAGTGCACGCGGCGGCCGAGTCCCAGCCCGTGCGCTTCGCGTCGCACGATCCTCCCATGGTTCAGGTGTCCCTCGTCGAGCGGGTGATTCTTGATCGCAAGGTGGCATGCCGGCGGTGCGTAGCTGGCGAACGACGCCATGACCTCGTTCACGACCTCGCCCATGTCGCGAAACCTCGAGTGCGCGCGGACTTGCGCGTCGCCATTCAACTGCAAGGCGAGGACGAAATAGGCGATGCCCGATTCGGCGAGGGAGCGCACGCGCTCCTCCTCGCGACGGCGATTCAGCTTCAACCAGGCGAGGCGGCGCACGTACGCCGCGTACTCCACGGGTGCGGTCGTCGCCGAATGCGTCCGATAGTGCGGGTAGAGGATCGGGTTCAGCGAGCCGGCGACATGGTAGGCGACATCGTGGAAGGCGCGCACCCGGTACGGCGCCGCGAATCGTGCCTCGACCGGGGTCGGCGGCAGCAGGCGCGCGACGTGCCGGAACCAGCCGGGGTCTCGCGGCAGCCGGGAACGTCCGTTCGCTCCCTCGCTCTCCAGCGTGATCCAGTACGGACGGAAGTATCCCTCCTCGAAGACGTGCGTACGGACGCCGTTCCTCGCGGCGCACGCGGACGCGCATCGGTGCACCGGGCGGCAATCGCCGAACATGACCTGGTCGGTAATGCCGTGGCGGGCGTAGCGCGTCTCGAGGAACTCGCCGAGCTCGTCGAGCGTTCCGCGGAAGTGCCAGCCGGGACGCCGTGCCCAATAAAGCGCGTCGCCCGCGTTGAAGTTGAGCTTGAGGACAGCGTGGCCGGCCGCCTGGAGCTCGTCGGCGAGCCGCGCGAAGAACGGCGAGCACACGCCTTGCAGCAGGAGGAACGCGCGGCGCGCCACGATCAGGCGGCTTCGCGCGGCGCGCGCTCGAGCGATTCGCCGATCGCGCCGGGCTCTCGCTCGAGCGACTCGAGCAATGCCTCCACGCGGCGGAAGTGGTCGGACCACGCGGGCGCGCGGAATCCGGCCATCCGCTCGAGCTGCTCGTCTCTTCGCGTGGCGTGCGGCCGCGAATAGTCGAGGATCGCCCGCTTCCAGCCCGGGCCGTCGAGCGGATGCAGGTAATCCGGGACGGCTCCTGCGATCTCCCGGAACACCGCGAGGTCGCTCGCGATCACCGGCACACCGAGGCCCAACGCCTCGACCAGCGGCATGCCATAGCCTTCGCAGAAGGTGGGAAACAGCAGCGCCCGCGCATGGCGCAGCCACGTGGAGAGCTCGGCGTCCTCGCAATGTTCGCGCTCGATCACGAACTCGCGCATGCGCTCGCATCGGTCGAGGAGATCGGCCTCCGGATCGAATTTCCAGCCGCGACGGCCGATCAGCACGAGCCTCGGCGACGCATCGCCCAGCTCCTCGATCAGGTAGCGCCACAAGCGCAGCAGCAGGATGTGGTTCTTGCGCGGCTGGATCGTGCTCAGCGCGACGAAATAGGGATGCGCGAGCGGCGACGCGGGCGACGGTTGCGGCAAGCGCGCGGCGGCGAGCGGCGCCGCCGTGCAACGCGGGCAGGCAAGCCCCGCGGCGGCCGCATAGCGCTCGAGCGCGCGCCGCGTATCCTCGGTGCTCACGACGATGCCCGCCGCCGCGGCGAGGATCGCGCGCATGCGGCGGTGATGGGAATCGAGCGCCTCCGTGGCCTCGCGCCGCCGCAGCTCCCGCCGCGCGGCCGGGGAGAGCGCGAGGCAGCGCCGGATGGACAGCGGCGCGGTGAGGCGGCAGAACTCGGGGCTCGTGAACGGAATCATGTCGTGCACGAAGAACACGGGCCGCAGGCCGCGTCGCCGCAATCGGGCGGCGTAGCCGGGAATTTCCCGGCCGTTGTAGTCGGCATTCAGCAGGATCGAGCGCATCGGCGGCTGCCAACCGAGCGCGTATCCCCGCGCGATCGTGCCGAGGAGATCGAGGCGGCTCCCTTTCGCCGCCAGCAGCGATTCGAACACGAGGCGCGAATCGCGCGAGCCGAATGCGACCCACCGTCCCGGCGTCCTGAGCAGCGCACGGGCTCGAGCGCCGAAGTGCCGCGCGTACTCCAGGCTCACGCGCTCGATGCCCGTGGCGAGCTTGCCGCCCAAGGCCCATGCCGCAAGACGCGTGATGTCGATCATCATGGCGAATCGAGGCCTCGCCCTTCGGCTATTTGGTGACGTTGACGGTGGTCGCGATCGGGTACAGGGCCGAGGCGAGCAGGTTCAGGAACTTCTGCAGCTCGGCGCTCGGCGCGTCGGCCACGTAGATGACGTCCTTGTCGTGCATCGGAAAGGTACGCGCGGCCACGAAGGACATCGGATCGAGCAGGTTCAGCTGGTAGACGACGGGGATCTTCCCGTCCACGGTGAACGGCGCCTTCTTCGATGCGGCGGCCGCTACGACCGCCGGGTCTTCCAGCCGGAAGAGGTAGACGCCGCGTGCGTTCGAGCGCGCGTCATCCAATCCTCCGGCACGCGCCAGCGCCTGCGACAGGGTGATGCCCTGCACTTCGAAGTTGATCTCCTCGTTCTTGCCGGTCGCGCCGAGCACCACGAAGCTCAACGGCTGGAGCGACACGGAGACCACGTCTCCGGGCATGAGGCGGATGTTCTGGCCGGGCTCGCGAATCACGCGCTCGAGCGGAAGCACGTGCACGTTCGCGCCGCGCGTCACCTGGATGCTCAGCTTGTTGACCGGTTGCCGTACTCCACCCGCCGCCGCGATCGCATCGAGCAGCCGCTCACCCCGCGAAGTGAGCGGCATCCGCGTCGCCTGCGAGACTTCCCCCACGATGGTCACCGTCGCCGAGGCGTTCCGCGTCACCCGCACCTGCACCTGCGGCGCGTGCGCCTTGCCGGCGAGCAGCTTCTCGACTTCCGCCGCGACCTCGCGCGGGGTGTGTCCGCCCGCGGCGACCGGGCCGGCGAAGGGAACGTCGACATAGCCCTCGGCGGTGACCATCTGCTCCGGAATCACGGTCGCATGCACCGACGACTCGGCGGTTTGCGGATTGACCACGGCGATATTGCCGAAGAGCACGGCGGGCGGCGATTCCCAGATGGAGACTTCCACCGTGTCGCCCGGGCCGAGCCGGTAGTCGCCGTGAGGCGAGCCGGGAAATTCGTCGGCGAACGATTCCCGCCTCTGCGCTTGCGCGAGGCGCATCGCGAGGTGCGGCTCGATGTCGATCAGCGGGATCGACGGCTGCGCCTGCGCCGCGGCCATCTCGCGCACGCTCGGGCCGGAGGTGGCGATCCATCCCGAGCACGCGGCGAGCGTCGCGAGCATCGCGGCGCCGCCGATCCGCAATGCACTCCTCCGGGCTGCAGCGATCATTCTCGGGTCCCGTTCGCCGGCGCGCGGTGACAATGCCGTGCGCATCCTAGTCGCGGATCGTGAGCGTCACCGACCGCAGCCGGATCGCCAGTTTGCGTCGGTCCTCCGAGCCGTGCTCCGCCGGCGAGACGACCGAAGGGAAGCCCAACTGCAGCTCCCAGATGGTCGAGGGCGGGATGTCGGCCGCGTTGAAGCGCGTGACCGCGGGCGCGGCGTAGCCTTCGTGGACGACGACCGGCTCGATCGGATGGCCGTTCAGCGCGAGCCGGAGGTTCGGGACGATCGCCGGATCCATCGCGTCCACGATGTCGAGGGCGAGGTCGTACACGAACGGCGGCAATGCCGGCAGGCGCAGCGTGCTCGTCGTTGCGGGCCCGGCCCAGCAGCCGTCGTGCTCGGCCGGATACCAGTTGCTGCCGTCGAAGCGGCGCCTGAGGTCGATGGTCCACTGGACCGGCGGGGTGCGCGTCCAGAACTGGCTGAGGTACGCCTCTCCGGCTCGCTGCGCGACGAGCCTGTCCAGCACCGCCTGCGCCTGGTACTTCTCGAGGAGCATGCGCTCGTTCTCGCTGGTCAGCGCGGCGTTGCGCTGCTCGAGCGAGCGCACGATGTCCTCCAGGTTGGGCACGCTGGCGTTCATGTCGCCTCCGTTTGGGGATCGGGTTGCGTCGGTTCCTCGAAAAGCGCGCGCGGCTTCCGCGCGACGCGCTCCAGGAACTCGTGCCATTTCGGCGCGATCCGCTCGGCCTGGTAGCGCGCCGACACTTCGGCGCCGCGCTCGCGCATCCCGCGCGCGACCGGCTCGGCAGCGTCGCCGTAGAGCACCCGCGTCAACGCATGGGCGAGGCCCGGCGTCGAGTACGGATCGAAGTACTCGGCCGCGTCCGAATAGACCTCGCGATGGGCGGGGATGTCGGAGGCGATCGCGATCCCGCCGCAGCGCATCGCCTCGGCGCCCGAGAAATCGAAACCTTCCCCGAGGCTGGGACAGATCGTCGCGGCCGCATGGCGATAGAGGATGCGCAGGTCCGGCGCCGGCACGGCATTGAGCATGAACACCTCGCCGCGATCGATCCACGAGCGCAGCTGCTTGAGGAGCGTGCCGTATTCCCAACCGAGCGTCCCGACGAGGACGAGCTTGATCGAAGGGTCGACGGTCGCCTTCAGCAGCTCCCACGCCGCCACGACGCGCGCATGGTTCTTGCGCGGCTCCACGGTCGAGACGACCAGCAGGTACTTGAGGCCGGGGCCGCGCAGGTTGCGCTCGTAGAAGGTATCGCGCTCGCGCAGCGTGAGGAACGACGGCACCAGTCCGTATTGGCGCGTCTCGTCCTCGAAGTCGGCATACAGGCGCGAGCGGATGATGTCGGGCACGCGCCGCGCGTCGCTCTCCTCCGCGAAGTAATGCGGCGAGAGCATGTTGTGGATCGTGACGCAACGCTCCTCGAGCCGAGGATACATCCCGAGGAGGCTCGAACGCGTGGCCTCCGAGACGCAGGCAAAATAGCCGCCGTGGCGCACGTTCGCCTCGAGCGCGTTGAAATGGGCCGCCTGGTGGCGCGCGCGGTCCGAGATCGTGTGCGGCATGAAGATGGGAATCGTGTCGTGGTAGCGGACCACGAGCGCGGTCCTGCGGTCGAGGCGGCCCGGATAAGGCGTCTGCGAAATGAACACGTCGATACCGCGCGTGTCCAGGCGGGGATAGACCGCGTGCGACCAGACCAGGCGCGTGCTCGTGCCGACGGTGTGCATGGTCTGCCAGGGGACCGAGCAGACGCGGTGGTTGGCGCGCGCGACGAGCTGGAAATCGCCGGCGGCGAGCGACTTCGAGAAGAGCGTCCTCCAGGTGAAGTCCTCGAAGTGGCGCGCTTCGAATCGAGTGAGCCCGATCCGCGGCAGGCCCGGCAGCGCGCAGAGGAGCACGCCGCTCCGAAGCATTCCCTCGCGCACCCCTTCGAGGATGGTTTCCATGAGCGAGAGCTTCATGGGCGTGGACATCGACACCGCCACGCGCGAGAAGCGGTTGAACCGGCGCGCGGGCGTCAGTTTCT
>DATNGJ010000028.1:0-28831 GCA_035605915.1 Usitatibacter sp.
CGGCCCGAGGCGCGAAAAACCGCGCTCCAGGCGACCCCACATCGCTCACCGTGTCGCCGTGCCATGACCGCGGCGTTTCATGGGCCGCACAGGGTAAAATGCGGCATTTCGCGCACAGGATCCGCCCTCGGTTCCCTTGAACCCATCCCAGCAAGCGGCGGCGGCACCCGGCCCCGCGATTCGCCACTCCATCGATCGTCTCGTGATCAACGGGCGCCGCCTCTTCGGCTGGGGCTGGGCCGCGCACGGCGAGTGCGAGATCGCCTCGGTGCACCTGCGCCTCGAGGGCGAGGGATGGGAGCGGCGGCTCGAGGCCGGCATCGGGCTCGCGCGCCACGACGTGCGCGACGCGTATCCCGGACTGGTGAACGCCGAAGTGTCCGGCTTCGTCGTGACCGGCTACATCCCGGAGCGCGCGCCCACGCGTGCCTGGCTCGAGGTGCAGCTCGAGGACGGCCGCACCGAGCGCGCGGATGTGACGCACATCGTCGAGACGCGCTATGCGAAGCGGCGGCGCTGGCGCCTCGTCGCCTGGGTCGCGCATGCGGTATGGCGCCGCCTCAAGCACGGCGACATCGCGGGCATCGTACGGCGCGCCAAGGCGCAGACCTATGCCGCGCCTTCGCTCGACGACATCGGCATCGCGGCGGAGCTCGCGCCGGTGCTCGCGCGCTACGCCTCGGCCGCGATCGTGTTCGACCACAGCATGGGCGGCGGCGCGAACCAGTACTGCCGCAACGTCATCGCGGAGCGCAACGCGCGCGGCGAGGCCGTGGTGCTGTGCACCTACAACCTGCCGATGCTGGAATACCGGCTGCACCTCTTCGAGCCGGGCGCCGAACCGCGCGTGTTCCGCACTTCGACCTTCCTCGTGCTCGAGCGCATCCTCGAGAAGCTGCCCTGCACGGAGCTCTTCGTGAACAGCCCCGTCTCCTTCGACGAGCCGCTGGTGCTCGCGGAGTGGCTCGCCCGCATGCGCACGGAGTTCCCGCGCACCCGGCTCACGGTGACCGCGCACGACTACTTCTCCATCTGCCCCTCGTTCGTGCTGCTCGACGCCGACGGACGCTACTGCGGCATTCCCGAGATCTCGAAGTGCGCCGACTGCATGCGCCGCCATGGCGCGAGCTACGTCGCGCTCTCGCCGCCCACGGAGATCGGCCCCTGGCGCGCCTTGTGGGGCAAATGCCTGCATGCGGCCGACGAGGTGCGCTGCTTTTCCGAATCCACCCGCGAGCACCTGCTGCGCGCCTATCCCACGCTCGCGCGCGAGCGCCTCACGCTCGTCCCGCACCAGCCCGACTACGCGCCCGCGCGCCTTCCGAAGGTCGCCACGCACCCGCTCGTGATCGGCGTGATCGGCGAGATCAGCCCGCAAAAGGGCGCGCTCGTCGTGCGCGACCTCGCCGCGCGCATCGAGCGGGAGCGAATCGACGCGCGCATCGTGGTGCTCGGCACGCTCAACGTCGCCTACCGCTCGCAGCGCCTGCACGTGACCGGCGCCTATCGCCGCGAGGACCTGGTCGACCTCGTGGAAGAGAACGGCGTGAACGTGTTCTTCTTCCCGTCGGTGTGGCCGGAGACGTTCTCCTACGTGGTCGCGGAGATGATCGCGCTGAAGCTCCCGATCGTCGCCTTCGACCTCGGCGCGCCCGCCGAGCGCCTGCGCCACTACCCGCTCGCGCGGCTGTGCCCGGAAGTAAGCGCCGCGGCGGCGCTTGCCACCCTCCTCGACCTGCACCGCCAGCTCGGGCGCGTGGACGCGTCCGCCGCGTAGCGGCATTCCACCATGGGCGACAGGCTCCACATCTTCACCAGCGCCGCGGTCAACTACCTGCCCAAGGTGCGCATGCTGTGCCGCTCGATCCGCGAGCACCATCCGGAAGCGACGATCCACCTCGCGCTCGCCGACGAACGGCCGGAGTGGCTCAAGCCGGAAGGAGAGCCGTTCGACGCGATCCTCGAGCTCGCCGACCTGGGCATCCCCCACTGGCGCCCGTGGAGCTTCATGCACAACATCGTGGAGCTCTCCACCGCGATCAAGCCCTTCGCGCTGCGCCGCCTCCTCGAGCGCCCCGATTGCGGCAAGGTGCTCTACTTCGACCCGGACATGGTGCTCTTCTCGCGCGTGGACGACATCCTCGCCACGCTCGAGGCGTCCAACCTCGCGCTGACACCGCACCAGAACAAGCCGGAGAAGACGCTCGAGGCGGTGCTCGACAACGAGGTGACGAGCCTGCGCATGGGCGTGTTCAACCTCGGATTCCTCGGCGTGAAGGGCGGCGGCGAAGGCCGGCGCTTCGCCGACTGGTGGGCGGATCGAACCTACGCGTTCTGCCGCGCCGAGGTCCACAACGGGCTCTTCACCGACCAGAAGTGGATCAACTTCGCGCCGATCTTCTTCGACGGCGTGGCGATCCTCAAGTCCTCGCGCCACAACGTCGCCACCTGGAACCTCACCACGCGGGTGCTGAGCGGCAGCCTCGCGGCGGGCCTGCGCGTCGACGGCGAGCCGCTCTCGTTCTACCACTTCACCGGGTTCGACAGCGGCGCGCACCGCGTGATGGCGGTCAAGAACGCGGCGGGCAACGCCGCGGTGCAGGAGCTGATCGCCTGGTACGAGCGCGAGACCGCCGCCTCGCGCGACGACCCGGTGAACCAGTGGCCCTGGGCCTACGGCCGCTTCAGCGACGGGACGCCGGTGCGGCCCCACCACCGCTGGCTCTACCGCGAGAACCGCGACCTGCAGCTCGCGTTTCCCGATCCCTACTACGCGGGACCGGACCGCCTCTCGCTTCCGGACTGGTGCCGCACCGAGGGGAGGCTGCGCTTCCCGCAGTTCTTCGCGAAGGACGGCGGCTCGGCGAAGCTCGCCCCGTGGCCGGGGCAGCAATCGGTCGCGCCGCTCGCGGCGGTGAAGCTCGGGCTCCTGATGTTCGCGCCGCGCCGCGGACGCTCGCTGCGCGAGCGCCTCGTGCGGCTGCTGCGCCGCGAAGGCCTCGCCGGCATCGTGCGGCGCATCCGCCGGCCGGTGCGACGGAGGCCCGCGTGATCGACGTCATCGTCCCCGTCTACAAGGGCTTCGAGCAGACGCGGCGCTGCGTCGAGAGCGTGCTCGCGAACCGCGGGCGCGCCGGATTCGAGCTCGTCCTCGTCGATGACGCCTCGCCGGATGCCGCGATCCGCGACTATCTCGACGCGGTGGCGGCGCAGGGGCGCGCGACGTTGCTGCGCAATCCCGCCAACCAGGGGTTCGTGCATTCGGTGAACCGCGGCATGGCGCAGCACGCGGACCGCGACGTGGTCCTGCTCAACAGCGACACCGAGGTGGCGGGCGACTGGCTCGATCGCCTGCACGCCTGCGCGCACCGCGCCGCCGACATCGCGACCGCCACGCCGTTCTCGAACAACGCCACCATCTGCTCGTATCCCTTCGAGGGATGGAGCGGGCAGGTGCCCGGAACGCTCGGGCTCGCCGGCCTCGACCGGTTGTTCGCCACGACCAACGCCGCTCGCGCGGTGGACATTCCGACGGCGGTGGGCTTCTGCATGTACCTGCGGCGCGACGCGCTCGCCGCGCTCGGAGCATTCGACGCCGAGCGCTTCGGGCGCGGCTACGGCGAGGAGAACGACTTCTGCATGCGCGCGTTGAAGGCCGGTTGGCGCAACGTGCTCGCGGGGGACGTGTTCGTGTATCACGAGGGCTCCGTGAGCTTCTCCGAGGAACGCTTCGCCCTCATGCAGGCGGCGGGCAAGGCGCTGGTCGAGGTCCATCCCGACTATCCGGCGCGCGTGCACGAGTACCTGGTCGCCGACCCCGCGACGGAGCTGCGCTCGGCGATCGACCGCGCGCGCATCGACCACGGCATCGAGGAAGCGCAACACGTGCTCGCCGAGCGGGCCGACGAGCGCGCGCGGCTGATGCAGGGGCTGTGGCACATCGAGAGGCTCGCCGCCGATCGCGACTCCACCATCGGCCAGCTGAACCGCGGCCTCGAGCACGCCACGCAGCGCATCGCAGAGCGCGATGCGTTGATCGCGAAGAAGGAAGCGGAAATCGCCCAGGTGCGCTCCGGCCTCGCCTACGCCGAGCGGCTCGCCTTCGAGCGCGAGGCGCAGTTGCAGCGCATCCACGCATCCCTCGCCTGGCGCATCGCGAGCCTGCCCTCGCGCGCACGGCAGTACGTCCGCCGCAAGCTGAGGCTGCGCGGCGCCACGTGACGACGGCCCTCGATCGCCTGCGCGCCTCGCCGCGTCCGCGCGTGCTCTTCGTCTCCCACGCGTTCGGCGGGGGGGTCGCGCGCCACATGGCGAGCCTCGCCCGCGCCATCGAGGAGGACGCGGAGGTGCTCCTCCTCGCGCCGCACGCGGACGGCCACACGTCGCTGCGCTGGCTTCGCCGCGGCGAGGACCTCGCGCTGTGGTTCCCGACTTCGCAATGGGATCGGATGACCGCGCTGCTCGCCGCGATCGGCGTGGACCGCGTCCATTTCCACCATGTCCACGGGCTGCCGCAGGAGGCGCTCGCGCTGCCGGCACGGCTCGGCTGCCCCCACGACGTGACGCTGCACGATTATTTTCCCGCCTGCCCGGCCTACCATATGACCGACGGGAGCGGCCGCTATTGCGGCGGCGACGCGGCCTGCATGCGCTGCCTCGATGCCGGACCGGCCCAGTGGCCGCTCTCGATCGCGGCGTGGCGCGCGGAGTTCTCGCGCCTGCTCGAGTCGGCGAGCCGCGTCATCGCGCCCTCGAACGATGCCGCCGAACGGATCCGCGCCTTCTTCCCGCGCCTCTCGCCGGTGGTTTGGGCGCATCCCGAAGAGGAACCGCGGCCCGCGCGGCCGTCGATGCGCGTGCTCGTTCCGGGCGCCATCTCGCCGGCGAAGGGACTCGACGTCCTCGCCACGTGCGTGCGCGACGCGCGCGATCGTGGGCTGCCGATCCACTTCCGGGTGCTGGGCTACGTCGCGCGGCCGGTGGGCGAGTGGCCGGATCTCCCCGTCAGCGTGAGCGGCGAGTACCGCGAGGGCGACCTGGAGTCGCTCGTGGCGCTCGAGGGCGGCGACGCGTTCTTCTTTCCGGCGCAGTGTCCGGAAACGTGGTCGTACACGCTCTCCGCGGCGCTCGCGAGCGGGCTGCCGATCGTGGCGACCGACCTGGGCGCGCTGCCGGAACGCCTCGCGGGCCGCGCCAACGCGCGCATCGTGCGTTGGGACTCCGCTCCCGGCGAGATGAACGATGCGCTGCTCGGATTCGCGCCTCAATCGGCGGGCGGCACGGATTCCCCGGTCGCGCGCATGACCGCCTCGCGCTATCGCGCGCTCTACGTGGAAGGCCTGTCGCGCGAGGCGGGAGGCGCCGGCGCCGCTCCCGTGCCCGATGCGGCCTGGCTCGTCGAGCCGCGCGGGTCTCCGGCGCTCTCCTCGCTCGCCTGGCTCTTCGAGGACGCGGTCCGATGCGGGCGTGGCCGTTCGCGCGAGGAGCTGCAGCGCCGCGTGGGCGAAGCCGATGCGCGCATCGCGGAGGCGGAGTCGGAGAGGACGGCGCTCGAGGACACGCGTGCGGGCCTCGCGCGGCGCGAGGCGGAGCTGCGAGTCGCCGCCGAGGCGGCCGCCCGGTCGGAGGCCGAAGCGCGCGAGCTCCGCCGGACGCTCGAGCGCATCGAGGCGAGCCGCTCGTGGAAGCTCACCGCGCCGCTCCGGGCGCTCGCGCGCAGGCTGCGCGGCGCGCGTTGAGGGCAATTTCCGTGAAGAGTCCCGGTGTATGATGGCTCGCGTCGACCCGCGGCGGACTCCGCACATCCGATGCGCCTAACGTCGCTGCTCCAGAAGCGGTTGTCGCTCAACACCGTGATCCGCGTGGCCGTCGGCATCGCCGTCGTGCTCGCGTGCATGCTCTCGGTGAGCGAGATCGTGCCGTTGCGCTTCCTGCAGGCGCTCGAGATGCAGGCCTACGATGCGCGCCTCAAGCTCTTCATGCCGCGTACGGTCGATCCGCGCATCGTGATCCTCGACATCGACGAGAAGAGCCTCGCCGCCGAGGGCCACTGGCCGTGGCCGCGCGACAAGCTCGCGCTCATGATCCGCCAGCTCTTCGACCGCTACCACGTGAGGGTCGTGGGCTTCGACATCGCGTTCCCCGAGCGCGACACGAGCTCCGGGATCGAGACGCTCGACCGCCTCGCGCGCACCGAGCTCGCCGGGGACGCGCAGTTCCAGGCCGCCCTCGAGCGCTCGCGCCAGAAGCTCGACTACGACAAGGTGTTCGCCGAGGAGATCGGCAAGCATCCGGTGGTCCTCGGCTTCTTCCTCAATCCGAAGGAGGACCGCGTGGGCGCGCTTCCGGCGCCGATCTTCGACGCGAAGAGCCTCTCCGCCGAGGGCACGTTCAGCGCCACGGAGGCGACCGGATTCAGCGGCAACCGCCCGGAGCTGCAGAAGGCCGCGGTCGCCGCGGGCCATCTCGCGCCCGGCCTCGACTTCGACGGCGTGACGCGGCGCGTCCCGATGCTCATGCGCTTCGAGGGCGGCTATTACGAGTCGCTCTCGCTCGCGCTCGCGCGCACCTACCTCGGCAACGTGCCCGCGACCGTGCGGATCGAGTCGAGCGGCAGCGGCAAGGACGCTTTCGCCTGGGTGAGCTCGCTGCAGGTGGGCGACAAGAGGATTCCCCTCGACGAGGCGATGTCCGCGCTCGTGCCGTACCGCGGCGGACGCGGCTCGTTCCGATACGTCTCGGCGACCGACGTGATCCGCGGCAAGCTCGAGCCGAACGAGCTCACCGACAAGGCCGTCATCGTCGGCACCTCCGCGCAGGGCCTGCTCGACATCCGCCAGACGCCGGTGGGCGAGGACTATCCCGGCGTCGAGGTGCACGCGAACATGCTGAGCGGCATCCTCGAGCAGACGATCAAGCACCGGCCGATCGAGTCCGAGGTGTTCTCGGTGCTGCTGCTCCTCTTCACCGGGATCCCGCTCGCGGTGCTGCTGCCGCGGCTGGGGGCGCTCGCCTCGAGCGCCACCATCGCGGGCGTCCTCGCCCTGGTGATCGCCGTGAACCTCTATGCCTGGCGCTCGCTCGGCTACGTGCTCGACCTCGCCGTGCCGGTCGCGATGCTCGCCACGCTCTACCTCTTCAACATGGTGTACGGCTTCTTCATGGAAGCGCGCTCGCGCCGCCTCATCACGGGGCTCTTCGGCACCTACGTGCCGAAGGAGCTGGTGGACGAGATGTCGCGCAATCCCGCCGAGTACTCGATGCGCGGCGAGTCGCGCCACATGACCGTGCTCTTCTCGGACGTGCGCGACTTCACGTCGATCTCCGAGGGCCTCACCGCCGAGGACCTCAAGCACATGATGAACGCCTACCTCACCGAGATGACCGAGGTGATCCAGGAGAAGCGCGGCACCATCGACAAGTACATCGGCGACGCGATCATGGCCTTCTGGGGCGCGCCGCTCGGCGACGAGGACCACGCGGCGCACGGGGTCGAGGCGGCGCTCGCGATGCAGAAACGCATCCGCGGCCTCGACCCGGAGTTCCAGAAGCGCGGCTGGCCGGTGCTCGCCATCGGCGTGGGGCTCAACTGCGGCGAGATGAACGTGGGCGACATGGGCTCGCGCTTCCGGCGCGCCTACACCGTGATGGGCGACGCGGTGAACCTCGGCTCGCGCCTCGAGGGGCTCACCAAGGAGTACGGCGTGGGCATCCTCGTCTCCGAGTCCATGGTCGCGGGCGCTCCGGGATTCGCCTATCGCGAGATCGACCGCGTCGTGGTGAAGGGCCGCACCGAAGGCGTGGCCATCTTCGAGCCGCTCGGGCGCATCGGCGAGGTGGCCGAGCCGGTGCTGCAGGAAACCGAGCGCTTCCAAAAGGCGCTCGAGCTCTATCGCAGGCGCCGCTTCACCGAGGCGCAGCTCGCGCTCGAGAGCCTCGCGGCGCAATCGCCGGCGACGAAGCTCTATAAGGTGTACCTCGATCGCGTCGCGCGCTTCGCCGCGCAGGCGCCGGAGCCCGCGTGGAACGGAACCTGGGTCTTCACGACCAAGTAGCCTATCCCTTCGAGGAGCGCCTTCCGCAGCCCGCCGAGGCGATGCCGGTCGCCGAGGGCGTGTGGTGGATCCGCATGCCGCTGCCGTTCGCGCTCGACCACATCAACCTCTGGGTCCTCGAGGATGGCGAGGGCTGGACGCTGGTCGATGCGGGCTACGGCAACGACGCCACGCGCGCGCTGTGGGAGCGCCACTTCGCGACGATGCTCGCCGGCCGTCCGGTGAAGAACGTGGTGGTCACGCATTACCATCCGGATCACGTGGGGAACGCCGACTTCCTGGTGCGGCGCACCGGCGCGCCGTTCTGGATGACGGCGGCGGAATTCCTCTCCGCCCACGCGGCGCACGACGATGCGGCGGGCTTCGATCGCGAGACGACCCTCGCCCTCTTCGAGAAGAACGGGCTCGACGCATCGACCATTCCCGAGTCCGCGCGCAAGGCGAACGGCTACCTGCGCGGCGTGCCCTCGCTGCCGCGCCGGTACCGGCGCATGATGCACGGCGACCGCCTTTCGATCGGCGGCCGCGAGTGGGAGGTCATCACGGTGTTCGGCCATGCGCCCGAGCACGCGGCGCTCTGGTGCGCCTCGCTCGGCGTGCTCATCTCCGGCGACCAGGTATTGCCGCGCATCACGAGCAACGTCGGCGTGTGGGGCAGCCAGCCGGACGCGAATCCCCTCGCGCTCTTCCTCGACTCGCTCGGCCGCTTCGCGCACCTTCCCGACGATGCGCTGGTGCTGCCCTCGCACGACCGTGTCTTCCGCGGCCTGCACCCGCGCATCGCGCAGCTCCACGAGCACCACGAGCGGCGCCTCGAGCGCCTGCTCGAAGGCTGCGCGCGGCCGATCAGCGCATACGAGGCGATCCCGCTCCTCTTCAAGCGCCAGCTCGACGAGCACCAGATGCGCTTCGCCATGGGCGAATCGATCGCGCACCTGCACTACCTCGAAGCTCGGGGAAAGGTGCGCCGCCTGGAATCCGACGGCCTCATCCGGTTCGCCCGTACGTAGCGCCGTCCCTCTCCCCGGCCCTCCCCCAATGGGGAGGGAGACATTCACGCGAGCGACTTCATCGCGCGCTCGAGTCCCGCGATGGTGAGCGGGTACATGCGGCCCTCGAGCAGGCGCTGGACGTTGAGGATGGTGGTGGTCCAGCCCCAATGCTCCTCGGGCACGGGATTGAGCCACGCGGCCCGCGGCCAGGCGCGCAGCATCCGCTGCAGCCACACGCGCCCCGGCTCGTCGTTCCACTGCTCCACGCTCCCGCCGGGCTGCTCGAGCTCGTAGGGGCTCATCGTGGCGTCGCCCACGATCACCAGCTTGTAGTCGTGGCCGTACCTGCGCATCACGTCCACGGTGCGGATGCCCTCGCGGTGGCGGCGCCGGTTGTCCTTCCACACCGAGTCGTACACGCAGTTGTGGAAGTAGAAGTGCTCCAGGTTCTTGAACTCGCTCCGCGCCGCGGAGAAGAGCTCCTCCACCGCGCGGATGTGGTCGTCCATGGTGCCGCCCACGTCGAGGAAGAGCAGCACCTTCACCGCGTTGTGCAGCTCCGGGACCATGCGCAGGTCGAGCCAGCCGGCGTTCCTGGCGGTGGAGCGGATGGTGCCGTCGAGGTCGAGCACGTCGGGCGCGCCCTCGCGCGCGAAGCGCCTCAGGCGGCGCAGCGCGAGCTTGATGTTGCGCACGCCCAGCTCGACGTCGGTGTCGTAGTCGCGGAACTCGCGCCGGTCCCACACCTTCACCGCGCGGCGATTGCGCGAGCCGTCCTGCCCGATGCGCACGCCCTCCGGGTTGAAGCCGTAGGCGCCGAACGGGGAAGTGCCGGCGGTACCGATCCATTTCGACCCGCCCTGGTGGCGGCCTTCCTGTTCCTCGAGCCGCTCGCGCAGCGTCTGCAGCAGCTTCTCCCAGCCGCCGAGCGCCGCGATCTTCGCCTTTTCCTCCTCGGTGAGCCAGCGCTCGGCCATCTTTCGCAGCCACTCGTGCGGGATCTCGGCGACGATCGCATCGGGGATCGACGCGACGCCCTTGAAGTAGGCGGCGAAGGCGAGGTCGAAGCGGTCGAAGTACGCCTCGTCCTTCACGAGGCACAGGCGCGCGAGGCTGTAGAACCCGTCGACGCTCCCGTGCACCACGCCCTCGTCGAGCGCCTCGAGGAGCGTGAGGAACTCCTTCACGCTCGCGGGAACGCCCGCCTTGCGCACGGTGAAGAAGAAATCGAACAGCATCGCGCCCTAGCGGCCCGATTCGAGCAGCGCCTTCAGCCGGTCGAGGGCCGCGGCCCAGAACGCCTTCTGCGTGCGCGCGGCGGCGGCGTTCTTCAGGCGGGCGTGCTCGACCGCGACCTGGCTCCTGCCCGGCCCGCGCGACTGGAAGCTCACCGCGACGCTCGAGCCGCCCGCGCTCCACGTCATGCGCATCGACTTGCCGTCCACCGTGCGCCGCACTTCCACGGGCGCATCGAGCAGCCAGCGCGCGCGCGACTGCGCATCGTGCCACGCGTCGAAAAGCCGGGCGACCGGCGCGTCCACGGTGCGCGAGGCGGTGGCGGCGAAGCCGTCGGCGCGCTCGCCCGCCTCTCGCAATCCGCGCGCCTGCTCGTAGCCGACGGTCACCATCTGGCCCCACCAGTCGGGGACGCCGAACTTGCGGCTGAGGAGCATCGCGATGTCCTTGTGCGCCATGCCGCGTGCGCCGGCGCGGTCGAGCACCGTGAGCCACTCGCTCCACGGGCGGCCCGTCGCGCGCATCACCGCGTCCGTGCCCACGCCCGCGAGGCGCAATTCGTTGCGCGCGACGCCGTTCCGCGCGAGGCCTCCGCGCGAGCCGGCCTTCGCCGCCGTCTTGCCGGTGACGGGTTTGTGGATCGCGCGATTGCCGGCGGTCGCACGCCCCGCGGGCCTGCGCGAGGCCACCATCAGCCGCCCCGGCGCTGCAGGAAGACGAGCTGCTCGAAGAGGTGCACGTCCTGCTCGTTCTTCACGAGCGCGCCGTAGAGCGGCGGGATCGCGGCCTGGTGGCCCTCGCTCCTCAGCGCCTCGGGCGGGATGTCCTCGGCGAGCAGCAGCTTGAGCCAGTCGAGCAGTTCCGAGGTGGAAGGCTTCTTCCTGAGCCCCGGCATCTCGCGGATGCCGAAGAACACCTCGAGCGCCGCCTGCACGAGCCGCTTCTTGATCCCGGGGAAGTGCACGTCGACGATCGCCTGCATCGTCTCCTTGTCCGGGAAGCGGATATAGTGGAAGAAGCAGCGGCGCAGGAACGCATCCGGCAGCTCCTTCTCGTTGTTGGAGGTGATGAAGATGATCGGCCGGTGCTTCGCGCGCACCGTGTCGCGCGTCTCGTAGACGTAGAACTCCATCCGGTCGAGCTCGCGCAGCAGGTCGTTCGGGAACTCGATGTCGGCCTTGTCGATCTCGTCGACCAGCACCACCGCCTGCCCGGGCGACTCGAACGCCTGCCACAGCACGCCCTTCACGATGTAGTTCGCGATCTCGCCCACCCGCCGGTCGCCCAGCTGCGAATCGCGCAGGCGCGAGACCGCGTCGTACTCGTAGAGCCCCTGCTGCGCCTTGGTGGTGGACTTGATGTGCCACTGGAAGAGGGGCTTGCCGAGCGAGCGCGCGACCTCCTCGGCGAGCATCGTCTTTCCGGTGCCGGGCTCGCCCTTCACGAGGAGCGGCCGGCCGAGCGTGATCGCCGCGTTCACCGCGAGCTTGAGCTCCTCGTCGGCGACGTACGTGTCGGTGCCCTGGAATTTCATGGAGCCAGTATACCGGCCGCCAAACCCTTTCGCCCCGCGCCTTCGTTTCCATTCCGGTGTGCACTCACGAAAGGATCGCCATGCCGCGCATACGTCCGCTCGCCGCCGCTCTCGCCGCGCTCGCTCCCGCCCTCGCGTGCGCCGGCGAGGCGATCACGATCTATTCGAGCGCCGCGCCCGGCACGCTCGACGCGCGCCGCTTGTCCGAAAGCGCCGATTCCACCTCCGTTCCGGGCTACGCCGTCGTGCGCGAAGAGCGCAAGTTCCCGCTCGCCAACGGCGCGAACACGCTGCGCGTGGAAGACGTGGCGGCGTTCATCGATCCCACCACCGTGTCGTTCGAATCGCTCACCGACCCGAACGGCACGCGCGTGGCCGAGCAGAGCTTCGAGTTCGACCTCACGAGCAGTGCTCGCCTACGCGAAGCCACAGCGTCGCGAACGCGCCGATGCCCGACGCGCTGGCCATGAAGCGAGCCGAGGGCTTCGCCGAGAAGGCGTTCTTCGAGTACCACCTCTACACCCTCGGCCGCACCATCTCGCTCGCGCAGAACTCGACCCGGCAGATCGAGCTCTTTCCGCGCGCGCCCGGAGTTGCCTGCGAGAAGAAGCTGGTCTACCAGGGGCAGGCGGGGACCTGGCCTTACGGCGGATCGCCGCTCCTCGACCGCAGCTACGGCATCGCCTCGAACCGCAAGGTAGACATCTATCTTCGCGTGCGCAACTCCGAGGCGAACGGGCTGGGCGTCCCGCTCCCCGCCGGCCGCGTGCGCGTCTCGCGCTTCGACGAGGCCGACGGCGCGCTCGAATTCATCGGCGAGGACACGATCGACCACACGCCGCGCGCAGAGACGGTGCAGCTCCGGCTCGGCTCGGCCTTCGACATCGTGGGGGAGCGGCGGCAGCTCGATTTCCGCGTGGATTCGGCGGCGCGCTGGATGGAGGAAGACGTCGAGGTACGCGTGCGCAACCAGAAGCCCGAGGAGCCGGTCGACGTCTCGGTGCGCGAGAACCTCTACCGCTGGAGCCACTGGAGCATCGTGCGCCGCAGCCAGGACTTCACGCGCGAAGACGCGCGCACCATCGACTTCCCGGTGCACGTCGCCGCGAAGGGCGAAGCGGTGGTGCGCTACACCGTGCGCTACACGTGGTGAGCGCGCGCCCGCTCAACCTTTCTTGGCGGACGCCTTCTGCGTGTTGGCCTGCGGCTTCTTCTCCCCGCCCTTGGCCGGCGTCGACGCCGCGGCGACGGGCACCGGCTTGGGGATGGGCTTTCCTTCCTTCTTCATGTTCGCCTGGTAGTTCTTCACGGTGCGCTCTTCGGCGGCGGCGAGCTCCGCCTTCGCCTTCTCGTCGGCCGCCTTCTTCTTCGCGGCCGCGGCTTCCTTCTGCGCCGGGTCCATCGGTGCCGGCGGCGGCAGCTTCGCGAGCGCCGTCGCGCAGAGGAGGGACAGGGCCGCGACGAGCCCCGCGCTTTGCATGGCCTTGTTCATCAGTCGTCTCCCGGTGCCGGTTGCGCCTGCGCGCCCGCGATCTTCTCCGGGCGCTTGCCCTGCCGCACCTCGTCGTACCAGATGGCGTGGTGCTCCCGCGCCCATTCCTCGTCGACGTAGCCCTCGCGCATGGCGCGGTACGCTCCTTCCATGCCGATGGTGCCCATGTAGATGTGGCCGAAGGCGGCGCAAATGAAGAGCACCGCGCAGATGATGTGGATCACGTTCGCCGTCTGCATCGACTCGCGCACCTGGTTCCAGTTGGGGAAGTCGAGGATGAGGCCGGTCACCGCCATCGCGATGCCGAGGATCGTCACGCCGCCCCAGAACCACATCTTCTCCATCCCGTTGAAGCGCCCCGAGGGCACCTCGCGTCCGGAGAACATGCCGCCGAAATTCGTGATCCACTTCCAGTCCCAGGACCGGAACAGGTTGTCCTTCACGAAGATCAGGAAGCCGACCACGATCGAGAAGATGAAGAGCGGCCCCACGAAGTTGTGCAGGTTCTTCGAGACGATGGTGAGCCACGCGAAGCCCGTGTAGCCCAGCCACGGCAGGATGATGTACTTGCCGAAGAACATGATGATCCCGGTGAGCGCCAGGAACACGAAGCTGATCGCCATCGTCCAGTGCGCCGCGCGCTCGACCGCGTTGAAGCGCTCGATGAGCCGGCCCGTGGGCGCCGCCTTGAGGCGGATCGGACCCTTGATGAGGTAGAAGACGATGATCGCGGCGAGCACGATCACGATCAGCCAACCGCCGATCTGCGTGAGCGGCCCGTTGCGCAGCGCGCGCCATTCACGGCCGTTGCCCTGGATCAGCACGTTCTTCTCGGGGCCGGGCAGCGAGGCGTACTGCGGCGTCTCGGAAAGCTTCTTCCAGTCGGCCGGCGGGTTGTTCCAGCCCGGCACGGCCGTCGATGCCTGCCCGGCCGCGGGCGGCGACTCGGCCTTGGGCGTCGCGACCTGCGGATTCGCGTTGTGGTTCACGTCCGCGTTCCTGGTGGGCGCGGTGGTCGGCGGCGCGGGCGATTGCGCGGCCGCCGCGAGGGGCAGCGCGAGCGCCGCGCCCAGGAGCAACGCGCCGAGGCGGCGCGTGTGGATCGGAAACATGGTCGGCCTCCTTATTTTTTCGCGTCGCCGGTGCGGTTGTACTCGTCCTCGTGGCTCGCGCGCTCCGCGAGCGCGGTCTCGAACTTCTGCTTGTCGCCCTTGAAGAGGTCGCCGGCGTAGGGCTGCACGTCCTCCTTGCCGGCGTAGGGCTTCGCGGCGTCCTGCGGGACCTCGTGGCACGCGGCGAGGACCAGCGCCGCGGCGACGGTGAGCGCGATCTTCTTCATGCCGAGGTCCCCAGGTTGTCCGACACCTTGTCGCTGCCGCCGTAGGCCGTGGCCCAGCCCCACAGCTGCTCGCCCTTGCCGCGCGTCACCACGCGTGTCTTGTAGATCTTCGCGATGACGGCGGAGTCGCCCGCGATGAGCGCCTTGGTCGAGCACATCTCGGCGCACAGCGGGAGCTTGCCCTCGGCGATGCGGTTGCGGCCGTACTTGCGGAACTCCTCCACCGAGAAATTCTCCTCGGGGCCGCCCGCGCAGTAGGTGCACTTGTCCATCTTGCCGCGCAGGCCGAAGGCGCCGGCCTGCGGGAACTGCGGCGCGCCGAACGGACAGGCGTAGTAGCAGTAGCCGCAGCCGATGCACAGGTCCTTGTCGTGCAGCACGATCTGGTCGTCGGTGCGGTAGAAGCAGTCCACCGGACACACCGCCATGCACGGCGCGTCGGTGCAGTGCATGCACGCGACCGAGATCGAGCGCTCGCCGGGAACGCCGTCGTTGAGCGTCACGACGCGGCGCCGGTTCACGCCCCAGGGCACCTCGTGCTCGTTCTTGCAGGCGGTGGCGCAGGCGTTGCACTCGATGCAGCGCTCGGCGTCGCAGATGAATTTCATCCTGGCCATGGTGTTCTCCCCGTCAGGCGCGCTCGACGTTGCAGAGCGTCGTCTTGGTTTCCTGCATCATCGTGACCGAGTCGTAGCCGTAGGTCGTGCCGGTGTTCACCGCGTCGCCGCGCACGATCGGGGCGGCGCCCTCCGGATACTTGTCGAGCAGGTCCTTGCCCTGCCACCACCCCGCGAAGTGGAACGGGATGAAGCCGGTGCCCGCGCCCACGCGCTCGGTGACGAGCGCGCGCACCTTGAGCCGCGCGCCGGTGGGCGTCGAGACCCACACCCAGTCCCAGTACTTGATGCCGCGGTCGGCCGCGTCCTTCGGGTTGATCTCGACGAAGTTCTCCTGCTGCAGCTCCGCGAGCCACGGATTGGAACGCGTCTCGTCGCCGCCGCCCTCGAACTCCACCAGGCGCCCGGAGGTGAGCACGATCGGGTATTTCTCCGCGACCTTGTCCTCCACCGCTTTCTGCTGCACCGTCTTGAAGAGCGTCGGCAGCCGCCAGAACGCCTTCTTGTCGTCGTGCGTCGGGTACTTCGCGACGAGGTCGGGGCGCGGGCTGTAGAGGGGCTCGCGGTGCTGCGGGATGCCGTCGGGGAAGTTCCACACGATGGCGCGAGCGCGGGCGTTGCCCCAGAAGTGCACGTTGTGGTTCACCATGCACACGCGCTGGATGCCGCCCGAGAGGTCGGTCTTCCAGTTCTTGCCCTCGGCCGCCGCCTGCTCCTCGGGCGTGAGCTCGTTCCACCAGCCCAGCTTCTTCATGAGCACGTGGTCGAACTCGGGGTGGCCGATGGTGATCTCGGAATCCTTCACGTGCGAGCCGTCGGCCGCGAGCAGGCTCTCGCCGTTCCTCTCGATGCCGAAGTTCGCGCGGAAGCAGCCGCCGCCGTCCATCATCCTGAGGTCCTCGCGATAGAGGACCGGCGAGCCCGGATGCTTCACCTGCGGCGTGCCGTAGCTCGGCCACGGCATGCCGAAGTAGTCGCCGTTGCAGTCGTAGCCGGTCTCCTTGTCGACCGTGGGCTTGGTGCAGCGCAGCGACTTCACGTCGAAGGCGCCCATGTTGCGCATGTGGGCCTTGAGGCGCTCGGGCGACTGGCCGGTGTAGCCGATGGTCCAGTTGCCGGCGTTGATCTCCTTCGTCATGTCCTCGACCAGCGGCTCGTCCCAGCCGGTCTTGTCCTTCACGAGGCGCAGGTTCTTCACGAACTCCGGCCCGAAGCCGAGCTTCTTCGCGAAGGCGTACATGATGGTGTGGTCGGGCTTCGACTCGAACACCGGCTCGATCACCTTCTCGCGCCACTGGATGGAGCGGTTGGAAGCGGTCACCGATCCCGAGGTCTCGAGCTGCGTCGCCGCCGGCAGCAGGTAGACGCCCTCCTTGCGATCCGGCATCACCGAGGAAGCCGTCGGGTAGGGATCGACGATGACCATGAGGTCGAGCTTCTCCATCGCCTTCTTCATGTCGAGGCCGCGCGTCTGCGAGTTCGGCGCGTGCCCCCAGTACACGACCGCGCGCAGGTTGTTGTCCTGGTCGATGAGGTCGTTCTTCTCGAGCACGCCGTCGACCCAGCGCGAGACCGTCATGCCGGGCTTCTCCATCATCGCCTTGGAGGCGAAGCGGCCTTTCATCCACTCGTAGTCCACGCCCCACACCTTGCACCAGTGCTTCCACGCGCCTTCCGCGAGGCCGTAGTAGCCGGGCAGCGAATCGGGGTTCGGACCGACGTCGGTCGCGCCCTGCACGTTGTCGTGGCCGCGATAGATGTTGGTGCCGCCGCCCGACACGCCGACGTTGCCGAGCGCGAGCTGCAGGATGCAGGAGGCGCGCACGAAGGCGTTGCCGATCGAGTGCTGCGTCTGGCCCATGCACCAGATGATGGTCGAGGGCCGGTTCTTCGCCATCGCCTCGGCGGCCGCGAGCACCGCGGCCTCGTCGACGCCGGTGACCTCGGTCACCTTGTCCGGCGTCCACTTCTGCAGGCACTCCTCGCGCACCTTGTCCATGCCGTGGACGCGCGCGTTGATGTAGTCCTTGTCTTCCCAGCCGTTCTTGAAGATGTGGTGCAGCATGCCGAAGAGGAGCGCCACGTCGGTGCCGGAGCGGAAGCGGATGAACTGGTCCGCCTTCGCCGCAGTGCGCGTGAAGCGCGGGTCGCACACGATCATCTTCGCGCCGGTCTCCTTCGCGTGCAGCGCGTGCAGCATCGACACCGGGTGCGCCTCGGCCGCGTTCGAGCCGATGAACATCATGCACTTGGTGTTCTGGATGTCGTTGTACGAGTTGGTCATCGCACCGTAGCCCCAGGTGTTGGCGACGCCCGAGACCGTGGTCGAATGGCAGATGCGCGCCTGGTGGTCCATGTTGTTGGTGCCCCACATGGACACGAACTTGCGCATCAGCTGCGCCTGCTCGTTGCTGTGCTTGGAGGACCCGACCCAGAAGACGGAGTCGGGGCCGCTCTCCTTGCGGATCGCGAGCAGCTTGTCGCCGATCTCGTTGATCGCCTCTTCCCACTTGATGCGGCGGTACTTGCCGTCCACCAGCTTCATCGGGTACTTGAGGCGATGCGAGTTCTCGGTCATGCCGTGCTCGCGGATGCTCGCGCCCTTCGCGCAGTGCGCGCCCAGGTTGAGCGGGGAATCGAACACCGGCTCCTGGCGCACCCACACGCCGTCGGTCACCACGGCGTCGATCGAGCAGCCGACCGAGCAGTGCGTGCACACCGTGCGGCGCACCACCGTCTTTCCGGTGCCGGCGGCCTCGGCCGCGGAGGCCTCGCCGATCAGGTTGAGCGGGAGCTGCGCTGCGAATGCGGCGACGCCGGCGCCGAGCCCCGTTCCCTTGAGGAACGTGCGACGGTCGACGGTCTTCGCGGCGAGCGTGGAGACGGCGCGGGCCAGCGGGTTCACCGCTTGCGCCGGGGCCTGCGACTTGCGCGTGAGCAGCATGGTCGGCTCCTCAGACTTCCGTGGTCCCGTAGTACTTCTTGATGTGATCGGTGAGGCGATAGCCCTGCGCGGTGTCCTCGGCCGAGGCCTGCTTCGCGCCGGCCGGCGCGGCCTTGCGGCCGGTCGCGACGGCGGCGACGGCGCCCGCGCCGCCGAGGCTGGCGGCCAGCAGGAAATTGCGGCGGGTATTCGACTTCGTCTTCATCTCACGCCTCCTTTTTTCGAAGCTCATTCCAGCGAGAACGATTGGCGCTCGAGCGCCATGAACGCGGCGCCGAGCGCGGCGACCTTGCGATAGTAGTTCGAAGCCTCGGCCGAACCGAGCGCGGCGAAGAAGCCGGGCGCGGCGGGCGCGACGTGCGCTTCGAAGAAGCGATGCTGCTCGGCGAGGCTCGCGGCCTCGCGGCCGGCGCCGCCCGCCACCAGCACGCGCATCGCCTCGAAGAGGGCGGTGAAATGATCCTCCGGCTCGGTCGCGTCGGAGCGCGGCGCGAGGCCGAGGGCCACGAGGTCGGCGCGGATGCGAACGCGCGGGTGCGCGACCGCGGTCGCGCCGGCATAGAAGCCGGCATAGCGCGAAACTGCGGCCTTGCCCATGGTGGCGAAAAGGGCATCGTGCTCTTCGCTCGCGGCATCCGCATCCATCACCGAGGAGGCCGCGACAAGCTCGGCCCAAGCGAGCGCGAGCTGCCGGTCGCCGTCCGGCTCGAGCGCCGGGGAGTGGGCGATCGTGTGCAGGAGCGCGTTGTCCGGCGCGGCATGGATGAGGCGCGCGAGGAGCGCGTAGAAATTGCCGCGCGCCGTCTCTTCGGGTGCGAGCGCCCGGTGAAACCCGATCGGAACCGCCGCCGCCTGCGCGCTCACGGCCGGCCTCCCGAGTCGAGCACCGAAACCTCGTCCTTCGACGACATCATGTCGATCACCCGGCAATCGCCGCACATCTGCAGGCGACGCAACGCCTCCGGCCGGGTGAACATGCCATGGGAGGCGAGCCTTCCGAGCATCGCCTCGATCATCTGGCGCGTACCGAAGGGCTTGTCGCAACGGACGCAGCGGAAGGGCTCGGTCTCGTTGAGCAGGCGCGCCTCGCGCGCCGGCGCCCCGAGCAGGAGGCGCGGCGAAAGAGTGATCGCATCCTCGGGACACGTCGCCTCGCACAGCCCGCACTGGACGCAATTGCGCTCGACGAACTTGAGGAGCGGCCGATCGACGCCGTCCATCAACGCCGATTCCGGACAGGCGCCCACGCACGACATGCACATCGTGCACCGGTCGCGATCCACCCCGACCGCGCCCCACGGCGCGCCTTCGGGAAGCGCGACCTCGGTGACCGGCGATGGCGCGAGCTTCGCGAGGTGCTCCACGGCGAACTCGATCGCGGTGCGCTTGTCGTCGGAGGGCGCGAAGGCCGCCGGCGGCACGCTCTCGGGAACCGGCTCGAGCGACGCGAAGGCGGCGCCGAGCGAAGCGGTATCGCGCGCCTCGAGCACCGCGAAGTGGCGTCCCGGCCGACCGAGCCCCGCCAAGATCGCCTCGCCGATCTGCATCTGCGCGCGCAGCGCCGCGAGGTATTCGCGATCCTCCGCGCCCGCGGAGAGCACCACCACCTGGCTCGCGCCGTAGGCGATCGCGGGCAGCATCAGGTCGAGGCCGATCGCCGCGACGTGCCATGCCTCCAGCGGAAGCGCGCGCGACGGCAGGCCCGCGCCGGAGGCGACCGCCCGCGAGAGCAGCTCGCGCGCCGCGCCGCCATCGTGGAACACGACGCACGCGCCGGTCGCGCCCGCGTCGGCATACGCCGCGAGCATCTGGCGAAGCTGCACGCCACGCTCCGCGGTGCGCGGAAACTGGTAGCCCATGGCGCCCGACGGGCAAACCGTCGCACAGGCGCCGCATCCCATGCAAAGGTGCGGATCGACGCGCACGCGCTCGCCCTCGGACGAGATCGCGCGCGTCGAGCAGATGTCGACGCACGCCGTGCAACCCGTCACCTGCGAGCGGCTGTGCGCGCAGAGATTCTCGCGATAGGCGAAGAAGCGCGGCTTCTCGAACTCGCCCACCGCCTCGCGCAGCTCCGCGAGCGTGGCTTCGAGCGCATCGGCCTCGCGCGGCGCGCGGAAGTAGCCCTGCGGCGGCTGGCGCATCGCGAACAACGGCTGCGCGGAAAAGTCGAGCACGAGATCGAAGCGCGCCGGCGCGGCCTGCGCCAACCCGTCCACGCCGCCGCCGGAGAGCCCCGCGATCACGACGTCGAACTGGCCGAGGTAGCCGGCGATGCCCTCGACGCGCCCGGACCACAGCTTCACGGAATCGAGCGTCGCGCCGCCGGGTCGCGCTTCGAGCAGCGTCACGGCGAGCGAGACGGCGAGCCGCTCGGCGCACGCACGGGCGCGCGCCGATTCATCGCCCGCGACGATGAGCAGGTTGCCGCGCGAATGATAGGAAACGCTCGGGACGGGTTGCGGGGGCGAGAGGCGGGAAAGGGAGGCGAGTGCCGCGAGCTTGGGCGCGCACTCGACGGACTGCGGCGTCCAACCGCGCGCTTCGAGACCGCGGGGCGCCTCCGCGGCGGAGGGTCCCGATTGCGCGGCCGCCTCGCGGGCGGTGGCGGACATTCCGATGCCGAGCGTCATCGCGTCCACGTTAACGCTGTCGCCCTTGATGCCGGCACGCCAGCGCTCCTCTGTTGTAGTTTGGCTCGCGCGATGCGCTGCGCGGCCCCATTCGCAATCTTTTGCAGAAGTCTACACCAGAAAGAAATCGGGCCGAAACGTCCGTTAGGCACCGGCGTCGCCGGCCGCGCCGTCCTCCTGCGCAGGGGCAGGGGGATTGGATGATTCGTCCGCGCGGGCCGTTCCCGGCTCGGCCGGCGACGCCTCGCCGTTCGCCGCCGGCAGCTCGTTTGGCGGCTCGGAGCCCACGGCCGGATCGCCGTGCAGCGATGCGAGCTGGTTCAGCCTTTCCAGCCAGCCTGGCGGAAGCGGGTCGGGCTTCGTGTAGTCGTCGATGTAGACGTCGAGGCCGTCCATCGGATAGAGCGCGGGATCGCTGAAAAGCGTCTTGAGCGCCTCGCCCTTCACCGCGGGATCGACGTCCGCACGCATGAAGGGCGCGAAATCGGATTCCGGCGTGAGCGATTCGAGCGGAGGAAGCTCGCGAGCCGGCGATTGCGCAGGCACGGCGGGCGCTGGCGGCGCTGCGTCCTGCGGCGGCATTGCGCGAGGCACGGCCGCGTCGGGCACCTCGGGCTGCGGGGAAGCGTCGGGGCGCGCCGCGCGCGACTCGATCTTGCGTCGCGACCAGCGTGCGAGGAAGCCTTCGTCGTGCCCGCTCATTGCGATCCTTCCTTGCGCAGCCGCCCTTCCTTGCCCGCGAACGAGCGCGGCTTGCGCCGCTCTTTCGGCTCGGGGCGGTAGTTCGCCTCGACCCATGCGCCCAGCCAACGCGCGAGCTCCGCCCAGGCCGGCACGCGCTCGACGCGCTCCGAGGCATCCATCCAGCGCGCCGCCTCGTTGTACGAGAGCGTCGCCTGGTACGGATAGGGCTCGCCGCTCGCCTCGTCCGTGCGCAACGCCACGAACACGCTCGGCTCGTCGCTCGTGGCGTTGAGGTAATAGCCCTCAGCCTCGCCGTGGAAGAGCGCGAGCTCGATGCCGGGATGCAGCCGCCGCAGCAGCGCCTCGTCCTCGGCGACCACCCGCGCCTCTCCCGCCTCGTCGGGGGCGACCCCGGCGAGGAGCCAGCGATGGGTCTCCCAGCGGCTCTGCACCGCGTGCCGTTCGAGGATCACGGAAATCTTTCGCGAGGGATGGGCGCCCATCGGCCCACTATAGGGGAATTCGCGTGCCCCCATGCGTGCTATCCTGATTTTTCCCCTGCCTTTTCAACGCCCCGTGGCAAAGACGGTCATTCCACTGCATCCGCAGGCCGGATCGTTGCCGATCCCGGCTTCCGTCGCGTCCCCGGGCGTCCCGAGGGATTCGCTCGGCCGTGCGCTGCGCGACTTGCGAATCTCGGTCACGGATCGCTGCAACTTCCGGTGCACCTATTGCATGCCGAAGGACGTGTTCGGCGCGGACCACGAGTTCCTGCCGCACGGCGAGATCCTCACCTTCGAGGAGATCGTGCGGATGGCGCGCGCCTTCCGCTCGCTCGGCACGGAGAAGATCCGCCTCACCGGCGGCGAGCCGCTGCTGCGCCGCGGCATCGAGCGGCTGGTGGCGATGCTGCGCGCGGCGCTTCCGGACGTCGACCTCACGCTCACCACGAACGGCTCGGCGCTCAAGGCGAAGGCGCGCGCGCTGCGCGAGGCCGGGCTCGACCGCATCACGGTGAGCCTCGACTCGCTGGATGACGCGACCTTCCGCGCCATGAACGACGTCGATTTCCCGGTCGCGCGCGTGCTCGAGGCGATCGACGAGGCGTGCGCGGCGGGCCTCGATCCGGTCAAGGTGAACATGGTGGTGAAGCGTGGCGTGAACGACCACCAGGTGGTCGACATGGCGCGCCACTTCCGCGGCACCGGCCGCATCGTGCGGTTCATCGAGTTCATGGACGTGGGCTCCACCAACGGCTGGCGCATGGACGACGTGATCCCTTCGGCCGAGATCGTACGGCGCATCTCGGAGCATTTCGCGCTCGAGCCGGCCGAGGCGCACTACGACGGCGAAGTCGCGGAGCGCTGGCGCTACACGGACGGCGCGGGCGAGATCGGCGTCATTTCCTCGGTGACCCAGGCGTTCTGCTCGACGTGCACGCGCGCGCGGCTTTCCACCGACGGCGAGCTCTACACGTGCCTCTTCGCGCCGCGCGGCTACGACCTCAAGCGCCTGCTGCGCGGCGGCGCCGGCGAGCACGAGATCGCCGGCGCGATCGCGGCGATCTGGGCGCGGCGCTCCGACCGCTATTCGGAGATCCGCACCGGGCAGAGCACGCGCGAACGCAAGGTCGAGATGTCCTTCATCGGCGGCTGAGCGACCGATGGGCTACCGGCCGGTCCTCACGCAGAACGCGCGTCCCGCGACGTACACCGTGGACGCCATCGACGAGTCGGGCACGCACGTGCCGACGCCCATCGCGGGCGAGCATCCCCTCACGCTCTACGTCGACAAGAACGAGCTCGTCACGCTCATGACGCTGGGCGCCGCGCCCGAAGCGCTCGCGATCGGATTCCTGCGCAACCAGCGGCTCGTCTCCTCGCTCGAGCAGATCGCCTCGGTGCAGGTCGACTGGGAGGTGGACGCGGTCGTCGTCACCACCCACGGCGGCCTCGAGGACCTCGAGGCGAAGACGCGGAAGCGCACCGCCACCACCGGCTGCGGCCAGGGCACGGTGTTCGGCGACCTGATGGCCGACATCGAGTCGATCCGCCTCGAGGACGACACGCGCATCGACGAGGAGACGCTCTTCGGGCTCCTCAACGCGGTGCGCGTGCACGAATCGATCTACAAGCAGGCGGGCGCGGTGCACGGCTGCGCGCTCGCGCGGGGCGCCGAGATCCTCACCTTCGTGGAGGACGTCGGCCGCCACAACGCGGTCGACGCGATCGCGGGCTGGATGTGGCTCGAGGGAATCGACGGCCACGACAAGATCTTCTACACCACCGGCCGCCTCACCTCGGAAATGGTGATCAAGGCGGCGCAGATGCGCATTCCGGTGCTGGTCTCGCGCTCCGGCCTCACCAAGATGGGCCACGAGGTGGCGCGCCAGGTGGGCATCACGATGATCGGCCGCGCGGTGAACCGGCATTACCTGCTCTTCACCGGCGAGCAGCGCCTGGTGCGCTCGCCGGCGAAGGACCGCGCCCGTGCCTGAGGCGATCGAGGTCACCGGCATCGTGCTCGCCGGCGGCCAGGGGAGCCGCATGGGCGGCGTGGACAAGGGGCTGCAGCCGTTCCGCGGCAGGCCGATGGTGGACCATGCCGTCGAGCGCTTCGCGCCGCAGGTGGACGAGCTGCTCGTCAACGCCAACCGCAACGTCGAGCAATATGCGCGTCTGGGCCATCGCGTGATCTCGGACGAAATCGCCGGCTTCGCCGGCCCGCTCGCCGGCTTCGAGCGCGGGCTCGCGCACGCTTCGGGTGCGCTCGTCGCCACGGTGCCGTGCGATTCGCCGTTCCTGCCGGGCGACCTCGTGGCCCGCCTGCGTGGGGCGCTCGAGGCGCGAGGCGCGGACCTCGCCGTCGCGAAGACCGGCGCCCAGGCGCACCCGGTCTTCTGCCTGATGCGCCGCAGCGTGCACGGCTCGCTCGCCGCGTTCCTCGCGAGCGGCCAGCGCAAGATCGATCGCTGGTACGCGGCCCTCGCGGTGGTCGAAGTGCCGTTCGACGACGAGCCCGACGCGTTCCTCAACATCAACACGCGCGAGGAGCTCGCCCAGCTCGAGCCGCGCGCCGAGTAGCCATGCCCGCGGCGCTGCGACGCACGCGCCCCGCGTTGCCCCGCTTCGCGGTCGCCTGGTTCCCACGCTTCGAGGGACTCGCGCAAGTCGAGGCTTTCCGCCGGCGGCACGATCCGACGGCCTCGCTCATCCCCGCGCATCTCACGCTCGTGTTCCCGTTCGCGACCGCGCTCACGCGCCTGCAGGTCGAGACGCACGTGAAGCGCGTCGCCTCGCGCTGGCCGCGCGTGCCGGTGAGCTTCCGCGCGGTGCGCCTGCACGCGAACGAGTTCGTGTTCCTCATGGCCTCGCGCGGCGCGGAGTCGCTGAGCGCGCTGCACGACGCGCTCTACACGCGCTCCTTCCTTCCCTCCCTGCGTCGCGACCTTCCCTACGAGCCGCACATCAGCCTCGCGCGGAACGCCGACTTCCCCTCGCTGGAAACGGCGTATGGTGAAGCGCGCGGCGAATTCGGCCGCGAGTTCTCCGACGTGCTGCGCGAGCTCACGCTTCTGCGCGTGCAGCGCGACGGTAGAATCGAACGATTGGCCGACATCGCCCTCTCCTGCGCCTGACCACCATGTCCACGCTCACCATCACCCAGGCCTCCTGCGCCGACGACTACGATCCGAACTCGATGCCCGTCGCGAAGGCGCGGGAGTTCATCCACCGCTTCCTGCAGCCGGTGGATGCGGTGGCGCGCGTGCCGGTGCGCTCGGCGCTCGGGCGCGTGCTCGCCGAGGACGTGCTCTCGCCGGTGGACGTCCCCGCGCACCGCAATTCCGCGATGGACGGCTGGGCGATGCGCGGCGCGGACCTGAAGGCGGAAGGCGAGACGACGCTCGAGGAGATCGGCAGCTCCTTCGCGGGACGCCCATTCCGGGGTGCCGTCGGCGCCGGCCAGTGCGTGCGGATCATGACGGGCGGCGTGGTGCCCGACGGCGCCGACACGGTGGTGATGCAGGAGCGCGCGAAGGCGAACGGCAAGCGCATCGCGTTCCTGCCGGGACAGAAGACCGGGCAGAACGTGCGCGCGGCGGGCGAGGACCTGCGCGCCGGCTCCGTGGCGCTCCCGCGCGGCCGCCTGGTGCGCCCCGCGGACCTGGGCCTCGTCGCCTCGCTCGGCATCGGCGAGCTCGCGGTGTACCGGCCGCTGCGCGTCGCGTTCTTCTCGACCGGCGACGAGCTGAAGTCGATCGGATCGAGCCTCGGCGAGGGCGAGATCTACGACTCCAACCGCTACACCCTCCACGGCATGCTCGCGCGCCTGGGCTGCGAGATCCTCGACCTCGGCGTGGTGCGCGACGACCCGAAGCTCCTCGAGCGCGCGTTCCACGACGCCGCGGGAGCGGCCGACGTGGTCATCACGAGCGGCGGCGTCTCGGTGGGCGAGGCGGACTTCGTGAAGGATCTCCTCGCGAAGCTCGGCGAGGTCGTGTTCTGGAAGATCGCGATGAAGCCCGGGCGCCCGCTCGCCTACGGCCGCATCGGCGCCGCGCATTTCTTCGGCCTTCCCGGCAACCCCGTCTCGGAGATGGTCACGTTCTACCAGTTCGTGCGCGACGCGCTGCTCGTGCTGATGGGCGTGGATCCGGTGCCGGCGGCCCCGACGTTTCCCGCTCGCTGCACCACGAAGCTGCGGAAGGCGCCGGGGCGCACCGAGTTCCAGCGCGGCATCCTTTCGCGCGAGGCGGACGGCTCGCTCGTCGTGCGGCCCACCGGCGAGCAGGGCTCGGGCATCCTCAAGTCGATGAGCGAAGCCAACTGCTTCATCATCCTGGGCGATTCCACCGGCGACGTGGAACCGGGGACCACCGTGGAGGTGCAGCTCCTCGAGGGAATCGTGTGAGCACGGCGGCGCTCGATCGGGCGGAGAACGGCCTTCAGTTCTTGAAGCGCGTCATCGCGGGCGAGGTGCCCAACGTGCCGATCGGCGAGACGCTCGGCTTCCGCGCGATCGAGGTCGAGCCCGGCCGCATCGTGTTCGCGGGCAAGCCCGACGCCGGTTCGCTCAACCTCATCGGCACCATCCACGGCGGCTGGACCGCGGCGATCCTCGACACCGCGATGGCGCTCGCCGCGCTCACCACGCTCGACGCGCGCCACGACTTCACCACGCTCGACCTGAAGCTCAACTTCCTGCGCCCGATCGCGCCGGGGACACAGGTCCGCGCCGAAGGCCAGGTGGTGCACGCGGGACGCCGCGTCGCCCTTTGCGAGGGACGCGTGGTGGATTCCGGCGGCAAGCTTCTCGCGCACGGCACGAGCAGCTGCCTCATCGTGCCGCGCGCCACGCCGGGGAAATCGCAATGACGGCGCCGGAACTTCCGGCCCTGGCGAGGCATCCCTTCGGGTCATGAAGCGCCGCGATTTCGTGCAGATCTGCGCCGCGTCCGCCGCCGGCGCGGCGTTACCCACGGCCGCGACCGGCACCCCGCTCGCGGCACGCAGCTATGCCCGTGCGAAGTTGGTCGACGAAAGGCGCGACCCGATCCGCATCGGGATGCTGCGGGTCGGAGCGAACTACGTGTTCGACTATCCGTTCGAAGCGACGCCATGCTTCCTGCTGCGCCTCGAGCGCCCCGCTCCCGGCGGCGTGGAGCTGCGTACGGAATCGGGCGGCCTCTATCGCTGGGACGGAGGCGTGGGCGAAGGCCGATCGGTCGTCGCCTATTCCGCCATCTGCGCGCACAAGATGGCCTATCCCACGCGGCAGGTGAGCTTCATCGGCTACCGCGATGCCCCGAGCCCGGTCGCGGGCCACGGGCGCGTCATCACGTGCTGCTCCGACCGCAGCGTCTACGATCCGGCGGCCGGCGCGCGCGTGGTCTCCGGTCCCGCGCCGCAGCCGCTCGCGACGATCCTCCTCGAGCACGACGCCCAGGCCGACGAGCTCTACGCGACCGGCACGTTCGGCGGCGAGAAGTTCGACGAGTTCTTCGGCAAGTACGCGTTCCGCCTGCAGCTCGAGATGGGGAGCCGCGCCCGCGCGAGCATCGCGGACACGACGGTCGTCCTGCCGCTGGAGCGCTACAGCGCCCAGTGGGCGCGCTGCTAAGGATCAACCCGAAAAAGGGGTCAGATTACTTTTCCCTGCACGGTCCTGTGTCGCATGGGCGGAAAAGTAATCTGACCCCTTTTTCGATCAAATCTCGAAATCCTCCGCCGCGCCGGTCGCGAGCTGCTCGAGGTCCTCGGCGCGGACGTGCGGCGCGAGGAGGCGGATGAACTCCACCGTGTAGCCGCGCAGGTACGCCCCGCGGCGGAACGCGAGGCGCGTGGTCTGCGCGGGGAAGAGATGCCCGCAGTCGAGCGCCACGAGTCCCTCGTCCTTGCCGGCGCGATAGGCGCGCGACGAGATGATGCCCACTCCGAGCCCGAGGCCCACGTAGGACTTGATCACGTCGGAATCGAGCGCCGTGAGCACGATCTCCGGGTGCAGGCCACGCGCGGCGAACGCCCGGTCGAGCGCGGTGCGCCCGGCGAACGTCGGATCGTAGGTGACGAGCGGATGGGCGGCGATCGCTTCCAGCGTGAGCGGCTTCACCTTCGCGAGCCGATGCCCTTTCGGCACGACCACGCAGTGGTGCCATTGGTAGCAGGGAATCGTCACCAGCTCCGCGTACTGGTCGAGCGCCTCGGTGGCGATCGCGACGTCCGCCTCGCCCGCGATCACCATGTGCGCGAGCTGGTGCGGGCTGCCCTGCAGGATCTTGAGCTTCACGTCGGGGTAGCGCTTCTTGAAAGGGCCGACCGCCTCGGGCAGCGCATAGCGCGCCTGCGTATGCGTGGCCGCCACCGCGAGCGAACCCTTCGCGTGGTGCGCGAACTCCTCGCCGATCGCCTTGAGGTTCGCGATCTCGGCGAGGATGCGATCCACCGCGGCCACCACGGAGCGGCCGGCTTCGGTGAGCGCGGTGAAGCGCCGCCCCTGCCGCACGAAGATCGCCACCCCCAGCTCCTCCTCGAGGGCGCGGATCTGCTTCGAGACCCCCGGCTGCGACGTGTGCAGCGCCTCCGCCGCCTCCGAGACGTTGAGGTTGCGCCGCGCGACCTCGGTCACGTAGCGCAGTTGCTGCAGGTTCATGGCGCCTCCCTTATACCCGTAAGTTCTATAAATATCACAAAAAAGTATTTTTCAGGTATTTAAGGCCTCTTTAGCATGGGCATAAGGAGACGCCCATCCCATGTACCGCTACGACGAGCACGACAAGAAGATCCTCGCGGAACGCGTCGCGCAGTTC
>DATNGJ010000029.1:0-57378 GCA_035605915.1 Usitatibacter sp.
GCCCGGGCCGCGACGCTCCGGTCGATCGTGAGCGAATCCCCTGACGAGGCTTCACCCCGGGTTCGAAGGGGCGATCTGCAAGGCGCAACGGGCAGCGAATCCGCTGACGAGGCTTCACCCCGGGTTCGAAGGGGCGATCTGCAAAGCCGCGAGCCGGCAGGGCAGGCGCTCGGATTGCATTGGGTCCAATGCAATCGATCGGCGCCACGCAAGGAAAACCTTGTAAGCTTGCGACGTTCGCCGATCGGGAAGGAGAAGGCATGACTCCGCTTCGCGTCGCAGTGATCGTGGTGCTGCTCGCCATCGTCGCGTTCGCCGCGTACTGGTTCTGGCCGTACACGCAGCCCCCGGCCATCCCGCCCTCGCAGCCGCGCATCGAAGCGCCGCCCGCGCCGACACCGCCGCCCGCCGCGCAGGGGCCGCAGAACCCGCTGCCGCAGGCCGCGCAGCCGCAGCCGCTGCCGACCGTGAAGCAGAGCGACCCGGCGATGCGCGACGCGATCTCGGGAGTCATCGGCAAGGACGCGTTCGAGCGTTACTTCATCCCCGAGCAGATCGTGCATCGCATCGTCGCCACCATCGACAACCTTCCGCGCAAGAGCTACGCGCAACGCCTGAGCCCGGTGAAGAGCCCGGGCGGCGCGTTCCAGGTGACCGGCAAGGACGACACGCTCGCGATCGCGCCGGAGAATGCCGAGCGCTATGCGCCGTATGTCAAGGTGCTGGACGCGATCGATGCCTCGAAGCTGGTCGCGGCGTACCTGCATTTTTATCCGCTCTTCCAGCAGGCGTACGTCGACCTGGGCTATCCGAACGGCTACTTCAACGACCGGTTGGTCGAGGTGATCGACAACCTGCTCGCCGCGCCCGAGGTGACGGGACCCGTGAAGCTCACCGTGCCGCACGTCCTCTATGAATACGCCGATCCGGACCTGCAGGCCCGTTCCGCGGGGCAGAAGCTGTTGCTGCGCATGGGAGCGCAGAACGCGGCGAAGGTGAAGGCGAAGCTGCGCGAGATCCGCGCGAAGGTCGCGAAGCAGCGTCCCTGAAAGCCGGAGTGCCGGGAACGCGGCGCCATCGCGCTGCATCGAATTCCCTCGCGCCGGCAGCTCGATTTCTCCGGTTCCGCGCGATCGCACGAAGCGCGGAACGCGCCGCATTCGTCCTACATCGAATGCGTCGCCAACCAACCGGAGAACGATAATGGCTCACCTCGTTCACATCGCGCGCCTTTGCGCGGGCGCCGCCGCGCTCGCCGCGCTCGCTTCGTGCAGCAGCCACTCCTCGCCGCCCGACCTCACGCAGGACCCGGCCGCGGTCGAGCAGGGCAAGCAGACCTTCCGCTTCGATACCTTCGGCGACGAGACCTTCTGGACCGACACGCTGCACATGAACGAGGTCGTGGGCAGCGCCGTCGACCCGAAGACCGCGCTCGCGGTCGGGCTCAAGGTGGATTCCGACGCGCTGCCGCCCGCCGTGGTGCAGGGCATCCAGAACGGCAGCATCAGCCTCACCGATCCCGCCACGACGGTCGCGCTGCTCAAGCTCAACGCGGTCGTCGGCCTCAAGGGCACGGTCGAGAACGTGAACGGCAAGGACACGCTCACGCACCTCGGCATCACGTGCGCGCTGTGCCACTCGACCGTCGACAACTCGTTCGCCCCGGGCATCGGCAAGCGTCTCGACGGTTGGCCGAACGACGACCTCAATCCCGGAGCGATCATCGCGCTCTCGCCGGTGCTCACCGCGCAGCAGAAGGCCATCTACAACTCGTGGGGCAAGGGCAAGTACGACCCGCGCTTCAACCTCGACGGCAAGGTCGGCCCGACGGTGATCCCGCCCGCCTACGGGCTCAAGGACATCCACAAGATCACGGTGACCGGCGACGGCGACGACATCCAGTACTGGAACCGCTACGTCGCGGTGACGCAGATGGGCGGCCACGGCTCGTTCTCCGAGCCGCGTACCGGCGTGAACGTCACCAACGGCACGGACGACCTGGTGAGCTCGAAGCTGCCGGACCTCGAGGCCTACCAGCTCACGATCGACGCGCCCGCGCCGCCCGCCGGAAGCTTCGACCCGGCCGCCGCCGCGCGCGGCAAGGCGCTCTTCGAGGGCGCCGCGCACTGCTCGACCTGCCACAGCGGCGACAAGCTCACGGATGCCAACGAACGCCTGCACGCGCCTTCGGAAGTGGTGAGCGAGCCGGAGCCGAACGGCGAGCCGAGCTACGCCTCGCGGAGCGCGACGAAGATGTACCGCACCGCGCCGCTGCACGGCGTGTGGCAACATCCGCCGTATTTCCACAACGGCACCGCCGCGACGCTCGAGGACGTGGTGAACACGTACAACACGCGCCAGTCGCTCGGGCTCACCAGCGACCAGGTCGCGGACCTCGTGCAGTACCTGAAGTCGCTCTGATGCGCGGCGCATAGGCCGGATGGCGGAGATCTCCGCCCATCCGGCCGACGCGTGCCGCGTCCATCATCGGAGGAATGAAGGCACGAATCGCGCTCGTCGCGCTGGCGGCGTCGCTCGCCACGAGCGGCGCGCTCGCCCAGGCGCCCGCCGCGCCGCAAGCGATCGGCGAGCCGCGCCCCGTGCAGGGGTTGCGCAGCGCCTCCGAGGTGAACGCGATGCTCGCCTGGACGACGCTCGCCTCGGGAGCGCGACTCGCGGCGCTGCGGATCGATTCACCCGGCGCGGCGGCGCTGCGCGTCGCGATCCGCGTCGGCGCGCTGCCCGCCTCGGCGACGTTGCGCTTCTCGCCGCAGGGCGACGCCGCTCCCGTGCAGGTCGCGGGCGCGCGCATCCTGGAGGCGCTCGCGCGGAACCGCGCCGCCGGCGAGGACGGTCCGCAGGCGCGCACCTGGTGGTCCCCGGTCGTTCCGGGCGATGCGCTGGTGCTCGAGATCGAGCTTGCCGCCGATAGCGATCCGCGCGAGCTCGCGCTCGCCGTTCCGCTCGTGTCGCACATTCGCCGTTGGCCGCTCGCGGATGCGAGCGATGCCACCGGTGCGACCGCGATCGTGACGATCGCCGGATCGAGCTACGCCTGTTCCGGCTTCCTGGTTTCGGGCAGGGACGGGCACGTGGCGGCGCCGTACTTCCTCACCGCCGCGGGCTGCGTCGCCTCGCAGTCGGGCGCTTCCTCGTTGCAGGCGTTCTGGGCGCGCACCGCATCCGGCGTAGGAGCGCGGCTGCTGTATGCGTCGGCCGATACGCAGGTCGCGTTCGTGTCGCTCGACGAGCCGCCCGCCGCGAGCGCGGGGCTCGCGCGCACGGCCGACGCGAAGGCCGACCCCGCGCTCGAACAGTGGCTGGGCGCGGGAGTTGCCTCATCCGGTGGAATTTCTCGCACCTTCAGCTTTCCTTAAGTCCCGGGGCGTAGCTTGATGCAGTGCGGCACCCGCCGCCGGAGCATTCGCTTCATGGTTCGCCCTGGATCACGCCGTTCGCGCGTCCTGCTCGCATGCACGGCCGAAGGCGCTTCGACCCTGCGCCACGCGCTCGCCGGCCTCGACGCCGAGATCAGCTGCGCCTACTCGAAGGAAGAGGCCCTCGCTTCGGTCGACGACGTCGACGTCGTCGTCTGCGGCCTGCGCTTCGACGAGTCGCGCATGCTCGACCTGGTCGCCCAGCTCGCGCGCGAGCGCCCGCATCTTCCGCTCGTCTGCTGCCACGTGGTCGAGTCCGACCTCCCCGAGCCGTCCCTCGACGCCGCGTTCACCGTCGCCGACCACCTGGGCGCCGTGGCGGTGCTCGACATGACGGAGCTCGCGCGGCGCCTGGGAACGGCGCGCGCCGAGGAGAGCCTGCGCGCCGCGGTCGTCTCGCACCTTCACGACGTAGGCCACGCTTCGATGTCGTAATGCGTCCAGAGCTCGGTGAGGAGCTCGGCCATCACCAGGTGGCAGCCGTGCTCGCACAGCGCCGGCGTGCCGAAGCGCCAGTTCGCGGAAACCTCGTCGGGCGAGCCGCTCCAGTACGGCAGCGGCACGCGGCAGGTGTTGCAGGCTCCCGGCCGCCGCTTGCGGAACTCGCGTTCCAGGACCGCGTAGAGCTTCGCCGCCGGCAATCGGTCCCGGGCCATCTTCGTGCGCCTCGAGCAGCTTGTGTATGGAGCCGAGGCTAGCCCAACGCCGCAGCGACGGCTACCGAATATTCGGCAATTCCGCGTCGTGCCGTGCGCCTCTGGCCGCGCGCCTCCTTTGCCCGTATTCTTCCCGCGTGTCCGGCCATCGCGTGGGAACGTGAGCAAGCTCTACGACCAGCTCAAGAAGGCGGCGCGCGAACGCCGCGCCCTGCTCGAGAAGCGCGAGCGCGAGGACGGCGCGCCGAGCCTGCTCGAGCGCAGCCTCGCCGCGCGCAACGCGGTGGCACCGCACGAGGAAGCCCCCACCGCCGGCGCGCGCCCGGATTCGCCGCGGCGTGAGAGTGGGCCGGGCGACGACGCACCGATCGCGGCCGAGGAAGCCGCGCGCGTGGAAGCGTTCGCGCGCGCCGAAGCCGAGGGAAGCGCGCGCGCGCAGTGGGAGCGCGCCGCGCGCGCCGATCGCGAGCTCGCGAAGGCCGCGGCGCAGCGCGCGGCGGCCGAGGCCCTGGCGGCCAACGCGGCGTCGCAGGCGCAGGAAGCGGCGCAGGACGCGTTGCGGGCGCTCGCCGCACGACGCGAGGCGGAGGATCGCGCCGCCTCCGCGGCGCACGAGCGTGCCGAGGCGGAACGCGGCGCCGCGCGGCTCGCGGCGAGCCGGGCGCAAGCGCAGCTCGAGGCGCGTGCCGCCGAGGAGCGCCGCGAAGCGCAGGAGGCCGCGCTTGCCCGCGCCGCCGAGGAGCGCAAGCGCGAGGAAGAGCGCAGCGCGCAAGCGTTGCGCGAACGCGTCGCCGCCGAGCGCCGTGCCGAGGCCGCATCGGCGGCTCGCGTGGAGTCCGAACGCGAAGCCGAACAGGCCGCGCTTGCCCGCGTCGAAGCGGAGCGCGCGCTCGCCGAAGCCGCCGCATCGCGCGCCCGCATGGAGGCCGAAGAGCGTGCCGCGCAGGAGCGGCGTACGCAAGCCGAGGAGAGCGCGCGCCAAGCGGCCGAGGAACGCGCCCGCGCCGAGGCGGAAGCGCAAGCGCGCGCGATCGAGAGCGCCCGGGCCGAGGCCGAAGCGCAAGCGCGCGCGATGGAGCGCATCCGCGCGGAGGGCGAAGCGGCGGCGCGCGCGAAGGAGCGCGCGGATGCGGATCGCCGCGCGGCCGAAGCGATGCGCGCTCGCGTGGAATCCGAACGGCGCGCGCAAGAGGCGGCGGCTTCGCAGGTCGAATCCGAACGCGAGGCCGAGCAGGCCGAGCTCGCCCGCGCCGAGGCCGAGCGCGAAGCGGCGCATGCGGCCCGCGCCCGATCCGAGGCCGAAACGCAGCAACGCGTCGCGACCGAGCGACGCATGCAAGCCGAAGCGCAGGCGCTCGCGGCGGCGGACGAGCGCGCGGCGGCCGAAGCGATCGGCGCTTCGCATGCGGTGGAACGCGCCGCGCTGGAAGAGCGCGCGGCCGCCCAGGCGCGCGCATGCAACGAGGCGGAGCGGCGGCAGGAAGCGAGCGCGGCCGCGCGGATCGCGGCAGCGGAGCGCGCCATCGCGCAGCTTCGCGCCCGCGAGGAAGAAGAGAAGGCGGCGATCGCCTCGGCGCGTTCGCGCGCGGCCTCGGAAGCGCGCGCGGAGACGCTCGAGCGCGAGCGCGCCCAGCGCGAAGCGGCGGCCCTCGAGCTCGCGCTGGAGCTCGAGCGCGCGGAGGCGAGCGCGCGCGAGAACGCGCTGCACGCCGGCGAAGCGGCGTCCCAGGCGCGCGAGCGCAGGGCGCAGCGCAGCGACGCCGAGCGCCGGCTCGCGCGTGCGCGCCTGCAGGCGGGACTTCGGCCGCTGCTGCGCAACGGCGGCATCGCGGCCGGCGTGCTCGCGGTGGTCGTGGCCGCGTGGCTGCTCGCGCGCATTCCCGGATCCGTCCCGGTGTCGCAATCGAGCGCCGCCGCGCCGCAGCTTCGCCTCGACCAGCAGCTCGACCTTTCGCGACTCGCGAAGCACCCTTCCTGAGGTCGATCCTCCCCGTCCGGGTGGTAGCCGCCACGGAACGCCGGGCATAGGCTGGTCTCCAACGGCGCAGTGCCGCTCGTCGCGAGGAGGACGCCATGGCTGCAGCTTCCCGCCGCAAGGTCGTCGAAGGCAGCGAGCGCGAGCCGCTCGCCGCCGCGCGCCCGATCGGTCCCGTCGCGCGGGACGAACGCTTCGAGGTCACGGTGCGCGTGCGCCGCCGCGCGCCCGCGGCGGGGCTCGCCGAGCGTGGCCTGCTGGGCGAGAACCTCCCCGCCGCGCGCCGCTACGTGACACGCGCGGAATACGCCAGGAGCCACGGCGCCGATCCCGCGGATGTCGCGAAGATCGAGGCGTTCGCGCGCGAGCATGGCCTCGCCGTCGTGGGCGCGAGCGCCCCGCGCTGCAGCGTGTTCCTCTCGGGAACGGCGGCGCAGTTCGAGGCGGCTTTCGGCACGCGCATCGAGCACTACGAGAGCCGCGGCCGCACCTATCGCGGCCGAAGCGGACCCATCACGGTGCCGGAGGAAATCGCCGACCTCGTCGAGGGCGTGTTCGGCATCGACGACCGCCCCGCGGCGCAGCCGCACTTCCAGCGGCGCCCGGAACCGGCGGGCAACGTGCGCGCCGTGCCACGCAACGGCGCGTTCACGCCGCCGCAGCTCGCCAAGCTCTACGGCTTCCCGCCCGATGCGGACGGCTCCGGCGAGTGCATCGGCATCGTCGAGCTGGGCGGCGGCTATCGTGCCGCCGACATCCACGCGTACTTCGAATCGATCGGGCTACCGACCCCGCGTGTCACGACGGTGCGCGTCGACAGCGCGACCAACCACCCGACCAACGCGCAGAGCGCGGATGGCGAAGTGATGCTCGACATCGAGGTCGCGGCCGGCGTCGCGCCGGCGGCGCACATCGCCGTGTACTTCGCACCCAACACCGACAAGGGATTCCTCGACGCGATCACCTATGCGATCCACGACGCGGAGAACAAGCCGTCCGTGATCTCGATCAGTTGGGGCAACGCGGAGAAGGATTGGACGCGCCAGGCGATGGCGAGCTTCGACGGCGAATTCCAGGCCGCCGCGGCGCTGGGGGTCACCGTGTGCTGCGCGGCGGGCGATGCCGGCTCCGGCGACGAGAATCCGGATGGCGGCGCGGAGCCCGATGGCCTCGCGCACGCGGATTTTCCCGGATCGAGCCCGCACGTGTTGTGCTGCGGCGGAACGCGGCTCACGACCCACGGCGGGAAGATCGCATCGGAAAAGGTGTGGAACGAGGATCCGCAGAGGAGCGCCACGGGCGGCGGCGTGAGCGACGTCTTCCCGTTGCCGTCGTACCAGCGCGCGGCGGGCGTGCCGGCGTCGGCCAATCCCGGCAAGCATCGCGGCCGCGGCGTGCCGGACGTGGCGGGCGTCGCCGATCCGCAAACCGGGTATCGCGTGCGCGTGGACGGCGAGGAAGGCGTCATCGGCGGGACCAGCGCCGTTGCGCCGCTGTGGGCCGGCCTCATCGCGCTCTGCAACCAGAAGGTGGGCGCGCCGGCCGGGTTCATCCATCCGCTCATCTACGGCTCGCATGGCGGGAAATCGGTGTTCCGCGACATCACCGAGGGCGGCAACGGCGCGTATCGCGCGAAGGCGGGATGGGATGCCTGCACCGGATGGGGCTCCCCGGACGGCGCGAAGCTCCTGAAGCTGCTGCAAACCGGCGGCACGCGCTCGCAGGCGGCCGCGACGAGCGAGGCGGCCGGGGAATAGTCCGGCCGCGCGTTCTGTTGCGGCGGCGCGCTTGCAACCCGGGCGGCGCCATGTTGTCGTAGTGCTCCATGAACGCCGGCGCCGCGCGTAACGCACTCCTCGCCCTCGCGGGCCTCGCGCTCGCCGGCTCCTGCGCCACGAGCGAGACCGACGCGATCGCCAGGCTCGAAGCGGCGCCGCCTCCGACCTCGTTCTCGCCGGCGCTCGTGGAGCGCGGCGCGCGGCTCACCGCGCTCGGCGATTGCCAGGGCTGCCACACCGCCGAGGATGGCCGTGCGTTCGCCGGCGGCCGACCGGTCGAGACGCCGTTCGGCACCATCTATTCGACCAACATCACGCCCGAGCCGCGGACCGGCATCGGCCTGTGGTCGGAGCAAGCGTTCCGCCGTGCGCTGCGCGAGGGCCTGGATCGCGGCGGCCGCCATCTCTATCCCGCGTTTCCCTACGATCGCTTCACGCTCGCGAGCGACGAGGACATCCGCGCGATCTACGCCTTCCTCATGACGCGTCCGCCGGTTTCGGCGCCGCCTCCGCGCAACCGCATTCCCTTTCCCTTCAACGTGCGCTCGTTCCTCGCGGTGTGGAACGCGCTCTATCTTCATCCCGGACCGTGGAAGAACGACCCCGCCCACGACGCGCGCTGGAACCGCGGAGGCGAGCTCGCCGAGGGACTCGGCCATTGCAGCTCGTGCCATACGCCGCGCAACGCACTCGGCGCGGAGCGCGGCGACCGGCATTTCGAGGGCGGGGATACGGAAGGCTGGCACGCGTACGCGATCGGCGCGACGTCGCAATCGCCGGTCGGATGGACCGAGCCGGCGATGCGCAAATACCTGCGCGACGGCTGGGAGGCGCAGCACGGCGTCGCGCGCGGTCCCATGGCGGCCGTCTCGCGCGGGCTGGTCCATGCCGACGAGGGCGATCTCGCCGCCATCGCGCACTACGTCGTCTCCGGGATGGGACACGCCGGGGGCGGTGGCGCCCGCAAGGAAAGTGCGGCGTCCGCGAACGCGCAGGGCGAACGCCTGTACCGCGACGCGTGCGCGCAGTGCCACGAGGGCGACGAGTCGCTGCCGTTCGGCGGGCTGGTGCTCGCGCAAAGCATCGGCGTCGCCGGCGAGAGCCCGCGCAACCTCGTGAACATGATCCTGTACGGCCTGCCCGCCGCGGGCGACGGCACCGCGCCGATCATGCCCGGCTTCGCGGGCGCGATGAGCGACGCGCAGGTCGTGGCGCTCTCGAGCTACCTGCGCGCGCGCTTCACGAACCGGCCGCCGTGGCCCGACCTCGAGTCGGTCGTGGCGAAGGCACGCAAGGAAGGCGAGCGCGTCGCGAAGACGCCGGCGGGCGGAGCGGGACTGGATCCGGCACGATGGGGAGGAACGTGATGAGCGGACGCATCGAGCTCAACGGCGAATGGCGCGAGGTGCGTTCCGAGGGCGACACGCCGCTCCTCTACGTGCTGCGCGACGAGCTCGGCCTCAATGGCGCCAAGTACGGCTGCGGGTTGGGGCAATGCGGCGCCTGCACGGTGCTGGTCGACGACGAAGCGGTCTTCTCCTGCGTGACGCCGCTCTCCATGGTGGACGGCAAGCGCGTCACGACGGTCGAGGGGCTCGGCACGGTGGAGCACCCCGGGCCGCTGCAGCGCGCATTCGTGGAGGAGCAGGCGGCGCAATGCGGCTTCTGCATTCCGGGCATGATGATGCGCGCGGCGGCGCTGCTCCGCGCGGAGCCGCATGCCGACGAGAAACGCATCCGCGAGGCGCTGCAGCCCAACCTGTGCCGCTGCGGCACGCACATGCGCATCCTGCGCGCGGTGAAGAAGGCGGCGCAGGCGTGAACGCGCGCCGCGAGTTCCTTCGCCGCTCGGGCGGGCTCGTCGTGGCGTTCTCGCTCGCGCCGTACGCGCACGGGCAGGGCGCGGCGAAGGCGGGCAAGCCCAGGCTTCCGGGCAGCCTCGCCAAGGATCCGTACCTCGATGCCTGGATCCGCGTGGATGCGAGCGGCGCGGTGACGGTCTTCACCGGAAAGGCCGAGCTCGGACAGGGCATCAAGACCGCGATCCTGCAGGTCGCCGCCGAAGAGCTCGACGTGGCGATGGACCGCATCGCGCTCGTCACGGCGGACACCGCACGCACGCCCAACGAGGGATTCACCGCCGGCAGTCACTCGCTGCAGGACAGCGGCACGGCGATCCGCAATGCCGCGGCGCAGGTGCGCGCGCTGCTGGTGCAGGAAGCGGCACGGCGCTGGAACGCCGAGGCGCGCGCCCTCACGACCGCCAACGGCATCGTCTCCGCGCCCGATGGACGGCGTGCGCGATACGGGGAGCTCGCGGCGGCGCTCGACCTCCACGTGGACGCGCGTCCGGATGCGCCGTTGAAGGAGGCTTCCGACTTCCGCGTGATGGATCGCCCGGTTCCACGCGTGGACATTCCCGCCAAGGTGACCGGCGGCGCCGCGTATGTGCACGACCTGCGCCTGCCCGGGATGCTGCATGCGCGCGTGGTACGCCCGCCGAGCTACGGCGCGACGCTCGCGGCGTTCGATCCGCGTTCGGTCGAGCAGCGCCGCGGCGTGGTGAAGGTGGTGCGCGACGGCAGCTTCGTCGCGGTCGTCGCCGAGCGCGAATGGACGGCGATCCAGGCGATGGCGGAGCTCGCGCGCGCCTGCCGGTGGAACGAGAGCGCGCGCCTGCCCGACGAAGGAAAGCTCGGCGCGTTCCTCGCCTCGCTCCCCTCGAAGGACGACGTGATCCTCGATCGCGGCGGCGCTTCCGCTGCCCCCGCGCGCACGCTCGAGGCGTCGTACTCGCGGCCCTATCTCGCGCACGGCTCGATCGGTCCTTCCTGCGCCGTGGCGCATCTCGCCGACGGCCGGCTCACGGTGTGGTCGCATACGCAAGGCGTGTATCCCGATCGCAAGGCGATCGCGGAGATGCTCGGCATGCCCGAGGAGAAGATCCGCCTGGTCCACGCCGAGGGCGCCGGATGCTACGGCCACAACGGCGCCGACGACGCCGCCGCCGATGCCGCGCTCATCGCGACGCACGTTTCCGGGCGTCCGGTGCGCGTGCAGTGGATGCGCGAGCAGGAGCTCGCCTGGGAGCCCTTCGGAGCGGCGATGCTCGTGCGCGTGCGCGCCGCGCTCGATTCACGCGGACGCATCGCGGACTGGGAGTACGCGGTGTGGAGCAACACCCATTCGACGCGCCCCGGGACCGGGGGATCGCTCCTCGCCGGGCAATCCGCCAGGGGATTGCGCCTGCCGCCGCCGCGCGCCATTCCGCAGCCCGAGGGCGGAGGCGACCGCAATGCGATCCCGCTCTACGTGTTGCCGCGCGCGCGCGTGACGAGCCGTTTCCTGGAGGACATGCCGGTCCGGGTTTCGGCGCTGCGCTCGCTGGGGGCGTACATGAACGTGTTCGCGGTGGAGAGCTTCATGGACGAGCTCGCCGACGCGGCGGGCGCCGATCCGGTGGACTTTCGCCTCGCGCACCTCGACGATCCGCGCGCGCGCGACGTGGTGCGCACGGCCGCGGAACGATTCGGCTGGAAGAAGGGGGCCGCCGCGGGAAGCGGCGTCGGCCAGGGCTTCGCGTTCGCACGCTACAAGAACCTCGCGGCGTATTGCGCCATCGCCTGCGAGGCCGAGGTGGATCTCGAGACCGGCAAGCCGCGCCTCAAGCGGGTGGTCGCCGCGGTGGACAGCGGACAGGTCGTGAATCCCGACGGGCTGCGCAACCAGATCGAAGGGGCGATCGTGCAGTCGTCGAGCTGGACGCTCTACGAGCGCGTCGCCTTCGACGCGCGCCGCATCCGCTCCATCGACTGGCAGACCTATCCGATCCTGCGCTTCGATTCCGTGCCCGAATCCGTGGAAGTGCACGTCGTCGACCGGCCGGGCGCGCCCTTCCTCGGCAGCGGCGAGGCGGGACAGGGGCCGATGGCGGCCGCGCTCGCGAACGCGATCGCGCACGCGAGCCGGCGCCGCCTTCGCGACCTGCCGCTCGCCCGCCGCGAGCTCTCCTAGGAGCGCTCGCGGATCTCGACACGCGCTCGCCGCGGGCGTCCCGCGCTATCGTCCGCGCCGGGCGAGGATCGCCTCGATCTGGTCCATGATCGAGTTCATGCGCGCGACGAGCGCCTGGTACGGCGCGGGCGTCGCGAGGTCCACCCCGGCGCGCTTCACCAGCTCGTAGGGATAGTCCGAGCCGCCCGCCTTGAGGAGGCCGAGATAGCGCTCGCGGGCGCCGGGCCTGCCCTCGAGGATCGCCTCGGCGAAGAGCGAGCTCGCCGCGATCGAGGTGGCGTACTGGTAGACGTAGAACGAGTTGTAGAAGTGCGGGATGTACGCCCATTCGACCGCGTACTTGTCGTCGATCTTCATCACGCCCTGCGCGTCGCCCGAATAGTCCTTGAGGATCCGGTCGTAGATCTGCGTGATCTTCTCGCCGGTGAGCGACTCGCCGCGATCGACGCGGGCGTGCACGTCGCGCTCGAACTCCGCGAACATCGCCTGTCGGAAGAAGGTGCCGCGCAAGCCCTCGAGCGCCGAGCCGAGGTAGTACAGGCGCTCGTCGTCGTCCTTGGCGATCTTGAGCATGTGGTCGAGCAGCAGCGCCTCGTTCAGCGTGGAGGCGATCTCGGCGACGAAGATCGGGTAGCGGGAGGTCGGAAAGGGTTGCGCGCGATCGGCGAGATACGTGTGCATCGCATGGCCCCATTCGTGCGCGATGGTGGAGACCGACTCGTAGTTGCCGGTGTAGTTGATGAGGAGGTACGGGTGCACGTCGTAGGCGGAGCCTGCCATGTGCGCACCGGAGAGCTTGCGCGGGCGCGGATACACGTCCATCCAGCGGTGCTCGAGGCCTTCGCGCATCGCCTTCACGTAGTCCGCGCCCAGCGGCTTCACCGCGTCGAGCATCAGCTTCTCGCCTTCCTCGATCGGGTATTCGCGCTCCCCCTTCACGAGCGGCGGGTAGATGTCGTAGTAGCGCATCTCCTTCACGCCCAGCATTCGCGCGCGCAGGCGGAAGTAGCGGTAGAGCGTCGGCAGGTTCGCGCGCGTCTGCGCGATGAGCGTGTCGTACACCGCTTCGGGCACGTTGTTGCGGTCGAGGGCCCGATGGAGCGAATCCGGATAGTGGCGCACCTTCGCGTGGACCGTGTCCTCCTTGAGGTTCGAATAGAACGTCACGCCGAACGTGCGCTCGAACTCGTGGAAGGCGCCCCAGAACGCGTCGAACACCTTCTTGCGGTCCGCGCGGTTCGCGACCTCGCGGTACCTGGTGTAGCCCGCCTGGTCGAGCTTCGCCTTCGTGCCGTCGGAGAGCGTGATGGTGGGCCATGGCATGTCGGCGTTGGAGAGGATCTCGTAGGCCTCGCCGCCCGCCCCCGAGGAGAGGTCGAAGGCGGCGATCAGGTTCTCGCCCTCGGTATCGAGCGTGTGCGGCGCGGCGCGCAGGATGTCGTCCATCGGATGCCGGTAGATCGCGAGCTTCGGATCCTCCGCGAAGAACGCGTCGATCTTCGCCTTGCCGAGTTGCAGGATCTCGGGGCGCACGAAGGCGGTCGCTTCGCCGAGCTTCGTGCCGAGCACCTGGACCCGCTGCGAGAGCTCGAGCCCGAGCGTCGCGCCGGTATCCTCGTCGTGGAGCTGGCTCGCGTACACCACGAGGCGCAGCAAGCGCTTTGTGGCGTCCGACTGCAGGTCGAGGCAGGACTCCAGGCGCGCGGCGGTCTCGCCCAGGTGGCCCCGGCAGCCGGAGAGCTCGGGGAGTGCGTCCTCCACCTTCTTCGCGTCGGCGTTCCACGCCGCGGTGTCGGCATAGAGGTCGGCGAGGTTCCAGCGGTAGCGCGGATCTTCCTGGTCGGCGGCGGCGTGCGCGGTGCCGGCCACGGCGAGAAGCGCCGTGAAGGCGAACGACAGGGCGTGCGAGGTTTTCATGGCGTCCACGGCGGGAAGGAAAGGCGCAAGGGTACCAAAGCTTCGACCCGCGCCGAATTTCCGCGCCCTGCCCATCGGGTACGATGGTATCGACACGATAGACGAGGAAATACCCATGGTGGTCGTGATTTTCGAGGTGTGGCCGGCGCCCGGCCGCAAGCCCGAGTACCTGGACATCGCCGCGCGCCTCAAGCCCGAGCTCGAAGGCGTCGACGGGTTCATCTCGGTGGAGCGCTTCCAGAGCCTCACGGACGAGGCGAAGATCCTCTCGATCTCGTTCTGGCGCGACGAGCAGGCGGTCCAGGCTTGGCGCAACGCCGAGGATCACCGCCGCGCGCAGGCGCAGGGGCGGCGAGCCACCTTCTCCGACTACCGGATTCGCGTCGCATCCGTCGTGCGCGACTACGGCATGCGCAGCCGCGAGGAGGTGCCGCAGGACAGCCGCGCGGTGCACGAGTGACGGAGCGGGAGAGGCGTCTCGCGCGTTCATTCTACGATCGCGACACCGTCGAGGTCGCGCACGAGCTGCTCGGCAAGCACCTCGTCCACGTGGTGGCGGGCGTCGAGCGCGTCGGGCGCATCGTCGAGGTGGAGGCGTATCTCGGCCCGCACGACCTCGCGGCGCATTCCGCGCGCGGCCTCACCGGGAGGACGCGCGTGATGTTCGGGCCGCCCGGACACGCGTACGTGTACCTCATCTACGGCATGCACTGGTGCATGAACGTCGTGACGCAGGCTGAAGGCATCGCGTCCGCCGTGCTGCTGCGCGCGCTCGAGCCGGTGAAGAACCTCGAGGGCCGCACGCAGGGGCCGGGCCTGCTGTGCAAGGCGCTGGGCATCGACGGGCGTTACCACGGCCACGACTTGCTGAGCGACGATCTCTTCGTTTCGCGCCCCGTCGAGGAGCCTTCGATCCGCATCGTGAAGCGCCCGCGCATCGGCGTCGACTACGCCGGGCACTGGGCGCGCCGCCTGCTGCGCTTCTACATCCGCGGCAATGCGTTCGTCTCGCGTCGGTAGCGGCGCTCGACTAGAATCGCTGCACCGTGCGTCCCGCCATCCTCCTCGCCACCGCTTTCTTCCTGGGATCCTGCGCCATGCCCGACGTCTCTCCTTCCCTCGTCCACGAGTTCGCGCCGAGCGGGACGCTGCGCATCGGCGTGAACTACGGCAACCCGGTGATCGCGCAGAAGGATGCCGCCGGGGGCGCGCCGCGCGGCGTGGGTCCCGAGCTCGGCCGCGAGCTCGCGCGCCGACTCGGGGTGCCGGTCGCCTACGTGGGATACGACACGGCGGGAAAGATGGCCGACGGCGTCCGCAACGATGCCTGGGACGTGGCGTTCCTCGCCAACGATCCGGCGCGCGCCGAGGAGATCGCGTTCTCGCGGCCCTACGTGCAGATCGAGGGCACGTACATGGTGCGCAGCGACTCGCCGCTGCGGACCATCGCCGACCTGGACCGCAAGGCGACGCGCATCGCGGTGGGCGACAAGACCGCCTACGACCTCTTCCTCAGCCGGCACTTGCAGCACGCGACGCTCGTCAAGGCGCCGACCTCGAAGGCGGCGATCGCGCTCTTCCTCTCCGAGAGGCTCGATGCGGTCGCGGGCGTGAAGAATCCCCTCGTCGCCGCCGCCGCGCGCGACCCGGCATTGCGCGTGATCGAGGGCAACTTCATGGTGATCGGCCAGGCGGCGGGCGTGCCGCGTCCGCGCCAGAACGCGGCGCGCTACCTCGCGCACTTCATCGAGGAATCGAAGAAGTCCGGCTTCGTCGCCGCGGCGCTGCGCGAGAGCGGCGTCACCGACGCGACGGTCGCTCCCTGATTTTCGCGCTGCGCTTTTCTTCCGGCTCTAATCCCTCGAGCGAAGCGGAAGGTTGGCGTCGATCAGCGCGCGCGAGATCGACTGGCGCGGGGAGAGCTCGGGCAGCGCGTCGCCCGGGCCGAACCAGCGCGCCTCGGCGATCTCCGTGCGGTCCGGCGCGAGCTCGCCGCCCGCATGCTCCGCGGTGAAGGCGAGCATCAACGAGCCGGGGAACGGCCAGGACTGGCTCGCGAAGTAGCGCAAGTCCTTCACGGCGATGCCCACTTCCTCGCGCACCTCGCGGTGGATCGCGTCCTCGACCGATTCGCCGGGCTCGAGGAAGCCGGCGAGCGCGCTCATGCGCCCGGGGGGTGCGGCGACGTTCCGCGCGAGGAGGATCGCCTCGCCTCGCTTCACGAGCACCATCATCGCGGGCGAGATGCGCGGGTAGGCGAGGTGGCCGCACTCGCACTTCATCGCGCGCTCGCCGGGGGCGCGCTGCATGGGCCTGCCGCACACGCCGCAGTAACGATGCGTGCGGGCCCAGTCGGCGATCTGGAATGCGCGTCCCGCGACCGCGAGGAGCGCCTCGTCGACGCGCCCGAAGAGCGAGCGCAGGCCGCGAAAGGCATAGCCGGCGGGCGGCTCGGCCTCCTTCTCGAGCCACGCCGCCTCGCAGTAGGCGCCGTCGTAGAGGCCGACGGGAAGGACGCGCGACTCGTCGATCGCGAGCGAGGCGCGGATCGAGGAGACGGGAACCTCGAGCGCCGGCTCGGCGAGCAGCAGCTCGTTGCCGCGGAACGCGAAAGTGCGCGCGTTCGCGTCCTGCGCGGGCGCATGGGTGAGCGGCGTGAAGGAGGGCGGCGTCGCGATCAAGCCGCGATTCTATAACGCGGGCGTCGCCTCCCGCGGCACGTAGCAGGCCTCCGGCACGTACAGGTCGGACCAGGGCAGCGCCTGCGCGCCGTCCACGAAGTCCTTGATGACGAGCCCCGCGATGGTGCCGCGGGTGAGCGCCGTGCCCCAATCGCTGGTCGCGACGTACACGCTCTCCGAATCGCACTCGCCGCGCGTCGCGAGGGCGAACACGTCGGTCGCCTGCACGATCTGTCCGGTGAAGCGCTGCACGATCTCGCCCGCGGACGGGAAACGATCGCGGGCCCATTCCTCGAGCGCGAGATAGCGATAGGCGGTGTGGTCGTCGTCGCCCGGCGGGTCCTCGGCGGCGACGAGCAGCACCTCGCCCGCGCCGGTGCCCTGCGAGCGCAGCCGCATCCAGCGCGCCGGCTCCGCGCTTTCCCAGTAAAGGGCGTGCGGCACGGAGCCGCGCGGGATGCGAAGCCCGAGCATGTGCGCCATGCGCGGCGCGGCCGCAGCGAGGAAGCCGCCGTCGCGCGTGAGCGGGCGCGATCCGACCACCGTATCCGCCTCGATGCGATGGCCGCCGCCGGTCACGACCAGCGCGGGCTTTCCGGCCTCGATCGACTTGCAGCGCACGCCGCAGTGGACGCGTCCGCCGTCGCGCTGGATCGCACGGACGAGCCCGGCGAGGAACCGCGCCGGATGGAAATGCGCCTGCCCCGGGTAGCGCACGCACGGTCCCCAACGCGCGCCCTCGATCGGCGGCGCGTCGAGCAGCTCCACGCCGGCAACGCCCGCGCGGCGCGCGGCCTCGAATTCGCGCTCGATCGATGCGGCGGGCACGCGCGGCCCGGCGATGAGGTATCCGTCGACGCGCTCGAACTCGCACGCGATGCGTTCGCGAAGGGCGATCGCCTCGAGCGCGTCGATCGCCGCCGCGCTCGCCTGCGCCGCGACGCGCGCCGCCGAGCGCCCCTGGTGCGCCTCGATCGCCGCGTAGGGCCTCTCGACCACGCTGGCGAGGTGCGCCGCCTCGAACCCGCCCTGCAGCCCCCCGATCGGCCCTTCGTCCAGCACCATCACGCGTCGTCCGCCGCGCGCGAGCAGGTAGGCCGCGATCATGCCGGCAAGGCCGGCACCGACGATGCACACGTCCACCCGAGCGCCGCTGCTCAGCGGGTGCAACGCGGGCAGGGTGGAGGGCCTGCGCAGGGATTGGGAGTCGGCGTTGACGATCATGGAAAGCGGTCCTTCCTTGCGCGAGGGGAATCCAAGCCATACGCAACCTCCATGCCGCGTGTCGGACGAACGGAAATCCGTTGTCGGTCAAGGCCTGGCGCGCTTTTGCGCAAAGCGGTGCGTCGGCAAACGGGAACGTTCTTCCGCGCCGCGATGGAAATCCTTCCGCTTGCCTCGCCGTACCCGAGCGCACAGAATCGGCCCCCATGCCCCGCGTCTCCTCGCACTGAGCAATGGCCGGCGCGGATTCGGCGCGCGCGGTGTTCTTCGCCCTCGGGGCGAACGCCGCCATCGCCGCCGCCAAGTACGCGGCGGCGGGCATCACCGGCTCCGGATCGATGATGGCCGAAGCGGTGCACTCGACCGCCGACTGCGGCAACCAGCTGCTGCTCCTCCTCGGCCTCAGGCGCTCGCGCCGGCCGCCCGATCGCGAGCATCCGCTCGGCTTCGGCAAGGAGACCTACTTCTGGTCGTTCATCGTCGCGATCATGCTCTTCAGCATGGGCGGCCTCTTTTCGATCTACGAGGGCGCGCACAAGCTCGCGCTGCTCGAGCCGCTCTCGCATCCGCTCGTGGCGCTCGGCGTGCTCGCGTTCTCGATCGCGATGGAGAGCGCGTCGATGGCCGGGGCGATGCGCGAGGTGAACAAGATGCGCGGCGGGGCGAGCCTGCGCTCGTGGTTCCACGCGACGCGCAACTCCGAGCTCGCGGTGGTCTTCGCCGAGGACCTCGCGGCGCTCGTCGGGCTCGTGCTCGCCTTCCTCGCGGTGCTTGCCGCCTGGCTGCTCGACAACCCGCTCTACGACGCGCTCGGAAGCCTCGCGATCGGTGCGCTGCTCGTGGTGGTCGCCATCATCGTCGGCGTGCAGGTGAAGCAGCTCCTCGTCGGCCAGGGGGTCGAGCCCGGGGTGCGCCAGGCGATGGTCGAGCACTTCGAGGCCGATCCCGGCGTCGAGGCGGTGCTGGAGCTTCTCACGCTGCACATGGGTGCGGAAGTCATGGTGGCGGTGAAGGCGAGGATGCGCGAGCATTCGAGCCAGGCGGCCCTCATCGAGGCGATCAACGACGCGGAGGCCTCCTTCAAGGCGCGTTTCCCGCAGGCGCGCTGGATCTTCTTCGAGCCCGACGTGCGCGATTGAGGCGCGCCGCGAGGAATCGCTCGCCGGCATGCGCCGGCGCGATTCGATTACCATCGGGGTGAAGCGGTCGACCTGGGAATCCTGCAATCGATCCTGTCGCTCAAGGAAACGAACGAATCGCGCCGCGCGCGGCATCGAGGCCGGACGCGGCCGCGATTCACGCCGCCGCGGCCCGCATCGCGCCGCACGTGCGGCGTACGCCCGTGATGGAAGCGGAGGGCGCGGACTTCGGGCTCGACGGCGTGAAGCTCGTCTTCAAGCTCGAGTACCTGCAGCACGCCGGATCGTTCAAGACGCGCGGCGCGTTCAACAGCCTGCTCTCGCGCAGCCTGCCGAAGGCGGGCGTCGTCGCGGCATCGGGCGGCAACCACGGCGCGGCGGTCGCGTATGCGGCGATGAAGCTCGGCGTGCGCGCCACGATTTTCGTTCCCGTGGTCGCCTCGCCCGCGAAGATCGAGCAGATCCGCGGCTACGGCGCCCACCTCGAGATCGGCGGCGAGCGCTATGCCGATGCGCTCGAGGCGAGCGAGCGCTTCGTCGAGCGCTCCGGCGCCGCGCCGATCCACGCCTACGACCAGTATCCGACGCTCGAGGGGCAGGGCACGGTCGGCCTCGAGCTCGAGTCGCAGGCGCCGAAGCTCGATGCATTGCTGGTCGCGGTCGGCGGCGGTGGCCTCCTGGGCGGCATCGCGGCGTGGTACGCGGGGCGGTTGTCGGTGATCGGCGTGGAGCCCGAATCCGCGCCTACGCTCACGCGCGCGCTCGAGGCCGGCGCGCCGGTCGACGCGCCCGCGGGCGGGATCGCCGCCGATTCGCTCGCGCCGCGCCGCGTGGGCGAGCTCATGTTCCCCATCGCCCGGCGCTACGCGCCGCGCACCGTGCTGGTGACCGACGAGGCGATCCGCGCCGCGCAACTGGCGCTCTGGAAATCGCTGCGCATCGTCGCGGAGCCGGGCGGCGCGGCCGCGTTCGCTTCGCTCCTGTCGCATCGCTTCGCGGCCGATCGGGGAAGCACGATCGGCGTGCTCCTCTGCGGCGCGAACACCGCGGCCGTGAAGTTCGACTAGCGGCCCGGGTGCTTGGAGCGGCCGTTGGGGTGACGGCCGTCGTGATTGCGTCCCTGCCGTGGCCGCCGCTTCCCCGCGAGGTCCGGCACGTCCGTGTCCGTGTCGCCGCGCTGCAACGCGAGGCGCGCGCGCTCGGCGAGCTGGAGGTAGTTCTCGCGCATCTTCAGCAGGTCCTGCTCGTCCAGCTCCTCGAGGTCGAGCATCGCGTTATGCGCGCCCTGGAGCGAGCGGATGATCTCGTCCAGCTTGAGCTGGATCGCCGCGGAGTCGCGGTTCTGCGTGGCCTGGATCAGGAACACCATGAGGAAGGTGAGGATCGTGGTGCCGGTGTTGATCGTGAGCTGCCACGAGTCGCTGTAGTGGAAGTACGGGCCGGCGAGCGCCCAGAGCACGACCAGGCCGCACATGACCACGAACGTCGAGGCCCGCCCGGCGAGGCGCGCGGTGACATTCGCGATGCGGGTGAAGAGGGGGAGCGTCCGGTGTCCGGGGGATTTGTCCGCCATATGCCGGGGCAGACAACGATGAGGCCCGCGTCGTTCCCCCGCGCGCTTGCGCCGACGGCGGGCCTTCCGCGATTCCGACGCGCGCCTCAGCCGAACGCGAGGCGCACGCCGTTCGCGAGGTAGATCGCGCCGAGCGTGAGTACGGTCCAGCGCGTCCAGCGGCGGAAGGAGACGTCGTTCATGCGCTCGAGCACGCTGCGCGAGAGCGAGGTGCCGACCAGCGCGAAGGCGACCATCATCGCGGCGAGCCAGGGCCGCACGCCCCCGCCCTGCAGCGAGATCACCGCGCCGAAGTAGAAGATCTTGAGGAGGTGCGTGAAGCTCTGCGTGAGCGCCTTGGTGGCGACCACCGCATGACGCCGCATCTGCGTGCGCACGAAGAAGATGTCGAGGACCGGCCCGGAGACGCCCGCGGTGAGCGCCACCGACGCGCACAGCACGCCGCAGACGACCGCCTGCCCGCGCCGCTGCGCATTGAGGTGCAACCCTTCGGGCAGCCACAGCGTCGCGAACGGCGTGAGGCCCATCGCGAGGAGCGCCACGGGCTTGCTCACCACGAGGCGCACCAGCATGAAGAGCGCGAGCGCCACGAGCGCGCCGAGCACGTAGCCGCGGAAGACGCGCCAGTCGACCTCGGAGCGCAGGAGGATCGCGCGCCACCCGTTCGCGGCGAGCTGCGTGATGCCGTGGAGCATCATCGCCGCGGGCAGCGGCAGGAGCGCGAGCAGCACGCCCATGAGGATCATGCCGCCCGCCATCCCGAGGATTCCCGAGACGAACGAGGTGACGAGGGACGAGAGCGCGAGGATCGCGAGGACCAGGACGTACGGCATGCGGCCCGAATTCTAGCGCGTCACGCGCAGCGGATCGCGCCTTCCTTCGCGAGCGCCTCGATGCGCGCGTCGTCGTAGCCCAGGCCCTTCAGCACCTCGCGCGTGTGTTGGCCGAGGAGCGGCGCCGGGCGCGTCGATCGGGCGCGCGTTTCGGAGAACTTCACGGGGTGCCCGATCGCCTTCACGCGGCCGGCCTTCGGGTGGTCCACCTCGATCACCATCTCGCGCGCCTTCACCTGCGCGTCGGACGCCATGTCCGAGGTCTGGTTGACCGGGCCCACCGGAACGCCTTGCGCCTCGAAGAGGGAGATCCAGTGCGCGGAGGGCTTCGCCTTCAACGCGTCGCCCAGGATCGGCACGAGCTGCGCGAGGTTCCTCATGCGGTCGCTGTTGGTGGCGAAGCGCGAATCGGCTCCCAGCTCCGGCATGCCGATCGCCTTCACGATGCGCTCCCAGTTGGACTGGTTCGCGCCGCCCAGGTTGATCCATCCGTCCGCGGTGGGAAACGCCTGGTAGGGCGCGGTGAGGATGTGCGCCGAGCCCGACGGTCCCGGGTTCACGCCGGTCGCGAAGTAGATCGCGGCCTGCCAGTACATCTGCTGGATGCCCGCCTCCATGAGCGAGGTCTCGACGAATTGCCCGCGTCCGGTGGTCGCGCGCGCGAGGAGCGCCGAGACGATGCCGAGCGCGGCGAAGATGCCGGCGTTGATGTCGGCGATCGGCGTGCCCGATTTCACGGGCGGGCCGCCCGGCTCGCCGGTGACGCTCATGAGGCCCGCGAAGCCCTGCGCGATGAGATCGAAGCCGCCCTTGTCCGCATAGGGCCCGGTGCGCCCGTATCCCGAGATCGCGCAGTAGACGAGGCGCGGGTTGAGCTTCTGCAGCACGTCGTATCCCAGCCCGAGCTTCTCGAGCGTTCCCTTGCGGTAGTTCTCGGTCACGACGTCGGCATCGGCGAGAAGCTTCTTCACCACCTCGAGGCCGCCGGGCGTCTTGAGGTTCACGGCGATGCCGCGCTTGTTGCGATTGAGGATCATGAACGCCGCGGATTCGCCGTTCACCTGCGGCTCCGAATAGCTCCGCGTGTCGTCGCCGCCCGGCAGCTTCTCGACCTTGATCACGTCCGCGCCCATGTCGGCGAGGAGCATTCCGCAGGTCGGGCCCGCCATGATCTGCGCGAGCTCGACCACCTTGACGCCTTGCAGCGGTCCCTTCACTTCGACTCTTTCGGTTCAGTGATAGAAGAGGTGCACCAGGCCCAGTCCGAAGCCGGTCCAGTACGTGCACAGCATGAGGATGACGAAGAGGACCGCGATGAAGTAGATGTTCACGCGCGTGACCTCCCACACCGACGACTTCGCGAGCGAGCAGGCGACCATCAGCACGGAGGCGACCGGCGGCGTCTGCTGCCCGATGCCCAGGTTCACGGTGACGATCAGGCCGAAATGGATCGGGTCGATGCCGACCGCCTGCACGAGCGGCATCACCACCGGAACCACCAGGATGATCGCCGCGGCCGAGTGCAGGAACATGCCGAGGATGAGGAACAGCACGTTGAGCAGCGCGAGCACCAGCCACTTGTTGTGCGTGATGCTCGCCACCACCTGCGCGAGGTGCTGCGGCGCCTGCACTTCCGAGAGATAGGTGCCGAGGAGCGCGGAGGCGGCGACGAGCAGCATCACCACCGCCGTCTGCACCGCGCCCTCGATCAACGCATGCTTGAGCTGCTTGAGGTCGAGCTCGCGATAGATGACGAGGCCGATGAAGAGCGAGGCGACGACCGCCATCGCCGCACCCTCGGTCGCGGTGACGATGCCGCCGAAGATCGCGCCCAGGATGATGACGGGCAGGAGGAACGCCCAGAACGCCTCGCGAAAGGTCTTCCTCACGCGCGCCCACTGGAACTTCTCCTCGATGGGCAGGTTGTAGCGCCGGGCGAACCAGTAGGCCATGCCCATGAGGCCGAGCCCGCCCACCACGCCCGGAACGATGCCAGCCACGAACAGCTGCACGACCGAGGTTCCCGCCATCACCGCGTAGAGGATCATCGGGATCGAGGGCGGGATGATCACCGCGAGCGTCGCCGAGGACGAGAGGATCGCCGCGGCGAGCGGGGCGGGATAGCCCTTGCTCTTCATCGCCGGGATGAGGATCGAGCCCAGCGCGGAGATGTCGGCCACGGCCGAGCCGGAGATCTCCGCGAAGAAGAGCGAGGCGCCGATCGAGACCATGGCGAGGCCGCCGCGGATGAAGCCCAGCACGGCGCTCGCGAACGCGATGAGGCGCTGCGAGATTCCCGAGGCGTTCATGATCGCGCCGGCGAGGATGAAGAGCGGGATCGCGATCAGCGGGAAGTTGAGCGCGCCGTTGTAGAGCGCGATCGGCACGTTCGGCAACGAGTCGACGCCGTGCGACCAGAGCATGGCGCCCACCGCGACGATGCCGAGCGAGACCGCGATCGGCACGTCGATCAGCACGAGGAGCAGCACGAAGCCGAAGACGATGAGGATGCTCACTGCGATGCCGCTCCGGTGATGGCGGGCGGCTTGAGCGTCTTCTTCAGCACCCCGGGGAGCGTGAGCAGCTCGGCGGCGACGATCAGCACCGCGCTGATCGGCACCACCGACTGCACCCACGCGACCGGCACCTCCGGCAGGCTCACGAGGCTGTCGCTTTCGAGCACGCCGAGGACCTTGTATCCGGTCCACCCCATGAGGATGAAGAAGCCGATCGTGAAGATCTCCGCCACCACGCGGAAGGCGAGCTTCGCGTGCGGCGGCATGAGCGCCATCACCTCGGGGCAGCCGATGTGCGCGCGCTTCACCGAAGCGAGCGCCGATCCGTAGAACGTGAGCCATGCGAGCAGGATCGACGCCACCTCGTCGTACCACACGAGGGACTCCCCGAACGTACGGAAGACCACGCCCAGGGTGACCTCGAGGAACAGCACTCCCATCAGCACGATGCACAGCCACTCCAGGCCCTTTTCGTAGGCCCCGCGCATCCGTTCGATCGTCATGGACTACTTGCCGAGCTCGATGCAGCGGTCGATCACTTCCTTCGCACCCGGCACTTCCCTCGAGAACTCGTCGTACACGGGCTTCGACGCCTTGATGAACGCCTCCTTGTCGGCCTCGTTCACCTGGATGCCGGCCTTCTTCATCATCTCGAGGAGCTTCTGGTCGTCCTCGGCGCCTTTCTGGTAGACGAAGGCCTGCGTCTCCTTCGCCGCCTCCTCGAGCGTCCTGCGAACGTCCGGGGGCAGCTTGTTCCAGCGCGAGGTGGCGACCACGAGGTAGGCCGGCGTGTAGACGTGGCCCGTCATGGAGAGGTACTTCTGCACCTCGTAGAACTTGGCGCTCGCGATCTGCGAGAGCGGGTTCTCCTGGCCATCCATGACGCCGGTCTGCAGCGCCGTGAACACCTCCGAGAACTTCATCGGCGAGGGATTCGCGCCGTAGGCCTGGAACATCTTCACGCGCCACTTGCCCTCCGGCACGCGCAGCTTGATGCCCTCGAGATCCGACGGCTTCACGATCGGATGCTTGTTGTTGGTGATCTGGCGAAAGCCGTTCTCCCACACCGCGAGGACCTTGTAGCCCTTCTTCTCCGCCGCCGGCTCGATCTTCGACCAGAAGACCTCCTTCTCGATCTTCTTCATGTGGTCGCGGCTCTTCACCAGGTAGGGCATCTCGAAGACGCCGAACATGTCCGCGATCGACGACATCACGGTGGAGGGCTCCACGAAGTCGATGGTGCCGAGCTTGAGCTTCTGCATCATCTCCTTGTCGCCGCCGAGCTGGCTCGAGCCATAGGTGATGACCTTGTACTTGCCGCCGAGCTTCGCATTGGCGAGCTGCGCGAAATGGTCGGCTGCCGCCCCGATGAGCGAGCCGGGTTCGCCGACGTGGCCGAGCTTGAGCTCGGTCTGCGCCGCGGCGAGGCCGGACGACCCGGCGAACGCGATGGCGCAAGCGACTGTGAATGCCTTCCACGGCTTGTGACGCAGCATGGTGGTGTCTCCTCGGGAATTTTTTGGGATCTCGACCTGTTTTCTTCAGATCGACTTGCGGAGGCGTAGTGTAAAACGACCGACACCGCGCCGTCGATTGATTGCCGTCAAGCCGGACTGCGCGGCAATGTCGGATCAGGTTTCGAGGCTTCGCGCGACGGCGGCGAGCGCCGCATCCACCGAAGCCGAGGCCACTCCCGGGCCGTCCACCAGCGCTGCGCTTCCCGTGCGGCGGCTTTCCGCGAACTCGGCGAACCCCACCGCGAACGAACGGTTGCGCTCCAGATCCTTGAAGACGCACACCCCCTGCACCGGGCTCATCCAGCTCAGGCGGCAGCGGCGGGCCGAGCCGTCCGGCTGCCTGAACTCGAACCAACTGCCGCGCCCGAAGCCGAGCTCCGCCGAGCTGGTCGAGCTGTGCAGCGTCGCGGTGTAATCGTCCGCGGCGAGGGGTCCGCCGCCGGACTGGAGAGCGGCGTGCGCGGCCGCCGCCGGAGCGCGCACCACGCCGTCGAGCATCGTGCGCAGGCGCTCGATGCGCCCGGCCGCGAGCGCCGGATCGATTTCCGCGCGCAGGAACGCGAGCTTCATGCGGAAGATGACGGCGGGCAGCAGCGTCGCGAGCCGCGAGCGCTCCCCGGCTCCCGAGCGCGGGATCAGCACCCACAGCATGTCGTCGACGAGCCGCAGGTCCTGCGCCCATTCCTCCGAGGCCTCGCCCATCTCGACGTAGTCGCGCACCATCACGTCGCGCCAGCACTCGTACAGGAACGCGGTGGCCGCATCCGAGGCCTGCACGGCGCCCGCCCGATGCGCGATCGCGAGGCTCGCTTCGCGCAGCGCGGCGAAGCGCTTCTCGCGCTCGCGCAGCGCCTGCACCTCGGGGTCGGCCGCGAGCGAGGCCTCGTGGTGCCGCTCGATCGCACCGGCGAGACGCTCGACCTCGCGGATGAGAGCGTCGGGGTCGTCGTCGCCCGCGTCGACGACGTTCTGCACCGAGGCGGCGATCCATTCCTCCGGCGTGCAGTCGTCGACCAGCACGGCGGGATCGCAGGCTCCGAGCTCGGCGATGACGTCGATCAGGTGGCGGATCGCGTGCGCGGGTTCGGTGAAGAACGAGTGGTCGCGCAGGATCGCCTTGAGGACCGGGACCTGCAGCCGTCCTACCTGCGCCTTGGCCGCATCCGAGAGGCGCGCGTCCGCGAACAGCCGGTCGAAGAGCGCGGCCACCACGTCGGCGACGATCGCATCGTGCGGCGTCAGCGTTTCGCCCAGGGCGCGCTTGGCGCGATGGATCTCCTCGGACGGCGGGAAGATGCCGGATCGCTCGAGGTCTTCCACCGACATCGCCGGCAGGCGCGCTTCGAGCGTGCGGAGCGCCGCGAGGAGCTCGGGACGCACCTGCACGGTGACCATCCCGGGAGCGGGAGCGGGCGCGGCCGATGGCGGCGCGGCGCGCGCAGCGACCGCCTCGCGCGATCCGGCCGCGGCGAACAAGCGCTCGAGCGGCGAAGGCGCGGCGGCGCCGCCGGCCGCTGCCGCGATGGCGACGCCCGCGACGGAGCTTCCCGCGCGCAGGCCGTGAATCCCGCGCGCGGCGACCGCGCTCGCGCCCGCGGCCGGCGAGCCCCTCATCGGCGCGTGCGTCACGACGCCGTAGGTGCGCTTGAAATCCGGCAGCACGCCGCGTCCGATGAGCAGCCGGTTCGCGCGCTGGTAGACCCCGCGGATGAGGTCGAGCATCGTAGGGCCGAATGCGGCGAAGGCGGCGAGCCTCGTCGAGGCGTCCGCCTCGAGCGCGGCGAATGCATCGTAGAGCCCGCGCGCGAAGATGCGCGGGAAGGCGGGATTGCGCTCGTCCGAAAGCGTCTCGACGTGCATCAGCGAGGCGAGCCGCTGGGTGAGCGTGAAGAGCTCCTCGCCCAGCTGGTCGCGCAGGCGCTTCGTCGCGTTGCCGATGGCGATCTCCTCGGCCACCTGGTCGTCGGCCACCAGCGACAGCGTATCGAGCGAGAAACGCGCCGTCTTGCCGAACACGTCCTCGCCCGGCACGAGCTTCGCATCGTAGCGCCTGGCCACCTCGCGCGCGACGACGGGAGCGAGCGTCGCGCGGGCGGCGTTCAGCATCGCGATGGCGCCCCGCAGCGGCGCCGATTGCTCGCGCTGCCGGGTGCCCGCGAGCTGCTGCTCGAGAACCTCGACCACCTGCGGCACCCGCTCCGCGATCTCGTCGGCGAAGAGGCCGGCGAGGGCGTCCCGGACCTCGGCGAGGATCGTCGGGCCGGCGGAGGAGATCATGGTTTCGCTCATGGGCGCTTCAGGGGGCGGCTATCAGTTTAGGGCAATATATCGGCCGCGTCCTCGCATCGAACCGACCTTGTCCAGCGCCTCCGCCACCGCCCCTGCCGCCTTTCGCCGCGACGCCACCGTCATCTCGCTCGTCGGATTCGCCCACGGCACCTCGCACTTCTTCCATTTCGTGCTGCCGCCGCTCTTCCCGTGGCTCATGCGCGATTTCGGCCTCTCGTTCACCGAGGTCGGATCGGCGATGACCGTGTTCTTCGTCGTGTCGGGCGTGGGCCAGGCGCTCGCCGGCTTCGTCGTGGATCGATTCGGCGCCCTGCGCGTGCTGTGCGGCGGCGTGGCGCTGCTGAGCGCCGGCGGCCTCGCGCTCGCGCTCGCGCGGAGCTTCCCGATGGTGCTCGCCGCCGCCGCGATCGCGGGGCTCGGGAATTGCGTGTTCCATCCGGCCGACTACACGATCCTCAACCGCCGCGTCTCGGTGGCGCGGCTGGGCCACGCGTTCTCGGTGCATGGGCTCACCGGGAGCCTCGGATGGGCGCTGGCGCCGGTCTACGTGGTGGCGCTCGCGCAGGCGTTCGGCTGGCGCGCGGGGGCCGTGGGCGCCGCGGTGGTGGGCGTGCTCGCGCTCGGCTTTCTCTTCGCGAACCGTGCGCTCCTCGACGACACGGAGCTCCACGCGCCCGCGCCGCCCCGGCGCGGCGGCGGCGGCTCCTTCGGCTTCCTCGGCGTGGGCATCGTCTGGATGTGCTTCGCGTTCTTCCTCGTCTCGGTGATGGCGTTCGGGGGGCTGCAGAACTTCGCGCCGCCGGTGCTCGCCCGTGCCTACGGCGTTTCGTTCCCGGTCGCGACCTCGGGACTCACCGCCTACCTTTTCGGCAGCGCCGCCGGCATCGGCGCGGGCGGCTTCTTCGCGTCGAAGGGCGAGCACCAGGAGCGCCTCATCGCGGCGGCCCTGTGCGCCGCGGCGCTCTGCTCGATCGCGCTCGCCTCGGGTGCGGTGCCGCGCTGGAGCCTCATCGCGCTGATGGGCATGATGGGCTTCGGCGTGGGGTTCTCCGGCCCGTCGCGCGACATCCTCGTGCGCCGCGCCGCGACCGGCTCCTTCGGCTCGGCGGCGTATGGGCGCGTCTACGGCTTCGTCTACTCGGGCGTCGACACCGGTCTCGCCGTCGCGCCGCTCGTGTTCGGCGTGTTCATGGATGCCGGACGCTACACCGCCGTGCTGTGGGGCGTGGCGGCGCTGCAGTGCCTCGCGATCTTCGCCGCCCTGGGCGTGGGCTTGCGCTCACGGAAGTAGCTCTCCCTCGCCCTTGGAAGAGGGCACGCGAGAGGCCCGGACGACGGCTTCCGTCGCGATCGCCGTGGGAGCCGCTCTCCGCGAGGGCGATGCGGCGAATCTTCCCTCGAGGAACGGCCGCTCCACATAACGCCACGAGATCCAGGCGACGGCGAACGCCGCGGCGAGATAGGCCGGCAACGCGAGCCAGCCACGCACGCCGCGCGCATACGCGTCCCAGGCGAGCAGCAGCGGCAGGTGGTAGAGATACATCGAGTAGCTCCACCGCCCGGTCACGGCGAGCGGCCCCGCGCCGAGGATGCGCTGGAGGACTCCGCGTTTCCCGCCGACCGCGGCCCGGAGCAGCATCGCGAGCGCGAGCATCGGCACCATGCGGCCGTGTTCCGCGCCGGGAATCGGAATGTGTCCGGTGATCGCGAGCGCCAGCACGGCGAGGGCGAGGAGCGCGAGCCCGTTTGCTGCGCTCGCCGTGGCTCGCTGCGAATCGCGCCGCCGCATCCACGCCCCCGCCAACGCGATGCCGAGGCCGAGGTGGCCGGCGAAGGCCGGCAGCTGGATCGCGAGCACCTCGCGCACCGTGGCCTCGCTCCAGCCCCAATGCGCGCCCCACGCGAGCTCCGCGGCGACCCACGGCCGCAGGTCGTGCGCGGCGGCCCACTGCCAGGCGAGCGCGAGCCCGAACGCCGCGGCGAGCGATCGCCATGGGGCACGCACGAAGCACGGCATCACGAGCGGCAGGACGAGGTAGAACTGCGCTTCCACCGCAAGGGTCCAGAGCGCACCGTTGGCGCCGAGGGAGCCGCTGGTGAGCGGCGAGCTGTTCTGCAGGAAGAGCGCATGCGCCGCCGCGTTCCACAGGTCCACGTAGACGTCGCTGCGCCAGTACTTGCGCCCGTGCAGGAGCGGCAGCACCAGGGCGAAGAGGAATACGAGCTGCAGGTAGTACGCGGGCACGATGCGGCGCACGCGGCGCGCGTAGAAGCGCGGCACCGAGGGCGGCGCGATGCCGGCGCGCGCATGGACGAACCACGGCGCGGCGAGCAGAAAGCCCGAGATGAGGAAGAAGAGGTCCACTCCGAGGTAGCCGCTGCGCGCGAGCGTATCCACCAGCGGGGCGCGCGCGAGCGCCTCGATCCAGGGATCGCGAATGCCGGCGAGCGAGCGGACGACGACGTAGTGGAACGCGACGACCCAGAGCACCGCGACGCCGCGCAATCCGTCGATCGCCGGGATGGTGCCGATCTCCGTGCGCACGCCCTCGCGCATCAGAACGGCACCCGCGCGTCGTAGCCGGTGAGCTCGAGGTATCCGCGCCCGCCGGACGCTCCCTCGCCCGCGATGCGCACCGCGCCTTCCCAATACAGCGTGCCGGTGCTTTCGCGCGCGTCGAGCTCCTGGTCGTCCATCAGGGGATCGAGGGTCCAGCGCCGCTCGCCCACCTGCACCGTCATCGCGACGGGATAGTCGATCCCGGTGCGCGGCGATTTCCAGCTTCGCCGCGGAATGAAGCGCACGGCGTCGCCGCCATAGGAGACCGGCGCGCCGCCCTTCGCGCGCCACGTGGCCTGGGACCATACGACGGAGCCGTCCTTGCCGCGCATGCGAAACGCCATGAGCGCGGAGCCGTCGTCGAGGTTCGCGCCGAGCCAGTCCCATCCCACCGCTTCAGGCGCCAGGTACTCGCTCGACCATTCGTGATCGAGCCATGCGATGCCGGTCACCGACCGCGCGCCCGAGCCGGTGCGCACCGTGCCGGTCACGCGAAGCTGCGGCTCGCTGTAGTAGTAGCTCGCCTGCGAGGCGAGCGGCCCCTTGCGGCTGAAGCCGCGGTCGCCTTCGAGCAGCACCGGCTCGCTCGGGCGCGCTTCCAGGTCGAGCGCGAAGTCCTCGCCGGCGATGCGCGTCCGGTACACGCTCGATTGCCGCGTGAGCGACCAATCGTCGATGCGCACGTCGGTGTCGGCGAGCCGCGCGAACACGAGATCGTCGTAGGCGCGTGCGGAGCGCTGGTCGTGCAGCAGCCGCCCGCGCGCGGGATCGGCGAGGGCCGCGTGGGCGAAGAGGAGCTGCGCCGGGCTGAAGCGGCTGGGATTGCCCTCGGCCTCGGGATTGCGCACGCGGAAGAACGTCACCTGGAAGCCGAGCGGCCCCTGGTCGCTCTCGAGGTTGCCGGTGAGATACCACCACTCGATGCGGTATCCCGGGTGCGAGCCGAAGTCGCGCGGGAACGCGAGCATCGTTCCGCGCAGCACCGGATCGAACGTGGCGGCCGACGCGGCCGACGCGGCCATCGCGACGAGGGCGAGGAGGGCCGCCACGCGCCTACGCATCGTCCTTCACCGCGGCGACCGCCTCGCGCCGCACCGCCGCGGCGCCGCTCGCACGCGCGCCGGCCGCGCAGAGGAGCACGATCGCCGCCATGAGGGCCGCGAGCGCTCCCCACGGCCAGTGCAGCTCGACGCTCCAGTGGAACGACTGGCGATTGACGACGCGCACCAGCACGAAGCTGATGAGGATGCCGGAAGCGAGCCCGATGGCGGCACCCAGCGCGCCCGCCGCGGCACCCTCGAGCGCGAGGAGCCGCAGGATCTCGCGCCGGGTGAGGCCGAGGAAGCGCAGCACGCCGAACTCGCGTCGGCGCGACCAGGCGAGCGCGGCGAAGCTCGAGGTGACCCCGGCGAGCCCGATCGCCACGGCGATCGCCTCGAGCGCATAGGTGACGGCGAACGTGCGGTCGAAGGTCTCGAGCGAGCGGCGGCGGAGATTGCTCGCATCCTCGAAGGTGAGGCCGCGCGCCGCCGGAAGCGCCGCGCGGAGCGCCGCTTCCGCCCGCTCCACGTCCACTCCCGGTGCGAGGTGCAGCGCGAGGTCGTTCGCCTTCGTATCGCCGGTGATGCGCCGGTAGTCGTCGAGCGGGATCACCACCGCGCCCCAGGTGCGGGCGTAATCGCGGATCACCGCCGCGACGCGCAGCGCCGTCGCATGCCCCGCGATCGCGAGCACGATGCGATCGCCGGGCTTCCAGCCTTCGAGGTCGCGTGCGGCTTCCGAGATCCACACCGGCGGCTCGGCTCCGGGCGGCGGCATCGCGCGCGGCTCGGCCTGGTAGCCGGCGAGGATACGCGCGTCGATCGGCCGCGCGATGAGCGAGAGCGGCTCGCGCGCGGGATCGAGCACCAGGCGGTCGTAGCGCAGCGCTTCGGCGCTCTTCACCTCCGGCAGCCGCTCGATGCGGCGTTGCTCGTCGAGCGTCAGGTAGCCGGTGTCGCCGCCCGCGGCGGTGCGCACGTAGAGATCGGCGCCGATGATCCCGCCGAGCCAGTCCTCGAGGGATACGCGAAACGAGAACACCAGGATCGCCATCGCGACGCACAGCGAGGCGCTCACGACGATCCCCGCCACGCTCGCCGCGAGATGGCCCGGAAGGTCGCGCACCTGCGCGAGCGCGAGCGCGGCGAGCGGCGACTTTTCCGGCGCGGCGTGACGCAGCACCGCGCGGCAGATCGGCGCCACCGCCAGCACGGCCGCCGCGAGCCATGCGCCGATCGCGGCGTATCCACCGAGCGGCAATCCTTCGAGCGCAGGCGCGAGGAGGAGCGGCACGCCGACGATCGCGCACGCGGCGGCAAGGCGGATCGAGCCGGGCGCGACCGAGACGTCGATCGCGCGATCGCGCAGCGCATCGGCCACCGGGATGCGTCCCACCGCGGAGGCGACGCGCAGCGCCGCGGCCACGCAGAGCGCGACCGCGAGGAGCGCGATGGCACCGAGCGCGCGCGCGTCCGGGGCGAACGGCACGCCAGCGCCGCTGAAGTAGCCCGCGCCCAGGTCCGCGCCGATGCGGGCAAGCAGGAAGCGGCTCGCCGCGATGCCGATGGCGGTGCCGAGCGCCGCGCCGGCCGCGCCGAGGAGCGCGCCCTCCACGGCGAGCTCGGCGGCGAGACCGCGCCGCGTCACGCCGAGGGCGCGCAGCAGCGCGAATTCCTGGCGCCGGCGCGCGGCCTGCAGCGCGAGCGTGGAGAACACGAGGAAGGCGCCGGTGGCGAGCGCCACCAGCGCGAGCGCGTCGAGGTTCACGCGATACGCGCGCGAGATCGCCGCCGCGCGGCGCGAGGGCGAATCGGGCTCGGCCGCCACCACCCCGGGCGGAAGGATCGCGCCGAGCTCGCGGCGCACGTCCGCCACGCTCGCATCGCGCCTGAGCCTCAGGTCGATGCGCGAGAGGCGCCCCACGCGCGCGAACGCCTGCTGCGCGGCCGCGATGTCGATCACGGCAAGGTCGCCGGCCTGGCGCAATCCCTCGAGGATTCCGGCCACGCGGAAGTCGTGCTCGCGGCTTCCCGCGACCAGGCCGAGCTTCGCGCCCTTGCCGAGCCCGAGGCGCGCGGCGGCGGCGGGCGAAAGCCAGGCGCTGCGCTCGTCGAGCAGCGCGGCCGCCTCCGGAAGCGCCGCGGCCTCGTTGCGCGCGACGAACGCGGGCTGCAGCCGCATCTCGCGCAGCGGATCGATGCCGAGCACGCGCACCGACTCGTCGCCGCTCCCGGCGATCGGCGCCTGCACCTCGACGACGGGGCTCGCCACCGCGATGCCGGGAAGCTTCGCGACGCGCGCGAAGATGCGTTCGTCGAAGCCGTCGAGCGGCCCGCGCACCTCGAGGTCGGCGGCGCCGGCGAGCGCGCGCGTGGAGCGGTCCACCTCGGCGAGCGCGGAGGTGTGCACGGTATGCACCGCCCCCGCGAGCGCGACGCCGAGCGCGATGGAGAGGATCGTCAGGGCGAGGCGCACGCGGTTCGCGGCGAGCGTGCCCCGCAGGAGCATCGCCATCGTGAGCGGATTCACGCTACACGCTCCAGGCACCCGTGCGACAGCCGCAGCACGCGATCGGCGCGCGCGGCGGCGACCGCGGAGTGCGTGACCATCAACGCCGCCGCGCCCGATCGCCGCACCGCATCGCCCAGGCATGCGAGGACCGCTTCGGCATTCGCCTCGTCGAGGTTGCCGGTGGGCTCGTCGGCGAGGACCAGCGCGGGACGGTGCACGAGCGCGCGCGCGATCGCCGCGCGCTGCATCTCGCCGCCGGAGAGCGAGCCGGGCCGCCGCGGCTCCATGCCCGCGAGCCCGACCGCGGCGAGCGCCCCGGCGACGCGCGCATCGCGTTCGCGCGCGGGAACGCCGAGGAGCGCGAGCGGAAGCCCGACGTTCCCCGCGACGCTGAGATAGGGCAGGAGGTGGAAGGCCTGGAAGACGAAGCCCACGGCGCGGCGGCGCCACAGGGCGAGCGACTCGTCGTCGCCGTAATCGAGCGGCTTCGAATCGACGCGCACCTCGCCGGCGTCGGGGCGGTCGAGGCCGGCCACGATGTTGAGGAGCGTGGACTTGCCCGAGCCCGACTCGCCCACGATCGCGCACCACTCGCCCGGCGCGATCGCGAGGCTCACGCCGGCGAGGAGCGGCGCTCCCGGGCCGAAGCGCTTCTCGAGCGCGCGCACCTCGAGCATGCGCGGCGCCGGCTCAGAGCCAGGCGACGACCCCGAGGACGGCGCCGGCGAACGCGCTCACCGCTGCGCCCCCCAGCAGCCAGCGCTTCTGCGTGAGCACGGTGATGGAGGCGAGCGCGATCGCGATCTGCAGCAGCGTCATCGAGATCGAGAGGTAGTGGTGCGGATGCAGGGCCTGCTCGCTCCTCTCGTTGAACTGCTTCGCCTGCGCCTCCAGGGAGCGCGCTTCCTTCTCGATGTCCTTCTTTTCGCCGGCGTAGCGCTGCGCTTCCTTGCGATAGGCGTCCGCCTTCGCCGGGTCGGCGCTCAACGAGACGGCCAGCTCGGCGAGGTTCTGCTTCATGCTCTTCGCCTGGTAGTAGTTCCACTGGTCGGAGGCCTCGGCGCGCTTGAGCACCGCCTCGTTCTTGTAGAGCATCGCCTTGTTCTGCGTGTCGCCGCCGAAGAAGCTCACGATCGCGCCGACCGTGGCGAGGACCGCCGTGAAGATCGCGATCTGCTGCGCGAGCCCGCCCTGGTGCGCCGCGTGCTCCACGGCGTGATCGTGCGCGCCGTGCACGTGGATTCCGTGACCCGACATTCTGGATGTGTCTCCGTTGTCTGCCGTTTGGTTGCCGATGCGCATGGTGTTGAGCGGCGGCTTCGCCGTGCGCTCCAACACCGTTCCCGCTGCTCGCTACCGCGCTACTGCCCGCTGATGTAGTGCTCCAGCTGCTCGATGGTGAAATCCTGGTCGGCGATGATGTCGCTCACGATGTCGCGGATCGACACCATCCCGATCACGCGCCCTTCCTCGACCACCGGCAGGTGGCGGATCTGCTTTTCCACCATGAGCGCCATGCACTCGCGCTCCTTGGTGCGCGGGCTCACGCACACCACGTTCGGCGTCATGATCTCCTCGACCCGCGTGGTGTTCGACGCCCGTCCCTGCAGGATCACCTTGCGCGTGTAGTCGCGCTCGGAGAGGATGCCGACCAGGCGGCTGCCGGTCATCACGATCGCCGCGCCCACGTCCTCGCGGGCGAGCACCTTGATCGCTTCGAGCACCGTCATCTCGGGCGGCACGGAAACGACGCGGGCGGGCTTGGCCTTCAGCAGCTCGGCTACGGTCTTCATGGCGAGCCTCCTTCACGGGTCACATGTTGGGGTAGTCGGGGCCTCCGCCGCCTTCCGGCACCACCCATTCGATGTTCTGCGTCGGATCCTTGATGTCGCAGGTCTTGCAGTGGACGCAATTCGCCGCGTTGATCTGCAACCGCGTCGCGCCCGCTTCGTTCACGAATTCGTACACCCCTGCGGGACAGTAGCGCGACTCGGGCCCTGCGTAAACGGGAAGGTTCACCGTGGTCGGGATGGCGGGGTCCTTCAGGCGCAGGTGCACCGGCTGGTCCTCCTCGTGGTGGGTGTTCGAGACGAACACCGAGGAGAGCCGGTCGAAGGTGAGCACGCCGTCGGGCTTCGGATAGTCGATCGGCACGGCGCGTTCCTTCGACACCAAAGTTTCGTGGTCGGCGTGCGCGTGGTGAAGCGTCCACGGTGCGCGCCCGCGGAACACGACCTGGTCGATGCCGACCATGAGCGAGCCCGTGTAGAGCCCCTTCGACATCCACGGCTTGAAGTTGCGCGCGCGATGCAGCTCCTCGTGCAGCCAGCTCGCCTCGAAGGCCTGCGGGTAGGCGGCGAGCTCGTCGTGCTCGCGCCCCGCGCCGAGCGCCTCGAACGTCGCCTGCGCGGCGAGCATGCCCGACTTGATCGCGGCGTGCGTTCCCTTGATGCGCGAGGCGTTGAGGAAGCCCGCATCGTCGCCCACCAGGGCGCCCCCGGGGAACACCAGCCTGGGGAGCGATTGCAGGCCGCCCGCGGCGATCGCGCGCGCGCCGTACGAGATGCGCCTTGCGCCCTCGAAGGAGCCGCGGATCGCCGGATGCCTCTTGTAGCGCTGGAATTCGTCGAACGGGCTCAGGTACGGATTCGAGTAGCCGAGTCCCACGACGAATCCGACCGCGACCTGGCGCGCCTCCATGTGGTAGAGGAACGACCCGCCGTAGGTTTCGGAATCGAGCGGCCAGCCCGCGGTGTGGATGACGAGGCCCGGCACGTGCTTCTCCGGCGCCACTTCCCACAGCTCCTTCACGCCGATGCCGTAGACCTGCGGATCGCGTCCCTCGCGCAACCGGTAGCGCGCCTGCAGGCGCTTGCCGAGGTGCCCGCGCGCGCCCTCGGCGAACAGCGTGTACTTCGCGTGCAGCTCGATGCCGGGCTGGTAGCGCGCGGTGCGCTCGCCGTTGCGGCCGATGCCCATGTCGCCGGTCGCCACGCCGCGAACCTTGCCGTCCTCGGTGAACAGGACCTCCGCCGCGGCGAAGCCCGCGTAGATCTCGACGCCGAGCGCCTCGGCCTGCTGCCCGAGCCAGCGGCACACATTGCCGAGGCTCGCGATGTAGTTGCCCTCGTTGCGGAAGCATGCGGGCAACAGCGCATGCGGCACCTTCCAGGCACCGTCCTGCGTGAGGAAGAGGAAGCGGTCCTCGGTGACCGGCTGGTTGAGCGGCGCGCCGTGCGATTTCCAATCCGGGAAGAGCTCGGCGAGCGCGATGGGATCGACCACCGCGCCCGACAGGATGTGCGCTCCGACCTCCGAGCCCTTCTCGAGCACGCAAACCGACGCTTCTTTCCCGGAAGCCGCGGCGAGCTGCTTCAGCCGGATCGCGGCGGCGAGGCCGGAGGGACCGGCGCCCACGACGACCACGTCGTAGGCCATCGATTCGCGTTCGGGCATGGGGCGGGAAGTTTCGCCGGGCGGCGAGGGGTCGCAGTCGGTCGAGGAATGATAGCAAAGCGAAGTCCGATTCCCGGCAGGTCGCCTGTCCCCATTGTGACGCCACCCGTTGCGTCGCGCCCGAGTGCGCCGGATCCAGTCGAACGCCTAACGGTCGCCTTCGAGGATCGCGAATTGCGCGGGTACCCGCGCATAGAACATGCGTACCTTCGCGGCGGCGATCATGCCGAGCAATGTTTCCGCTTCGGCGTCCGTCACGATGAACTCGACCTCCACCGTGAGGTCGCCCGCCAGCTCGAAGAACTTGGCCTCGTGCATCACGCCGTGGCGGCCGAAACCGGCCATCGCCTTGAATGCGGTGCCGCCGTGGATGCCGAGCTTCTTCGCCTCCCCGAGGAGCCACTCGTACAGCAGGATGCCGTTCACCCTTTGCTTCTCGTGCGTGTAGAAGCGCAGGAATTGTCCGTTCATGGGATCCTCCCGCCGAACGCGACCTGCGCGAGCGCGAAGCCGGCGAGCGTGAGGGCGACCGAGCCGATCACGTGCGCCGCCACGATCGCCGCGGACCAGGCGAGCTCGCCGCGCGTGAGCAGGATCGCCGTCTCGGCCGAGAACGTCGAGAACGTGGTGAGGCCGCCGAGGAAACCGGTCGCCACGAAGAGCCGGAACTCCGGCGCCAACGCCTGGTAGTGGTCGAACATCGCCATCGCGACGCCCATCACGAAGCCGCCGAGCAGGTTGGCGGCCAGCGTGCCGAGCGGCAGCGTGGGGAAGATCGGATTGAGGAGGGCGCCCAGCGCCCATCGCAGCCACGCGCCGAGCGCCGCTCCCACTCCCACCGCCGCGAACGATTGCGTCGTCATCGCTTCTCCGCTGACTGCATCGACCAACGATTCAACACCGCGCGCGCCTCGAGGGCGATCTCCCCGGCGATGAGGCCCGCCGGACCCACGCCGCGCGCGACGCAGGCATCGGCCGCCGCGCCGTGCAGGCAGACGCCATATTGCAGGGCGTGGGTCGCTTCCAGGCCCTGCGCGAGCAAGGCGCCGATGATACCGGCGAGCACGTCGCCGCTTCCGGCGGTCGCGAGGCCGGGGTTCCCGGTCGTGTTCACCGACCAGGTGCCGTCGGGAAACGCGCAGAGGCTGCCCGCGCCCTTGAGCACCACGCACGCACGGAAGCGTCGGGCGATCCCGAGCGCGGCCGCGAGGCGATCCTGCTGCACGCTCGCGGTGTCGCTCGCGAGGAGGCGCGCGGCCTCGGCGGGATGGGGCGTGAGGATCGTGGGCGCCTTGCGCTCTTCGCGCAGCGCGCGTTGCAGCGTCTCGTTTCCCGCGATCGCGTTGAGCGCATCCGCGTCGAGCACCAGCGGCTTCGGGAGCGCGATGAGCGTGGGCAGGATCGTGCGCTCGAATTCCGATGGCGCATCGGGCGCGCGCGAGCGCCCCGCGCCGGGACCGGCGACGAACACGTCCGCGCCGAGCGTATCCGCGTAGCCGCGCAGCATCAGCTCCGGATGCACGATGTCCACGGTCGGCGCGTCCGAGCCGAGCAGCGCGACGAAGACGCGGCCGGCACCGGCGAGGAGGCCGGCACGCCCGGCGAGGAGCGCCGCGCCCACCATGCCGCGATCGCCGCCGATCACGGCGAGCGTGCCGAAATCGCCCTTGTGCGAAGCGAGCCGGCGGCGCGGGAGCCAGGGAGCCGCGTCGCGCGGCCCCAGCAGCACGCCGTGCGCGGCACGCGCGGCCTCCTCGCCGCAGCCGAGCGGGTCGAGCTCGATCGGGCCGCAGTGGTCGGGGCCTTCGAGCGTGTGCAGCCCGAGCTTGTGCGCGATGAAGGTGAGGGTGGAGGTCGCGTTCACCGCCGCACCGCGCACGCGCCCGGTCGCGCTGTCCAGGCCGCTCGGAACGTCGATCGCGAGGATCGGCGCCCGGCATCCGTTCATGCGATCGATGAGCGCGCGCAAGTCGCCTTCGACCTCGCGCCCGAGACCGACGCCGAGCAGGCCGTCCACCACCAACGCGAGCCTAGAGGGGGCGGGCCAATCGCGCACGACCGTGCCGCCATTCGACTCGAAGCGTTCGCGGGCCTCGCGCGCCTCGCTCGCCCTGGGCGGCGCGCTCGCCGCGTCCAGCACGACGATGCGATGGAATCCTTCGCGCAGCGCTTCGGCCGCGACCCACGCGTCGCCGCCGTTGTTGCCCGGGCCGGCGACGACCAGGATCGTGTCGCCGGTGTCCGAGGCGAGGCGCCGCGCGGCTTCGGCCACTGCGTGGCCGGCGAGCCGCATGAGGCTCGGCATTCCGGCGCGCGCGTGGCTCGCCTCGATGGCGCGCAGCTCTTCCAGCGCGAGGATCGGGGCGGGCCCCACGGCGCGCGCTCAGGCCCAGGCGGCCGCGGCCGCGCTGCTCGCCGTCGCGTCGGGCGCGAGCACGGTGTCGACCGCCTCGGGAAGCGTGCCCGGATAGTCACGGCTGTAGTGCAGCCCGCGGCTTTCGTGGCGCGCGAGCGCGGAGCGCACGATGAGCTCCGCGGTGAGGACGAGGTTGCGCAGCTCGATGAGGTCGTTGGAGACGCGGAAGTTCGCGTAGAACTCGTGGATCTCCTCCTGCAGGAGCTGGATGCGGTGGCGCGCGCGCTCGAGGCGCTTCGTGGTGCGCACGATGCCGACGTAGTTCCACATCGTGCGGCGCAACTCGTCCCAGTTGTGCGAGATCACCACCTCCTCGTCCGCGTCCGTGACACGGCTCTCGTCCCATGCGGGGAGCGCCGGGACGGCGGCGACGGGTTGCGCGAGGATGTCCGCCGCGGCCGACTCGGAGAACACGAGGCATTCGAGCAGCGAGTTCGAAGCGAGCCGGTTCGCGCCGTGCAGCCCGGTGCACGCCACTTCGCCGAGCGCATAGAGATGCGCGACGCTGGTGCGGCCGCGAAGGTCCGTCACCAGCCCGCCGCACGTGTAGTGGGCCGCGGGCACGACCGGGATCGGCTCCTTGGTCATGTCGATGCCGTACTCGAGGCAGCGCGCGTAGATGTTGGGGAAATGCGCCTGGATGAACGCCGCTCCCTTGTGGGTGATGTCGAGGTAGACGCAGTCGATGCCGTGCTTCTTGATCTCGAAGTCGATCGCGCGCGCGACGATGTCGCGCGGTGCGAGCTCCGCGCGCGGGTCGTGGCGCGGCATGAAGCGCTCGCCGTCGGGAAGCTGGAGGATGCCGCCCTCGCCGCGCACCGCCTCGGAGATGAGGAACGATTTCGCGTGCGGATGGTAGAGGCAGGTGGGATGGAACTGGATGAACTCCATGTTCGCCACGGTCGCGCCGGCGCGCCATCCCATCGCGAGCCCGTCGCCGGTTGCGGTGTCCGGGTTGGTCGTATAGAGATAGACCTTTCCGGTGCCGCCGGTGGCGAGGATGGTGAAGCGCGCCCCGAACGTCTCGACATGGCCGGAGCGGATGTCGAGCACGTAGGCGCCGAGCACGCGGTTCGCGCCGGGAATGCCGAGCTTGCGGGAGGGGACGAGGTCGACCGCGATGTGCCACTCGAGCACGTCGATGTTCGGGTGCGTCTTCACCTGTCCCACCAGCGTCTTCTGCACCGCGCGGCCGGTCGCGTCCGCCGCGTGGACGATGCGCCGGTGGCTGTGGCCGCCCTCGCGCGTGAGGTGCAGCTCCTCGCGCCTTTGGTCGTCGCGCGTGAACGGCACGCCCTGGGTGACGAGCCACTCGACCGAGCGGCGGCCGCGCTCCACCACGAAGCGCACCGCATCCTCGTGGCAGAGCCCCGCGCCGGCGACGACCGTGTCGCGGATGTGGTCCTCCACCGAGTCGGAATTTTCCATCACGGCGGCGATCCCGCCCTGCGCCCAGGCCGAGGCACCGTCGAGCAGCTCGTGCTTGGTGACGAGGGCGACCTTGCAGCGCTCGGCGAGCCGGAGGGCGGCGGACATGCCGGCCAGACCACTGCCGATCACCAGGACGTCGTAGTTTTTCAACGCGGGGAGGTCAGAATGGGGGGGTCGGGGTTCGCGCTTTTTGTGGGGAAAAGCCCTACAAGCTCAGGAACTATTTTCCTACGCCCCTGTCTTGAGACCAATGTCCCGGAAATGCGCGCCAAAGGAATGAAAAATTTGAGCTTTATAATACCCCAGGAGGTGAAGAAGCCCTTCGTGGCGCCGCTTCCGCAATCGGGTCTTGCGGGCGGGGCCGCTCCCGCGAGAACAACCACACCAGGCCGAATGAGCGACAGGGAAGTCGACCAGCAGCTGGTCGAGCGCGCGCAAAGAGGGGAAAAGCAGGCCTTCGAGCTCCTGGTGCTCAAGTACCAGCGCAAGCTCGAGCGGCTGCTCTCCCGCGTGATCCGCGATCCGGCCGAGATCGAGGACGTCGCGCAGGAAGCGTTCATCAAGGCCTATCGCGCGCTTCCCAACTTCCGCGGCGACAGCGCTTTCTATACCTGGCTCTACCGCATCGGCATCAACACCGCGAAGAACTACCTCATCGCGCTGGGGCGCCGCGCGCCCACGTCGACCGAGTTCGACAGCGAGGAGGCGGAAGGCTTCGAGGATGCGGCGGGGCTGAGGGACATCAACACGCCGGAGAGCGAGCTCGCGAGCAAGCAGATCGCGCAGACGGTGAACGACGCGATCGGCGCGCTTCCCGAGGAGCTGCGCACCGCGATCACGCTGCGCGAGCTGGACGGCCTCTCCTACGAGGAGATCGCGCAGATCATGAATTGCCCGATCGGAACCGTCCGGTCGAGGATCTTCCGGGCGCGCGAGGCGGTGGCGGAGAAGCTGCGGCCGCAGCTCGGGACGAGCAAGGACAAACGCTGGTAATAACGATATACCCGGGGCAGCAACCCCAAGAGCGGATCAGGCCTGCACCGAAGAGTGAGGCCCTAGTGAACAGGAGCAGGAAATGACACAGGATATCTCCTCGCTGATGGATGGCGAGCTGGAAGGCCGCGAGGCCGACGCCGCGCTGCGGGCTTGTTGCGGCGACGAGGACCGGAAGCGCACCTGGTACCTCTACCACGCGATCGGGGCAGCGATGCGCGGGCAGGCGCCCGCCACGCTCGACATGCCGGCGAACGTGTTCGAGAAGCTGCGCGCCCAGCCCACGGTGCTCGCGCCGCGCACGCGCGTGCGCGCGGCCACGGTCACGCGCGTCGCGCTCGCGGCCGCCGCTTCGGTGGCGACCGTGGGCGTGGTCGGGTGGCTCGGCTCGCAGGGCGGCAATCCCGAACCGGTGCCGGTTCCGATCGTCGCCACGAAGACGCCGGAGCAATCGATCCAGCCCGTCGCGAGCACGACGACCATCGTGCCCGCCCCGGCGGTGAGCGTGCAGGAGTACCTCGTCGCGCACCGCCAGGTTCCGTCGCCCGACCTCTATCGTCCCGTCACCAATACCGCGCCGGCCGCCGTGGCGCGATGAGGAAGGGTTCGGTCCTCGCAGGCGGGCGGCGCTGGCTGCCCGTCCTCGTGCTGGGCGCCGCTTGCGGCGCCCACGCGGGACCGCCTTCGGACGCGCTCGGCTGGCTGCAGCGGGCGATGGAGGCCGCGCGCAAGGCCTCGTATTCGGGCACGTTCGTGCACACGAACGGCGACCGCATCTCGACCATCCGCATCACGCACCTCAACACGAACGGCGACGAGCACGAGCGCATCGAGGCGCTCGACGGGCCGACCTACGAGATCGTGCGGCGCAACGACGAGATGTTCTGCTATTACCCCGACGCGAAGACCGTGCGCCTCGACCGCCGGGTGAACGCGCGGTTCTTTCCTTCGCTCTTCCGCGCGCCCGCGGAGGTGATCGCGCAAAGCTACGACGTGAAGCTGGGCGGCCTCGAGCACGTGCTGGGCTACGACTGCCGCTGGATCGTGCTCGAGCCGCACGACGGCATGCGCTTCCCCGAGCGCCTGTGCTCGGAGACCGGCACCGGGCTCGTGGTGCGCGCGAGGACGCTCGGCCTGCAGGGGCAGGTGATCGAGCAGTACACGTTCGCCGACCTCAAGCTCGGCTCCCACGTGCCGCGCGGCGACGTGAAGTCGATCTTCGAGGCGCGCGTGAAGCAGTGGATCACCGACTCCCAGCCGCGCGAGGAGGCGAAGGGCGTCGACACCGGCTGGTCGGTGGACAAGCTTCCCGCCGGCTTCCGCAAGATGACCGAGCTGCGCCGCACGCTTCCCGGCCGGCCGCATCCGGTCTCGCAGCTCATCTACAGCGACGGGCTCGCGAGCCTCTCGGTCTTCATCGAGCCGAACGGCGCGCCCAAGCGCACCAACGAATCCTCCAGCGAGGATGGCACCACCACGTTCTTCGCTCGACCGATGGGCGACGAACTGGTGACCGTCCTCGGCGAGATTCCGCTCGCCACCGCCGAGGAGGTCGCGGCGAGCGTGGGCCACCGGCCCTGATTTTCCGTACCATCCGTCCCTGCAAATCCTGCCTTCCATCCCCAACGAGCCGGGACCTTCCCCCGGCGCATCACCCATAACGACAGGATCGTCACCATGAAACGACTGCAGCCCCTCTTCCTCGGCGCATTCCTCGCCCTTGCCACCGGCATCGCGCAAGCGCAGGCCACGCCACCGGCGCGCAACGCCAATCCCCACAACACCCCCAGCACCCCGGGCGCCACGGCGCAGGTGCTGCCGGATTTCGCCGACCTGGTCGACAAGTACGGCCCGGCGGTGGTGAACATCAACACCGAGACCCGCATGCCGCGCCAGCAGGCGATCCCGGGCCTCTCCGAGGACGACCCGTTCTACGAGTTCTTCAAGCGCTTCATGCCGCCCGAGCAGCGCCAGCAGCAGCCCGGCAAGGGCGACAAGGCGCCCAAGGGGCCGCTGCGCCCGTTCGGCCTGGGCTCCGGCTTCATCGTCTCCTCGGACGGATACATCGTCACCAACGCGCACGTGGTCGAGAACGCGGACGAGGTGAAGGTGCGCCTCACCGACAAGCGCGAGCTGAAGGCGAAGGTGATCGGCGTCGACCTGCGGAGCGACGTCGCGGTGGTCAAGGTGGACGCGACCAACCTTCCCACGGTGAAGATCGGCGACTCGAGCAAGCTGCGCACCGGGGAATGGGTGATCGCGATCGGCTCGCCGTACGGCTTCGCGAATTCCGTCACGGCCGGGATCGTGAGCGCGACCAGCCGCGACAACCTGTCCACCGACCCGAACATGGACGCGGTGCCGTTCATCCAGACCGACGTCGCGGTGAATCCCGGCAACTCCGGCGGGCCGCTGCTCAACATGCACGGCGAGGTGGTCGGCATCAACTCCCAGATCTTCTCGCGCACCGGCGCCTTCGCGGGCATCTCGTTCGCGATCCCCATCGACTATGCGTACGGGGTGGCCGAGCAGCTCATGAAGACGGGCCACGTGACGCGCGGGCGCATCGGCGTCGGCATCACCAACGTGACGCGCGACCTCGCCGACAGCCTCGGGCTGCCGAAGCCGCAGGGTGCCGCGGTGCTGAACGTCGAGGACGGCTCCCCGGCGGCCAAGGCGGGCCTCGAGCCGGGCGACGTGATCCTCAAGATCGACGGCCACGCCGTGGACGGTTCCTCCGACCTCTCGCGCACGATCCGCGGCCTCAAGCCCGGCACCAACGTGCACCTCACCGTGTTCCACAACGGCAAGACGCGCGATGCGACGATGAAGGTGGGCGAGTTCAAGGACACCGACGAGACCAAGGAATCGTCCTCGCAGCCCTCGACGCCCCAGGCGGCGAAGCCGGGCAAGCTGGGCCTCGCCGTGAGCGACATCCCCGCCGACCAGAAGAAGGCGCTCAAGCTCCCCGGCGGCGTCGCGGTCGAGGCGGTGGAGGGCGCGGCGCAGAACGCCGGCATCCAGCCGGGCGACGTCATCCTGCGCGTGAACAACACCGACATCGCGAACGTGAAGGCCTTCAACGACGCCATCGCGAAGCTCGACCCGAAGAAGCCGGTCGCGCTCCTGGTGCGCAACGAGCAGGGCACCCGCTTCGCGATCATCCGTTCCGAGAACGAATGAGCGTCGTTCCCGCGAAGGCGGGAATCCAGGATGGGCCGCCGGCGCCTCGGGGGCGGCGAGCATGATTCCGCGGCTCACCGTCCTCGCGCGCGAATACTGCCATCTCTGCGAGGAGCTCGTCGCTGCCCTCAAGCAGTTCCAGGGCCGCTACTCGTTCGAGATCGAGGTGATCGACGTCGACCGCGATCCGCGCCTGGAGGAGAAATGGGGCGACAAGGTGCCGGTCCTCCTCGACGGCGACCGCGAGATCTGCCACTACTTCCTCGACTTCGAGGCGGTGGATGCGCGGCTCTCCCGTATGAAGTAAAATTGCGCATCGCAAAAGGCCACGTCCGCGTGGCCTTTTGATTTTCTCCCAAAGTTCTCCCTCTCCCTCGGGAGGGGGCCGGGGTGAGGGTAAGCAGATCGTGGTTTACTCACCCTCACCCGAACCCTCTCCCAAGGCAGAGGGGCCAAACGTGGACGCTTTTCGCGGTTTCCACCGGCCGGTCGATGGATCACATTCGAAATTTTTCAATCATTGCGCATATAGACCACGGCAAGAGCACGCTCGCCGACCGGCTGATCGAGCGCACCGGCGGGCTTTCCTCGCGCGAGATGGACGAGCAGGTGCTCGACTCGATGGATCTCGAGCGCGAGCGCGGCATCACCATCAAGGCGCAGACCGCGGCATTGCGCTACAAGTCGCGCGACGGGCGCGAGTACGAGCTCAACCTCATCGACACGCCCGGCCACGTGGACTTTTCCTACGAGGTCTCGCGCTCGCTCTCGGCGTGCGAGGGGGCGCTGCTCGTGGTGGACGCCTCGCAGGGCGTGGAGGCGCAGACCGTCGCCAACTGCTATACGGCGACCGAGCTCGGCGTGGAGGTGGTGCCGGTGCTCAACAAGATCGACCTTCCGAGCGCCCAGCCCGAGCGCGTCATCCAGGAGATCGAGGACGTCATCGGCATCCCGGCGCACGACGCGGTGCGCTGCAGCGCGAAGACCGGCGAGGGCATCGACGAGGTCCTCGAAGCGGTGATCGAGCGCATCCCGCCGCCCGAGGGCGATCCTTCCGCTCGCCTCAAGGCGCTGGTGATCGACTCCTGGTTCGACAACTACGTGGGCGTCGTGATGCTGCTGCGCGTGGTGGACGGCGCGCTGAAGCCCAAGGACCGCATCAAGCTCATGGCGACCGGCGCCGTCCACCTCGTCGAGCAGGTCGGGGTGTTCACGCCGAAGTCGGTCGCCCGCGAGAGCCTCTCGGCGGGCGGCGTGGGCTTCATGATCGCCGGCATCAAGGAGCTCAAGGAGGCGAAGGTCGGCGATACCGTGACCCTCGCCGACGACCCGGCGGTGGAGCCCTTGCCGGGATTCAAGGAGATCCAGCCGCAAGTCTTCGCCGGCCTCTACCCGGTGGAATCCAGCCAGTACGAGGCGCTGCGCGACGCGCTCGCGAAGCTGCAGCTCAACGACTCGAGCCTGCGCTACGAGCCGGAGACCTCGCAGGCGCTCGGCTTCGGCTTCCGCTGCGGCTTCCTGGGGCTCCTGCACATGGACATCGTGCAGGAGCGCCTCGAGCGCGAATACGACATGGAGCTCATCACCACGGCGCCCACCGTGGTCTACGAGGTGAAGACGCGCGACGGCGGCGTGGCGCAGATCGAGAACCCCTCCAGGCTTCCCGATCCCTCCGGCATCGAGGAGATCCGCGAGCCCATTATCCGCGCGACGATCATCATGCCGCAGGAGTACGTGGGCCCGGTGATGACGCTGTGCAACGAGAAGCGCGGCGCGCAGGTGAACATGCAGTACGTCGGGCGCCAGGTCATCCTCACGTACGACATGCCGTTGAACGAAGTCGTGATGGACTTCTTCGACAAGCTGAAGAGCACCTCGCGAGGCTACGCCTCGCTCGACTACGAATTCCTCGAGTTCCGCGGCGGCGACCTCGTGCGCCTGGACATCCTCATCAACGGCGAGCGCGTGGACGCGCTCTCGCTCATCGTGCACCGGCAGACCGCGCGCTTGCGCGGGCGCGATCTCGCCTCGCGCATGCGCAGCCTCATCCCGCGCCAGATGTTCGACGTCGCGGTGCAGGCCGCCATCGGGGCGGACATCATCGCGCGCGAGAACATCAAGGCGCTGCGCAAGAACGTGCTCGCCAAGTGCTACGGCGGCGACATCACGCGCAAGAGGAAGCTCCTCGAGAAGCAGAAGGCCGGCAAGAAGCGCATGAAGCAGGTGGGCAGCGTGGAGATTCCGCAGGAAGCGTTCCTCGCGATCCTGCAAGTGGAGAGCAAGTAAGGAGAACAACCGATGCAGGGTGGGCTCGACTGGGAAATGATCGCGATGATCGCCGCGGCGGCCAGCGCCGCGGTGATCGCCTGGGACTTCGTCGCGGCGCGTACGGGATCGCCGCGCACCGAGACGCGCAAGGGACTGCTGGAGGTGGCGTGGCCGGTCCTGTTCATCGCGTTGATGGGCATGCTCCTCAAGTTCACCGACTTCGCGGCGGTGCTGCTGCTCGCGGCGGTGATCACGGGGCTCATCTGGCTCTGGGATGCGAAGCTCGCGCGCCCGAAGCGCACGGCCGGCGAGCCGGAGCCGGTGCTGGTGGACATGGCACGCGCCTTCTTCCCGGTGATCGTGGTGGTGTTCCTCATCCGCTCGTTCTGGGTCGAGCCGTTCAAGATTCCGTCGGGCTCGATGAAGCCCACGCTCCTCGTGGGCGACTTCATCCTCGTGAACAAGTACGAGTACGGCATCAGGCTCCCGGTGATCAACAAGAAGATCATCGACATCGACCCGCTGCATCGCGGCGACGTCGTGGTGTTCCGCTATCCGGACGATCCGAACGTGGACTACATCAAGCGCGTCGTGGGACTGCCGGGCGACAAGGTGGTCTACCGCAACAAGCGCCTGGTGATCAACGGGCAGGCGATCGAGTGGCAGCCGGACGGTTTCTACACCGACAGCGAGCTCAATTACCTCAGGCTGCCGACGTTCGACGAGAAACTGGGCGGCCACCTGCACAAGGTGATGGTGGTCCCGGCGCAGCCGCCCGTGGACCTCGCGCAGGTCCGGCAATTTCCGCACCGCGACAATTGCGAATACAATGACGACGGCTTCGCGTGCACGGTCCCGCCCGGCGAGTATTTCATGATGGGCGACAACCGGGACCAGAGCAGCGACAGCCGCTACTGGGGTTTCGTGCCGGACGAGAACATCAAGGGCCGCGCGTTCCTGGTGTGGATGAATTTCGGCGACTTGCGCCGCATCGGCACCCGGATCGAGTAGCAGGCCCGCGCCGGTTGCAACGTGTACGGGAGGCACATGGTCAGGCAGCGTGGCTTGTCGCTATTGGGGTTGATCGTCACCCTCGCTATCCTCGGCTTCGTCGGGCTCATGGCCGCGAAGCTGCTGCCTTCCTACGTCGAGTACTGGAACGTGCGCAAGATGTTCGCGCAGATGGAGAAGAACGGCTCGCTGAACGGAACGCCGCACGACATCCGCCGCGAGTTCGACAAGCTCAACGCCATCTCGGACGTGCGCAGCATCGGCGGCAAGGACCTGGAGGTCGCCAACCAGGGCGGCCAGACGGTGGTCGGCGCCGACTGGTCGGTGAAGGTTCCGCTGGTCGCCAACATCAGCGCCTGCATCGACTTCTCCGCGTCCACGGGCGAAACCGCGGAGTCCGCCTCCGCGCAGCAGTGACGCGCAAGGCGGCCCGCGACGCCGAGCGCGTGCAGGGGCTCGCCGAGCTGGAACGACGCCTCGGCCACCGCTTCGCCACCCCCGGGCTCGCGCGCCAGGCGCTCACCCACCGCAGCTACGGCGCGTCGCACAACGAGCGGCTCGAGTTCCTGGGCGACAGCGTGCTCAACTGCACGGTGGCAAGCCTGCTCTACGAGCGCTTCCCCGCGCTTCCCGAGGGCGATCTCTCGCGCCTGCGCGCCGCGCTCGTGAACCAATCGTCGCTCTCGGAGATCGCCCGCGACCTGGGATTGGGCGATCGGCTGCGGCTGGGCGAGGGAGAGCTCAAGAGCGGCGGGTTCCGCCGTCCCTCGATCCTCGCCGATGCGCTCGAGGCGCTGCTCGGTGCGGTCTACCTCGACGCGGGATTCGAGGCGGTGCGCGCCTGCGTCGAGCGCCTTCTCGCCGATCGGCTGGAACGCGCCGAGAAGAGCCCGGTCGACAAGGATCCGAAGACGGAGCTGCAGGAGCACCTGCAGGCGCGCCGCCTGCAGCTGCCGCGTTATGCCGTGATGAAGACCGAGGGCGAAGCGCACGACCAGACCTTCACCGTCGAGTGCCGCGTGGACGACCTCGCGCTTACCGCGAGCGGCAGCGGGGCGAGCCGCCGCGCGGCGGAGCAGGCCGCCGCCGCCGGCGTGCTCGCCAGGCTGGAAAGGTCACCGCGGCGCCGCAAGCCATGAGCGAAGGCGCCTTCCGCACCGGCACGGTCGCGATCGTGGGGCGGCCGAACGTGGGCAAGTCGACGCTGCTCAATCGCCTCGTCGGAGCGCACGTGGCGATCACCTCGAGGAAGCCGCAGACCACGCGCCACCGGCTGCTCGGCATCCACACCGACGAGCGCACGCAGCTCCTCTTCGTCGACACGCCGGGATTCCAGACGCGGCACGGGAACGCGCTCAACCGGACGATGAATCGCACCGTGGGCCAGGTGGCGAGGGAAGTGGACGCGGTGCTCCTCGTGGTCGACGCGCACGGCTGGGACGAGCGCGACGATCCGGTGCTCGCGCTGCTGCCCGCGAAGGCGCCGGTGGTCCTCGCGCTCAACAAGGTGGACAAGGTGCGCGACAAGCAATCCGTCGCGGCGACGCTCCTCGAGGCATCCACGAAGCGCGACTTCGCCGCGCTGGTGCCGGTGAGTGCCGCGAAGGGCACGCAGCTGCGGGCGCTCCTCGCGGAGCTGCGCAAGCTCCTGCCGGAGGCCGCGCCGATCTACCAGCCCGACGAGATCACCGACCGTCCGGAGCGCTTCCTCGCCGCCGAGCTCGTGCGCGAGCGCATCTTCCGGCTCCTCGGCGACGAGCTGCCGTACTCGACGGCGGTGGAGGTCGAGAAGTTCGAGCAGGAAGGAAACCTGCGCCGCATCGCCGCCACCATCTACGTCGACAAGCCGGGCCACAAGGCGATCGTGATCGGCGAGAAGGGCGCCACCATCAAGCGCATCGGCACCGAGGCGCGCCACGCGATGGAGGCGCTGTTCGGCTCGAAGGTGTTCCTCGAGACCCACGTCCGCGTGAAGAGCGGCTGGGCGGACAACGAGGCGGCGCTGAAGCTCCTCGGCTACCGCTGAATTTCCTGCCGTTCCGGCGGCCCATGCCGGCGGCGCTTCCCGCGCGCCCGCCTTTCGGCGGTTCGTCCAATCCAAAATGCCGCCGTTGGCGTTTCAGGGGGGAACCCACGAAAAAAGGCGGGCGCAATGGACGGCAAAAACGAGGATGGCGCGGGTTCGTCGAGCGCCAACACGAAGGCCGCGCTGCTGGATGCCGCGTGCCAGGCGGCGGGAGGCCTTGCCGCGCTCGCGGGGCGCCTCGGCATCAGCGAGGCCATGCTGCGCAAGTGCATGTCCGGCACGTTCGCGATGCCCGACCCGCTCTTCCTGCGAGCGGTCGATGTGCTGCTCGAGGAGCGCGAGCGGTGCTTCGATTTGGCGCCCCCTGCCGAACAGCTTCCCGATGGCCGCGCGGACGTGTAGGGATTTGCCGATGCGTCCGCTTTTCGTTCAAAATGTGCAGTCATGGAAGCGAACCGCACGCTCGACGAATCGGTTCAAGACGACGATCCGCCGAGGCTGGCCGATGTCCTGTACGCCCGCAAGGATCGAGCGCTCATCCCGGAGGCGGAATGGGTCGCGCTGGTCCGCGCCGTGGCCGGCGGCGACCAGGCGGCGCTCCATCGTCTCTATGAGCGCGCGCACCACATCGCCTATACCCTCGCCGTTCGCATCACGCGCGACCGCGAGACCGCGGAGGAGGTCACCCTGGACGTCTTCCACGACGTTTGGCGTCGCGCCTCCCGCTACGATCCGGCGAACGGCTCGGTCCTCGGGTGGATCATGAACCAGGCGCGCTCGCGGGCGATCGACCGGCTGCGCTTCGAGCATCGCGCGAAGCGCAGCGACCCGGGCGATTCGCAGGAACCGTGGAGCCTGCGCGAGGCGGCGGACCCGCGCCAGCTGGTCGAGGCCGAGCAGGAGGCGAAGACGCTGCGCGCCGCGCTGCAAGTGCTGAACGCGGACGAGCGCGAGGCGATCGAATGCGCATTCCTGCTGGGATTGACGCATGCGGAAGTGGCCGCGCGCCTGAACCAGCCGCTCGGAACCGTCAAGACGAGGATCCGCGCGGGGCTGCTCAAGCTGCGCAAGGCGATGGGACGCGAGGCACAAGCGACATGACGATCGAGCGCGAAGACGATCATTGCATCGAGGCCGAACGCGTGGCCCTGCACGCGCTGCGCGCGCTGCCGGCCGAGGAGGCCGGCGAGCTCGAGGCGCACGTCGCCTCGTGCGCGCGCTGCCGGCGCGATCTCGAGGACTTGCGCGGCATGGCGGGAACGCTGCTCGCGTGGCCGGCGGACCTGCTGCGTCCGGCGCGCTCGCTGCAGTCGCGGCTCGCCGAACGCATCGCCGAGGCTTCCGGCACCGAGAAGGTCGCGCCGCCCGCGGCAAGCTGGAACGAGCCCGAGTGGGACGAAGTCTCGCCGGGCATCTTCTGCAAGCTCCTCGCGAACGACTCGCTGACGCAGCGCGTGAGCATGCTCGTGCGGCTGCTTCCCGGGGTCGAATACCCGCCGCACACGCACGCGGGCATCGAGGAGCTGCATCTGCTCGAAGGCGAGCTCTGGATCGACGACCGCAAGCTGTATCCGGGCGATTACAACCGCGCCGAGGCGCCCACCGGCGACAAGCGCGTGTGGAGCGAGACCGGTTGCACCTGCGTCCTCATCACGAGCACCGAGGACATCCTCAGCTAGCCGGGCTCGGCGCGCACATCCGGCGCGCATGCTTCAGAATCGCTCCATGGACCGTGGGTATGTGCTCCACAGCTATCCCTACCGCGAGACCAGCCTGATCCTGCAGGCCTGGACGGAGAAGCATGGGCGCATGGGGCTCGTCGCGAAGGGGGCGCGGCGGCCCAGGTCCGCGCATCGCAGCCTGCTCGTGCCGTTCCAGCCGCTCGCGCTCGACTGGTTCGGGCGCGGCGAGCTGCGCACGCTGAAGACCGCGGAGCCGCTCGTTCCCGCGACGCCGCTCGCCGGCCAGGGGCTGCTCTCCGCCTTCTACCTGAACGAGCTGCTCCTCAAGCTCACGCACCGCGACGATCCGCACGAGGGCCTGTTCGACGCGTACGACAGCGCGATCGCGCAGCTGCGCGGCATCTCGAAGTCGGGCGAAGGAAAGATCGAGGTGGTGCTGCGCCGCTTCGAGCTGCGCCTGCTGCAGGAGCTCGGCTACGCGCTCGAGCTCGCGCACGAAGCGCGCACCGGCGAGCCGATCGATCCGGCGCGCGAGTACTGGTACGTCGTCGAGCGCGGGCCGGTCGCGGCCGAAGGGGAGGCGCGCCATGCGAATGCGGTAAGATTGCGCGGTCTCACGCTCATCGACCTCGAGCGCGGCCGGTTTGAGGAACCCGCCACCGTCGCGCAAGCCAAGCAGCTCATGCGCCTGCTGATCCACCACTCGCTCAACGGGCAGGAGCTCGCGACGCGCGCGCTCGTGCGCGACCTGCAGAGCTTCGCGCCCGGCGCCGGGAAGGGCGAGGGGAGCGAAGCGTGATCGAGCTCGGCGTCAACATCGACCACGTCGCGACGCTGCGCCAGGCACGGCGCACCTACGAGCCGGATCCGGTGTGGGCCGCGGTGGAGGCGCACCTGGGCGGCGCGGACGGCATCACCGTGCACCTGCGCGAAGACCGGCGCCACATCCAGGACGCGGACGTACGGCGGCTGCGCGAGCTCACGCACATCAAGCTCAACCTCGAGATGGCGGCGACCGAGGAGATGGTGGCGATCGCGCGCGACATCCGCCCGGAGATGGCGATGCTGGTTCCCGAGGGCCGCGAGGAAGTGACCACCGAGGGCGGCCTCGACATCGTCCGCCAGGAGAAGAAGCTGCGCGAATCGGTCGCGCGCCTCGCCGATGCCGGCATCGTCACTAGCGTATTCATCGACGCGCAGCTCGCGCAGGTCGAGGCGGCGGCGCGCGTCGGCGCGCGCGTCTGCGAGATCCACACCGGCCCCTACGCGCACGCCTTCCACTCGCGCGGCCGAGACGCGGAGAGCGCGCCGGTGGTGGAAGAGATCGACAAGGTGCGCAACGCCGGCGAGGCGATCCGCTCGCTCGGCATGCGCTTCAACGCGGGCCATGCGCTCAACTACTTCAACGTCGAGCCGATCGCGGCGCTCGCCGGCGTGCGCGAGCTGCACATCGGGCACGCCATCGTGAGCCGCGCGGTGTACGTCGGGATGCGCGAGGCGGTGCGCGAGATGAAGTCGCTCATGGCCCAGGCGAGGAAGGCGTGATCGTCGGCATCGGCACGGACCTGTGCTCGGTGCCGCGCGTGGCCGAGGTGCTCGAGCGGCACGGCCGGCGCTTCGTCGAACGCATCCTCACGCCGGAGGAGCGCGTGCGCTTCGAGCGGACGCGCGACAAGCCGGGCCACCTCGCCAAGCGCTTCGCGGCGAAGGAGGCGTTCTCCAAGGCGATCGGTACCGGCATCCACGCACCGTTCCGCTGGCATTCGATCACCGTCGGGCGCGACCCGCGCGGCAAACCCCTCATCGTCCCGAGCCCCGACATGGCGAAGCACCTCGAGTCGATGGGCGTCACGCGCGCGCACGTTTCGCTCACCGACGACCACGACCTCGCGATGGCGTTCGTGGTGCTCGAGGGTGGGGAGGCGCGATGAGGCTCGGGCCGGTGATGGTGGACGTGGGTGGCCTCGAGCTCAGCGCCGACGACGTCGAGCGGCTGCAGCATCCCCAGGTGGGCGGCGTGATCCTCTTCGCGCGCAACTTCGCCGCGCCGCTGCAGCTCATCCAGCTCGCCCATTCGATCCGCGAGCTGCGCACTCCCCAGCTCCTCATCGCCGTGGACCACGAGGGGGGGCGCGTGCAGCGCTTCCGCCACGGGTTCACGCCGATTCCCGCGATGGCGGAGCTCGGGAAGCTGTGGGACCGCGACCCGGCGCAGGCGATCGCCGCGGCGCGCGGCTGCGGCTTCGTGATCGCGAGCGAGCTGCAGGCGCACGGCGTGGACTTCAGCTTCGCGCCGGTGCTCGACGTCGACTACGGCGAGTCGAGCGTGATCGGCGACCGCGCGTTCCATCGCGACCCCGACGTGATCGCGGTGCTCGGCGAGGCGCTGCAGGCGGGATTGAACGCCGCCGGCATGACTTCCGTCGGCAAGCACTTTCCCGGCCACGGCTACGTGCGCGCCGATTCGCACCTCGAGGTGCCGATGGACGACCGCAGCTTCGCCGAGATCGCGGCGACGGACCTCATCCCGTTCCAGCGCCTCGCGCGTTCCGGCATGGGCGGCATGATGCCGGCGCACGTGGTGTACCCGAAGGTCGATTCGAAGCCCGCGGGATTCTCGAGCGCGTGGCTGCAGAAGATCCTGCGCGAGAAGCTGGGGTTCGAAGGCCTCATCTTCTCCGACGACCTGTCGATGGAAGGCGCGAGCACCGCCGGCGGCACCGTCGCCCGGGCGAACGCGGCGTTGAACGCGGGCTGCGACATGGTGCTCCTGTGCAACGATCCGCGCGCGCAGGATTCGCTGCTCGAAGGCCTCGAGCGCCGCCCCGTCGCGCCCACGCTCGCGCGCCGGCTCGATCGCATGCGCGGGCGCGCGATTTCCACCGCGGCCCTCAAGGCGAACGCCGCGTACCTCGCCGCCACCGAGAATCTCGCGCGCGTAAGATCGGCGTGATGAGCGGCAGTGCAGGGGCCGAGGCGGCCCCGTTCGATTCCGCGGCCTTCCTCGCGGGGCTGCCGAACCTTCCCGGCGTGTATCGCTTCAAGAACGCGGCGGGCGAGGTGATCTACGTCGGCAAGGCCTCCGACCTCAGGAAGCGCGTCTCCTCGTACTTCCAGAGGAACCTCCCCAGCCCGCGCACCGCGATGATGGTCTCGCAGATCGCCGGGGGCGAGGTCACGCCGACGCGCACCGAGGCCGAGGCGCTGCTGGTCGAGAACAACCTCATCAAGTCGCTCGCGCCGCGCTACAACGTCCTCTTCAAGGACGACAAGAGCTACGGCTACATCCTCCTCACCGGCCACGAGTTCCCGCAGATCCGCTTCTATCGCGGCGCCCACGCCAAGGGCAACCGCTACTTCGGCCCGTTCCCGAGCGCCTGGAGCGCGCGCGACACGATCAACCACCTGCAGAAGATCTTCCTGCTGCGCACCTGCGACGACACCGTGTTCGCGCACCGCTCGCGCCCGTGCCTGCTGCACCAGATCCACCGCTGCTCGGCGCCCTGCGTGCGGCTCGTGACCGGCGAGCGGTACGCGCGCGACGTGCGCCATGCCGAGCAGTTCCTCGAGGGGAAGGAAACCGACGTGATCGAGGACCTCACCGCGAAGATGAACGCGGCGGCCGAGGGCCAGCGCTACGAGGAGGCCGCGCACTTCCGCGACCAGATCCGGATGCTGCAGCGCATCCTCTCCGGCCAGGCGGCCGAATCCGCGGGCGCGGGCGACGTGGACATCGTCGCCGTCGCGGAGCGCGAGGGCACCTGGTGCGTCACGCTCGCGATGGTGCGCGGCGGCCGGCACCTGGGCGATCGCAGCTTCTTCCCGCACAACGCCTCGGGCAGCGACGCGCTCACGGTGATCGAGGCCTTCCTCACGCAGCACTACGCCCAGCAGCCCGTTCCCGGCCGCGTGGTGTGCGAGGACCTGGAGAATCGCGGCGCGCTCGAGGAGCTGCTCGCGGGACTCGCCGGGCATGCGGTGAAGGTCGTGACGCGCCCCATCGGCGAATCGCGCACCTGGCTCGACATGGCGCGGCGCAACGCCGCGCTCGCGCTCGGCCAGCGGCTCTCGGCGCAGGCGACGCAGGAGGCGCGCGTCGCGGCGCTGCAGGAATTCCTCGGCAACGAGACGCCGATCCAGCGCATCGAATGCTTCGACATCAGCCACACGATGGGCGAGGCGACCGTCGCCTCGTGCGTCGTGTACGACAAGGGCGCGATGCAGAACTCGGAATACCGGCGCTACAACGTGAAGGGCGTGGAGCCCGGCGACGACTACGGGGCGATGTGCTATGCGCTGAACGTCCGCTATCGCAAGCTCGCCGATGGCGAGGGCAAGGTGCCCGACCTCATCCTCATCGACGGCGGCCTGGGACAGCTGCACGCCGCGCAATCGGCGATGGCGGACCTGGGACTGCACGAGATCCCGATGGTGGGCGTCGCGAAGGGCGTCGAGAGGAAGCCCGGGCTCGAGCAGCTCTTCCTCTCCGGCGAGGAAGAGCCGCGCCGCCTGCCGCCCGACCATCCGGCGCTGCACCTCATCCAGCAGGTGCGCGACGAGGCGCATCGCTTCGCGATCACCGGGCACCGCGCACGGCGCGGCAAGGCGCGCACCGCCTCGCGCCTGGAGCAGATCTCCGCGGTGGGGCCGCGCCGCCGCCAGCGCCTGCTCGAGCACTTCGGCGGGCTGCAGGGCGTGATCGCGGCGAGCATCGACGACCTCGCGCGCGTCGAGGGCATCAGCCGCACGCTCGCCGAGCGCATCTACCAGGAGCTGCACTGAGCCGCCAACTCAATGGTCCCCTCGGTAACATCTGCTGTGCTCGAAGGCATGGTCCGCGGTGCTCGCTCAAGGCAAGGCCCGCGGTGCTCGAGCAAGGCATGGTGAAGGCCGGTCCCCCTCGACCCGGGGATCGTGGCCTGTCCACCGTCGGCGCCGCGGGGCGAGCAACCGCCCCGCTGATTCCTTTCGCGTCCGTGGAATCTCGCTCGCCGCCTCGTCCCCTCTCGAGGGGGACCGGCCTTCGCCATGCCGGGTGCGTGTTCGATCGATTCCCGGTGAAGGGCAGGGGACCGCATGGAACCATCCCGTTGGTGATCGTCAGCCACGCATCCCTTATTGATCGCCCCTTCGAACCCTTGGGGTGAAGCCTCGGCAGGGGGCGAGACGATGTGCGAGCGAACGACGACGCGAAAGGAATCAGCGAGCCCGATTGCCCGGGCCGCGACGCTCCGGTCGATCGTGAGCGAAT
>DATNGJ010000030.1:0-11418 GCA_035605915.1 Usitatibacter sp.
TTCTCGAGCGCCACGCCCGCCCGGTGCGCGAGGTCCGCATCGCCGGAGCAATCGATGAACGCGCGGCCCCGGATGGCACCCCGCCCCGACTTGGTCTCGACGAGGAGCGCATCGATCTCGCCCGATTCGCGCCGCCGCGCCTCCACCCCCAAAGCATGGAACAGCATCTCCACGCCCCGCGCGCCCAGCAGCGCATCGGCGGCGCACTTGAACGCCGACATGTCGTAGGCCTGCGCGTGGATGCGCCCGAAGATGAGGTGCGGCTCGCTCAACCCATCGAGCGCGCGCATGCGGTCGAGGAGCTCGTCCACGACGCCGTGCACGACCTGGCGGATTTCGCCACGGACGTTCGCGTGCAGGCCGCAGAAGTTGGTGACGCCGGCGGCGGTTCCCATGCCGCCGAGGAACCCGTAGCGCTCGACGAGGAGCACATCGGCGCCGTGGCGCGCGGCCGATGCCGCGGCGGCGATCCCGGCGGGCCCGCCGCCCAGCACCACGACGTCGTGCTCGGCGAAGACCGGAACCGCGCGCGACGGCTCGATCACGCTCGCCACGGCGTCAGTCCAGCGTGATGTGGTTCTTCTCGATGATGGGCTTCCAGCGCGCCATGTCGGCGTCGAGCGTGGCGCGCATCTGCGCCGGCGTGTCGGCGACGACGTCCATCGAGTGCCCGGCGAGCTGCTTGCGCACTTCGGGCTCTTCCAGGATCGCGGCGATGTCGTCGTGCAGCCGCTTCACGACCGTCTGCGGCGTCTTCGCGGGCACCACGAAGCCCATCCAGGCCTCCGCGTAGACGTTCTTCAACCCCGCTTCGGCGAGCGTGGGAAGGTCGGGAAGGATCGACGAGCGCTTCGCCGTGGCGACCGCGAGCGCCTTGAGCTTTCCCGCCTTCACCTGCCCGATCACCGCCGCGGCCGGAAGGCACGCGACCTGCGCGTCGCCCGAGAGCAGCGCGAGCACCGCCGGACCGGAGCCCGAATACGGCACGTGCACGATCTGCGTGCCGCTCCTCGCCGCGAGCGCCTCCATCGCGAGGTGCGAGATGGTGCCCGCGCCCATCGAGGCGTAGTTGAGCTTGCCCGGCTGCTTGCGCAGGAGGTCGAGCAGCTGCTGCGTGCTGTTCACGCCGAGCCTGGGCGACACCACGAGCACGCTCGGCTGCGTCGCCGCGATGGTGACGGGCGCGAGGTCGTGCCGCGGATCGTAGGGAAGCTTCTTGAAGAGCATGGAATTCACGCCCAGCGGGCCGGCGATGGAAAGGCCGATCGTCTGGCCGTCGGGCTTCGCGCGTGCCACCTCGCCGGTGCCGATGTTGCCCGCGGCGCCGGTCTTGTTTTCCACGACGACCGGCTGCCCGATCTTCGGCGAGAGCTTGTCGGCGACGACGCGCGCGACGATGTCGGGCGTGGATCCGGGACCGAACGGCACGATGATGTGGATGGGACCCGTGGGCCACTCGTCGGCGCGGGCCGCGAGGGAGAAGGCGAGGACGAGCAAAGCCGCGAACGCGGCGCGAGCGGTGCGGGTGTTCAAGGTGAACCTCTTGCGATGCGGGAAACCTTCGATGGTAGCAAAGCGCGCCACGTCATCGATCGCATGGCGCGGACCGCATCGGCGCCGGTGGCTGCCGCCGATTCAATACGCGAGCTGCAGCGCGAGATAGATCGAGAGCTCGTTCGTTGCGGCCGGATTGCGCAGGCCGCGTCCGGCCGAAAAGAGCAGGCTGGAGTGCTCGCCGAGGCGCTGGATGCCGCCCACGTTGAAGCCCGTGGTCCCCTCGCCGCCCATCGAGGTCGCGGTCTCGTGGAACGCCTCGCCGCCGATCTGCAGCGACGACGAGATCTTGTAGAGCGCCGTCGCACCGCTGAACCTGGAGTTGCGATTGCCCGCTCCCGGGTTGATCCGGTAGCCCCAGCCGCCGTAGAGCGTCCATGGCCCGCTCCCATGCTCGGCCCAGGCCGGGAGGAAGAGCGCCTTGGCGCCGCGATCCGGCCCGAGGCTGCGCTTGCCGGTTGCGGCGAGATAGATCGGGTAGAACGCGAGCATGAACGAGGAGTCCTCGTCGCCCATGTCGAGAAAGCGGTACTTCGCGCCGATCTCGGTGTCGTCGATGCCGAGGCGGCCGCCGGGCGCGGAGCTTTCGTACGAAAAGCGCGGCTGGACGTGCAGTTGCAGGTTCGGTGCGGCGCCGTAGTTGACGTCGATCGGCAGCCCGGCGGATGTTTCGCCGCGCCGCCACGTCGCGGTGAGCGCGTCGTTGATCTCCCAATGGCCCAGGTCCACGGGCTCCGGGTCGTCGGTGACGAACGGCGGCCCCGCCCAAACCGCGCGTGAGATGCCGAGCAGCACGGCGAGCGGCGCGAGCCGGCCGAGCGCGCGCATGGCCGCTACGCGAAGGTCGAGTCGGGGCGGCGGCTTTCCCACCGCGTCATGAATACGATCGCGACCACCATCGCCACGATGATCGCGAGCGAGGAATCGATTCGCCCGAGCGCGAGCCCGCCCTCGGAGCGCGATTTCGTGAGCGTGTCCCCGAGCGTCGCGCCGAGTGGCCGCGTGAGCACATACGCCGCCCAGAAGAGTGCCGCGGAGGGAATGCGCTTCACGCCGAAATGGAGCGCGGCCACCACGGCGATGAGCACGGAGAAGACGAGCGCGCCGCGCTCGAAGCCGAGGCCCGTCGTGGTGGCGACGAAATCGCCGAGCGCCGTGCCGAGCGTATTCGAAACCAGGATGGTGACCCAATAGAAGATCTCCTCCCTGCGCGTCTCGATGTTTTCGAAGCGCACCTTGCCCACCACCCGATGCCACGCATGGAGCACGGCGAGGACCGCGCAGAAAAGCAGGATCGACGACTTCACGTAGCCGAGTCCCGCCGTGCGGTCGAGGTAATCGGAGGTCGTCGTTCCGACCGTCGTCGTCGCGACCACGACCGCCCAGTAGAAGAGCGGATGGTAGCGCTTCGCCGAGACCTGCATCGCGAGCGTGACGGCGAAGAACGCGAGGAAGATGAGCGTCGCGACCGCGTAGCCGAGGTCGAGCGTCATCGAGACCGCGTCGCCGCCCGTCTCGCCGACCGTGGTCGCGAGGATCTTCACCACCCAGAACATGAAGGCGACGTGCGCGACCTTGCCGGCCAGTTCGGGGCGCGCGGAAACGCCCCGAACGCAATCTTCGTTCGCCAAGATTTCTCCTCGGAATGACAAGGTTGGTGCTGCGCGGCGCGGGATCGGTTCCCGCGCTGTCGGCCGTATGCTGAGGCAGCCCGCTTAAGCGCGGCTTAACGGCCTCCAACCATGACCAGCCGGTACGCCCCGAGCTCCTGCTCGTCGAGCTGCGAAAGAAGCTGCGTCTCCCAGGCGAGGTAGCGGCGCGCGGAGTCCTTGTTGCCCTCGTGCCGGTCGTGCACGAAGAAGAGATAGTCGATGCATTCGGCGTCGGTGGGCCGGTCGGGGCTCGACTCCACCGCTCCGCCGGCCGCGCGCCACGCCTCGAATCCGCCCTCGAGCGCCGCCACGCGCGGCACGCCCGCCTCGCGCAGGTCGATCGCTGCGATGCATGCGATGGCCGGATCGTCGGCTACGAGGACCATGCGACGATTCGCGACCCGCGCCTCGACCTGCGCGAGCCGGGGGCGGATCGACCACCTGCTTCCCGCGAGGTGCGCCTTGCGGTAGGCCGTGGACGGACGAAGGTCCACGACCGCCGTGTCGCGTGCGGCCTGAAGATCGCGCGCGCCGATCGACTCGATCGACGCAAGCGCGGGCGCGACCCAATGCGGGCGCGCGCGCGATGCGGCTCCCGCGCGCAGCACGGCCGCCTCATGGCCCATGCGCGCGAGCCAGCTCGCGACGACCGGCGCGCGCACATCCCCGGAATCGAAAACGAGCAGGCGCGCATGGCGTACACCCACCCACTGGTCGGTCGCCTGCACGAGCTGGCCGCCCGGCGCGTGCACCGCGCCGGGAATCGTCGAAGCGGAAAATTCCTCCGCCGTGCGCACGTCGAAGAGGTACGTCGTGCGGTCCGGATCGGTGAGCCAGGCCGACGCCTCTTCGTCCTCGATCGAGCGCACGCCGCAGCGCTTGGCCATCGCCTGCGCGCCCGTACGCGCGCCGGAAAGATCGCTCGCCGGCGCGATGTCGGGATAGCCGCGCGTCGCGCCATGCTCGAGCTCGAGGTCGGCGAGATACCAGCCCTGCGTGCCGTTCTCGAGCGCGCGGACCGGATTCGGGATGCCGAGGTCGATCAGCGTCTGCGCGCCGATGATGCTGCGCGTGCGCCCCGCGCAATTCACGACGATCGGCATGCGCTCGTCGGGCACCATGGCGCGCACGCGGTACGCGAGCTCGCCGTTCGGGCAGCAGCGCGCGCCGGGAATGCTCATCTTGCGGAATTCCGCGAGCGGGCGGCCGTCGACGACCGCGACCGGCTCGCCCGAGCGTTGCATGCGCGCGAGATCGGCGGCGGAAATGCGCGGCGTATGGCACTCGCGCTCCACCAGCTCGCCGAACGCCTTGCTCGGCACGTTCACGCCCGCGAAGAGGCGAAAGCCGGCGCGTTCCCAGCCCCGCGTGCCGTCTTGCAGCACGTTCACCTCGGTGTAACCGACCGCCTCGAGGCGCCGCGCCGCGATCTGCGCGACCGCGAGCGACCCGTCGTCGTAGAGCACGATGCGCGTGGAGCGGCGCGGCACGAGGCGCGGCGCATCGATCTCGAGCCGGCTGTAGGGCAGCGGCACGCCGAAGAACAGGTGCGATTCGCCGTACTGCCCGTGCTCGCGGACGTCGAGGAGCGCGATCTCGGCGCCGTCCGAAAGCCAGCGCTTGAGCGTCTTCGCGTCGAGCGTCTTCGTCATCGTGCTATAAAGGCCGGCCCAATCGGCGAGGAGCGGACATGGCGCGAAGGCTGATCTCTTCCGGCTCGACGTTCGAGGCGCGCATCGGCTATTCGCGCGCGGTGGTGGACGGGGAGTGGGTGTTCGTTTCGGGCACGACCGGCTTCGACTACGCGAAGATGTCCATCTCGGAGGACGCGGTCGAGCAATGCGAGCAATGCCTCAGGAACATCGCGGCCGCGCTCGCCGAGGCCGGTGCCGCGATGGACGACATCGTTCGCGTCACCTACGTCGTTCCCGACGCGGCCGACTTCGAGCCTTGCTGGCCGGTGCTGCGCAAATGGTTCGACAAGGTGCGGCCGGCCGCGATGATGATCTCGGCGGGACTGGCCGACCCGCGCATGAAGATCGAGATCGAGGCGACCGCGCGCATCAGCGGCGCGTCTGCACGCCGATCCCCATGATCGAGCAGGTGCCGCTCTCCAGGTCGTAGCACACACGGCGGTCGAGCGTCTCGAGCGCGCGCCCGTAGAAATGCAGGTGGCGGATGGTCTGGCCGGGCGGAATGAGCACGGCGTGGATGTCCTCGGGCATGAGCGCGATGCCGCGGCCCGGCTCGACCATCACCGTGTCGACCTGCTCGAGCCTGGAAGGCCCGGGCACGGCGCCCGCGTCGGTGCGACGGTAGACGCGATTCTCCTCGGTCCCCGCGACCGCCGCGATGCAGGCCCACGTCGTATGGTTGTGCGGCACGATCTTCTTTCCCGGGCGCATCACGTTGAGGTAGAGCGCGTAGGAGCGATCCGGATCCTCCTGGATGAGGTAGCGCGCCTGCAGCTCGTCGCCCTCGGGCGCCGGGAAATCGGCGTCTGCCCACAGCTCGCGTTTCGACGCGAGCTCCTGCAGGCGCGCGAGGACGCGGGCCAGCGCCTCGCGGCTTTCGCGCCCCTTCGGCACCCACCGCTTCGCGTCGTCCACCACGCTCGCCACGCTCTGCGCTCGTTCGGCTTGCACGATCCATCCACGCACGGGAAAACACCAGTTTACGTCAACGTCGAGCGGGGGTCGCCGACGTTTCGGCGCGCGCCGCAACATCGCGCCGGACGCGGGAGTACGATGGCTCGCATGCGATCCAGTCTCGCCGTCGCGCCGCGCTTCGCGCGCATCGCGGCTTCCATCGGCGATCCCACGCGCGCCCGAATGCTCGCGGCGCTCCTCGGCGGCGAATCCTTGCCCTCGGGCGACATCGCGCGCGCCGCGGGCGTGAACCCGTCCACGGCGAGCGAGCACCTGGCGAAGCTGGTCCACGAAGGGCTCGTCATCGTCGAGCCGCGTGGACGGCACCGCTACTTCCGCGTGGCCGATGCCGACGTCGCGCGCGCGCTCGAGGCGCTCTCGCTCGTCGCCGAGCGGCACGCATCGGATGCGAAGTGGCTGCGCGAGCCCTACCGCTCCCTCAAGCACGCGCGCACCTGCTACCGCCACCTCGCGGGCGAGCTCGGCGTGGAGCTGCTGCGCTCGCTCCTCGCGCGCCGGCGCGTCGCGCCCACGGCGGATGGATACGAGATCACGCGCGCGGGACGGACGTGGCTCGAGTCGATCGGCGTCGATGCGAGCGCATCGCTGCGCGCGGAGCGTTACGCCTACGCGTGCCTCGACTGGTCGGAACGCCGCGACCACATGGCCGGGCGCCTCGCCACCGCGCTCCTCGACCATTTCCTCGCGAAGCGCTGGCTGGTACGCATCGAAGATACGCGCGCCTTGCGCCTCACGCCGGAAGGCAAGCGCGCGCTTCCCGCCATCCTTTAACCGGCTGTTTCGTCCCTTGGATGCCGCGGAACCGGTGTTGCGTGCACCAACCGGCGGGAATATATTTCCTGGGGATCTCGCACCGGGACGAGGCACTCGAACGATGGCGTACCGGACCTGCCCGAAGTGCAAGCATGGCCTGAGCGGCATCGAAGGCCACAGGGAGATCGTGCTCGATCCGCACAGCCCGGCGAACGATCCGGCGGGCGCGCGCTTCCAGTGCGGGCTCTGCGGTACCTACTGGCGACGCAGCTACGTGGGCGACGGCCTCTTCCTCTGGCAGCCGGACTCCGAATCGCCGCGGGCCTTCAAGTAGCCGCGCCGCTGGTCGCCTTGACCCAGCGCCCGAACGCTTCCATGAACTTGCGCAGGAACTCGCGCGTGTCCTCCTTCGTCACTTCGCCCTTCTCGTCCACGAGGCCCGCCACGCCGCCGATGTAGGCCTCGGGCTGCTGCATCGCGGGCATGTCGAGGAACACGAAGGACTGGCGCAGGTGCTGGTTCGCGCCGAACGCGCCGATCGCGCCCGGAGAGACGCTCACCACCGCCGCGGGCTTCTTCGACCACACGCTCTTGCCGTAGGGCCGCGAGCCGACGTCGATCGCGTTCTTGAGCGCGCCGGGAACCGAGCGGTTGTACTCGGGCGTCACGAAGAGCACCGCGTCGGAGGCGCGGATGCGCTTGCGGAACTCCTCCCACGCGGGCGGCACCGAGCCTTCTTCCAGGTCCGGGTTGTAGAGCGGAAGGTTGCCGATCTCCGTGATCTCGCATTGCATGCCCGACGGGGCGTGCGCGCAGAGCGCCTTCGCGATCATCCGGTTGTACGAGCCCTTGCGCAGGCTTCCCACGATCACTGCGACCTTCATCGAGCGTTCCTCTTGTTTTCGGTTGTCCGGCGGAAGAGCAAATTCGACCCGGCGCCCCCGGACGGGTTCTCCAGCCGATCGCTTGTAGGAATCGGCTTACAGACGCGATTCGCACAAACGCGACAATGGCCGGATGTCTCCCGCACCCCGCTTGCGAATCGTCGTCGCGCTCGCCTGCGTGCTTGCGTCCGCGGCCCACGCGCAGATCCTCGCGCAGGCGCCCGACCTCGCGGACCTCACGCTCGAGCAGCTCGGCGCGCTCCACGTCACCACCGCGGCGCTGCGGCCCGAGCGTCTCTCGGATGCGCCGGCCTCAGTCTACGTCATCACCGACGAGGACATCCGCCGCTCCGGCGCGAGGAGCCTCATGGAGGCGCTGCGCCTCGCGCCGAACCTCGAGGTGGCGCAAGTGAGCGCGACGAGCTGGGCGATCTCCGCGCGCGGATTCCAGAACGTGATCACCAACAAGCTGCTCGTGCTGCTCGACGGACGCACGCTCTACACCACGGTGCTCTCGGGCGTTCTGTGGGATGCGCAGGACGTGATGCTCGAAGACGTGGACCGCATCGAGGTGATCTCGGGGCCGGGCGCCGCGCTCTACGGCGCGAACGCATTCACGGGCGTCATCAACATCATCACCAAGTCGGCGCGCGACACGCAGGGGGCACTCGTCTCGGCCGGCGCGAGCCGCTTCGACCGCACCTATTCCGCGCGCTATGGCGCTCCGGTGGGCGACGGCGCCTATCGCGGCTACGTGATGCACATCGAGCGCGACAACCTGCGCCCCGAAGCCTCGCACGTCGTCGACCACATGGCGAAGGACCAGGTCGGGTTCCGCAGCGACTTCGGACCCGCGGATTCCGGTTTGACGTTCCAAGGCGACGCGTACCACGCGAAGGTCGACGGCAACGGCGCACCCGCGGCGACGCTCGACGGCGCGAACCTGCTCGGGCGCTGGGTGACCGAGCTCGCGGGCGGCTCGCGCGTGCGCGCCCAGGCGTACTACGACCACACCTGGCGCAACGATCCCTCCGGATTCATCGACCGCGTGGATACGTTCGACGTCGACCTGCGCGACAACCTGCCCGCCTACGGCGCCCACCGCATTTCCTTCGGGGCGGGCTACCGCTACGCGCTCGATTCCACCACGCCCACGCGCATCGTTCGTTTCATTCCCGAGGACCGGCGGCTGCATTGGGCGAGCGCGGAGGTCCAGGACGAAATCGCGCTCGCGCGGAACCTCTCGCTCACCGCGGGCGTGCGCGCGCAGACCGACGTGTACGTGAACCCGGTGGCATTACCCGACATTCGCCTTGCGTGGAAAGTCGCGCCCGACCACCTGTTGTGGGCTGCGGCGTCGGAGGTCGCGCGCACGCCGGGACGCATCGACCGCGACTTCTTCCTGCCGGGCAATCCGCCGTTCCTGATCCGGGGCGGACCGAGCTTCACCTCGGAGACCGGCCGTACATACGAGATCGGCTATCGCTGCCTGCCGCGACCCTCCTTCACCTTTTCGGCGACGCTCTTCTACACGCGTCTCGACGACCTGCGCGGCGGCGTGCCGGCGCCGGGCGGCGGCTTCTTCATCGGCAACGCCGTCGAAGGACATACGAGGGGCATCGAAGCCTGGACGATGTGGCAGGCGACCGAGCGCTGGCGCCTCATGGCGGGCCTCCTCGAGCTCCACCAGGACCTGCGCGACAAGAACGGAAGCGGCGACCTTACGGGCCCCGCCTCGCTCGGCAATGATCCGCGCCACACCGTGAAGGCGCGCTCGTCGTTCCACATGAGCGACGCGATCGACCTCGACCTCGACTGGCGCTACGTGAGCTCGCTCGCCTACCTCACCATGGTGCCCTCGTACAGCACCACGGATGCGCGCGTCGCGTGGCGCGTGAACCGCGACCTGGAGCTTTCCGTCGCGGTGTCCAATCTCTTCGACAGGGAGCACGTCGAGTTCGACGAGCACGGCTTCCCGGCGCAGATTCCGCGCAGCACCTGGGCGCAGGTGCGCTGGTACTTCTGAGAGGCGCGGCTCGCGCGCCGCTCATGCCTCGTTGGCGGTGCCTACTTGATCGAGATGCGCAGCTCGGCGTCTTCGCCCTTCAATACGCGCGCGGCCATTGCCACCGCCGCGGCGATGCCCTTCTCCTTGCCGCCGAACACTTGCGCGAGGAACTCGATCCGCCCGACCGTCTCCGCGTCGAAGTGATACAACCGCGCGACCTTGCCCGGCGCCGCGCGCCGTTTCGCCTTGCGGGTCGATGCCGACCGTCGCATGGAACACTCCCTTATGGACCGGATCGGCGAGCATATCACTCGTGCGATACAACCGCACTTCACATTCGTGAATCGCCGCGCTGGGGCATAATCGCCTCGCTCGATCGGCACACGGGAATCCCATGGCCCAGGACGAGACCGAATTCGACCGGCTGCTCAAGGAAACGCGCGAGTGGGAAGCGCGCGACCGTGCGCGCCATCCGGCGTCCGCGATGAAAGACGAGGGCGATGGAGATTCGTTTCGTCCGGCTTCGCGGGCGCCCACCGTCACGACCGGCGAGCTCGAGAAGAAGACCACCGCCGACCTGAACCTTAAGCCGCCGCCGAAAGCGCAAGCGGCCCAGCCGCAAGCGACGCGCGTGCGCAAGAAAGGCGGCTGGGGCTGGATCTGGGTGCTGATCCTGCTCTACTTCCTCTTCAGGCACTTCGTGCGCTGAAGCGGGCTCGCGAGCGGGAAGGCAGAAGGAAATTCTGACGGTGGGTGCAGTCCGCAGCGAACCGGTCTCAGCTCAAGAATTCCCGGTAATAGGGATTTCTTATGGGATATCTTTTCGGCCGGTTAGTCTGATCTCCGTCTGCGGAACGATGGACTACGCTCGAACAATGCCGGTTTGGGGATTCACCCAGTCGGAACTCGAGATTTCAAATAGAGAATTAAATTAGAGGCATCAGGGAATGCCGGAGTTCTCATCACGGAACCACGCTACCGCTTCCAGTGCTAGCTGAGGGATGGCCTTAGCTGCTTCATCGCAAGCTGGCATCGGCGGGGCCGCGTGGCGGCCGGCTCCTGCCAACTATGAATCGCGATCCCTTTGCCAACGGCAGCTTTCGGCCGGTAGCTGACGCTATGGTGGTCGGACAATGGCCCTTGAGCAGGCGCTGACACGGAATTGTCGACCGGTCCTCAGGCAAAGGCGAACCATCATCCCCCCGGGTCGGCAGCAGACTCCCTATCGAGCCAAGAGTGCGCATCCGCGGCTCAACGCGGCGCTCTTACCTTCATCTTCTTTAACGCCGCACCTGCTGCCTGATACGTGGCGCCAATTGCATAGGTAACCGCAGCACCATGACCGCCGCAGAGAACGGCGAGGGCGTCAAGCTTTTGAATAGTGTCGCGATCGAGGTGGTAGAGACGAGCTTGTTTCCGGCTCCGCACGGGCTTATTCGCTGTGGTTGGCATTATGCGATTTCCGAGTGTTAGGGCGGTAGGGTGCTTACGCAGATCCTATGCTACCGCACACGGCTCGCAGCTAGATAAACCAAATTTCAAAGAGTCCAGCTCCAGACGCTGGTCCTTATGGAATCGGCGCAATTACTGAAACGGCTCGCGCCAGGCCTTACGCCGACTCTTCGTTTGGAGTAGGCGGCGAGCCACGCTTGCCGTTCTGCTCCTGCTTCTCGGCAACCTCGACCGCGTCGAGCGCCCCTTGGCTTCTTTCGGGATCACCACCGGCGGCGGATCACCAGCTCCGGCGCCTCCTTGTCCAGCCGCGCCAGATCGGTAGGGTTCCGTCGGTGGGGACGCTCGAGACGCTCGTCCTGTCAGGACGCCACCACGCACAACAGGGAGGACTTCATGCACGAGCCGCGCTTCGTCACCTACTACCGCGTCAGCACGCAGGCCCA
>DATNGJ010000031.1:0-112961 GCA_035605915.1 Usitatibacter sp.
CGAGCCGCAGCCACTGGCCGGTCGTGAACAGGAGAACGTAGAAGGCGATGCCGTTGACCATCCAGAGAAGGGTGATCGAAAAGTGCCACCACCTGGCGAGGCCGATGGAGTGACGGATCCCGGGGATGCCCAGCCACCCCGGAAGGGTGACCGAGTCGTCCTTGGCGGTCCAGATCCGGCCGGCCGGAACCGCCTTCTGGAAGCGAAACCATTCGGTCCCGGGAGTGCAGTCGCGCTTCCAGTAAAGCCGCGGGTGGTCCGCGAGAATCTGGACACCCGCGCGAATGATGAACGCCATGAAGAACAGGTTCAGGAAGTGCAGCAGCCGGAGCCAGGCGGGGAACCCCGTGGTGACCGCCACGGCGGAGGGGGGAACGCCGGGATAGCGCACGAGAAACTCCTGCACCGCCGGCAGCTCGCGCAACGCCTGGGCCGCGGCCACGCCGATCACCAGCAACACGAAGATCAACGGCAACGACCAGAGGACGTTGATCCAGTGCCGGCCGATTCGAATCCTGGGGATGACACCCGCTTGCGGCGGCAACCACGCGTTCAGCCTGACACGGTCGTCGGCGGTACTGAGGCTTTTCGCCAGGAGATCGTGCGGCCGCGACATGTGTCGAGAGCTCGCCATGGGTGTTCCATGAGGCAACACGGCAACGCGATCGTTCTCGTCGATGCTCGCCAGGAATCGGAATCCGGCCTGTGTGCGCTACCGCACGGAAGGCCCGGCGCGGGGGGCGCAGCGTAGAGGGCTCGGCTCTCAGGACCCCATGATGCGGAAGGCCACACATCAGGCCGGCAGCCACCGCTCGCACGAGGCGAGCGGTCAGGGGATCGCCGCGCCGGGCGCGACCTCGAGCCGCGTCCACGCGCCCCACGCGGACATCAACGTGCTGCTCGTCGCGGCCGACCCCGAGGATGCCCGTTCCGTGGGAAATGTGCTCGCCGGCGAGCGCGGCCCCTCGTTCGAGCTTCACTGGGTGACACGCCTCCCGGAAGACCTGCGTACCCTCGGCCTCGGGGAAACGACGGTCGTGCTGCTCGATCTCCTGGTGCGCGACGTCGCCGGCATGGGAGCGCTCGACAGTCTCCTGAAGGCTGCTCCGCATGTTCCGGTCCTGGTATTCAGCGACGTGGGAGACGAGGACCTCGCGCGGCAGGCGGTCCAGCGCGGCGCGCAGGACTATCTCCCGCGCAACCACATCGACGCCTATTCGCTGCCGCGGGCACTGCGCAATGCGATCGATCGCAAGGCCGCCGACGACGCCTTGTTCCTGGAACGGGAACGCGCCCAGGTCACGCTCGACTCCATCGGCGACGCGGTCGTGAGCACCGACGTCGCGGGCAACGTGGCCTACCTCAACTTGAGATTCCGATCGAGGACTCCGCGGCGCCGATTCACAGCCGCGACGGCAGCGTCATCGGCGCCGTGACCCTCAGCCGCACAGGATCGCACGGCACCGGATGCTCCTCACGGCGAGCGTCGGCATCGCGATCTACCCTCGCGACGGCGCGGATGCACCAACCCTGCTCAAGAACGCCGACGCGGCGATGTATCGGGCGAAGGAAGCCGGGCGCAATCGCCACTGCCTTTCAAGCTCGGGGGCGACGTAGCGCGATCCATGCAATGCCGCGACACCGCCGTCGCGCACGGCGCACACCGGCGCCGAGCCGTCACGCGCCGACGAGGAGCTTCGCGCAGGCCTGCGCCACGGCGGACACCTGCTCGGGATTGCTCGGCCCCGGCATGGTCGCCCAGCCGCCCTTCTCGACGAAATCGCCTTGCGACCAGGAGTCGGCCTTCTTGAGCGCCACGCTGTTGGCGGCCGCGTCGCCGGCATGCTCGAACTTGTCGACGCAGACGGGCGCGAGCGCGACCACGACCGCGGCGTCGGCGCGCTTCGTCGCCTCGGCGCTGGCCGTGCCGCCGGTGACCCATCCGCCCCAGGTGAATCCCACGATCGCCATCGCGACGGCTCCGCCCGCGATGCCCCACAGGGCCGGTTTCGTTTCGACTGGAATCTTCATGGCAGCGCCTTTCGGTGAACGCGGAATGGTGTCCGGCAGCCGCTCGGCCGCTCGTATGTATCGATGGATACGCGCATCCGCGCGCCGCGTATGTACGCAACCACACATACGGCGGGCGCGCCGCGCGCGCCCGTTCGATCCGCCATCGCGCGTCGACCCGCCTATGCCGTCGCGTCGAGCTGCACCAGGCTTGCGATCACCGCATCGGCGCCCGCGTCGCGTGCCGGGCGTCCCTTGTTGTAGCCGTAGTCGACCAGGACCACCGGTGAGCCCGCCGCGCGCGCCGCGGCGACGTCGAGCGCCGAGTCGCCCACGAACAGCAGTTGCCGCGGCTCGATCCGCAGGTCCTCGCATGCCTTGAGGAGCAGGAAGGGCGCGGGCTTGCGCTGCTCGATCGCGTCGGCGCACTCGACGAAGGAGAGCCAGCGCGAGAGGCCCGATCGCTCGAGGAGCGCACGCGTGAAGGGAGCCGCCTTGTTGGTGACGACCCCCAGCGGGACGCCTCGCCGCGAGAGCGCCTCGAGGCCTTCGCGCACGCCCTCGAAGATCGTGCTCGCCTCGAAGACCCGACCGAGGTAGATCTCGCGGAAGAGGCTCGCGGCATCGCCGAGCGCTTCGCGATCGGGCGCCGCGCCCATGCTCTCCTCGAGCGTGCGGGCGACCAGCGCCTCGATGCCGTCGCCGATCGCCGCCGCCACCCGCTCCTGGGCGAGCGGGCGGTGGCCGAGCGAGGCGAGCATCGCGTTCGCCGCGGCGGCGAGATCGGGCGCGCTGTCGACCAGCGTGCCGTCGAGGTCGAACGCGACCGCGCGAAATCGGTCGATGCGAAGGCCGGCGCTCAAGAGGTGCCGAGGCGCCGGGGCACCGACAGGATCCTTCCAGGTCTCATCGCTTTGCTTCCGGATGCGCGGCCTGCGCGGCCGCCTCGTCGAGCGCACGCTCGAGCGCCTCGCGCGCCTCCGTCCCCCGTCCCTCGATCGCGAGGGCGGCGATCGGGCCCTCCATCACGCGCGCCCAGAATCGCTTGCGCGCTTGCGGATCGGCAAGCCGCCGGATGGCGGCCGCGCGGTAGCGCCCGGCGAGCGTCGCGAGCGCGCCGTAGCCCTCCGGGACCGCGCCCTCGATGCGCGCATGGAGCCGCCGCGCGAGCGCGGGCGACGCGCCGGAGGTCGAGATGGCGATCTGCAGCGGCCCGCGCTCCACCACCGAAGCCATGACGAAGCTCGACCGCTCGGCGTCGTCCGCCACGTTGACGGCGATGCCGGCGGCATGCGCCGCGTCGGCGACGTCGGCGTTCACGGCCGGGTCGTCGGTCGCCGCGATCACGAGCTGCGCTTCGGCGAGATCGGCCACCTCGAAGCGCTTCGCACGGTGGCTCGCGGAACCAAGCCGAACGCGCTCGGCGAGCGCATCGCAAAGGCGCGGCGCGACGATCGTGAGCTCGGCCCCGCAACGCTCGAGCGCGCGTGCCTTGCGCGCGGCGACGTCGCCACCGCCGACGACCACGGCGCGCTTGCCGCGAAGGTCGAGGAAGGCGGGAAAGAGCGGCGGCCGGTTCTCGGAGCGCATACGCCCATTTTCGCGCAAAGCGGCCGACGGCGTGCCGTCAGCGGGGGTTCTGCAGGCGGAAGCGCGAAGGCTCGACCTCGGCCTCGATGCGATCGAGCCAGCGCTCGGCCGCCTCCTCCACCATGTCGAGCACCCGCTCGAAGCCCTCGACGCCGCCGTAGTACGGGTCCGGCACGTCCTCGCCCTTCCAGCGGGCGCTCGCGTCCAGGAAGAGGCCGATGCGCGCCTTCGCACCCGAGGGCGCGATCGAGCGCAGGATGCGCAGGTGCCCGCGGTCCATCGCGAGGATGTAGTCGTGCTCGTGGAAATCGCGCTCGCGCACCTGCGAGGCGCGCAGCGCCGAAAGGTCGTAGCCGCGCTTCGAGGCATGGCGCACGGCTCGGGGATCGGGCGCTTCACCGACGTGGTAGTCGTGGGTTGCGGCGGAGGCGACACGGATGCGATCGGAGAGGCCACGCTTCTCGACCCGGTCGCGCAGCACACCCTCGGCGGTCGGGGAGCGGCAGATGTTCCCGGTGCAGACGACGAGGATCGAGACCGTCTCCAGCGTGCCTTGCGTCACGAATCCCCACCTACCGCCATCAGGCGATCGCGCAGCGTCTTCAATTCGTCGCGCAGGGTCGCGGCGCGCTCGAACTCCAGGTTCCTCGCCGCCTCGAGCATCTCCTTCTCCATCTTGCGGATGCGCTGGTCGAGCTGTTTCTCCGAGAGCGACTCGTACTTCGCCTCGGCCTCCTCCTGTTTCTTCTGCTCGCGCGCCGCATCGGGGTCGTACACGCCGTCGATGAGGTCCTTGATGCGCTTGGAGATGCCCTTGGGCTCGATGCCGTGCGCGAGGTTGAACGCGACCTGCTTCGCGCGCCGCCGCTCGGTCTCGCCCATGGCCGCCTTCATCGAATCGGTGGTCTGGTCCGCATAGAGGATCGCGGTGCCGTTGATGTGGCGCGCGGCGCGCCCGATGGTCTGGATGAGCGACCGGCCCGAGCGCAGGAAGCCTTCCTTGTCGGCATCCAGCACCGCGACCAGCGAGACCTCGGGAATGTCGAGCCCCTCGCGCAGCAGGTTGATGCCGACCAGCACGTCGAAAAGGCCCTTCCTCAGGTCACGGATGATCTCCACGCGCTCCACCGTTTCGATGTCGGAGTGCAGGTAACGGACCTTCGCACCGTGCTCGGCGAGGTACTCCGTGAGGTCCTCGGCCATGCGCTTGGTGAGGGTCGTCACCAGCACGCGCTCGTTCAGCTTCACGCGTTTGTTCACCTCGGAGAGCAGGTCGTCCACCTGCGAGGAGGCGGGACGCAGGATCACCGTGGGATCGACCAGCCCCGTCGGACGAACCACCTGCTCGACCACCTGGCCGGACTTCGCGCGCTCGTAGTCGGCCGGTGTCGCCGAGACGAAGATCGCCTGCTTCACCTGGCGCTCGAACTCCTCGAACTTGAGCGGGCGGTTGTCGAGCGCGGAGGGAAGCCGGAAGCCGTAGTCGACGAGCGTCTGCTTCCTCGAGCGGTCGCCGTTGTACATGCCGCCGATCTGCGGCACCGTGACGTGGCTCTCGTCGATCACGATGAGCGCCTCGGGCGGCAGGTAGTCGATCAACGTCGGCGGCGGCTCGCCGGGCGCGCGTCCCGAAAGGTGGCGCGAGTAGTTCTCGATGCCCTTGCAGAAGCCCAGCTCGTTCAGCATCTCGAGGTCGAAGTGGGTGCGCTGCTGCAGGCGCTGCAGCTCGAGGAGCTTCCCCTGCGACTGGAACCAGTCCAGCCGCTCGCGCAGCTCCGCCTTGATGGTCTCGACCGCGCGCAGCACCGTCTGGCGCGGCGTCACGTAGTGGCTCTTCGCGTAGAGCGTGAAGCGCGGGATGCGGTGCAGGAGCTCGCCGGTGAGCGGGTCGAAGAGCGTGAGCGACTCGATCACGTCGTCGTAGAGGGAGACGCGCAGCGCCTGCTCGCTGTTCTCGGCCGGGAAGATGTCGATCGTGTCCCCGCGCACGCGGAAGGTGCCGCGGCGGAAGTCGATGTCGTTCCGCGTGTACTGCATGCCCGCCAGGCGCCCGAGGAGGTCCCTCTGCGGCACCGGATCCTTCTCGCGCAGCACCTGGCGCATGTCCTGGTAGTCCTCCGGGTCGCCGATGCCGTAGATGCACGACACCGTCGCCACGATCACGGTGTCCTTCCTTTCGAGCACGCTCTTGGTCGCCGAGAGCCGCATCTGCTCGATGTGCTCGTTGATCGACGAGTCCTTCTCGATGTAGAGGTCGCGCGAGGGAACGTACGCCTCGGGCTGGTAGTAGTCGTAGTACGAGACGAAGTACTCGATCGCGTTCTCGGGAAAGAACTCGCGGAACTCGGAATAGAGCTGCGCGGCGAGCGTCTTGTTGGGCGCGATCACCAGGGTCGGCCGGCCGGTGCGCGCGATCACGTTCGCCATCGTGTAGGTCTTGCCCGAGCCGGTGACCCCGAGGAGCGTCTGGTACGCGAGGCCGTCGTTGAGGCCCTCGGTGAGCTGCTCGATCGCGGCCGGCTGGTCCCCGGCGGGCGCGAACGGCTGGTGCAGGCGAAACGGGCTGTTCGGGAACGTGACGACTTCCATGCGGGGCGGATTCCTCGGGACAACAGGCGATTTTATCAAGTCCATGCTGGAAAATTGCGGTGAATCGGCTCCATGATGCGCCGCACAATCCCGTAAAATGTGGGTTCCCACCAGCCCCTGCCCGGAGCCGCCGCCATGTCGCTTGTCGCGAACCGCCTCAAGGCCATCAAGCCGTCCCCCACCCTCGCCGTGAGCGCGAAGGCCGCCAAGCTCAAGGCCGAGGGCAAGGACGTGATCGCCATGGGCGCGGGCGAGCCGGATTTCGACACGCCGCAGTTCATCAAGGACGCGGCGATCGCGGCGATCCACAAGGGCCTCACCAAGTACACGGCCGCCGGCGGCACGCCCTCGCTCAAGAAGGCGATCGTCGCCAAGTTCAAGCGCGAGAACGGCCTCGACTACACCGAGAAGCAGATCCTCGTCTCCTGCGGCGGCAAGCAGACTTCGTTCAACCTGTGCCTCGCGCTCCTCAACGCCGGCGACGAGGCGATCATCCCGGCGCCCTACTGGGTCTCGTACCCCGACATGGCGCAGATGGCCGACGCGAAGCCGGTGTTCATCCAGACCGGCATCGAGCAGGGCTTCAAGGTGACGCCCGTGCAGCTCAAGAACGCGATCACGCCGAGGAGCCGGCTGCTGTGGCTCAACAGCCCGTCGAACCCGACCGGCTCGGTCTATACCGCCGAGGAGCTGAAGGCGCTGGGTGCGGTGCTGCGCCAGCATCCGAACATCGTCATCGCGACCGACGACATGTACGAGCACATCCTGCTCGACGGCTCGAAGTTCGTGAACATCGTGAACGTCTGCCCGGACCTCTACAACCAGACGCTCGTGATGAACGGCGTCTCCAAGGCCTACGCGATGACGGGGTGGCGCATCGGCTACTGCGGCGGGCCGCAGGAGCTCATCGAGGCGATGGAGAACGTGCAGTCCCACAGCACCTCCAATCCAACCTCGATCTCGCAGTACGCGGCGGAAGCGGCGTTGAACGGCGACCAGTCGTGCATCGAGCCGATGGTGAAGGCGTTCCGCGAACGGGGGAAGTACGTGGCCGACGCGCTGAGCAGGATTCCCGGCGTGAAGTGCCTCAACCCCGCCGGAGCGTTCTACGCCTTCCCCGATTGCCGCGGCGCGATCGCCAACCTGCACAAGGCCGGACGCATCGCCGAGCCGACCGACCTCGCGCTGTGCGATTACCTTCTCGCGCAGCCGAAGGCGGTCGCCGCGGTGCCCGGCTCGGCGTTCGGCGCGGAAGGCTACCTGCGCATCTCGTTCGCCACGTCGATGGACAACATCCGCAAGGCGGTCGAGCGGATGGCGGAGGCGATGGACGTTCGCGTCACCGCCTGATCCCGGGTTTCAACCGGTCGAAAACGGCGCCCGCGGGCGCCGTTTCCGTTTCCCGCGCGCGGAAAATTCCCAATTGCCGCTCCGCCAGTTTGCGCGCGATCGGCGCCGAAGCTTGCGAACGCGGCGCGATGATTCCTCCGTAGGTCCGTGCCGGCTTGCACGCCTATCGTCCTCCCCAGCCGAGTTCATGTGCCCCACAGGAATGCGGCGGAAGCGATTGACCCTTCAACCTCTCGGGAGAAACGACGATGAGCAAGTGGATGCAACAGGCGGTGATGGCCGGCGCGGCGCTCGCGCTGATCGGGACCACGGCGTGCACGACGCTCGAGGCTTCGAGCGGCTACGGCGACGCCGGCGCGGCGGCGCAGTCGAGCCGGGACGACATCCTGCAGCGCATGGCGGCCGACTCGCAGGGCGGCTGACGCAGCACGCGGCGGGAGGGTGCCCCCGCCCTCCCGCGCCTGCGCGCTCAGGCCGTGCGCTCGACGTGCGAGCGCCGCCGCTTCGTCCGGAAAGTCCTCTCCAGGCGCGCCTTCGCCGCCGCGCCCTTCGCATGCACCTGGGTTCGCACCTTGCGCGCGGCGCGTTCGATTTTCCTGCCGGTCGCATGCGCAGCGTGCGCAAGACTCGTCTTCGCCTTGCGCGCGCCACGGCTCATCGCGCGGCCGGCATGATGCGCGGTGCGCTCCAGCTTCTTCGTGACCACGGTGAGCACCGCGACGGGTGCCACTGCGCTCGACTTCGCCGGCGCGGCTTGCGCCGGTGATGCGAGCGCGATCGCGAGCGCGCAGGCGATGAGCGCAACGATGCGGATGCGATGCAAGGCGATGCTCCCTTCGTGGCGAATGGCTGTGGAATTTTGTGCGCGCAGCGCCGCATCGTCAATCGTGCGCGAGCCGCTGATGTCGGGATTCCACGACAACGAGAGCGCCATGTCGACGAAAAACTTCCTGACTGTATCGCCGTGCGATTGATCACGCGCGCTGCACGAGCCGCGCGGAATACGCGCGCGCACGCCGTGTTCATCGAGGCGGGACGACCCCGCCAAAGGAGACCACCATGCGTAAATTCTTGCTCGCGTCCTCGCTCGCGCTCGCGTTCGCCACCGCCGCCTCGGCCGACGACGGCGGCGCACGCGACGGGATGCGCTTCCGTGCCCACCTCGTGGGCGGCGACCTGAACGGAAACGTGATCCTCACCCGGGCGACCGGCGAAGCGCAGCTCTCGGTGATCGACAACGGCCATGCGATCCGCTTCAACGTGAACATCGCCGGCATCCGCAACCTGTGGCAGGCACACATCCACATCGCGCCGCAGGGACCGGTGGCGCCCAACCAGCCGGTGGGTCCGATCGTGTTCTTCTTCGTGCCGACCATCCCCGGCGCACCCAACAGCAACGTCCCGGGACCGGTGAACGGCGAGATGAGCGGCGGCTTCGTGTTCACCGATGCGCAGCTCGTGGGTCCGCTCACCTTCGACGCGAACGATCCCGCGGACACCGGCGTCGCCGGCCTCGTGAAGGCGATCGAGGAGCAGCGGGCGACGATCGTCGTGCACACGAGCGACCTCAATCCCGCGGACGACCAGCATCCCGGCGTCGCGGGCGATTCGCCGGCCGGCGAGATCCGTGGCCTGATCCAGCCCGCCGATTAGGCGAGCGCGCGGTCGCGCCCGGGGGCGGATCCGTCGCCTCCGGGCGCGACCGGGATCGCCGTTTCCTGCGCCGCCATCGTGTTCTCGTCGTCGAAGCGCACCGGGCGGTTCGCGCTGCGGTCGACGGTGAGCTTGAAGATGTCGAAGCGGTTGTAGTAGCCGGCGAGGTCGTGGATCTGCTTGAGCTCCACGCATTGGGCGAGGTCGACCTGCGCGTACACGATGCGCTCCTCGTCGCATGCGATGTCGGAGACCGGCTCGCCCGTCGGCCCGAGCACCATCGAGACGCCGCGCGGCGAATCGTCGAGGATGCGGCCGATCTCCGCGTCGCCCTTCACGAGGGCGTCGCGCATCCGGCGGTCCATCCAGCTCGAGACCACGAGGTTGAAGAGCTTGCCCTCGAACGCGTGGGCCCCGCACCGGATGCGCGTCGCGCTCGCGAGGTCGTAGCGTCCCGCCTCCCTCGGATCCCGGGTCGGCCACACCGGCGGGAAGCTCGCGACGTGCACCTGCTCGCCCTGCGCGATCATCGTGAAGCGCGCGAGCGGATTGGTGTTCTCGCCGCAGACGAGCATGCCGATGCGCCCCAGGTCCGTGCCGCACACGCGCAGGCCGGCGCCGTCGCCGTTGGCCCATACGAGCTTCTCCCAGAACGTCGGCACCATCTTGCGGTGGTGGTTGAGGATCGCGCCGTCGGGCCCGATGAAGACGTTCGCGTTCCAGATGCACCCGACGCTCGCCTCGGTGCCTTCGTTGAACCCGAGCGAGACCGCGACGCCCGCTTCGCGAGCGGCCGCCCGCACCGCCGCGATCTCCGCGCCGTCGATGCGGATCGCGCTCGCCGCGGCCGCCTTGAAGAAATCGTGGTTGTAGATGGGCGCCCGCAGGGCGCACCACACCGGGAAGAAGGAAACGTACGTTTCCGCGAACGCGACCAGGCGCGCCCCGTTCCTCGCCGCTTCGCGGATCAGCGCGCACGCCTTGTCGATCGTCGCCGGCGTGTCGAGGAACGCGCACGAGGCATGCATCAGCGCCACCTTGTATGCGGGATGCGGGGACATGCGGGCCCTCCGTCGATCGGGATCCGTCAACGATACATCCGCGGCCGGGACGCGCGGTAGGAATCCGCCACCGCCCACGCGCCCGCGGTGAGCGTCCACGAGATCACGAATTCGCTCCACTGGAACCGGTCGGGCCCCGCCATGACGACCGGCCCCGAGACGAGCAGCGTGAACAAGCCCATCTGCAACGTCGAGAGCGCGGCGGCCCACCGCGCATGCCGATCGAGGAGGATCGCGAGGCCCGCCGCGATGAACGCTGCGCCGGTGACGTAAGCCCACGCCGCATGGGCCGGCAGCCAGGCGGGTACCAACGACGCGGTGAGGCCGATATAGCGGAAATGCCCGACGCCGAAGGGAATCAAGGCGAGCCCGTAAAGAACCCGCGCGATGCGAGCGCCCCGCTCGCCGATCGCAAAGTCAGGATGCGGTCGGCCCCGATCCGTGCCCAGGGACGCGTAGAGCGACCAGGCACCCGCGACATAAACCAGCGTTTCCCCTGCGCCCGACCACGAATCCTGCGCAACCGGCGCGCGCACCATCGCCGGCGCGTTGAAAACCACGAACCACAGGGCGAGGTAACCGACGAGGGTGCGGGCGGCGACGGCGGAGATGCGCGGCCAGAAGACGCCCGCCCCGCAGCCGAGGGATACGAATGCGCTCAGATAGATGACGAGCTCTCGCGCCGGAAAGGACTTCGGTACCGGCTGCCATATCGGGGCCAAATCGCGCTCGAGGAGGCCGAGGATCCCCAGGGCGATGAGGCTCCCGGCGAAGAGTGCGTGACCCGCGCTCGCGACGCGCGCCGCACCATCCGGGGCCATTGGGGATCGTTCTATCGGCATTCGCAGGTGTCGCCCAGGTGTCCGCCGATTCCTCGGTCCGGCAAGCGTGCGACCACCCGGACGCCAGAAGTCAAGCCTTTTAGTTATTTAAAGGTGTCGCGCGCGGGACCTCACGCTGTCATGCTCCCCTTGCGCCCTTTTCCAAAGGGCATCGGAGAACCAAGAATGTACACGCCAAATCCTGATTTCGAAGCGCTGAAAGACATCACCCGCCTCTCCTGGCTGCTGAACTTCGAAGCGCTCGCGACGGTTCCCGTCGCCGAGGTCGTGCCGGTAGGCAAAGTCGGCCATTAACGCGGCTTCTTGGCGCTTCGCCACCGATCGTGCATTTCACCACCCCAGGCCTCCATAGCGCGTTGAAGGAGAAACAAACGATGACGAGACAACCCCTGCCCACGATCGCCGCGGGCGCCCGCGCAACGAAATCCATCGCAACCTGCGCCCGCCTCCTCGCGCTTGCGGGGCTCGATGAATTACTGCAAGGCGAAGGGCAATACACGCTATTCGCACCGACGGACCTCGCATTCGGCGAGCTGTCCCCCGAGGTGATGGCCGCGCTGGAAAGCGACCGCGCCAAGTTACGGACCACGCTCGAGTACCACATCCTCTCCATCGACCGCGAGCTTTCCCAGATTCGCAACGGAAAGGTATCCACGCGTGAAGGCACGCTGCTCACATCATCGGTCACGGACGGCGGCTTGCAGCTGGACCATGCCAACGTGTGCGGCTCTTCGCAACGCTGCGCGAACGGCGTGATCCACCAGATCGACGCCGTGCTCTTCCCGGGGTTTACGCCCGCGCCTTCAACGGCGGCGCAAGACGAGTCCCCGTGGTCCGGACGCAGGCGAGCTTCGCGCGCCTCCAACGCGATCCCCCGTACGGTGGCACAGGCTGCAGAGGCCTTGTTCCAATCCTCTGTTTCCCCGCTTCCGATCGGCCCCGCGTCGCGATAACTTCCCTTGGGTACTTGGATGGTGCCCGGGGCCGGATTCGAACCGGCATGCCTTTCGGCGTCGGCTTTTAAGGCCGATGTGTAAAGCCAATTCCACCACCCGGGCTCGCGGTTAGCGTAACCGAATCTCGCCTTTGTTGTGCACGCGCCGCCCGCGCACGAGCCCGCACGGCGAGCACTTCCGCAAGAGGCCTTTCACGAGCACGAGATGCGGCGGCCTCCCGCGACGCGACGGCACCAAACCCTCGCCTCAGTGAAATGAACGTGGCTTCCTCGCGCACGAATCGCATCGCCCGACGCTGTCACTCTCCGGTCCACCGCGACTGAGCCAACCGGCTCAGGCGTAGAACGCGGCCGAGGGCGCAGGCAGCTCCACGGGCATCCTGCGGAGCCGGATCGCAGGAACCGTGCCCTTCCCCTCTTCTCTAACCGAGAAGACCGCGGCGATGGGCGTGCGCGGCGCATTCCTTTTCCCGCGGAGAAAGACCATGGCCGAGACCGTTGCGGATTTCATGCTGAAGCGCCTGCATGCCTGGGGCGTCAAGCGCATCTACGGATTCCCCGGCGACGGAATCAACGGCATCATGGGCGCCCTCGGGCGGCAGGAGCAGATCGAGTTCATCCAGGCGCGGCACGAAGAGCTCGCCGCCTTCATGGCGAGCGCGCACGCGAAGTTCAGCGGCGGCGAGATCGGCGTGTGCCTCGCGACCTCCGGTCCGGGCGCGATCCACCTGCTGAACGGCCTGTACGACGCGAAGATGGACCACCAGCCGGTGCTCGCGATCGTCGGACAGCAGAAGCGCGAGTCCATGGGCGGCGACTACCAGCAGGAAGTCGACCTCGTCTCGCTCTTCAAGGACGTCGCCAACGAATACGTGCACGTCTGCACGACGCCCGGGCAGGTGCGCCAGCTCATCGACCGCGGCGTGCGCATCGCGCTCGAGCATCGCACCGTGACCTGCCTCGTCTTCCCGAACGACGTGCAGGAGCTCAAGGCGGTGGAGAGGCCCGCGCGCGAGCACGGCACGGTGCACACCGGGATCGGCCTCGCGCGCCACAGCAAGGTGCCCGATCGCCCCGCGCTCGAGAAAGCCGCCGAGATCCTCAATGCGGGGAAGAAGGTCGCGATCCTCGCGGGTGCCGGCGCGCTCCACGCGACCGACGAGCTGGTCGAGACCGCGGAGCTCCTCGGCGCGGGTATCGCGAAGGCGCTGCTCGGCAAGGCCGCCGTGCCCGACGACCTTTCGTTCGTCACCGGATCGATCGGCCTCCTCGGCACGAAGCCGAGCTGGGACCTGATGACCGAATGCGACACGCTGCTCATGGTTGGCTCGGCATTCCCCTACTCCGAGTTCCTGCCCGAGGAGGGACAGGCGCGCGGCGTACAGATCGACATCGACGGCCGCATGGTGAGCCTGCGCTATCCGATGGAATTGAGCCTCGTCGGCGACTCGAAGGAAACGCTCGCCGCGCTGATCCCGTTCCTGAAACGCAAGGAGGATCGCTCCTGGCGCGAGGAGATCGAGAAGAACGTGAAGCGCTGGTGGGAAGTGCTCGAGAAGCGCGCGATGAACGAGGCGAACCCGGTGAACCCGCAGCGCGTGTTCTGGGAGCTCTCGTCGCGGCTGCCCGACGGCGCGATCCTCAGCGCCGATTCCGGATCGACCGCCAACTGGTACGCACGCGACGTGAAGATCCGCCGCGGCATGAAGGCCTCGCTCTCGGGCGGGCTCGCGACGATGGGTCCGGGCGTTCCCTACGCGATCGCCGCCAAGTTCACCAACCCCGACAAGCCCGCGATCGCGCTGGTGGGCGACGGCGCGATGCAGATGAACGGCATCAACGGCCTCATCACCATCGCCAAGTACTGGAAGCGCTGGTCCGACCCGCGCCTGGTCGTGATGGTGCTCAACAACCGCGACCTCAACCAGGTGACGTGGGAACAACGCGTGATGGAGGGCGATCCGAAATACGCACCGTCGCAGGACGTGCCCGATTTTCCGTATGCACGCTATGCGGAGCTGCTGGGACTCGGCGGCATCCGCGTGGACAAGCCGGAGCAGCTCGGCGCCGCGTGGGAAGTCGCGTTCGCCGCGGACCGTCCCACGTTGATCGAGGTGATCGCCGACCCGAACGTGCCGCCGATCCCGCCGCACATCAGCACCAAGCAGGCGAAGGCGTACGTGGAGGCGCTGTTGAAAGGCGACGCGAACGCCGTGGGCATCGTGAAGGCTTCCGCGAAGGAGGTCTGGGCGTCTCTCGTGCCGGCGCGGAAGTAGCGCCGCCATGGACGGAGGACGCCCGACCGCGCCCATCGCCGCGGTCGCAGTCGACGCATTCACGATCCCCACGGACGCGCCGGAATCGGACGGCACGCTCGACTGGAATTCCACCACGCTGGTGGTGGTGCACGTCGACGCCGCCGGCCGCCGCGGCCTGGGATACACCTACGCCGATACCGCGACCGCCGCGCTCATCCGCGACAAGCTCGCGCCGCTCCTCGGCGGACGCGACGCCTGGAGCGTGAACGCGCGCTGGATCGACATGACGCGCGCGATCCGCAACCTCGGCCGCCCGGGCATCTGCTCGATGGCGATCTCCGCGCTCGACACGGCGTTGTGGGACCTGAAGGCGAAGCTTCTCGGCGTGGCGCTGGTGGACCTGCTCGGGGCCTCGCGCGATTCGATCGTCGCCTATGGAAGCGGCGGCTTCACGTCGTATTCACTGGAGAAGCTTCGCGAGCAGCTCGGCGGCTGGGCGCGCGAAGGGTTGGGCGCGGTGAAGATGAAGGTGGGCCGCGATGCCCACGCCGACATCCAGCGCGTGGCCGCCGCGCGCGAGGCGATCGGCGATGCGCGGCTCTTCGTCGACGCGAACGGGGCGTACACCCGGGAGCAGGCGCTCGAGCAGGCCGAGCGCTTCGCCGAGGAGGACGTGCGCTGGTTCGAGGAGCCGGTCTCCTCGGACGACCTGGAGGGCTTGCGGCTGCTGCGCGACACGCGCCCCGCGGGCATGGCGATCGCGGCCGGCGAGTACGGCTACGACCTCTTCTATTTCCGCCGCATGCTCGAAGCGGGGGCGGTGGACGCGATCCAGGCGGACGCGACGCGCTGCGGCGGCGTCACCGGATTCATGGACGCGGCGGTGCTCGCGGACGCATTCGGGATCCCGCTCTCCAGCCACTGCGCGCCGGCGCTGCACGTGGCGCTGTGCTGCGCCGCGCGCCGCGCGGTGCACCTCGAATACTTCCACGACCACGTGCGCATCGAATCGATGCTTTTCGACGGCGCGCCGCGCCCGCGCGAGGGGCTCCTCTACCCCGACCGCTCGCGCCCTGGCCTGGGCCTCGAATTGAGGCAGAAGGACGCCGAACGTTTCCGCGTGTGATCGAAAAAAGGGGTCAGATCCCTTTTCCCTTGCACACGAGCGTGAGAACCAACCTTTCGTCCCGGAAATGGGATCTGACCCCTTTTCGGTGGAGAGATACCGGGCATGAGCACGCAATTCGTCGACCCCCGCAGCGTGCGCGCCTATCGCGCGGGCGTGGACCATCGCGCGCTGGAGCAACGCCTGCGCCGCTCGACCGAAGGCGAGGTCCGCTTCGACGACGGCAGCCGCGCGCTCTACGCGACCGACGCCTCGAACTATCGCCAGGTCCCGATCGGCGTCGTCATCCCGCGCACGATCGACGATGTGGTCGCCACGGTCGCTGCGTGCCGCGAATTCGGCGCGCCGGTCCTGCCGCGCGGCGGCGGCACCAGCCTCTGCGGCCAGTGCTGCAACGTCGCGGTCGTGATCGATTTCACCAAGCACCTGCACCGCATCGACGAGCTGAACGCGCAGGGCCGCTACGCCTGGGTGCAGCCCGGCGTGGTGCTCGACGACCTGCGCGACGCCGCCGAAGCGTTCCACCTCACCTTCGGCCCCGATCCCTCGACGCACAACCACAACACGCTCGGCGGCATGATCGGCAACAACTCCTGCGGCGTGCACTCCGTGATGGCGGGCGAGACCGTCGCCAACGTGATCGAGCTCGACGTGCTCACCTACGATGGCCTGCGCCTGCATCTGGGCGAAGGCGACGACGCGTTGCGCCACGAGATGCTCGGCGCGGGCGGAAGGAAGGCCGAGATCTGGCACGCGCTCGAGCGGCTGCGCGATCGCCACGCCGACGAGATCCGGCGCCGCTTCCCGGACATTCCGCGCCGCGTCTCGGGCTACAACCTGCCGGCGCTGCTGCCGGAGAACGGCTTCCATCTCGCCCGAGCGCTGGTTGGATCGGAGGGCACCTGCGTGACCGTGCTCGGCGCGAAGGTACGTCTCGTGGAGAGCCCGCCCGGACGCTCGCTCCTCGTGCTGGGCTACGAGAGCGTCTACGAGGCCGGCGACCACGTGACGCAGGTGATGGAGTTCGGCCCGATCGGCCTCGAGGGCATCGACGACCGGCTGGTCGAGGACATGAAGGCGGTGCACCTGCACCCGCAGGACGTGAAGCTGCTGCCCGACGGACGCGGCTGGCTCCTCGTCGAGTTCGGCGGCGAGGATCGCGGCGAATCCGACGCGAAGGCGCGCCGCGCGATGGAGGCATTGAAGAAGCAGTCGAAGCCGCCCTCCATGAAGCTCTTCGACGACCCGCGCGAGGAGAACATCATCTGGGACGTGCGCAAGTCGGGGCTCGGAGCCACCGCGCATGTCCCCAACAAGCCGATCACCTGGGAAGGCTGGGAGGATTCCTCCGTGCCCCCCGCGAAGCTCGGCGAGTACCTGAGGAAGCTGCGCGGCTTGTTCGAGAAGTACGGCTACGCGTGCGACCTCTACGGCCACTTCGGCCAGGGCTGCGTGCATACGCGCATCGACTTCGACCTGGAGACCGCGCCCGGCATCGCGAAATTCCGCGGCTTCCTCGACGAGGCGGCGCACCTGGTGGTGGGCCTCGGCGGCTCGATCTCGGGCGAGCACGGCGACGGGCAGTCGAAGGCGGCGCTCCTGCCGGTCATGTTCGGCGACGAGCTGATGAACGCCTTCCGCGAGTTCAAGCGGATCTGGGACCCGGAGGCGAAGATGAATCCGGGCAAGGTGGTGGACGCCTACCGGCCCGAAGAGAACCTGCGCCTCGGCACGAGCTACGCGCCACCCGCGGTCGACGTGCAGTTCCGCTATCCCGACGACCGCAACGACTTCGCGCGCGCGACGCTGCGTTGCGTGGGCGTGGGCGAGTGCCGCAAGAAGTCCGGCCTCATGTGCCCGAGCTACAAGGTGACGATGGAGGAGAGGCACGCGACGCGCGGGCGCGCGCACCTGCTCTTCGAGATGCTGCGCGGCGACCCCATCCGCGAAGGCTGGAAATCGGATGCCGTGAAGGAAGCGCTCGACCTGTGCCTCTCGTGCAAAGGCTGCAAGGGCGAGTGCCCCCTGCACGTCGACATGGCGACCTACAAGGCCGAGTTCATGGCGAAGCACTACGAGGGGCGCCTCAAGCCGCGCTCCGCCTACGCCTTCGGATGGATCGACCGCTGGGCGCATCTCGCCTCGTTCGCGCCGGGGCTCGTGAATTTCCTCGCGCAGACGGCGCCCTTCTCCACGCTCGCGAAGTCGCTCGCCGGCGTGCACCCGAAGCGTCGCATCCCGCGCTTCGCCGCGAAGACCTTCCGCAGCGAGTTCGCGCGGCGGCCACGGCCGGGCGGCAACCGCCGGCGCGTACTGCTGTGGCCCGACACGTTCAACAATCATTTCCATCCGGCGACCGCCCATGCCGCGGTCGAGGTGCTCGAGGCCGCGGGCTACGAGGTCGCGATCCCGCCGAAACGCCTGTGCTGCGGACGGCCGCTCTACGAGTTCGGCATGCTCGACCTCGCGCGCCGCTACCTGCGCGACATCCTGGCGACGCTCGAGGAGGACATCGCCAACGCCACGCCGGTCGTCGTGCTGGAGCCTGCCTGCGCGAGCACCTTCCGCGACGAGCTGGTCGACCTCCTCTTCCGCGACGAGCAGGCGCGCCGCCTCTCGAAGCAGGTGGTGCTGCTCGAGGAGCTCCTGGTGCGCGAGGCGGACTGGAAGCCGCCGCGCCTCGAGCGGCATGCGATCGTGCACGGCCACTGCCACCAGCAGGCGATCCTCGGGATGGATTCGCAGCGCGAGGCGCTGGAGCGGGCCGGCGTGCATTGCGACATCCCCGACGCGGGCTGTTGCGGCATGGCGGGCTCGTTCGGCTTCGAGAAGGAGAAGTACGACGTCTCGATGGCGTGCGCGGAGCGCGTGCTCCTGCCGGCCTTGCGCGCCGCAGACGAGCGGACGCTCGTGATCGCGAACGGCTTCAGCTGCCGCGAGCAGGTCGAGCAGGCGACCGGCGAGCGTCCCCTGCACCTCGCGCAGGTGCTCGCGATGGCGCTCAGGGACCGTTCATCCAGCGCTGGTGGGCCTTCCGGTACGCGTCCGGCGACTGCGGCTTGACGAGCACCATCACGATCTCGGGGTGCTCCTCGCGAATGCGCGCTTCGAGCTGCGCGATGACGCCCTGCACCTCGCTCGCGCGCAGCCGGTCCTCGAAGTCGAGGCTGATCGCCACGACCACCTCGCGCGGCGCGAGCTGGATCGAGAGCATGCCGTTGTAGCGGCCGACGCCGGATTGCCCCCGGGCGAGCCGCGCCACCGACTCCACCACCGAGGGCCGCGCCGCCTCCCCGATGAGGAGCTTCTTGGTCTCGCGCGCGAGGAACGCCGCGATCACCGCGAGCAGCACGCCGATCGCGATCGACGCGAGCGCATCCCAGCGCCCGTCGTCGAGCAGGGTCGAGGCGGCGATGCCCGCGGCGGCGAGCGCGATCCCGATCAGGTCCGCCGAGTTCTCGAACAGCACGATGAGGACGCTCGGGTCCTTGGTCTCCTCCGCCGCCTGCAGGTAGCCGCGATCGCCCTTGCGGCGGCGGAACTCGCGCAACGACACCCACCAGGAGCCCGCCTCGAAGAGCCCCGCGACGGCCAGCACGACGTAGTTGACCAGCGGGTCCTCGACCGGCTCCGGGTCGCGGAAGTGGCGCACCCCTTCGTAGACGGAAACGCCGGCGCCCAGCGCGAACATCATGAGCGAGACCACGAAGCTCCAGAAGTACACCTCGCGCCCGTGCCCGAAGGGATGCTCGCGATCCGGCGGCGCGGTCGCGCGGTGCGCGCCGTAGAGCAGCAGCACCTCGTTCGAGCTGTCCACGAGCGAATGCACGCCCTCGCTCAGCATCGCCGAGCTTCCCGTCACGCTTCCGGCGACGAACTTCGTGATCGCCACCAGCACGTTCGCCGCGAGGCCCGCGTAGAGGACCAGCTTCGACCCCTTGTCGCGATCCGGCGAATGCGCGGCGGCAACGGCGGTCATGGGAAGGCGGTCATGTGAGCGCGAGCCGGGCGCCGAGGATGAGGCCGTAGAGCCCGTGGGCGACGATCGCGATGAGCGGCGTGCGATAGCCGTAGTTCAGGGCGAGGAAGCCCGGCGGCTGAAGGCGGCGTCCGCGGGTCGGCCCTTCGTACTCGCTCGCCATGCGCGGATGCACGTACGGCAACAGCGGCAGCAGCATCACCAGCAGCACCGCGCCGTGCACCGCGCCGATGAGCAGCCCGATCTCCCAGCCGGTGCGTCCGATGCTCGCGAAGAGGAAGTAGTAGACGAACGCGAACAGCCAGCCGCCGAGGAGATAGAGCACGAGGCCGAGCGCCTGTGCCGCGGCGCGGTCGCCGGTGAACATGGTGCCGACGAGGAACGGGAGCGAGAGCCGGGAATAGCCCATGCGCTGCGCCGCGAACATCACGGCGGAAAGCGCGGCGGTGGCGGCGAAGCCCCACACGAGGATGGTCACGATCTCGGCGGCGGTCTGGGTGAGGGGCATGGTGTCCTCAGGCGGTCTTGCGCTGGAAGAGCGCGGTGGCGGCGGAGATGAGGCTCACGTGGGTGAAGGCCTGCGGGAAGTTGCCGACCGGCTTGCCGGTGCGGGTGCCGATCTCCTCGGCGAAGAGCCCGACGTCGTTCGCGTACTTGCAGAGCTTCTCGAAGAGTTTCTGCGCCTCGTCGTAGTGCCCGGCGTTGGCGAGGTATTCCGCCGCCCAGAAGTTGCACGGCGCGAACGCGTTCTCGGGCGCCGCGAAGCCGTCGTAGCCCGTGTCGTCGCGATAGCGATGGATGAGCCCGTTGTCGCACAGCGCCTTCACCATGTAGCGATAGGTCCCCTCCATGCGCGGATGGCCCGGCTCGCGATAGCCGTAGCGCGCGAGGAGGAGCAGGCTCGCGTCCGTCTCCTTGCCGCCGTAATAGGCGACGTAGCTGCCGAGCTCCTCGCTGTAGCCCTGCTCCTCGATCTCGGCGCGGATCGCCTCGCACGCGGCGTCGACCTTCGCGCGGTCGATCGGCATGTCGAATTTCGCGGCGAGGTGGCGCAGCCGGTCGAGCGCGACCCAGCACATCGCCTTCGAGAAGGTGTGCATGCGCGGCGCGCGGCGCGTCTCCCAGATGCCCTGGTCGGGAAGGTGCCACAGCTTCATCACGTGCTTGCCGACGCCGGCGAGCATGGCACTCTCGACGGCATCGAGCGTGCCGCCCGCCTCGACGTAGCGCGAGACCGTCGCCATGAGCTCGCCGTAGATGTCGAGCTGCAGCTGGTCGTGCGCGGCGTTGCCGATCCGCACCGGCTTCGCGCCGCGGTACCCGGAGAGGTGCGGCAGCACCTTCTCGTCGAGCTTCACCTCGCCGTAGAGGTCGTACATCACCTGGAAGCGCTGCCACGTGAGGCGCGTCGCGTGCAGCAGCCACTCGAGGAAACCCTCGGCCTCGTCGACGTAGCCCAGCCGCAGGAACGCGTGCAGCACCAGCGCGCTGTCGCGGATCCAGCAGAAGCGGTAGTCCCAGTTGCGCGGGCCGCCGGCGACTTCCGGCAGCGACGTGGTGGGCGCCGCGAGCACCGCGCCGCTGGTCGCGCAGTTGAGGAGCTTCAGCACGAGGGCGCTGCGCATCACCTCGTTCCGGTAAGCGCCCTCGTAGCGGCACTGCGCGCACCAGCCCTTCCACCACGAGACCGTGGACTCGAGGCGCGTTCCCGCCTCCTCGCCGAGCGGCGGGACGATGCTCGCCTCGTCCTGGTCGTAGGCGAAGGAGAGCCAGCGCGCCTCGCCGGACTTGAGGCGCACGCGCCCGTACAGTCGTCCGCGCTCCCGATCGTCGGCGAGCTCGATGTCGCTCACCAGCAGGGCGCCGAAGGAGCAGCCGGTCAATTGCCAACCGAGCTTGCCGCGCTTCGCGAAGCGCGGGCGGTACTTGCCGTAGGCATAGCGCGGGGCGAACGAGACCTCCAGCTCCACCTCGCCCGCCGCGCACTCCACGCGCCGCAGCAGCTCGTGCTCCGGGTAGAGCTCGGGCTTGCGCTCGTCGGGAAGCACGAGGCAATCGGTGAGCCGCAGTTTTCCCGTCGCCGTTTCCCACGTCGTCTGCAGCACGTTGGTCCCTGGGATGTAGGCGCGGCTCACGCGCGCCTCCTCCACCGGGGAGATCGCGAAATGGCCCGCCTCGCGGTCGAGGATCGCGCCGAAGATCGAGGCGTCCGAGAACGTCGGCACGCACATCCACTCGACCGATCCGCGGTTCGAGACGAGCGCCGCGGTGCGGCAGTTGCCGATCACCGCGTAGTCGCCGACCTCGGGGAAATCGCCCGGGGCTTCCACGTCACGCCGCGGGAAACGCCATCGTGGTGAGGAGTGCCAGCGCCGCCTCGCGCGAATCGAGGCGCGTGTGCTGCACCACGATCGGCGCGTCGGACTCGATCAGGCTCGCATAGTCGGTGCCGCGCGGCACGGGCTCCGGCTCCTCGAGGTCGTTGAAGCGCAGGTGCAGCGTGCGCCGCGCCGGAACGGTGACCTCGTAGGGGCCCGCGGGCTCCCGATCCTTGAAATAGAGGGTGATCTTCACATGGGCGTCGGAATCGCCGGAATTCAGCATGCACGCGGTCTCGTGGCTCTCCAGCGCGCGCGAGGCCTGCGCGCCGCCCACCGGAATATAACCCTCGGGGATCGCCCAGAGCATGCGCCCCACCGCCCTCACTTGAGCCTCCGCGCGAGCGCCATGCCGCCGCGCACGCCGATGAGCAGCGCAACCGCGCCGAGCAGCAGCGTGCGGTTGAGGTCGAGCCACAGCTGCGCGCTGTAGGGCTTCGAGCGCGCATCGAAGCGGCCGTGGGCGCCGTGGTCCCCGGGCACCGGCTCGTACAGGTTGTCGCGGCGGCCAGGCGGCAGCGGATCGTCCGTGTGCTGCCCGTCGTAGCCCTCCTTCGCGAGGATGCGGTCGAGGATCCCGGGGATGAATTTCTGCGCGAGGATCGCCTTCACCGCGGGCCAGCCCACCCACAGCTCGCGCCTCGGATGCAGCGCCGCGTGGTAGATCCCTTCGGCGGCCACCTCGGGCTGGAAGATCGGCGGCACCGGCTGCGGCTGCTTCGGGATGCAGGTCTTGCCCCAGTCGAACTGCGGCGTGTTGAAGGCCGAGAGCTGCACCATCGTGACGCGCACCTTGCTCCGGCGATGCAGCAGCTCGGAGCGCACCGAATCGATGAAGCCGCGCAGCGCGCTCTTCGCGCCGCAGTACGCGCTCTGCAGAGGGATCGAGCGGTACGCGAGCGCGCTGCCGACCTGCACGACGGTGCCGCGATCGCGCGCGAGCATGCGCTTCAACGCCGCGCGCATTCCCCACACCGAGCCGAAGTACGTGACCTCCGTCGCGCGCCGGAAATCCTGCGAGGACATGTCCATGAACTCGCAGTAGGCCGTCACCATCGCGTTGTTGACCCAGACGTCGATCGGTCCCCACTCGCGCTCGACGCGGTCGGCCGCGGCCTCGACCGCCGCCTCGTCGGCGACGTCGAGCGGGATCGCCATCGCCCGCGCGCCGCAGCCCTCGATCTCGCGCACGGCGCCTTGCAGGCCGTCGGTGCCGCGTGCGAGGACCGCCACGCTCCACCCGGCCTGCGCGAAGCGGCGCGCCGTCGCGCGGCCGATGCCGGCGGAGGCGCCGCTCACCACCACGATTCCGCGCTTCGCCATGCGATGCTCCTTCTCGATGCCTCAGTGGCCCTCGGGCGTGGTCCAGGGCGCCGGCGTGATGCGGCGCGTCGCGTAGTCCGTTCCGCTCAGCCCGAACAGGATCGCCAGCCAGAAGAGCGTCGCCACGGCGAAGATCGCGATGAGCGCGCTGGCGCGCCGCAGGTGCATGAAGAAGAGGCCCACCAGCGCCACCTTGGCGGCGGCGATGGCGAGCCCCACGGCCCCATTGTAGGCACCCAGCCGGAAGTGGGCCACCGTGAACGTCGCGGCGAGCAGCGCCATGAGCGCGAGCCACGTGAACATGTAGACCCGGACCGGCGGGGGCGAGTTCATCGGTAGAGGTCCACGAGATAGATCAGCGGGTAGAGGAAAATCCAGACGCAATCCACGAAATGCCAGTAGAGCCCGATGCACTCGGCGCTCTCGCGCCGGTGCACCGGACGCGACGGATCGCGGTCGCGGAGGGCGAGCCACGCGACCAGCAGGACGCCGATGGTGAGGTGGACCGCGTGCACGCCCGTCATCAGGAAGTAGAGGAAGAAGAACGTCTCGACGCCGCGCCGGTTAGCGCCGGCGTAGGTGAAGTTGAGCACCGGGACCAGCCCGTCGCGCCATTCCAGGCTGTACTCGATCGCCTTGATCACGATGAACGCGAGGCCCAGCGCGGCCGTCGCCCAGAGCAGCCGGATCACGATCGTGCGGTGCCCGGCCCAGCCGTTGCGCACCGCGAGCGCCATGGTGAGGCTGCTGGTGAGGAGCACCGCGGTGTTGATGGTGCCGAGCCACTCGTGCGTGAGCCGGCTCGCCGCGGCGAACCCCTGCGGATCGACGATGCGCGCATGGGTGTAGGCGAGGAACAGCACCCCGAAGAACATCACCTCGGTCGCGAGGAACACCCACATCCCGAGGGACGCGGTCTCGCGCCGCCACGGGACGTCGACCGCAATCGCACGCCCGCTCATCGCTCGGGATGCTCCGGGTCGTAATCGTAGGGCGCGTCCGTCACCGTGGGCGTCTCGCGGAAGTTCTCCTTGGGCGGCGGCGAATCGGTGGTCCACTCGAGACCTCGCGCATTCCACGGGTTCGGTCCCGCCGGCGTTCCCTGGAAGAGCGACCACGTGAGGTACACCAGCGGCAGCAGGTAGCCCACGGCGAGGACCGAGGCGCCGGCCGAGGAAAGCACGTTCAGCACCTGGAGATCCGGCGCGTACTCGTGGTAGCGGCGCGGCATGCCGAGGTAGCCCAGCAGGTACTGCGGGAAGAAGGTGAGGTTGAAGCCCACGAAGATGATGATCGCGGCGATGCGCCCCCACGCCTCGTTGTAGCGGCGCCCCGTCACCTTGGGCCACCAGTAGTGGATCCCGCCCAGGTAGGCCATCACCGAGCCGCCCACCATGATGTAGTGGAAGTGCGCGACCACGAAGTACGTGTCGGTGAGGTGCACGTCCACCGCGAGGGTGGCGAGGTAGATGCCGGTCATGCCGCCGATGGTGAACAGGCCCACGAAGCCGATCGCGTAGAGCATCGGCGCGGTGAAGACGATGGAGCCCTTGTAGAGGGTGGCGGTCCAGTTGAACACCTTGATCGCCGAGGGCACCGCCACCATCATCGAAAGCATCGAGAACACCATGCCCGCGTACATCGACTGCCCCGAGACGAACATGTGGTGGCCCCACACGAGGAAGCCGAACGCGGCGATGCCGAGGATGGCATAGCACATGAAGCGGTAGCCGAAGATGCGTTTGCGCGCGAAGCAGGTGATGAGCTCGCTCACCACGCCCATCGCCGGCAGCACCATGATGTAGACCGCCGGGTGCGAATAGAACCAGAAGAAGTGCTGGAAGAGGATCGGGTCGCCGCCCAGCGCGGGATCGAAGATGCCGATGTGGAACACGCGCTCGACCATGATCAGCGTGAGCGTCATCGCGAGCACCGGGGTCGCGAGCACCAGGATGAGGCTCGTCGCGTAGAGCGCCCACACGAAGAGCGGCAGCCGGAACCACGTCATGCCGGGTGCCCGCATGCGGTGCACCGTCACGATGAAGTTGAGGCCGGTGAGGATCGAGGAGAAGCCCACGATGAAGACGCCCATCGCCGCGAGGACCACGTGCGTGTTGGAGAACATCGTCGAGAACGGCGTGTAGAACGTCCAGCCGGTATCCACCCCGCCCGCGATGAGCATCGCCACCGTGAAGATGCCGCCCAGCACGTAGATGTACCAGGAGATGAGGTTCAGCTTCGGGAACGCCACCTCCTTCGCGCCGATCATGAGCGGGATGAGGAAGTTGCCCAGGGTGGACGGGATCGACGGGATGAGGAAGAACCACACCATCACCACGCCGTGCAGGGTGAAGAGCTTGTTGTAGGTGTCGGCGCTCACCAGGTCGCCCTGCGGCGTCATCAGCTCGAGCCGGATGATCGCCGCGGCGGTGCCGCCGAGGAAGAAGAAGAGCGTGATCGCGAGCGCGTAGAGGATCGCGATGCGCTTGTGGTCGCGGGTCGTGAGCCACGACCACAGGGTGTAGCCCTGCGTGAGGAAGCTCTCGCGCGGGACGGTGGGCAGCGGGGCGGCGACGGCGCTCATTTCGGCTCCGGGCTCGTGGACTTGAGGTAGGCGATGATGTCGAGGATCTCCGCCTCGCTCACCTGGCCCGCGAAGCTCGGCATGATCGGGTCGTAGCCCGCCACCACGTCGCGCTTCGGAAGCAGGATCGAGTCGCGGATGTACGCCTCGTCGGCGACGAGGGTGCGTCCGTCCTGGAGGTGCACGACGCGATGCCAGATGCCGTCGAGATCCGGCGCATGGACCGATCCGCGCGAATCGTGGCAGCCGCTGCAGCCGAGGCGGCGGAAGGCCTGGAAGCCGCGCGCGGCCATCGTCGCGTGGTTGCCGCCCTGGGCGAGCCAGCGCGCGAAGTCCTCGGGGCGCATGACGAACACCTTCCCGCCCATGCGCGCGTGGTCGGTGCCGCAATACTCGCTGCAATGCAGGTCGTAGGTCCCGAGGCGCGTCGGCGTGAACGTGACCTCGGTGTAGCGGCCCGGCACCGCGTCCTGCTTGATGCGGAACGCCGGGACGTAGAAGCTGTGGATCACGTCCTCGGTCGCGAACACGAGCCGCACTTTCTGTCCCAGCGGCAGGTGCAGCTCGTCGATCTCGCGGCGTCCGTTGGCGTGCTCGAGCCTCCACATCCACTGCTTGCCCACCACGAACACCGGCATGGCACCCGCCGCGTTGCCGTAGAAGCCGGCGTACACCACCGCGCCCCAGGCGAAGAACGCGAGGAAGATGGCGAGCGGCGTGAGGGTCCAGGTGTACTCGAGCCAGCGCTTGTTCACGGGTGCGTTGGATCGATCGGCCTTCGCGCCCCTTCGATAGTGCAGGCAGAAGGCGAAGATGAGGATCGCGATCACGACCGCCATGAATCCCGTCACCACGAAGAGGGCGAACAGGATGTGGTCCACGCGGTGCGCGATGTCCGAGGCCGCCGGGAGGATCCAGCCCTTGCTGGCGTTCATCGGCCCGGCTCCGGCTTCGCCGCCCGCAGGCGGCGCCACGCCAGCCACGCGATCGCCGCGAGGAAGGCCGCGATCGCCGCGCGCACGATGGCGAGGATGCGCAGCGTATAGCGGCCGGTGGTCGGATCGAAGTGGTAGCAGAGGAGCAGCAGCGGGCTCGCGGCGGGCGCGACCGTTTCCGCGCCCGCATCGCGCAGCGCGCTCGCGACGGCGGACGGATCGTACGAAACGCCGAGGAAGTAGCGCGAGATGTCGCCTCGAGGGGTGAGCACCGCGAAGCCGGCCGCGTGCGCGAACGCGTCGCGCGCGGGCTCGTAGCGATAGTGGAACCCGACGGCGCTCGCGATCTTCGCGATGGAACCGGAATCCCCGCGCAGGAAGGTCCACGCGTCGCGGTCGGCGCGCGGGATGCGCTCGCCCTTCTCGTGCGCGAGCGCCGCGGCCTTCTCGCGCGGGTCGATGCTCAGGAAGAGGCCGCGATAGTCGCGCCCCGCCTTCATGCCGCTCGCGTCGAGCGCGCGCGTGACCCCGGCGAGCGTCACAGGACACAGGTCCTTGCACGCGAGGTAGCCGAGCACCAGGACCGAGGGCCTCACGCCCACCTCCTGCCCGAACGTCACGTCGCGTCCGCCATCATCCACCAGCGCGACGTCCTTCGGCAGCTCGGCGCCCGGATGCTGCTCGAAGCCCACGCCCTTCAGGAGATCGGGGCCGTGCGCCAGCGCGGGATCGGAAAGAAGGAAAGCGGCAACCACAGATGAACACAGATGAACACAGACGAGGGTCGCCCGCTTGCACAGCCACGACGAGCCAAGCCTCGCAGCCCATCCGTGTTCATCCGTGTTCATCTGTGGTTCCGTTGGGGTTTCACGGCGTCCGGCGATTTCGACCGCTCGACGAGCATCCGCATCGCGCGCTCGATCGGGATGTGCGCGCGGCCGGTGCGCGGATCGATGCCGTAGCTTTCCAGGCGCCGCATCTTCTCGCGCCGGAACGCCGCCATGTCGTCCTCCGGCGTGAGCTCCTGCACCGGCGGGCGGATCTTCGGGTGGCTCGCGTCGTCGGGCGCGTTGGCCGGCGCCTGCACCCCCGCCACGATGAGCGCCGGCACGCCGATCGCGATCGCGATGCCGCACACGATCACGCCGACTCCCGCGCCGATGCCCCGCAGCGAGAGCGTCGCGGCCTCGTGCACGACGGCCTCCCGCGCTTCAGCCATGGGTCGCTCCGAGCGGGGCGCGTGCGGCGCCCACGTGCCGCAGCGTCCGGCGCCACGCCCACCACCCCAGCGCGCCCAGCACCACGATCGCCGCGATGTCGGTCCACGCGATCGAGAAGCCGTCGGGCCGGAACGTCGGGACCACGAGCCAGAACGCTTCGGCGAGGTGCGCCACGAGAAGCCCCAGCGCGATGGCGCCGAGCAGCGCCGGCGCGCGCTTCGCCGCGCGCGAGAGCAGGATCACGAGCGGCAGGAAGAAATGGAACGCGATGAGGAAGATGCCGAGGCCCGCCCATCCGGTCTGCACGCGCGGCACGTACCAGTGGATCTCGTGCGGCAGGTTCTCCGACCAGATCACGAGGAACTGGGTGTACGCGAGGTACGCCCAGGTGAGGACGTACATGAGGAGGATGTTGCCGAGGTCGTGGAAGCGAAGGCGCGTCGGCTCGTCGTCCGCGGGGGCGGCGAGGAACGCGGCGGTCGCCACGCCGAACGCCGCGCCGGCGAGCATCTGCCCGGTGCCGACGACGAGGCCGAAGGTGCTCGAGTACCACTTGGGCGTGAGCGAGGCGATCCAGTCGACCGCGGCGAGCGAGGTGGTGAGCGCGTAGATGATGAGCCCGAAGGCGGCGATGCGGCGCGCGCCCGGGCTTCCGCCGCTCGCCGGATCGACCGTCGCGCGATCGGCACGCAGGAACGCCGCGGAGAGCGCGACCCACGCCACGAGCCACACGATCGAGCGTCCCACCCAGAACGGAAGGTTCAGGTACTTGCCCGGCTCCGCGACCCATGGATAGACCTTCGCGACGCCCGCGAGGATCGGGAGGAAGAGCAGCGCGACGAGCGGGATCAGGCGCGTCGCGGCGATCCATGCCGGGCGCACCGTCTCGCCCCAGCGTCCGCCGGTAAGCGAATGCACCATCAGGTTCGCGAACGAGCCGAGGGCGATCGCGAGCACGAAGAGCCACGCGAAGAGGTAGGAGCGCAGCAGCTCGCTCATTGCGCGCTTTCCCCGGCCGGAACGCTCGCTGGAAGCGCCTCGCGCGGCGCATCCTGGCTCAACTGCAGCGCGCGGATGTAAGCCACGATCGCCCAGCGATCCTCCGGCGTCACGCGGTCCGCGTACGGGTACATCACGCCATAGCCATGGGTGATCACGTCGTAGAAGTGGCGATCGGGCGCGTTGCGCAGGCGCTCGATGTGATAGGAGGGCGGATGCGGGAATCCACGCCGCGCGACGCGCCCGTCGCCGTCGCCCAGCCGGCTGTGGCACGGCGCGCAGTAGGCGTCGAAGCGATCCTCGCCGCGCTCGAGGAGCTGCATCGTGATCGGATACGGGATCGACTTCGCCCGCTCCGCCGCCAGCCGCCGGCCTTCGCGCGCGCGATCCGCCCGTCCGCTCGAGCTCATCGCGAGGACGCCGCGGTTGTACTCGACCACGCCGGCGACGTACGGCCGCGACGAGTTGCCGTTGTCGAACTGCCCGCTCGGCCGCAGCGGCTTCACCTTCGCCCCGTCGTACATGTTGCGCGCGAGCTTCTCGCAGCCGGCGAGTGTGAGCGCGGCCGCGAGGACCGCGAGAGCCTTCGCCATCCGGGGGACATCGGGGACCGCGTTACGCCGCTTCACGCCGGCACCTCCATCACGCGCATCGGCCGCAGCTCCTCGAGGAAGCGGCGCACGGGCTGCGCCTCGAAGCCCGGGTCGCGCGCCGGGATGCACAGGAAGAAGCGGTTGCGCGTGGCGAGGTCGAACTCGTGCACGTCGAATACCGGATGGCGCAGGCGCGGAAGCCCGTTCGCCGCGAACATCGCGATCGCCGCGGTGAACGCGGCGAAGAGGACCGTCGTCTCGAAGGTCACCGGGATGAACTCGGGCCAGCTGTTGAGCGGCCTGCCGCCGATGTTCTCCGGATAGTCGACGACCGCGGTGTACCACTGCAGGAAGAACCCGCCGACGCCGCCGGCGATGCCGCCGACGAGAGTCGCGAGCGGCACGCGCGTCTTCTCGAACCCGATCGCCTCGGCCATGCCCTCGATCGGGAACGGCGAGTAGGCCTCCGTGCGCCGATAGCCCGCCGCGCGCGCGCGTCGCGCCGCTTCGAGCAGCGCGTCGGCGCTCGCGAATTCGGCCATCAGCCCGTAGATCGCGCTCACTCCTTCTCCTCGGCGACGATCTCGCGCATCTCGAAGATGGAGATCGCGGGCAGCGCGCGGATGAAGAGCAGGAACAGGAACGCGAAGAACCCGATCGAGCCCGCGAGCATCGACCAGTCGACCCAGGTCGGGATGAAGAGCCCCCACGACGACGGCAGGAAGTCGCGGTTGAGGCTCGACACCACGATCATGAAGCGCTCCATCCACATGCCGACGTTCACCAGGATCCCGATCACGAAGAGAGCGAAGGTCGATCGCCGGATGCGCCGGAACCAGAGGAGCTGCGGCATGAAGATGTTGAGCGCGAAGAGCGCCCAGTAGACCGGCGCGTAGGGACCGACGAACCGGTTCACGGTGATGGCGATCTCGTACTTGTCGCCGCTGTAGAAGCCGGTGAAGATCTCCGCGAGGTAGCCGTAGGCGAGGACGAGCTCGGTCGCGAGCATCAGCTTCGCCGCGTTGTCGAGGTGGCGCATCGTGATGAACGCTTCCAGCCCGAAGAATTTGCGCATCGGGATCGCGAGCACCAGCACCATGGCGAAGCCGGAGAAGAGCGCCCCGGCGACGAAGTAGGGCGGAAAGATGGTCGAGTGGTATCCCGGCGTGTTGCCGATCGCGAAGTCGAGCGACACCACGCTGTGGACCGAGACCACGAGCGGCGCGGCGAGCCCGGCGACCAGCAGGTAGGCGACCTCGAAGCGCTTCCAGTGCCGCGCCTCGCCGCGCCAGCCGAGCGCGAAGAGCGCGTAGACCACCTGCTTCACGCGGCTCGTCGCGCGATCGCGCAGCGTCGCGAGGTCCGGGATGAGCCCCATGTACCAGAAGAGGAGCGAGACCAGCAGGTAGGTGGAGATCGCGAAGATGTCCCACACCAGGGGGCTCCTCCACTGCGGCCAGACGTTCATGATGTCCGGGTACGGCACCAGCCAGTACGCGAACCACGGCCGCCCGAGGTGCAGGATCGGCCACAGCCCCGCGATGCCGGCGGCGAAGAGCGTCATCGCCTCGGCGAAGCGGTTGATGGAGTTGCGCCACTTCTGCCGCAGCAGGAGCAGGAAGGCCGAGATGAACGTGCCCGCGTGCCCGATCCCGATCCACCACACGAAGTTGCCGATCGCGAAGCCCCAGGCGACCGGAATGTCGACGCCCCAGATGCCGACGCCCTCGAGGAACAGGTAGCCCATGAGGCCGAAGAACATCGCCGAGAAGGCGCCCGAGACGATGAAGCCCACCACCCAGATCCAGTGCAGCGGCCGATGCAGGACGATGTCCGAGATCTTGTCGGTGATGCTGGCGTAGCCCCAGCGCGGGTTGAGGAGCTGGCTCGCCACGTCAGGCCTTCCCCGCGTCGGAGTTGGGATTGAGGATGCGCGCGAGGTACGTGGTGCGCGGGCGCGTGTTGAGCTCCGCGAGGAGCGCATAGTCGAGCGGCGATTTCTTCGCCGCGTTCACCGCGCTCTGCGGATCGTTCAGGTCGCCGAACGTGATCGCGCGCGTCGGGCACACGGCCTGGCAGGCGGTCACCACCTCGCCGTCGGCGATGCGCCGGCCCTCGCGGTCGGTCTCGATGCGTGCGCGCGTGATGCGCTGCAGGCAGTAGTTGCACTTCTCCATCACGCCGCGCATGCGCACCGTCACTTCGGGATTGCGCGCCTCGAGCGGCGGCTCGCCCTCGCCCGCCGCGAAGTGCAGGAAGTTGAAGCGCCGCACCTTGTACGGGCAGTTGTTGGAGCAGAAGCGCGTGCCGACGCAGCGGTTGTAGACCTGCACGTTGATGCCTTCGCTGTCGTGGACCGTCGCGCCCACCGGGCACACCGCCTCGCACGGCGCGTCCTCGCATTGCATGCACGGGACCGGCTGGAAGTAGGTGCGCGGGTGGGGTTGCGATTCGTCGTAGTAGCGGTCGACCCGGATCCAGTGCATCTCGCGCCCACGGATCACCTGCTCGGGCCCGACGGTCGGGATGTTGTTCTCGGCCTGGCACGCGATCGTGCACGCGTTGCATCCGATGCAGGCGTTCAGGTCCACCGCCATGCCCCATCGGTAATCCGGATAAGCCCATTGCGGATACAGCGATTCCTTCGGCGTCTCGTCCTCGATCCGCGCGCCCTTCTCCACGTCCGCCGCGAGCACGACGCGCACCGGCTCGCGGCCTTCCATGCGCGCGTGGTTCTGCGTGGTCGCGAACTGGTGGCGGCCGGCGACCTTGCGGACTGTCACCTCTGCGACCCAGGGCTGCGCGGCGGCGCGCAGCACGTACGCGTCCACGCCCACGCCGGTCCCGACGCGGCCCGCGTGCGTGCGCCCGTAGCCGAGCGAGAGCGTCACGCAGCCCTCCGCATGTCCCGGCAGGAGCCATACCGGCGCGGTGACCTTGCCGGTCGGCGCCGCGATCTCGACGAAATCCTCCTGGGTCACGCCGAGCTTGCGGGCGGAGTCCACGCTCATCAGCACCGCGTTGTCCCAGGTGAGCTTGGTATCGGGCCGCGGCAGTTCCTGCAGCCACGCGTTGTTCGCCCACGCGCCATCCCGGACCGAAGGATCGCAGGAGAGCCGCACGCTCCACGCGTTCGCGGCCGCACCGGCCGGCGGGCGAAACTCGACGCGACGCGCCTCGGCGCGCACCGGAGTCGAAGCGGTGTTCGCGACCACGCCGTCGCGCAGCGACCGCTCCCAGAACTCCTCGAACGCCGGACCGCCCTGCTCGCGCTGCCAGCGGGCGCGGACGAGATCGCGCGCGGAACCCGTCGTTCCCGCGAGAAGCGCCAGGATCTCGTGGCGCGAGATGCCGCCGTGGAGCGGCGCGATGAGCGGCTGCACGAGGCTCGCGGTGCCGTCGAAGGCGCGCGCATCGCTCCAGTCCTCGAGGAAATGCGCCGCCGGAACGTGCCAGGTGCATCGCACCGCCGTCTCGTCTTCGTAGAGGCCGTGATGCAGCGTGAGCGGCGCACGAGCGAGGGAGCGCGCGAAGTGCAGGTCCGCCGGCGCGTCGTACACCGGATTCGCGCCCAGGATCACGAGCGTCGAGACCTTCCCCGAGTCGAGGTCCGCGGCGAGCTCGCGGATCGATCGCGTGCAATCGATGTCGCCGGCAACCGGCTCGACGTACGCGACGCTCGTCCCGGCCGCGCCCAGCTCCGCGTTCAACGCGTGGACGAGCGCGTGCGCCTGCGGCGGCAGGCTCTCGCCGGCCACGATGAGCGCCCGGCCGCGATGCGTGGAAAGCTCGCGCGCGACCGCCGCGACGAGCGGCAGCGTGGCGCTTCCGCCGCCATGGAGCTGCGCCTCGAGCTCTGCGAGCCAGCGCAGGATGTCGCCCGGCGGGAGCGGCACCCGGTGATCGGCCATGGCGCCGGTGAGCGTCGTCGCCGGTTCCACCGCGTAGAGGCGGCACATCGCGCGGCCGGGGGCGGGCTTGCGGTGCGAGACGAAATCGCGCGCGTTACGCAGGTGTCCCGGGCCCTCGCCGAGGAAATCCGCATCGAGGGCGAGCACGACGTCGGGGACGTCGAAGCGATGGACCGGCTCGAGCGCGCGGCCGAAGGCGATGCGCGCGCCCTCGAGGCTCGCGTCGCGATGCAGCGGCTCCCATTCGTGCCAGCGTGCGGCGGGAAAGCGTTTCAGAACGGCGTCGCGCTGCATCGCGATCGCCGGAGAGCCCGAGCGCGCGGCAAGGATACGCAAGCCCTCGCCGCCTTTCTCCTGCAAGCGGGCGAGCACGTCGTGCCATTCGGAATCGAGCTCGCCGCGCGCGACGATGGCGCCCGAGCGCCGCACCGCGCTCGAGCGATCCGGGTCCCAGACCTGCAGGATCGAGGCCTGCGCGTAGATGTCGGTCGCGCCCAGGCTCGCCGGGTGCGCGGGGTTGCCCTCGACCTTCGTGGGCCGCCCCATGTCGCTCCTCACCAGGATGCCGCTCGCGTAGCCGCCGAGGACGTGCGAGGTCGCGAAGTACACCGGCACGCCCGGCGGCGAGAGCGTCGGATGCACGTGCGGCACGATCTCCTCGACCGGGCCGTGGCAGCCGGCGCTCGCGAGCGCGGCCGCCGCTGCGGCGAGCTTGAGGAACTCGCGGCGGCCGGGAGAAAACGGCAGCGCGTGCGTCGACGGGCCGGCCTCGCGTGCCGCCTCCATCTCCTCGAAGGAGCGCCAGAAGCGGATCGGCTCGGACATCGCGTGGTCCTTCAGCGGTGGCAGGTGGAGCAGTCGGTGAGGCGCCGCGTGGAGGCGAGCTTCACTACGGGCGCGCCGTAGCGCGCGCGGATCTCGCTCGTGGAGCGCATGTCGAACTCGTACTGCGCGCGCCTCAGGTGCGGCTCGGGATCGCGATGGCACGCGAGGCACCACTGCATCTCGAGCGGGGCGACGCGGCGCTCGAGCGGCATGCGATCCACGCGGCCGTGGCACTCGACGCATCCCACGCCCTTCTTCACGTGGATCGAATGGTCGAAATAGACGAAGTCCGGAAGGTCGTGCACGCGGATCCAGCGCAGGGGCTTGCCGGTGGCGGCGCTCGTGCGCAGCGGCTGCAGCATCGGCGCGTCGGTGAAGAGCTGCGAGTGGCACGTCATGCAGACCTGCGTCGAGGGGATGCCGGCGAAGGAGGCCTTCTCCACGCTGTCGTGGCAATAGCGGCAGTCGATGCCGTCGTCGCCCGCGTGGTGCTTGTGGCTGAAGGGAATCGGCTGCTCGGGGGCCTCGCCGAGCGAGTTCGGTCCCTGCAGGTGCTGGTAGTAGACGAGGCTGCCCAAAGCGACGACGCCGATCGCACCGAGGAGGACGAGCTTGACGAGGAGGACGCCGCCCGGAGAGAAGACCTGCGCCATGCACCATGGATGGGGTGGGCCGATGCATAGTTCCCTCCCGGCGACAACGCGGAAAATCCTTCCCGCGACGCGCGTTTCGCGCGAATTCGGTAGAGTGTCGCGCATGAGCCCGGCAGAGCCCCTTGAAAACGTAGTACTTTCGGTGAACGGCCGCGAGCGCGAGGCGCGCGCCGGCGCCTCGACCACCCTCCTCACGCTGCTGCGCGAGGATTGCGCGCTCGCCGCCGTGCGTTTCGGCTGCGGAACCGAGCGCTGCGGCGCGTGCGTGGTCCTGATGGATGGGACTCCCATATATTCGTGCACGCTGCCGGCTTCGGCCGCCGCGGGCCGCTCGATCACGACGCTGGAGGGGCTCGCCCCGGAAGGGGCCGCGACGCCGCTGCAGCGCGCGCTCATCGCGGAGCAGGCGGCGCAATGCGGCTACTGCATCCCGGGCATCGCGATCCGCGCGAGCGCCCTCCTCGCGGCCAATGCCGATCCCTCGGAGGAGGAAGTGCGCTCCGCGCTCGACCCGCACCTGTGCCGCTGCGGGTCGCACAACCGGATCGTGCGCGCCGTGCTCGCCGCGGCGCGCGAGATGCGCGAGGCGAAGCGATGACCGGGAAGCTTCCCACGAGCCTCGCGAAGAACCCGCGTCTCTCGCAATGGCTGCGCCTGCGTCCCGAGGGCATCGTCGAGGTGCGCTCGGGGAAGGTCGAGATCGGCCAGGGCATCCTCACCACGCTCGCGCAGATCGTCGCCGAGGAGCTCGATGTCGCGCTCCAGCGCATCGTGATGCTTCCGGCGGTCACCGGCACGAGTCCGGACGAAGGCGTCACCTCCGGGAGCCTCTCGACGCAGGATTCCGGAACGGCGCTGCGGTTCGCATGCGCGGAGGCGCGCGCCTTGTGCCTCGCCGAGGCGGCGCGAAGGCTCGGCGCGCCGGCCGAATCCCTCGAGCTCGTCGACGGCGAGATCCGTGCGCCGGGCGGCGCGCGCACGAGCTACTGGGAGCTCGGCGACGAGGCGCTTCGCGATCGCGCGGCGACGGCCGGCGTCGCACCGAAAGCAGGCGGGCGCAAGCGTCTGGTCGGGCGAGCGGTCCCTCGCACCGATCTCGCCGACAAGGTGCTCGGCCACGCGCGCTACGTGCACGACCTGGTCGTTCCGGGCATGCTCCACGGGCGCGTCCTGCGGCCGCCATCTCCCGGCGCGACCCTCGCCTCGCTCGACGAGGCCGCGGCGCGCGCGATTCCCGGAGTAGTCGAGATCGTGCGCGATGGAAGCTTCGTGGGCGTGATCGCGGAGCGCGAGGAGCATGCGAGCGCCGCGGTGGAGCGGCTGCGGCGCGCCGCGCGCTGGACGCAGGCGCCCACGCTTCCGGACGAAGCGCGGCTCGGCGATTGGCTGCGCGGTGCGCGGCACGAGACCACCACGGTCGCGGAGCGCAAGGCGGAGGGCGCCGCGAACGCGAAGCGCACGCTGCGGGCGTCGTTCACGAAGCCGTACCTCGCCCACGCCTCGATCGGCCCGTCGTGCGCCGTGGCGCGCTGGCACGAGGCGGGTCTCCACGTCTGGAGCCAGACGCAAGGCGTCTACAACCTGCGCGCCGACCTCGCGATCGTGTTCGCGATGCCGGCCGAGCGCATCGTGGTCGAGCACGTGCAGGGCGCCGGCTGCTACGGCCACAACGGCGCGGACGACGTCGCCCTCGATGCGGCGCTCCTCGCGCGCGCCGCCGATGGACGCGCGGTGCGCGTGCAATGGTCGCGCGAGGACGAGCTCTCGTGGGCTCCGTTCGGCCCGGCGATGGCGGTCGACCTCGAGGCCGACCTCGACGAGCGCGGCGAGGTGCTCGCATGGCGCGGCGCGCACTGGAGCAACGGGCACACCATGCGCCCGGGGCGCGCGAAGATCCCGACGCTGCTCGCGGCCTCGCAGCTCGCGCAGCCGTTCGAGCGCCCGGTCTCGGTGAACCCGCCGTTCGCGGGCGGCGGCGGCGCGGAGAGGAATTCCGTTCCCGGCTACGACTTCCCGCGCCTGCGCGTCGAATGCCATCGCGTGCTCGAGATGCCGCTGCGCGCCTCGGCGCATCGGTCGCTGGGCGCGCTCGCCAACGTGTTCTCGATCGAGAGCTTCGTGGACGAGATCGCACGCGCCCGCAACGAAGATCCGGTCGCATGGCGCCTGCGGCACGTGAGCGATCCGCGCGCGCGTGCGGTGATCGAATCGGTCGTGCGCCGGTCCTCGTGGGATGCCCGCCCCGCTCGCGAGGGCTTCGGCCGCGGCATCGGCTGGGCGCGCTACAAGGGCTTCGGCGCCTACTGCGCCGTCGTCGCCGAGGTGGAGCTCACGCACGAAGTACGCGTGAAGCGCCTCGTGATCGCGGTCGACGTGGGCCTCGCGGTGAATCCGGACGGCGTCGCGAACCAGGTCGAAGGCGGCGCGATCCAGGCGACCAGCTGGACGTTGAAGGAAGCGGTCCGCTTCGATCGCACGCGGGTCACGAGCGGCGCATGGGAAGCCTATCCGATCCTGCGCTTTTCCGAGGTGCCGCGCGTCGACGTGGAGGTGATCCAGCGCGAGGAGGAGCCGTCGGTCGGCGCGGGCGAGGCCGCCCAGGGACCGACCGCCGCCGCGATCGCGAACGCGGTGCGCGACGCGATCGGCGTGCGCGTGCGCGACCTGCCGATCACCGCCGAGCGCATCGCCGCGGCGACGCTCGCCGAGGAAGCCGAGCCCGCATGAGCGAGCGCGCGAGCCGCGGGGCCGACGCGCTCATGCGCACGCTCGCGCGCGCCGGCGTGAAGCGCCTCTTCACGCTGTCGGGAAACCACGTCATGCCGGTGTTCGATGCCGCGCTCGACGCGGGCATCGACCTCATCCACGTGCGCCACGAGGCGGCCGCCGTGCACATGGCCGACGCCTGGGCGCGCATCACGGGCGAGCCGGGCATCGCGCTCGTCACGGGCGGACCGGGACATGCGAACGCGGTTTCCGCGCTCTACACCGCCGCGATGGGCGAGTCGCCGGTCGTCTTGCTCTCGGGCCACGCGCCCTCCGGCGAGCAGGGACTGGGCGCCTTCCAGGAGATGCGCCAGGCGGCGGTCGCGGCTCCGCTCACGAAGGCCTCGTGGGTGAGCACCGACGCCGGCGTGATCGCGTGGGACGTCTCGCGCGCCCTGCGGCTCTCGCTCTCGGGGCGTCCGGGTCCGGTGCATCTCAGCCTTCCCACCGACGCGCTGGAGGATCACGCGGCGGCCGAGGACGATCCGCCGGTCGAGGACGCCCGGGCCGAGCCGATCGCGCTCGCCGAGCCGCGCGCCGAAGCGCTGCTCGACCGCTTGGCCACGGCGTCGCGTCCGTTGATCCTGTGCGGGCCGGCGCTCATGGATCGCGACGGGCGCGCGCGCATGCAGGCGCTCGAAGCGGCGAGCGGAATTCCCGTGGTCGGCATGGAAAGCCCGCGCGGCATCGCCGATCCCGGCCTCGGCGCCTTCGCGGAGATGCTGCCGACGGCGGACGTCGTGCTGCTCCTCGCGAAGAAGCTCGATTTCACGCTCAAGTTCGGCCGCGCGCCCGCTTTCTCGATGGTGTGCCAGTTCCTGCAGGTCGATCCCGAGGCGCCCGAGCGCGAGCGCGCGCGCCGTGCGGTGGGGCCGCGCCTCGCCATGAGCGTGCGTGCCGACGCCGTCTCCGCGATCGAATCGCTCACGCGCGCCGCGGTGCGCCGTGCGCCGCTCGCTTCCGGATGGCGCGACGAGGTGCGCGCGGCGATCGCGTATCGCCCCGCGCAGTGGGACAAGGCGACGGCATCGGAGACGGGACGGCTGCATCCGCTGCAGGCGTGCCGTCCGCTGCAGGCGATGCTCGATGCGAATCCCGACTCGGTGATGGTGTGCGACGGCGGCGAGTTCGGCCAATGGGCCCAGGCGTGCCTCAGCGCGCCGCACCGCGTGATCAACGGAATGGCGGGATCGATCGGCGCCGCGCTGCCGTTCGCCGCCGGCGCGCGCGTCGCGGTGCCCAACGCCCCGGTGATCGCCTTCCTCGGGGACGGTACCTTCGGCTTCCATCCCGCGGAGATCGACACCGCCGTGCGCTACGGCCTGCCCTACGTGGCGGTCGTCGGCAACGATGCGCGCTGGAACGCCGAGTACCAGATTCAGGTGCGCGACTACGGCCACGACCGCGCGGTGGGCTGCGAGCTGCTGCCGACCCGCTACGACGAGGTCGCACAGGCCTTCGGCGCGTACGGCGAGCGCGTGACCGATCCGAACGAGATCCTCGCCGCCGCGCGCCGTGCGCTCGGCTCGCATCAACCGGCGGTCCTCAACGTGATGATCGAGGGCCTTCCCGCGCCCACCATCCGCCGCTGACGGGGACGTACCCCGTTTTCTCTTAGGCGGAACGTTCCCTCTTACGGAAAACGGGGTACGTCCCCGATTTTTTACTCGGCGAGCTCGCGCATGAGGCGGTAGAGGTCCGACTTTCCCTCGAAGCCGATGCCGGGTAGCGCGGGCATCGTGACGTAGCCGTTTTCCACGCGAACGCCGTCCGGAAAGCCGCCGAAGGGCTGGAAGAGGTCGGGATACGATTCGTTGCCGCCGAGCCCGAGGCCGGCGGCGATGTTGAGCGACATCTGGTGGCCGCCGTGCGGGATGCAGCGCGCGGGCGACCAGCCGTGCTGCCGCAGCATCGCGAGCGTGCGCAGGTACTCGACCAGGCCGTACGAGAGCGCGCAATCGAACTGCAGCCAGTCGCGATCCGGGCGCATGCCGCCGTAGCGGATGAGGTTCCGCGCGTCCTGCATCGAGAAGAGGTTCTCGCCGGTCGCCATCGGCCCGTCGTAGTAGCCGCGCAGCACCGCCTGCAGCTCGAAGTCGAGCGGATCGCCCGGCTCCTCGTACCAGAAGAGGTCGTACCGCGAGAGCGCCTTCGCATAGGCGATCGCCGTGTCGAGGTCGAAGCGGCCGTTCGCGTCGACCGCGAGGCGCTGGCCCGGAGCGAGCGTCGCGAGCACCGACTCGATGCGGCGCCGATCCTCGTCGAGCGCGGCGCCGCCGATCTTCATCTTCACCGCCGTGTAGCCGCGATCGAGGTACGAGCGCATCTCGGCGACCAGCTGCGCGTCGTCCTTGCCGGGATAGTAATAACCGCCCGCCGCGTACACGAACACGCGCGGGTCGGGCTTCCCATCTCCGTAGCGTTCGGCGAGCAGCTGCCACAAGGGCTTGCCGGCGATCTTCGCGACCGCATCCCACACCGCCATGTCGATGGTGCCGATCGCGACCGAGCGCTCGCCGTGCCCGCCGGGCTTCTCGTTGGTGAACATGCGCGCCCAGATCTTCACCGGATCGAGGTTCTCCCCCGTCGCATCGGCGAGCGAGGCGGGATCGGCCTCGAGCACGCGCGGGATGAAGCGCTCGCGCATCAGCATCCCCTGCCCGTAGCGGCCGTTGGAGTTGAAGCCGTATCCGACGACGCGTTTGCCGTCGCGAATGACGTCCGTCACCACCGCGACGAGGGAGAGCGTCATGCGGCTGAAATCGATGTACGCGTTGCGGATGGGCGACGCGATGGGGTGCGTCTTCTCGCGGATGTCGACGATTCTCATGTGCGGGCGCGCCGCCTTCCGGGCCGGCGCGGATTTCGGGGACAATGGGCAAACCCCGATCGTAACGGAGAACCGCCGATGAACGACAAGATCGCGCAGCAGTACGCCAACGACCTGCTCAAGGCTTTCGTGCAAAGCCAGGACATTCCCGGGGGCGGCGCCACCGGCACGGCGACCGACCACGGCGTGAAGACCGGGCAGTTCCTGATCGGGTTGCACAAGACGCTGCACGAATACTTCCGCGGTTTGGACGGCTAGAAGCCTCCGCCTCCCAGGGGGAGGACCCCCCTCGCCGGATTCGGCCATCCCGATGAGTCTCCTCGCGCTCCTCGTCGCCACCGCCGTCGTGCACGACTTCGTGAACGGCTTCCACGACGGCGCGAACGTCGTTTCCACGGTGATCGCCTCGCGCGCCATGAGCGCGCGCGGCTCGCTGCTGCTTGCGGCCGCGGCGACCCTCGCCGGCCCGTTCCTGTTCGGGGTCGCCGTTGCGCAGACCGTCGGCGCGGAAATCGTCGCGCCGGGATCGGTCACGCTCGCGGTCGCGCTCACGGCGCTCCTGTCCGCGACCGGCTGGAACGTGGTCACCTGGTATTTCGGCATTCCCGTGGCCGCCTCGCATTCGCTGGTGGGCGGGCTGCTCGGCTCGGTGCTCGCCGGCGGCGGCTTCGACGCCATTCGCATCGCCGGCGTCGTGAAGGTGGCGGCCGCGCTCTTGATTTCCCCTGTCGCGGGATTCGTCGCCGCGTACGTACTCATGCTCGCAACGCGCCGGATACTCCGCTCGGCCACGCCGCGCGCCAACATCGGGCTTGCGCGAGCGCAGATCGCGACGGCGGCCGTGCTCGCGCTCACGAACGGCGCGAACGATGCGCAGAAGACCGCGGGCCTCACGGCGCTCGGGCTGGTCGCGATCGGCTTCACGGGGACGTTCACGGTGCCGTGGTGGGCGATCGCAATCTCGGCGTCGTCGATCGCGCTCGGTGTCCTCGCCGGCGGCGAACGCCTCATCCGGACGCTGGGCGCGCGTTTCTATCCGGTGCGGCCGATCGACGGCTTCACCGCGCAGCTCGCCTCCGGCACGGTGATCCTCGGCGCCTCCCTCGCGGGCGGCCCGGTGAGCTCGACGCAGGTGGTGAGCCTCGCGATCATCGGCGCGGGCGCCGCGGAACGGGCTTCGAAAGTGCGATGGGGCGTGTTGCGCGAGATCGCCGCCGCCTGGCTCTTCACCGTCCCGGCGAGCGCGCTTCTCGCGATGCCGCTGTATCTCGGCCTCGCCCGCCTGCTCGGAAGGGCCGGCTGATGGGATTCTTCGACGGCCGGCGCAACGCCAATCCCTTCTTCGAAAAACTGATCGAGCAGGCAGGCTGCGCGGTGGAAGCGGTACGTGCGGTCGAGTCGAGCCTCGAGCAGGGGGACGAGGCGGCGGTGCGGCGCGTCGCGCAGGTCGCGAGGCGCTCGGGCGAGGTGCGGGGCGCCCTCATCGGCAAGCTGCACGAGACCTTCATCACGCCGCTCGATCGCGAGGACATCTTCAACCTCTCCCACGCGCACGACGACATGGTCAAGTACGCGCTCACGACGGTGGAGGAGATGCGCATGCTCGCGGTCCCCGCCGACGAGCCGATCCGGCGCATGCTCGCCGGCGTGCGCGAGGAAACCGAGGCGCTCGAGGCGGCGATGCGCAGCCTCGCGAAGAATCCGCGCCTCGCGGGCGACCACGCGCAGGAGGTGCACGCGAAGGAGGCCGGCGTCGAGCGCATCTACCGCGCCGCGATTCGCGACCTCTTCGCGCACGCCTCCAACCCGCAGGCCCTGCCCGCGATCTTCTACCGGCGCGAGGTCTACCGCCACATCTCCAACATGTCGGACCGTGCGGACTCCGCGGCGACGGTGCTGGGGATGATCGTCATGAAGCTCGCGTGAGGCCGGTCAGCGCCAGCCGCCGTAATAGCCCGGATAGGCCTGCACTGCGCCACCCCTCGGACGGCAGCGCGAGAAATCCAGGTCGTCCTGCCGTTCGCCCGGACGCACGCCCTCGAAGTGGCCGGCATGCGGGTTCCAGCACTCCCAGTCGCCGTTGAGGCGCTGGTCGCGCCAGCGCTGGTCGCGCCAACGGTCGTCGTTGCGGTGCTCCCAGCGATATTCGTCGGCGGCGCGCTGGCGCGCCGCCCAGTCGTCCGGGTCGTAGCGGTAATCGGGGTACTGCGCGAACGCGGCGCCCGCCGAAAGCGCGGCGGCGGCACCCAACGCGAACACGATCGCCCTCATGGATTTCTCCTTGCGGAAAGAGGCAATTCCGGTCCGACACGCCGCGCGCGATGGCGGTTCGGCGAACCGGTGCGCCGAAGGACGCAGGAGAAGGCGAGGTAGTCCTACCGGGCGACGTCGCGCTCCTGCGCGAACACTTCCTCGTTGTGCTCGCCGAGCGCGGGCGGGTCGCGCCGGATGGGAAAGCCGCGGCCGTCGAAGCGCAGCGGCGAGGCGAAGGTGCGCGTGCGCTTTCCCGAGGGAAGATCGATCTCGCGCACCCATTGCATGTGGCGCACCTGCTCGTCGGCGAGCGCCTGCGAGTAGCTGTTGATGGGCGCGCACGGCACGCCCGCGGCGCGGAACCTCGCGAGGAGCTCCGCGGCCGTGTGCCGCGCGAATTCCTGCTCGAGGATCGCCTTCAGTTCGGATTGGTGCTTCGCGCGGAGCAGCGTGGAGCCGAAGCGCGGCTCGTCGGCGAGGTCGCCGCGGGCGATCGCGCCGCACGCCGCGCGCCAGAGCCCGTCGTTTCCCGCCGCCATCGCGAACCAGCCATCCTTCGCGCGGAACGCCTGGTAGGGGGCGTTGCGCGGGTGCGCGGAGCCGAGCTTCACCGGGTCGCGCCCGGTGCCGAAGTACTCGCTCGTCTGCAGCGCGGCCACCGCGAGCGACGCGCCCAGCATCGAAACGTCGACGTGCACGCCCTTGCCGGTGCGTGCCACTTCGCGAAGGGCGGATGCGACCGCGTAGGCGGCGTAAAGCCCGGCGCAGAAGTCGGAGAGCGGGACGCCGCATTTCACCGGCTCGCCGCCGGGCTCGCCGGTGACGCTCATCACGCCCGCCATCGCCTGGATCGTGAGGTCGAAGCCGCCCTCCTCCGAGCGCGGTCCTTCCTGCCCGAAGGCCGATACGGAGCAGTACACCAGTTTGGGGTTCTCGCGCTGCAGCGACGCGTAGCCGAGGCCGAGGCGCTCCATCACGCCGGGGCGATTGTTCTCGACGAGGACGTCGGCGCCGCGCACGAGCCCGCGCGCGCGCTCGCGCTCTGCGGGATTCTTGAGGTCGAGCGTCACCGAGCGCTTGTTGCGGTTGAGGGACGCGAAGTTCTCGCTGTAGCCGTCCGTGAGGGGCGGCCACTGGCGCATCGTGTCGCCGCCCTGGGGGTGCTCGACCTTCACCACGTCGGCGCCCATGTCGGCGAGCAGCATGCCGCAGAACGGGCCGGCCGCGACGTTGCAGAACTCGATCACGCGGATGTCTTGCAGGGGGAGCATTTTGGATTCTTGCCTAAGGATCGGCAAAGCACGTTGGAACCACGGATGAACACGGATAAACACGGATGGGCGGCGCAAGGCGATCGCATCGTGTCATGGGCCCGGATATTCCTCCTTCGCGCCAACGATCCGTGTTCATCCGTGTTCATCCGCGTTCATCTGTGGTTCCTCAGGGGTTTGTTTCCACATTTACGGGCGCCTCGCGTTTCGCCAGGTCGAGGTAGCCCGAGCGGGTCTGCGGAAGCTTCATGCCGAGGATCGAGCTCGCGACCTGCGTACGCAGGATCTGCGCCGTGCCGCCGGCGATGGTGAACATGCGCGCGTCGCGCACGTGCCGCTCCATCGGATTCAGGCGCGAATAACCCGAGGATCCGAAGAGCTGCAGCGCGTCGTTCGCCACGCGGTTCGCCGTCTCCGCGGCGAAGATCTTCGCCTTGGCGGCCTCCGTCATGTCCGGAAAGTCGCCGCGGCAGTGCGCGGCGCGATGGAGCAGGAGCCGCGCGGCGTCGATCTGCACCGACATGTCGGCGAGCATCCATTGCAGGCCCTGGAATTCGGCGATGGGCCGGCCGAACTGCTCGCGCTCCTTCGCGTGAGCGAGCGCCTCTTCGAAGGCGCACTGCGCGATGCCGAGCGCGACGGTGCCGGCGCCCACGCGCTGCGCGTTGTACGCGCTCATCAATCCCGAGAAGCCCTTGCGCAGGCCCCTGGGCGGTACGAGCAGCGCGCTCGCCGGGACGTGCAGGTCGCGGAAATGGACGTGCGTCTCGGGAATGCCGCGCACGCCCATCGCCGGAATCCGCTCGCCGATCACGAGGCCCTCGGGCTTGGCGCCGTCGCGCACGACGATGAATCCGCCGATGCCCTGCTCCACGCCGCGGTCGAAGACGCGCGCGAAGACGAGATGGAGCTTCGAGACGCCCCCGCCGGTGATCCAGTGCTTGTCGCCGTTGAGCACGTAGGCATCTCCACGGCGATCGGCGCGCGTCGTCATCTCGGTGGCCGCGCTTCCCGCGTTCGGCTCGGTGATGCAGATGGCGGGCTTGTCGCCGGCGAGCACGCAGTGCGCCGCGAGGCGCTTCTGCTCGTCGCTGCCGTAGGCCATGATCGCGCCGATCGCGCCCATGTTGGCCTCGACCGTGATGCGGCCCATGGTCGCGCATGCTTTCGCCATCTCCTCGATCGCGATGACGGCATCGTGATAGGTGAGACCGCCTCCGCCATACGCCTTCGGGATCGTCATGCCCATGAAGCCCGCCTCGCGCAGCCGCTCGACGTTGCGCCAGGGATACGCCTCGGTCGCGTCGGTCTCGGCGGCGGTGCGCGCGAATTCGCCTTGCGCGAGCTCGCGGGCGCGCGCCTGCAGAGCGAGCTGCTCCTGGGTGAGGGGATGCATGCGGCTTCCTCCGGTCTTTGCCAGGGGAAGCTTAGCGCATGCGGGATGCGCCGTGCCGTCGATCTTCGATCGCGGCGCCCTCGGCCGAGAGAAGCTCGCGCAGCACCGAGCGGTGGCAGCGCCCTTCGTCCTCGCAATGGCAGCCGACCGAGAAATCCGCGGCGTGGGAAAGCGCCGCGAGGAGCGCGATGTCGTGCCGCGCCGCGGGATGCTTCATCTCGGAACGGTACCGGCGCACGAACGCCCCTCATTGCGTGCCGATGCGCAATCCCTCGCCCTTCGCCCTCGGGGTCCCGAGCCTTACGACGCGGATCGCCATGGCACAAATCGCGTCGCGGGACCACGGCGGCGTGCGATCACCATCGCCCCTCCTCCAGCCGGGCCGCGAGCTCGACGAGGCCCGAAGCGGAAACGTCCACGGGCACGCTCGCGCTCGATTCGCCGCGCCCGGGACCGGCCTCGTCGGGACGGGCGATGAACGCGGTACGCAGTCCCGCCGATGCCGCCGCCGCGAGATCGCTCGAATGCGCCGCGACCATCATCGCCTCTTGCGGAGCGCAGTCGAACGCGTCCGCCGACACGATGTAGACCGAGGGCTTCGGCTTGTAGTCGCGGGCGAGCTCCGCCCCGACGATCGCATCCCAGGGAAATCCGTTGCGCCGCGCGAGGTCCGCCATGATCGAGATGTTGCCGTTGGAGCATGGCGCCAGCCGGAATTTCCGGCGCAGCAGCGCCAATCCCTGCGCGACATCGGGCCACGCGTCCAGCTCGTGCCAGGCGAGGTTGAGCTTGCCGCGCGCCGCCTCGTCGATGTTCGCGAGGCCGAGATCGCGGATCACGATGCCGAGGTTGCGCCGGTGCAGCGCGTCCAGTTTGCTGAACGGGATGCGCCCGGCGCGCACTTCCTCCATGGCCGGCTGGTATTGCGCGCGCCAGGCATCGGCGAAGGCATGCCAGTCGACGGAGATGCCGAGCGGTTCGAGGATCGCACGCGCCTCGCGCGCGACGCCGCGGCGCCAATCCACGAGCGTGCCGAAGACGTCGAAGAGGAGCGCGCGGATCATGCCGGTCCCGCGGCCGGGACGACCGCCACCGTGCAGCGCGAGACGCACACGGCCTTGCCCTGCTCGTCCTCGATGCGGATCTCCCAGACCTGCGTGCGGCGACCCACGTGCACGGGCGTCGCGGTGGCCGTGACGGTGCCGTCGCGCTTCGCGCGCAGGTGGTTCGCGTTGATCTCGATCCCGACCACGTGCTCGCGCGACTGGTCGCAGTTCATCCACGCGCCGGTCGAGGCGACGGTCTCGGCGAGTGCGACGGAAGCGCCGCCGTGCAGCAGACCGAACGGCTGGTGCACGCGCGGACCCACGGGCATGCGCGCGACGACGCGTTCCTTCGTGGCCTCGACGAACTCGATGCCCAGCGTGGCGAGGAGGGTCTCCTCCTGGCGTTCCGAGAAGAGCGGCATTCGGCGGCTCCGTTTGCGCGAAGCCGCCATTGTCGCTCAAGCCCGGATCGGGCCCCGCTACTTGTAGTACCCGACCCCGCAGATCTGGTGGGCGACCTTCGTCACGTAGGTCACCTTCGCGACGGGCGTGTCGCTGCCGGGCTTCGGCCACATGTAGGTCACGCGGCTCACCCTGCCCTCGCGCGCCACCTTGAACATTTCGGCGCCGAAGGCCTTGCCCTTCTTGTCCTTGAGCGTCTTCAGGTTGGTGCCCACGTGCGTCGGGTGGGCGGTCGTGATGCCGTCGGGCGTCGCGCAGAACACATAGAGGTCGCGGTCCCGGAACCCGTCTTCGCCCTTGTTGAACTTGGCGATGGCGGCGTTCGAATCCTTCTTCATCTCTGCGACGGCCCGATCGAGCATGGCCCGGGCTTCCTTCCCGGTACCGAGCTCGCCGGCGAACGTTGCACTGCATTGCAGGGCCGCGATCGCGGCCGCGAGCCACAACGCGAAACGCTTCATGGGGGCCTCCCTTCGGGCGAGGGGAGCAGAGCTTAACGCATTCCCGCGAGCGGCGCGCGGCAATTAACGTTCGTCTTGACATCGGTCGCGCTCGCGCAGAGGATGGCGCTCGAAAAAGAACAAGCACAAGCTCCACGGAGGGACGGATCATGGCCGGCGCACGCTTCCACTTCGATCTTTCCCACGTTTCGCACGCGCTGCCCGGCCTGCGATTCCATGCCGGCGCCCATGGCTGCGCGATGGCCGCGCACACCGAGCAAACCCGCGCCCAGGCGCTGCGCGACAACGCGGCGCTCGCGCTGATTCCCGAGGCGCACCGGCACCGCATCACGCACTACGCCGACGTGGACGAGGCGCTGTTGCCGCGCAGCAGCTTGTGCCGGTTGCGCGTCACCTGCGACCATGGAGATCCGCGCTTCTACCTGCGCGGGCTCGTGCTGCTCGCGTTCCATATCCCCGAGCGCGTGCGACGGCGCCACCGCGAGCGCAAGCTCGCCGCCAGGAACGAGGCGCCGCTCCCCGCCAAGCTCGCGCACTACGGAGTCGGATCCGTTCCCGCAGCGCGATACGTGGAAGTCGCGCGCGATGCGGACCTGTTCATCACGCCGATGGACGTGGCCAAGTCGATCGTGTTCCACCACCCGTCGCTCGCCACGCGCGATGCGGCCACGGCGACGGTGGTCATGGACGACCATATCGACTCGCCGGCGAACCATGCGGCGCTCGTCAATTTCGCCACGGCGATCTCGAAGCAGGGACAGGCAAGCCCGACGGGAGGCTGGGCCAGGATCGAGCCGTCCACCACCTCGGACGGCACCGTGCTCGTATACGAATATCCGTTCAACGACCATCCGGTCGGACAGCCGGTGCTGCATTACAGCCTGTCGGACCCGACCGAGGCCGCGCTGGCGGGGGCGCTGCGCGCGCCGCTCAACAGCGCGAGCGACGACAAGCAGCTCCAGGGCCGCAGCTGGAGCGTCGCGCATGGCGAGCCCACGCGCTACCAGCCGGGCTCGGGCGCCGCCGCGCGCGCCCGCTCCAGGCGCGGCGCCGGCGCGCCGACGTTCAAATGGGTTCCCAACGAAACGCAGCGCTATCGGCTGGAGCTCGACCGCAACTCCATCGGATTCCAGGACGGAAGGTTCTTGGTCAACGTGTCGAACACCGGCCGGCGCACGTTCGGCGCGTATGCCCAGTTCCTCGACGAGAACAACGCTCCGATCACCAATCCCACGGGCTGGATCGACCAGCTTCCCTCGGGCCTTTCCACGTTCGAATCGGGCGACACGCGCTTCGTGATGAGCATCGCGCCGGTGAACCAGATCCTCGGCATCGCGATGCCCACCGACCCGTTCACGGTGCAGTTTCCATGGCCCAAGGAGGCGACCGGCGTGCGACTCGTCTTCGGCAGCCTCGGGACCAGCGACTGGAACGGCGCGGCCTCGCCCATGGGCACGCTCCTCACCGGCCTCTTCCAGTACGGCCTTCCGCTGCTCTTCATCGCGGCCGCCGCGGGCATCAAGAGCACGAAGTGGTACAACGCGTTCGTCTCGAACAGCCAGAACGTGGTCCTCGCGATCCTCGCGCTGGGGCCCGCGGTCGGCACGGGCATCTACGAAGCCACGACGGTCTTCAACACGAAGCGCGTGCTCTTCACGGTGGGCAACCTGCTCGCGGGCATCCTGTTCGCCAAGGGCATGCAGCTCCTCGCGGCGAAGGTCATGGAGGACATGACCGAGGACGAGATCGAGGACTCGGTCCCCTTCATCGGCTGGGCCGCGCGCGCCGCGCAGGTCTGGTCGACCTGGGGCGCGATCATCACGGTGACCGAGGAGGTGCTCTCCTCGCCCGCCTCGATCGAGTTCGAGGTGAAGCGCGCGTTCGATCTCGTGCTCACGCTGCATCCCGATCCGGAGCACGGCGAGGCGGGGCACCCGGAGACGGCGGTCTGGCCCGCGGTGGGCCACCACTACGTCGTCACCGTGCAGTACAAGGGCGGCACCAGCTTCGTCGAGCACGACGACCTGCCGAGCGTCACCTCGAGCGACCCGCTGGTCGTGCGGTTCGAGGACCTGCCCGCGGGAGGACGCATCCAGATCTTCGCCGGGATCTACTCGCGCTCCGGCTGGCTGTGCGGCAAATGGCAGAGCGACTGGATGGACGCGCTGCCGAAGGACGGCGGCACGCTCGCGTTGAACGCGTCGATCGAAGAGCAGCTCGTGCCGCTCACCGCGGACACGCAGTACGTCTACAAGGAACGCATCGTCTTCGACGCGGCGAAGGCGAAGCACGTGTGGAACACCGACGGCCCGCCGGTCGCGACGGTCGCCGACCTCGACGCGAGCAACATCGGGCCCGCGTATGCGAAACCGGTGAACCTCACCATCTCGCAGAAGGCCTTCGAGATCGGCTACGCATGGCAGGCGGCACCGCAGGCGCTGCCGCTCGATCGCGCGGGGCCGGCGTTTCCGGGGCAGGCGTACCTGGTGCAGAACCTTTCCGTGCTCTCCGACCCGGATCGTCGCTTCAAGGTGCCCAACGTCGCGTTCTCGGCGCAGCCCTACATCGCCTACGACCAGTTCGGCCCCGCGCCGAGCGCATCGGGGCCACCGCCCTATCATTTCGTGCTCGATCCGCGCAACGGCCAGAACCACCTGCGCTACGTGAAGCTCGACGACGGCAGCGCCACGCTCGACCTGCTGTCGCCCAACCTGCAAAGCTGGGGTTGCTTCCAGATTCCGCACCTCGACGCAATCGTCATCCATCCCGGCGGATATGCCATCGGCGCGAGCTGGGAAACGCACCGCCTCGCCATCCTCAAGATTCCGTCCAAGCCCTCGAAGGACGCCGACGCGCCGGTCGCGACGATCATGGCGGGCGAAGGCCTGCGGCAAGGGCTGCTCAACGGGCCGATGGCGATCACCATCACGCCCGACGGGCGCCTGCTCGTGCTCGAGACGATCAACCAGCGGGTGCAGGCCTTCGACACGGCCGGCAATCCGGTGCCGAGCTTCGACGGCCCCGCGCTCTTCGATACGCCCGCGGGCCCGCTCACGGCGGAGCTCGACGCGGGCCGCTTGCCGGACGGCTTGCAGGCCGTGTTCCAGCAGAAGGGCGTGACCGGGATCTTCACGATGCCCCCGGCGCTCGCGAAGGATCTCGACGGCGGCGCCATGACGCCCGCGCTCTTCGAGGCGTTCTCCGATGCGGGCGTGATGCTTTCGCAAGGCAGAGATCCCGCGGACGGCACGTCGATCGCCGTGGTGCAGGCGGGAAGGCGCTGGACGATCAAGGACGCCGGACGCAACCGCAGCTACCTCGCGACGGCCGCGTCGAGCGGCGCCGCGCCGACGGTCTATGCGGTGCTTTCGAACGTGCAGGTGAACGCGCGCGCGAAGGGGCTGCGCTGGATCGTGAAGGACGCGGACAGCGTGCGCGCCTGGGACGTGCGCATGTCGGAGACCAAGGCGGGCATGCTCACCGTGTGCGATTTCGTGTCGACGCTGCCGCTGCGCCCGACGCCCGGCAAGACCGCGACCTACCTCGACCTCGCCACGGAAGCCAAGGGATACATCTACGTGCTCTCCTACGTCGGCGACGGATCTTCCACGGCCGACTATCTCCTCGACATCTACGATCCGGACGGCGCGTTCGTGTGCCGCACCCCGGACGCGCGCGTGAGCTCGACGCCGCAGAACGTCGCCGCCGCGCGGATCGCGGTCGACGTATGGCGCAACCTCTATGCGCTCAACTACGAGAAGATGGCCGGTCCGGGGGGGCGGACGGAGCCTTCCATCAGCCACTGGTTCCCGTCGCCGCCCCTCTTCTCGCTGGAGCTGAGCTCGCAACCTTCCTTCGATTCGAAGGACGCCGCGGCGGTGCGCGCGATCTTCGCGGCGCACCAGGTCGCACTGCCGGCCGCGCTGCAAGTGAACGTTGTCGCGCCGAACGGATACTGGTCGGTCACCGCGCCGGGGAAGACCTACGACGTGATCCGCAGCGGGGCCGCGCTCAACGTGTATCTGCTCGCATCGCCCGGTCTCATCTGAGGTGCCCATGAACGACATCGATCCGTTCCGGTTCAATTTCCTCGGCAAGTTCGCGCTGTCGCTGGATCTGGGCTCGGGACCGCTGTACCTCACCGCGATGTCCTATGCCGATCCGAAGACGCCCGACAAGCCCTTCTATTTCGGCATCGGCCTGCGCGGCGGATCCACCAAGGACGCCTCGTTCTCGCTCTACGAGATCTTCGGCTCCAACCCGCGGCTCATCGCGCTGCAGTCGAATGCCGCCGCGGAGGGCACCATGGAGCCCGGCTTCAACTTCGTCGTGTTCGGCGCGGGCCAGCCCGACTCCACGGGCACCTACTATCCGAGCGGAAATCTCGGAAGGGCCGACTACTCCACGCTGGGATCCGATCTTGCCGCCAGCTCCACGACGACGCAGCTCTTGCTCACCGACATCGGCGCGCATCTCGTCGCGCGCGTCTGGAGCGGGTCCCCGCAGTTCTTCGCCCAGCGCGACGGCCCCTTCGACTCGGGGCGCTGGGGCGTGAGCAAGCTCCTCGATGCGAACGGTTCCTGGGACAACGCGGACCTGCGCCGGCTCTACATGACCGGCTGGCCGCTCCAGAGCCGCAGCGCCCAGGGCACGCTGCTCCACGGGGCCCTGTTCTCGCGCTCGCAATTCACCGATTGCAACTTCTCGGGCGCGAGGCTCGAATCCGCGCATCTGGAGGATGCCACGTGGACCGGCGGCTCGCTCGCGAACGCGCAGCTGCCCAACGCGCAGCTGCAGAACGCGCAATTCCGTGGCTGCGCCATGGCCGGCGCGAATCTCGCGAATTGCGCCTGCACGATGCGCACCGCCTTCAGCGGCTGCGACCTCGGCGGCGCCGACTTCAGCGGCGTGGACCTCACCGGCGTCGACTTCTCGGGCGCGAAGCTCGCCAACGCGAAGTTCGGCGGCGCCAAGCTGCGCGGCGCCAACCTCATCGGCGCAAATCTCACGGGCGCCCAGCTCGCCGGCGTGGACCTCGTCGGTGCGCGATTCAGCTCCGCGTCGCTGCTGGCGGGAGCGAACCTCCAGGGAGCGAAGCTCGACTCCGTCGACCTCACCGGAGTCGACCTCGGCGCGGCGAACCTCACCGGCGCATCCCTTGCAGGGACGATCCTCGCCGACGCGAAGATGCTGGGCACCGTGTTCGATGGGACGGATCTCTCGTCCGCGTCGTTCACCGTTCCCGCGAGGTTCACGCGCGAGGCGAACAAGCCGCGCACCTCGTTGCGCAACGCGAAGCTTCCCTTCAAGACGATCGGCCTGGATTGGACCTATCTCGACCTTTCGGGAGCGACCTTCGTCGATATGCCCGACGACCTCTCCAATCTCCAGGCGACCGGCGCGGTCTGCCAGGACGCGAAGCTCACGGACAAGAAGCTGGCGAAGGCGTGCCTCGACAATGCCGACTTCACCGGGGCGCACCTCGAGGGCGCCAATCTCACCGACGCCTCGCTCAAGGGCACCTGGCTCGGGCAGGCGATCCTCACCAACGCGCGCCTGGTCCGCGCCGATCTCACCGGCGCGCAGCTGGGCGCGAAGAAGTCCCTGTTCACGCTCGCCCGCTCGCGCATCGCGCTCCTGGACGGGCTCGACGGCCAGGTGGTCTCCGGGCCGGTGCGCTCCGATTTCGACGCGGCGAAGGTGCCGCTTCCGGCGGGCGCCAAGGTGCAGGCGCGCATCAAGGGGCGCGACTGGCTCATCCTCGAGCCGACCGGTCCCGGCGCCACGAAACCCCTGTACAGCCTCCTTGCCGGCACGAATACCGACGTCACGGCATCCAGCTACCAGCAGGGGCTCGCCGCGGACCTGAGCGACGCGTACATGCCCGAAGCGATCCTCACCGACGCGAATCTCTGCGAGTGCCTGCTGGACAGCGTGCAGTGGTACAGCAACGCGAGGCAGGCCAAGGGAGACAACGCCGACTTCGAGCGCGCGAGCTTCATCGACGCGAACCTCGGCGGCATCGAGCTCGCGCAGGCGCGGCTGTTCGGCGCGAAGTTCAACCGCGCGACGCTCGTCAACGCGAACTTCGCTGGCGCGCACATCGCACCCTCGGCCGACGGGCAGCGCGCGTCGTTCGAGCGGGCGAGCCTGCAAGGCGTGAGCTTCGCCCAGGCGCGCGTCGACGGCGCCGATTTCACCAATGCCGCCGTATCGCTCGAGCAAGGCGTCCCGCTCTTCGCGCTCGAGGCGGCGCTCGCGCCGGAGATCGTCACCGGCCCCCCGTCCGACAAGCTGAAAGACGCCTTCGCGCATCACGGTCCGGCGATCCTGGCCGGTTCCCGCATCGAAAAGACGCCTGCCCAGTGGATCCTGCACAACGGGGGTGACGCGCCGCCGGACTCGGGCGTGAGCGCGTACCTGAAGTTCAACATCGTCGAGCGGAACACCGGCGGCTTCCAGGTCTACGGATCGGGATTGTGGATCACGGGCGTGGACGAGGATGAACACACCTTCTCCACGCAAGCGACGTTCGGCGCCACGTCCCTCGGCGAGAACGAGATGAAGGCCGCCGCCAACTTCCCCAACGGAAAATCCTACGACGTGTACGCCAAGGAACAAGCGACGTGGGAGCAGATGATGACGGCGCACGAACCGCCCTCGCCGCCGCCCTGCATCCCGGATTCGCAGCACTGGTGCATCCCGGCGCCGACGGCCAGGACGTCCCGGGCGCCGAAGGAGCTGCGCGCTACTTCGCTCCTGACGCAAGCTTGAGCAGGCGCGGCGCGTCGACGGCCAGATGGTGACGGTGTCCTGCGCGGAGGCGATCGAGGGCCGCGTGCCCCACACCACGCGCGAGACCGATATCCGCACGCCGTCGAAGCCGCGCACGAAGGCCCTCGTGAGCGTGGGCGACGCGGACCCCAGGCCGCGGCGTGAGGCCTGCTAGGCGGCGCGGGGCCCGTCCCCGGCGCCCTGCCCCCGCGCGCGGGCCTGACGGACCAGGAAGCGCACGAGCCTCGCGCCGGCGACGATCCCCGCGGCGAGGCGCAGCATGCGCGACAGCCGCGTTCCGCCGAGCACGACGAGCAGCGTTCCGAAGAGCATCGAGCGCGCGGGCCCCGAGCTCGCGACCGAGCCGACGAGGCCCGGGAGCGTCACGCTTTCGCGCAGCGCTTCGATCTCGCCCGCGGCGCGCAGGCGCAGCATCGCCGAGCGCGCCACCAGCACCTCGCGGCGCAGCTCGAGCAGCTTCTGCCTCCGCTTACTCATGCCGCCCCGCGAGGAGGTCGCGATCCGCGGCGAACTCGCGCATCGTGGCCTCGAAGGGCGGCGGCGCGAGCGCCATCTTCACGCGCATGCGCCAGTAGGCGCCGGCCGCGATCGCGAGATCGACGAGCCCCATTCCCGCGATCGCTTCCAGGCGATGGGTGTCCCAGAAGAGCGCGAGCACGAAGAGCGTCGCGAGCAGCATCGCGAGCGCGAGGAACATCGCGGCCAGCGCGGCGAGCGCCACGACCTCCTTGCGCCGCTCGCCCTGCTCGCGCAGCTCCACCATCGCGAGCTCCGCCCGGGCCGCGACGAGCTCCATCACGGTCGCACCGAGCGCCCGCAGCGAATCGGCCGGCCCGTTGCCGGCCACCGGCGGCGGCTCGAGCGCCACGCCGCGTCAGTTGCGGCGGTTGAGCAGCAGCCCGAGCACGATCCCCACGACCGCGGCGATCCCCGCGACGATCCCGATCGACTGCCAGGGATTCTCGTGCACGTACTCGTCGGTGCGCTTCGCGGCGACGCGGCCTCGATCGACCGCCTCGTCCTGCAGCTCGCGCAGGCGCTCCTTCGCGAGCTTGAGGCTCTGCTCGACGTTCGCCTTGAGCGCCTGCGTCTTCTCGTTGCCGGCGCTCGCCACCGATTTCAGCAACTGCTCGGTGTCGGCGACGACCTCGTTGAAATCCTTGAGGAGCTTCTCTTTCGCGACCTGGGTGTCCGTCATGTTCGTTCTCCTTCGGCGATCGCGTCCATTCTACGCCGGCGCCGGCGCGGCATTGACCGCCATCAAGGCCCGATAGAATGGAAGGCGTGAGCGCGCGCCCCGGGACTCCGTCGATCGTCACCATCCGCAGCCCCTTCCGCGGGGACCGGGGCCGCGTGAAGCTCCTCGAGCCGCCCGGGACCGATTTCGCACGGGTGCGCGAGCAGCTCCTCGAGGGCACGTATCCCAGGCCCTTCGTGCTCGAGGAGCAGGGATCGCGGTCGCTCCATTTCTCGCGCGCCCTGGTGCAAAGCGGCATGCGGCTCGATGCGCCCTGGGAGCTCGAGTTCGCCTACACGCGCTACATGATGGCGTTCCTGCTCTTCCTCCCCGAGCCGCGCGAGATCCTGGTGCTCGGCCTGGGCGGCGGCTCGCTCGTGAAGTATTGCCATCGGCAGCTGCCGCGCGCGCGGCTCACCGCCGTGGAGATCGATCCGCACGTGATCGCGTTTCGCGACGAGTTCCGCGTGCCGCCCGACGGCGAGCGGCTGCAGGTGCGCCTCGGCGATGCCGCCGACCACGTGGCCCGCGCCGACCCGACCGCCGACGTGATCCTGGCGGACGCGTTCGACCGGGACGGTGCTGCGCCCTCGCTCGGAGGAGGCGATTTCTACGGGAACGCGCGCGCTTCGCTCACGCAGCGCGGCGTGCTCGTCGTGAACCTGGTCGGGGAGGACCGCCGGCGCATGGCGCATCTCGAGCGCATCCACGCGGCCTTCGCGGGCAACGTGATCCTCGTTCCCGTGGAAGAGGACGGCAACCACGTGGCGTTCGCGTTCCGCGACGCGGCGTTCGAGCCGCGCTGGCGCCGGATCGAGACCCAGGCGCATTCCATGCGCAGGCGCCATGGCCTCGATTTCGCGAGGCTGGCCGCGCTCCTCGAGCGCAGCCGCAAGCTCGGCTATGCGCGCCGCGCGCTGAAGAAGTCCCAGGCGCCGCACCGGGTACCATAGGGCCCTTTCGCGCGTCCACGAATGCAGCGCCCGTCTCGCGGCTCGGCCGCCGAGGTCTTCGCGACGTTCCTGCGCCTGGGGCTCACGTCCTTCGGCGGCCCGATCGCGCACATCGGATACTTCCGCCGCGAGATCGTCGAGCGCCGGCGCTGGGTGACCGAAGCGCAGTTCGCCGAGCTGCTCGGGCTCGCCCAGTTTCTCCCGGGCCCGGCCAGCAGCCAGGCGGGGTTCGGCCTCGGACTGCTGCGCGCCGGGTGGGGCGGCGCCTTCGCGGCGTTCGTCGCGTTCACCGCGCCTTCGGCGCTGTTGCTCTTCGCCTTCGCGATGCTGCTTCCGGACATTCCCCGGTCGACCGCGATCACGCTCGTGCACGGCCTCAAGCTCGTCGCGGTCTCGGTGGTCGCGCACGGCCTCGCGGGCATGGCGCGCCGCCTGTGCGCGGACGCGGCGCGCGCGGCGATCGCCGCGATCGGCGCATTGGCGATCCTCGCGTTCGCGGCGACGTGGATGCAGCTCGTCGTCGTCGCGGCGGGCGCGCTCGCCGGCCTCGCGTTCTGCCGCGATGCGCGAACGCCGGCCGCGGAAGCGCCGCCGCTACCGCACGGGCGTCGCGTGGGCTTCGCGTTGCTCGCGATCTATGCGCTGCTCCTCGCCGCGCTTCCGCTCGCCGCGCAGGCGTTCGGGGGCGCCGCGGCGCTCGCGTGGGCGTTCTATCGCGCGGGCGCGCTGGTGTTCGGCGGCGGGCACGTCGTGCTGCCGCTGCTGCAGCAGGCCGTGGTCGATCCCGGATGGCTCTCGCGCGACGAGTTCCTCGCCGGCTATGGAGCGGCGCAGGCGATCCCGGGACCCATGTTCACGCTCGCCGCCTATCTCGGCGCGCGCATCGGCGACGGACTCGGCCCGCTCGCCTCCTCGCTCCTCGCGCTCGGCGCGATCTTCCTGCCCGGATTGCTGCTGGTTTCGGCGGTGCTGCCGTTGTGGCGCTCGCTCTCCTCGCATCCGGCCGCGGCGCGCGCCGTTGCCGGGATCAACGCCGCCGTGGTGGGGCTTCTCGCCGCCGCGTTCTACGATCCGGTGTGGGTGAGCGCCATCGCTTCCCCGATCGACGCGGCGATCGCGATCGTCGGCTTCGCGATCCTTGCCGCGTGGCGCGCGCCGGCGCTCGCGGTGGCCGCATGGTGCATCGTGGCGACCTTCACGCGCGCCTCGCTCGGGTAGCCAAGGCTGAACTCGCGGCGCGTGGGGCCTGTCCCACTCTGCGCGTGCGGCGCGGTGGACGGCCTCGCGCACCTGCGCTACGGTATCGATCGCGCGCGGCGCGAAGGCTCCCCGGACGACGGAGGTTTGCAGTGAAATCCTTTCCGACGCAGCACCCCGACTTCAAGCTGACCTTCCACCGGCCGCGCCGCGTGGCGTTGCGGGCCGCTCTCTTCGGCCACATCGGGCTGCTGGAATCGTGGTTCGACGGCGACGTGGACATCGAGGGCGACGTCGGCAAGGCCTTCGCGATCGGCATGACCTCCGGCTTCGACAAGCCGACGCTCCTCACGCGCGTGCGCAATCGCTGGCACGAGCTGCGCCTGTCCAACGCGAGCCGCGAGCAGGCGAAGGAGAACGCGCGCTTCCACTACGCCCTCGGCACCGATTTCTACCGCCTCTGGCTCGACGAGGCGCTGATGATGTACACCTGCGGCTACTGGAGCGAGGGAACCACGAGCGTCGAGCAGGCGCAGCGCAACAAGGTCGAGCACGTGTGCCGCAAGATCCGGCTTCAGCCCGGCGAAGAAGTGGTCGACATCGGCACCGGCTTCGGCGGCTTCATGTTCCACGCGGAGCAGTTCCACGGCGCGAAGGTGACCGGCACCAACACCACGACCGAGCAGGTCGACATGGTGCGCGAGGAGATCGCGCGTCGCAACCTGCAGGGCAAGTGCGACGTGATCGAGTGCGACTTCCGCGAGGTGCCGCGCCAGTTCGACAAGGTGGTCTCGATCGGCGTGCTCGAGCACGCGGGGCGCGACCAGCTGGAAGAGGTGGTGCGCGCGCACGCCGCGCACCTCAAGCCCGGCGGGCTCGGGCTGCTGCATTTCATCGGCCACGTGGGCCGCTTCGAGACCGAGTTCTTCATCCGCCGCCACGTGTTCCCCGGCGGCTGGATCCCGAGCCTCGCCGAGACGCTCGAGGCGATGGAGCGCGCCGGGCTCGAGGTGGTGGACGTGGAGAACCTGCGCCGCCACTACGCGCTCACGCTCGACGCGTGGGCCGAGCGCTTCGAGCGCAACTGGGAAAAGATCCATGCGCTGGACCCGAGGAAGTTCGACGAGCGCTTCCGCCGCGTCTGGCGCGCGTACCTCTTCGGCTGCGCGGAGATGTTCCGCTCCCCCCACGGCCACACGCACCTCTTCCAGATCGTGTTCTCGAAGGGAATGACCACCCGGCAGAACTACCCGATGTCGCGCGCGCACCTCTACGAGCCGATGCGCGGCACCGAGTTCGCCGAGGCGCACGCGCGCGAGGCCGGGCGCCGAGCGGTGGAATGAACGCCGCGCTGGACGCGCACGCGTTGAAGCGCGAGGCGCTCGTGCGCGCGATGCGCTCGGGCTCCGGGCCCATCGGGCTCGCGAAGGAGACCTCGAACCTCTTCCGCGATCGCGAGCCCGCCGCCCGCCGCCGGCTCGACGTGCGCGCGATGTCCGAAGTGCTCGCGGTGGACGCATCCGCGGGCCGCGTGGATGCGGAAGGCATGGCGACCTACGAAGCGCTGGTGGACGCCTGCCTGCCGCACGGCGTGATGCCCGCGGTCGTGCCGGAGCTCAAGACCATCACGCTGGGCGGCGCGGTTGCCGGAGTGGGCATCGAGGCGACCTCCCATCGCCATGGGCTGGTGCACGAATCGATCGAGTCGCTCGAGGTGCTCACCGGGGACGGGCGCGTCCTCTCGTGCACGCGCGACAACGAGCACGCCGACCTCTTCCACGCATTCCCCAATTCCTACGGCACGCTCGGCTACGCGCTTCGCGTGGCGGCCCGCACGGTGCCGGTGAGGCGCCACGTGCACGTGCGACACCTGCCGTTCGACGACGCGGCCTCGTACTTCCGCGCGGTGGAAGAGCATTGCGCGGCGGACGATGCGGACTTCATCGATGGAACGATCTTCGCGCCCGACCGCATGTACCTCTCGCTCGCACGCTTCGTCGACGAGGCGCCGGCCACGAGCGACTACGCGGGCGTGGACGCGATCTACTACCGCTCGATCGCCGAGAAGCGCGAGGATTGGCTCACCGCGCGCGACTACATCTGGCGCTGGGACACCGACTGGTTCTGGTGCTCGAAGAACGTCTATGCGCAGAACCCCGTCGTTCGGAGGATCTACGGGCGCGATCGGCTGGGCTCCCGCACGTACTCCAGGATCATGCGCTGGAACAGCCGCGTGGGGCTCACGCGCGCGCTCGACCGGCTGCGCGGCCTGCATGGCGAGTCGGTGATCCAGGACGTCGACATCCCGATCGACAAGGCCGCGGGCTTCCTCGAGTTCCTCGCGCGCGAGATCGGCATCTGGCCGGTGTGGATGTGCCCCATCGGTCCGCAGGCCGACTGCGCGAGCTGGACGCTCTACCGGATGCAGCGGCGCTGGTACGTGAACTTCGGGTTCTGGGACGTGGTGCGGAGCGCTCAGGCGCACGAGCGCGGCCATTTCAACCGCGCCATCGAGCGCGCGGCCGCGGCGGCCGGCGGCATCAAGTCGCTCTACTCCGAGAGCTTCTTCCCGCGCGAGGAGTTCGACGCTCTCTACGGCGGCCCGGCGTATGCCGCGCTCAAGGCGAAGTACGATCCCGGCGGAACCTTCCCCACCCTCTACGAGAAGTGCGTGCTGCGCCGCTGAGGCGCGCGCGGCCGCGGCGGGAAGCGCGATCGCCAAAGCGCGCGCGGTGCTCGAGCCGGCGAACGTCCCGGCCACGATGCACGAGGCCATCGGCAACGCGGCGGAAGAGATCGATGCGGCGGCCGAAGCGCTGCGCTGCGACGGCATCGGGATGGGCCATCGCGGCATGGGAATGCTGAAGAGCCTCGTGATGGGCTCCGTCTCCGAGCACGTGGTGCGCCTCGCGAGCGTGCCCGTGACGCTCGTGAAACAGCGCCGCCGCCCTTCGCGAACCTGACCGCCTGCCCTTCGTGCCCGGCGCGATGCCACGCTGGACCGTCGAATTGAAGTTTGTTAACGTGCGTAGGCGGCGGAGGAGCCCCTACCCGCCCTCGTAGCCGAAACGGTGCCCTAAGAAGCCCGGTCGCGCAGGGAGCGGTCCATGCCGATATTCCGGTGGCGCGCATCACGCGTTGCGACGTTCCTCGCGCTGTTCCTCGCGGCCGCCGCCGTGCCCGTCTTCGGCGCATCGCTCCAGGTCCTCGTCGACGTGGACAACAACCCCGCGACCGGCTGCACGGCCTCGCTGCCGAGCGGATCGATGTCGGGGGTGGAGCAGCGATTCGCGACCACCGTCGACACCACGGTGAACCCGCCGCAGGTCACGGGCGTAACCCGCGAAGACTGCAATACCTCGACCGGCGTGTTCGGCGCCCCGGTCGTCGTAAGCACCGGGGGATGGAACGTCGGTGTCGGCAACGGCACGGGCGGCTCGAACGTCATCGAGACCAGCCTTCCTCTCCCTCCGGCGCCGGCCGTCGTTCGGCTGGGCTTCGCCTATGTCGACGGCGCAATCGGAACCGACGCGCTCTTCACGACGAGCGGCGGAGGTCCGATCCTCTTCGGCCTGGGCCCGGGTGCGGAACCGATTCCGGCGCTTTCGCCCGCGATGCTGGCGTTGCTCGCGGCGCTCGTCGGGGGCGTGGGCTACGGCGTTCTCCGCCGCCGCGGCATTCCGATCGCGCCGCTCGCCGTCGTCGCGCTGTCGCTCGTCGCGACGCTCGCATGGGCGGCGATCGTCATGGACGGCCTGATCGGCGACTGGGCCGGCATCGCGCCCATCGCGACCGATGCGCAGGGGGACTCCCCGGTCGGCGCGGACCTCGTCGCCGTGTTCGTGCAGCCCGCGCCGCCGATTCTCTACGTGCGCGCCGACGTGCGGACCGCGTTCCCGCCCACCGCCGCGGCCGACGGCTATTCGGCCAACGTCGCGACCACGCTGAACGTTGCGGCCGCCGGCGGCCTGCTGGCGAACGACACGCTCGGCGTCCCGGCGGGGGCGATCGCCTCCTACGGCGGCGGCTCCCTCGGCGGCGCCGTGACCGACCATGCCGCGGGCGCGACGACGTCGTTCGGTGCCGGCGGCTCGCTCACGGTGAACGCCGACGGGTCCCTCGCCTTCACTCCCGCCGCCGGATTCACCGGACACTTCACGTTCGACTACCGCCTCTCGAACATCAACGGCTCTTCCGATGCCACCGTCGACATCGCGGCGCAGCAGGCACCGGCGTTCACCAGCGCACCCGCGGCGACCTTCGTCGTGACGGGCGCCGGCTCGTTCACGCTGACCGCGAGCGGGCAGCCGGCGCCCACGTTCGCCCTGTCCGCGGGCACGCTTCCGACGGGACTCTCGCTCAATGCGACGAGCGGGGTCATCTCCGGTACTCCGGCGGGCGGCACGGCGGGTACCTACACCCTCACCTTCACGGCGAGCAACGGGGTCGCGCCGAATGCGGCGCAAAGCTTCACGCTCACGGTGAACCAGTCGCCGTCGATCACGAGCGCGAGTGGCGCCGCCTTCTCGCTCAACCAGGCGGGCACCTTCACCGTCACGACCACCGGGATTCCCAGCAACGCGTCGATGTCGATCACGGAAACCGGCGCGCTGCCCCCCGGCGTCACGTTCGTGAACAACAACAACGGCACCGCGACGCTCGCCGGAACGCCGACCGCGCAGGGCGCCTTTCCGATCACGATCACGGCGGCGAACGGCGTGACGCCGAACGCCACGCAATCCTTCACGCTCACCGTGAACGCGGCGCCGACGATCACCAGCGCGAATACCGCGACCTTCAAGGTCGGCACCGCGGGAACCTTCGCGGTGACCACCACCGGCACCCCGAGCGGCGCCTCGATGACGATCACCGAGACGGGCGCGCTTCCCCCGGGCGTGAGCTTCGGCAACAACAACGACGGCACCGCGACGCTCGCCGGCACGGCCGGCGCCGGCAGCGGCGGCACGTATCCGATCACCATCACGGCCGCGAACGGCGTCGCCCCGAATGCCGTCCAGTCGTTCACGCTCACCGTGCAGCAGGCGCCTTCGATCACCAGCGCCAACGCCGCGACGTTCGTCCTCAACCAGGCGGGAACGTTCACGGTCACCGCCGCCGGCTCGCCGACCAACGCTTCCATGTCGATCACGCAAACCGGCGCGTTGCCCGCGGGCGTGACATTGGTGAACAACGGCAACGGCACCGCCACGCTGGCCGGAACCCCCACGACGCAGGGCGTCTTCCCGATCACCGTCACGGCCAACAACGGGGTGACGCCGAACGCCACGCAATCCTTCACGCTGACCGTCAACGCCGCACCCGCGATCAGCAGCGCGAACAACGCGACCTTCAAGGTGGGAACGGCCGGGACGTTCACCGTGACCACCACCGGCACGCCGAGCGGCGCGTCGATGGCGATCTCGGAGACCGGCGCGCTTCCCGCCGGCATCTCCCTCGTCAACAACAACGACGGAACCGCGACGCTCTCCGGAACGCCCGCCGCGGCCACTGGAGGCAGCTACTCGATCACGATCGGCGCGGCGAACGGCGTCGCGCCCGCCGCCTCGCAAGGCTTCACGCTCACCGTGCAGCAGGCGCCCGCGATCACCAGCGCCAACAACGCGACCTTCGTCGCGAACCAGGCGGGAACGTTCGGCGTAACGGCAACCGGCTTCCCGACCAACGCATCGATGACGCTCTCGGAGACCGGATCCCTCCCCGCCGGCCTCACGTTCGTGAACAACGGGAACGGAAGCGCCACGATCGCGGGGACGCCGACGGTGTCCGGCTCGTTCCCGATCAGCATCACCGCCGCGAACGGCGTGACGCCCAACGCCACTCAATCCTTCACGCTCGCGGTGAACCAGGCGCCGGCCATCACGAGCTCGAACAACGCCACGTTCACGGTGGGTGCCGCCGGCACCTTCACGGTGACCACGACGGGCACGCCGAGCGGCGCCTCGATGGTCCTCTCCAAGACAGGCGCACTGCCCCCCGGCGTCACCTTCGTGAACAATAACGACGGTACCGCGACCCTCTCGGGAACACCGACCGCCGCCGGGAGCTTCCCGATCACGATCACGGCCGCCAACGGCGTCACGCCCAACGCCACCCAGTCGTACACGCTCACGGTGGAGCAGGCGCCGTCGATCACGAGCGCCAACAACGCGACCCTCGCCCTGAACCAGGCGGGCACGTTCACGGTCACGACCACCGGGCTTCCGACCAACGCCTCGATGTCGATCACGGAGACGGGCGCGCTTCCGGCCGGCGTCACCTTCGTGAACAACAACAACGGCACCGCGACGCTCGCGGGGACGCCCACGGCGCAAGGCGTGTTCCCGATCACCATCGCGGCGGCAAACGGCGTGACGCCCAACGCCGCGCAAGCCTTCACGCTTACGGTGAACGCCGCGCCCGCCATCACGAGCGCGAACAACGCTACCTTCAGGGTCGGAACCGCCGGCAGCTTCACGGTGACCACCACCGGCACGCCGAGCGGCGCCTCCATGGCGCTCTCGGAAACGGGCGCCCTTCCCTCCGGCGTCACATTCGTCAGCAACAACGACGGCACCGCCACGCTCGCGGGCACGCCCACCGCGCCGGGCACCTTCCCGATCACGATCAACGCCGCGAACGGCATCGCGCCCAACGCCTCGCAAAGCTTCACGCTCACGGTGAACCAGTCGCCGGCCATCACGAGCGCCGCAAGCGCGTCGTTCATCGCGGGGCAGGCCGGGACCTTCACCGTCACGACGACCGGCTCGCCGACCAACGCGTCGATGACGATTTCGGAAACCGGGTCGCTCCCGGCGGGCGTGAGCTTCGTGAACAACGGCAACGGCACCGCGACGATCGCGGGCACCGCGTCGGTGCCGGGCAGCTTCCCGATCACCATCACCGCCGCGAACGGCGTGACGCCCAACGCGACACAGAGCTTCACGCTCTCGGTGGACCAGGCGCCGTCGATCACGAGCGCGAACAACATCACGTTCGCGGCCGGCGTCCCCAACACCTTCAGCGTGACGACCACGGGCACGCCGACTGTGACGAGCATCGCGCAGACCGGCTCCGCGTTGCCCTCGGGCGTCTCGTTCAGCTACGCGGGCGGCGCGAACGGCACGCTCGCCGGCACGCCGGTCGCGACCGGCAGCACCTCGTTCTCGTTCACCGCCTCGAACGGCGTCGCGCCGGACGCCACGCAGCCGTTCACGCTGAACGTGGTGTGCCCGGCGATCTCGGTCTCGCCCACGACGCTCGCCAACGCGACGCTCAACGCATCGTACGGCCCGGTCGCCTTCTCGGCCTCCGGGGGCAGCGGTAGCTACGCCTTCAGCCTGGGAGTGGGCAGCCCGACCGGACTCTCCTTCACCGGCGCATCGCTCGGCGGCACCCCGACGGTCGCCGGAACCTACACCTTCGCCGTGACCGCGACGGACACGCTCACGGGCTGCGCGGGCGCCACGACGTTCAGCAATTTCATGGTCGGCATCACCGCGAGCAACGACACCTTCGGCACGGTGATCGGCAACACGCTGGTCGACTCCGCATCGGCCACGGTGCCGTTCAGCGTTACCGCGAACGACGTCGTCTCGCCCAGCACGACCATCTCCGCGTTCGATTCGGCGAGCGCGCAGGGCGGCACGGTGACGATGGTGACGAGCGGCGCCAACCTCGGCCAGTTCACCTACGATCCGCCGCGCGGCTATACCGGCACGGACACCTTCACGTACACGATCGCCGACGGTGCGGCGACCGACACCGCGACGGTGACGATCACCGTGAGCGGCCGCGTCTGGTACGTGAACAACGCGGCCGGCGCGTGCAGCTCGAGCTGCGACGGCCGCGAGAGCCACCCGTATACCAGCCTCGCCGCCTTCAACGCGGCCAACACGAACACTTCGCTCAACCCGCAGATCGGCGACACGATCTTCGTGTACACCGGAAGCGGCGCGTATACGGGGCCGCTCACCCTGCTCGCGAGCCAGCGGCTGATGGGCCAGGGATCTTCGACCGCGTTCAGCGGGCTGCCCGCGCCCAACGGCCAGGCGCTTCCCGGCGTTCCGGGAACATTCCCGAACCTGAACGCCCTCGTCGCGTTCACCAGCGGCAACGCGCTCGCGGGCTTCGACATGGACGGCAGCGCCGCGAGGCTTTCCGCGTCGAGCGCCACGAGCTTCACGGTGAACGTAGGACGGCTACGCAGCACGACCGCCGGGGCCAGCGCCTTCACGCTCGGCGGCAGCGGCAACTCGGGCACCATCGACCTGAAGAGCCTTTCGGCGGCCGGCGCCCCGGGCTCCGCGAACTTCGGCGTGCAGGTGCAGAACCTCACCGGGCACTTCAACGTCTCCGGCACCGACACGCTGAGCCCCGCCGGCGGCACGGTCTCGGGCTTCGGCGCGAGCGGCCTGTCCTTCACCGGTATCGCGCAGTGCGCCTCGCTGGGCAACTGCAGCGGCAACGCGGTCTCGCTCGCCAACATGACGATCAGCGGGAACGCGATCTCGCAGGTGGTGGCGGGATCGAGCACCGGCTGCGGCGGAGACCTCGTCGCCGGCGACAACCTGAGCTGCTTCGCGAACGTGTACTTGCGCAACATCGACGGCGTCTCGATCACCGGCTCGACCATCTCGAACAGCAAGCAGATCGGCATCAACGGCAACAACGTCTACGATTTCACGATCGCGAGCACCGGCGTCACCAACAACGGCGACGAGGCGTTCGAGTCGGGGCTCCTGTTCCAGAACCTGCACGGCACCAGCGCCTTCACGAGCCTCACCGCCACCAACAACGCGGCCTACCAGGTATACGTCGAGCAGCAGAATTCGGGCTCGCCGTCGCAGCCGCTCAACCTGTCCATCGCGTCGTCCACCTTCAGCAACGCGACGAACGCCGCGACGACCGGGCTGGACGGCGTGCGCCTCTCGGGCGCGGGCGGAACGACGACGTTCAACGTATCGGGCTCGACGTTCCAGAACTTCGGGTCGGGGCTCATCATCCCCGCCAGCGCCCTCCTGATCCTGCCCGGAACGTCGACCTCCGCGATGAACCTCACCGGCTCGGTGCAGACCAGCACGTTCGCGAACGCCCTGGCCGGCGTGGATGTCGAGGTCGCGGGGACCTCCAACGTGACGTTCGACACCAAGAACAATTCCAGCTTCACGCAGATGGTCGGACGCTCGATCTTCTACCAGACGCTCGACGGCTCGAGCGGGCTCGTGCAGGGCACGATCTCGGGCAACACCATCGGCAACGCCGTCCTGGGTTCGGCGTGCAGCAGCACGCTTTGCCACGGCATCGAGGTGGACCACGCGCCGGCCGGCACCGGCTCGCTCGAGCTGCACATCAACAACAACACGATCCAGCAAGTGGTGAACGGCCTGGGCATCCGGCTGCTGGGCGGGGGCGGCGGAACGCTGCAGGCGAAGGTGCTCAACAACGCGCTCGACAATCCGGCCGGCAGCGCCGCCGGAGGCCAGAACGAGGCCATCGGCCTCGATGCCGCGGTCACGTCCGGCAGCAGCATGACGGTCTGCCTCGACATGAGCGGCAACACCGTCTCCGAAGGCTCGACCACGACCTGGGGCAGCGGAAACTCCGGATCCGACATTTACCTCGACCAGCGCTTCACGACGGTGGTGACGCTGCCGGGATACACGGGCGCCGCGACCGATACGACCGCGGTCGCGAGCTTCGCCGCTGGCCAGAACCCGCCCGAGACCGTCTTCGCCGATACCAGCGGCTCGGGCGGATACGTCAACGGAAGCTGCATCACCCCGTAACCAACGCAATCGCGATCCAACAACGACAACAAGGGAGGCAAGGATGTCCGAGCCGTTCATCGGCGAGATGCGCGTGGTCGCCTTCGACTTCGCGCCCAAGGGCTGGCTGCAGTGCGCCGGCCAGACGCTGCAAGTCAGCCAATACCAGCCGCTGGCATCGTTGCTCAAGAAGACCTACGGCGGGGACGGCGTCAACACGTTCGGCCTTCCCGACCTGCGCGGCCGCGCGCCCGTGGGTTTCAGCGGCGGCCAGCTCTACCAACTCGGGGTCAAGGGCGGCGCGGAAACGCACCTGCTCACGGGCAACGAGGTCCCGCCGCACACGCACGCGCTGCAGGCTTCTCCCAGCACCAACGCCGTGGCGCCGCCGAATGCGCACCTGCTGGGATCGTCGGCGACGGTGTATGCGCCGCCCTCGAAGAACACGGTGAACCTGCTGCCGACGTCCGTATCCCCGGTCGGCGGCGTGGCCCACGAGAATCGCCAGCCGTTCACCGTGCTCAACGTGATCATCGCGTTCAACGGCGTGTACCCGAGCCGCAACTAGGAGCGACCATGGACCCTTTCACCGGCGAGATCCGCATCTTCGGCGGCAACTTCGCTCCGCAAGGCTGGATGCTCTGCAACGGCGCGAGCCTGCCCATCTCCCAATACACCGAGCTCTACACTCTGATCGGCACGACCTACGGCGGCGACGGCCAGCAGACCTTCAACCTGCCGAACCTTTGCGGGCGCATCCCGGTCGGCGTGGGACAGGGACAGGGCCTGCAGAACTACACGCTCGGGCAACAGGGAGGCACGGATGGCGTGACGCTCGCGGGCGTGAACCATCCCGCGCACAACCATGCGATCTCTGCGGTGACCGATGCCGCGACGCAATCGACCGCGAAAGGCGCGATGCTCGCGTCGTCCACCAGCGTCTCGATCTACTCGCAGCGCAGCGCCGGCACGGCGCTCTCGGCGAGCTCGATCGCACCTTCGACCGGCAACGCGGTCCCGCACGAGAACCGCATGCCCTCGCTCACCGTCACCTACATCATCTGCGTGAACGGGATCTTCCCGTCGCGCTCCTGAACGGAGGCCCCATGTCCGAACCCTTCCTCGGAGAGATCAAGATGTTCGGCGGCGACTTCGCGCCGAAGAACTACGCGTTCGCGGCCGGGCAGGCGCTTCCGGTCGCACAGAACCAGGCGCTCTTCTCCATCTTCAAGAACATGTACGGCGGGAGCGGCGCCATCTTCCTGCTGCCGAACCTCCTCACCAACGCGCCGATGGGCTGGGGCCAGGGGCCGACCTACAACTATCCCGGCCCGGGCCAGGTCGTGGGCAGCATGGGCGTCTCGCTCACCACCGACAACATGGCGCCGCACACCCACGCGCTGGAGGGCAACTTCAACCTCGCCGACCTGCCCAAGCCCGCGGCGAACACCGTGATCTGCAAGGCTTCCGTCGGCAGCGGCATCTACACCGCGGATACGAGCACGGTGCCGATGGCCGCGCAGGCGCTGCAGGGCTACCCCGGCCAGGACAAGCCGTACCCGCACAATAACGTCTCGCCCTACCTCGCGTGCAACTTCATCGTCGCGCTCCAGGGAGTGTTTCCGCAGGCGTGAGCACCACGCCCGCGCCGGCCTCGCGCGAGGTCAGGTTACGGCCCTGCGTGGCGCAGGACGCCGAGTTCCTGCGCCGCGTGTACCGGTCCACGCGCGAGGACGAGCTGCGCGTGCTGCCGTGGAGCGATGCGGACAAGGCGGCGTTCCTCGACATGCAGTTCGAGGCGCAAAGGAAGCACTACGAGGGAGCCTATCCGCGGTGCGCCTTCCAGGTGGTCGAGGTCGACGGCGCCGGCGCGGGCCGCCTCTACGTCGACCGCACCGAGAAGGACATCAACGTGCTCGACATCGCGCTGCTGCCGCGATTCCGCGGGCACGGCATCGGCACGACGCTGCTCGGGGCGATCCTCGAGGAAGCGCGCGCGTCGCGCCGCACCGTGACGCTGCATGTCGAGCAGTACAACCCGGCGCGAAGGCTCTACGAGCGGCTCGGATTCCGCTCGCTCGAGACGAACGGCGTCTACGAGCGGATGCGCTGGGCCGCCCCTGCGCCGGTGATCACGTGAACGCCGCCTGGTACTCGATTCCGCGTTCGTCCCGCCCGATCGGCACGATGAAAAGCGCGGGCCACGCGATTCGAGCGCTGCGCAAGGCGTAGGTGCCGTGCGCGAGCATCGGTTGCGCGGGGCCGAGGAAGAAGATCGAGAAGGGATCGCGCCGACCGGCGCTCACGCGACCCTCGAGGCCCTCGACGCGGTCGAGCGTGAGCGTCACCTCGCGCCCACCGGGGAGCGCCACCTCGAAGCGAGTTCCTGCGAGGGGCCTCACGATCGCGATCGTGAGCTCATCGAGCTCCATCGGCTCCTTCCGCCGCGGCGGGTCGCGGGCTCGGGGCATGGCGGTCATGCATCGCCGGCCGTCCACAGCACTGGAACCCGGCAAAGAGCGCGATGCCGAGCTGCGGCGTCTCGTCGTCGACGTAGGCGAGCCCCCGGCCGCCCATGAGCAGCCGCATCCAGCACGCACCCGCGCGCCGACCGTCCACCTCGGCCACGACGCCCACGTCGCCCGCGCGGCCCCAGTCCTCGGCGTAGATGCGCACGTCCGGATGCTGCAGCAGCGAGCGCGGCCGCAACGGGCCGGGCGGCGGATCCCACAACGCCACGTGGAAGATGTCCCAGAGGAACGACTGGTCCGCCGCGACGAGCGGGCGCAAGCGCAGCTCGGCCATCCGGCGCGCGCTTTCAGCCGATCGCCTGCGAGGGATCGACGAAGGCCGCGCCCAGCGCCTCCCCGACCTCGCGATTGGTGATCTTTCCCGCGCACACGTTGAGGCCCGCGCGCAGGTGCGGATCGCGCTGCAGCGCCTCGCGCCAGCCCTCGTCCGCCAGCGCAAGCACGAAAGGCAGCGTCGCGTTGTTGAGCGCGTAGGTGGACGTGCGCGGAACCGCGCCCGGCATGTTCGCCACGCAGTAGTGCACCACGCGATCGACCACGAAGGTCGGCGCGTCGTGCGTCGTCGGATGCGAGGTCTCGAAGCAGCCGCCCTGGTCGATGGCGACGTCCACCAGCACGGAGCCGGGCTTCATGCGCGCGACCATCTCGCGCGTGACGAGCCGGGGCGCCTCGGCGCCGGGCACCAGCACCGCGCCGATCACGAGGTCCGCCGAGAGGACGTGCTTCTCGAGCGTCTCGCGGTTGGAGTGCACGGTGACCACGCGCGCGCCGAAGCGCGCCTCGGTGCGCCGCAGCGCCTCGACGCTGCGATCGAGCACGACGACGTGCGCACCGCTGCCCACGGCGATCAGCGCGGCGTTGGTGCCCACCACGCCGGCGCCGAGGATGGCGATCTTCGCGGGCGGCACGCCGGGCACGCCGCCCAGCAGGATACCCATGCCGCCCTCGCGTTTCTCGAGGCAATGCGCGCCCGCCTGCACCGCGAGCCTTCCCGCGACCTCCGACATCGGCGCCAACAGCGGGAGTCCGCCGCCCGGCGCGGTGACGGTCTCGTAGGCGATCGCGATCGCGCGGCTCGCCGCCAGGTCCTTCGCCTGCTCCGGATCGGGCGCGAGATGCAGGTAGGTGAAGAGCACCTGCCCGGGGCGCAGGCGCTTGCGTTCGGCGGCCTGCGGCTCCTTCACCTTCACGATCATGTCGGCCCGGGCGAAGACTTCCTCCGCGTTCGCGACCACCTTCGCGCCGGCGCTCGCGTAGTCGCCGTCGGCCGCGCCGATTCCGGCGCCCGCGTTCGACTCGACCAGCACCTCGTGGCCGTGCGCCGCCACCTCGCGCACGCTCGCCGGCGTGAGGCCGACGCGATACTCGTTGTTCTTGATCTCCTTCGGGACTCCGATGCGCACTTGCGAGCCTCCTTGTGGAAGGGTTGAGGGGCCGGGAACCGTGGTTCGGTGCCCGCCCGGCGCGTGAGTGTAGCGCCTTTGGGCTCGCGAAAGCGCCGGCTCCTGGCGTATCCTTTTGTCGGAGAACAGACTGGGAGGCACCACATGCGCAAGATCCCGATCATCCTCGCGGCGCTCGCAGCGCTGTACGCAATCCCGGCCGCCGCGGCGATCTACAAGTGGGTCGACAAGGACGGCACCACGCACTACACGGAGACGCCGCCGCCGCAGGGCACGGACGCCCGCGAGCTGCCCATCGCCGAGACGCCCGCCGCGAGCGCGCCGCAGCAGCCCGCGGCCGAGGGCGGCGACGCGAAAGCCGCGGTTCCCGCATCGAAGAATGCCGACGGGTCCGCCCACGAGAGCGCGGACGAGGAGAAGCGCGCCGCCGACCTGCGCAAGACCTATTGCTCGCTCGCGAAGCGCAACGTGACCGTGCTCGATTCGCCCGATCCGGTGGTGGAGCTCAACACGCAGGGCGAGCCGATGACGCTCACGGAGGAGCAGCGCAGCGCGGCGCTCGCCGACGCGAAGCGCCGCGTGCAGACGTATTGCAACCCCTGAAGGCCGGCGCTCAGGTCCGCAGCACGAAGGGGTCCTGCACCTCGTCGCTGGTCTCGACCCACACGCTCTTCGTCTGCAGGAACTGGTCGATGGCCTCCATGCCGTTGGCGCGGCCGATCCCGCTCGACTTGTAGCCGCCGAAGGGCGAGTTGAACGTGAGCGCCCGGTAGGTGTTGATCCACACGGTGCCCGCCTGCAGCTTCTTCGCCAGGCGGTGCGCGCGCCGCAGGTCGCGTGTCCAGAAGCCCGCCGCGAGGCCGAAGCGCGTCGAGTTGGCGAGGCGCACCACCTCGCCCTCGTCGTGGAAGGGCGTCAAGGCGAGCACGGGCCCGAAGACTTCCTCGTTCATGATCGAGTTCGTGGGCGCGGCGCCCGCGAGGATCGTGGGCTCGTAGAAGAGCCCGTCCTCGAAGCCCTCGACCGCCGCGCGCCGGGCTCCCGTGAGCACCTGCGCCCCCTCGGAGACCGCGCGCTCCACCATCGAGCGGTCCTTCTCGAGCTGGGCCCGCGTCGCGACCGGTCCCATCTGCGTCTCGGAACGCAGCGGGTCGCCCAGGCGGATCGAGCGCGCGCGCTTCACGAGCCGCTCGCGCATCTCGTCGTAGACCTGCTCGTGCACGTAGGCGCGCGATCCGGCGACGCACGTCTGTCCCGCCGCGGCGAAGATGCCGGCGAGCACGCCCGCTTCCGCCTGGTCCAGGTTCGCGTCGTCGAACACGATGTTCGGGCTCTTGCCGCCCAGCTCGAGCGTGCAGGAGGCGAGGCGCGCGCCGCACCGGGCCGCGATCGCCTTGCCGCCCGCCTCGCTCCCGGTGAACGAGATCTTCGCGACGCCCGGGTGCTCGACCAGCGCCTCGCCGGCCTCGCGCGCGCCGGTGACGACGTTGACGACCCCGGGCGGGAATCCCGCCTCTTCCGCGAGGCGCGCGAGCTCGAACGCGGAGGCCGACGTGACTTCCGAAGGCTTGATCACGACGGTGTTGCCCGCGGCGAGCGCGGGCGCGACGTTCATGATGGTGAGGAAGGTCGGTGAATTCCACGGCACGATCACGCCGACGACTCCGAGCGGCTCGCGCAGCGTGTAGTTGAGCACGCTCGCGCGCTCGAGCGGGATCACGCGCCCCTCGGCCTTGTCGGCGAGGCCGCCGAAGTAGTACAGGAAATCCTTCACCGCCTTCGCCTGCGCGCGCATCTCGGCCACGAGCTTGCCGTTCTGCTGCGTCTCGATCGCGGCGATCTCCTCGGCGTGCTCGGCGATGCGATCGCCCCATCCCATGAGGAGCCTTCCGCGCCGCGTGGGCGAGAGCCTCGACCAGGCGCCATCGAAGGCGGCCCGCGCCGCGGCGACCGCGCGATCGACGTCGGCACGGCTCGACTCTGCGAATTCGCCCCACGGCTTGCCGGTCGTGGGATTGGTGGAGACGAAACGGCGGCCTTCCGCGGGCGGCACGCGCTCGCCGCCGATGTGGTTGTCGAAGCGGCGCACATCCGGTGTTGCGGTGTCCATGGAATCTCCTCTTCGGGTCCCGGTTACTTTACTCCCTGGGTGATTCAAGCCGGAAACGGAGAGGCCACGCAGGACCCCGGGGGACACCGAGAAAAGCAAGAGGGAGGTGCGAGCTAGCGGTCGAGCCGGATCAGCGCGAGGCCCGAGACCGGATCGTGCACGCGCTCGAGGTAGCCGGGCGCCTGCGTGAGGATCACTTCCAGCGTGGGCCGCACCTTCGCCGAGAGCAGGTGGCCGCCGCGCGTCGAGCCGTCCTTGCGGCCGAGCACGACGTGGGCGTGCACGCGTGCCTTGTCGCCTTCGAAGGCGAGATCGCCGAGGAGCGAGAGCACCTCGACCTGCTCTCGCACCTCGATGCGCTCGTAGTCCTTGCGCTCCCAGTCGAAATAGCCGAGCGTCGCCTGCTCGAACGCGCCGATCGCGGTGAAGCTCGCCGCGTGCAATCCATGCTCGGCGGCGAACGCGGTGAGCGCGGCGACGGGCTCCTCCCCCGTATCGAACACCACCGCGATCACGCGCGGATCGCCGGCGCTCAGCACCTTCGCGCGCATCGGCTCAGTCCTTCCCGACGAGGCGCATCGCCGCGTTCTTCGATTCCCACAGCGTGAACCCGAGCACCGCGATGTGCGCGAGCGCGTCGGCGATGCACCACGGGCACCACGCCTTCTCGCGCACCGGCATGTCGTGGAAGAGATAGCGGCCCGCGGTGAGCGCGGCGGGCGCGGCCGCGATCGTCGCGGCGAGCGGCACCAGCGGCTGCGTGCGCGCGCGATCCACGCCCCCGACCCCGGCGAGCGCCACCGCGACCGCGTGCGAGGCGATGCTGAGCGGCGAGTCGGGCATGCCCCAGCCGTAGGCGAGGTCCGACGCGTTCACCTTGTCGGAGTGGAATCCGTCGAGGGGCGGATCCTTGAGGTGGCGCAGGATCCCCATCTGGAAGAGGGTCGTCACCGCCATGCACGCGGTGCCGAGGAAGGACATCACCACCACGAGGCGCCGCAGCAGCATCTCGGGTGCCTCGGACTCGCGCAGCGAACCCCGCAGCACCGCGGGATCCTCACGCCGGACGATCGAGGGAAGCGCCATGGCGGCCTCCTGGCAAAACCGGTTCGACAGCGGCGCGCGGCAGGGTTCCTACGCCTCGATCTCCTTCATCACCTGTGCGTAGGAGATGACCGCGAAGAGCGCGGTGCCGCCCACGACGTTGCCGAGGAAGGCGGGCACGAGGAAGCCGGTCACCAGCCGCCCCGCGCCGAGCTCGCCGTGGAGGGCGAGCATGAACGACTCGATGCTGCCCGCGACGATGTGCGCCGCGCCGGAGATCGCGATGAGGTAGGTCATCGCGACGATCACCAGGAACTGCGCGGACTCGGCCCCGGGAAGCAGCCACACCATCGCGGCCATGAGGAACCCCGCCGTGATCGCCTGGAAGAACATGGCGGCCCAGGCCTTGTCCATGGCCTCGCGGGCGATCGCGAGCATCGCCTCGCGCACATCGGGCTCGAGCACCGGCGTGAAGGTGCAGAAGAGCGCCGCGAGGAGCGTGCCGGCGAGGTTCGCGGCGAGGATGATGCCCCATACGCGCCACATCGAAGCGAGCGCCGCGAGGGACGGCTTCGCCATCACGGGCAGCACCATCGTGATGGTGTTCTCGGTGAAGAGCTGCTGGCGTGCGAGGACCACCATGAGGAAGCCCATCGGGTATCCGAGGTCGCGCACCAGCACCGCCCACGGCGCCTCGGGAAGGTGCGTCTGCAGCACACCCTGCGCGAAGAGCGAGAAGCTGATGGAAAGCCCGCCGGCGAGCCCCGACCACCAGAGCGACGTGGCCGGGCGCGCCATCTCCTCCTCGCCCATCGTGCGCACGACCTCGTAGATCACCGGGGTGCGCGGGGCGGCGCGCTCGACGACCTCCTGCTGCTCCTTCTCGAGCTTGCTCTGGCGGCGCTCTTCGCGCCGGCCATCGCGCGAGACCTCGCTGCGCGACTGGCGGTGCGCGCCGCCGTGGGGTGGGGCCATGGGGGCATCCGGCGATACGGGACGCGTTGGACAACGCGCCCCGAACGCGGTTGCCGGTCAGCCCTTGCGGCGGTTCTTCACCAGCCAGGAATCGACGATGCGCACGATCTCGTCGATCGCGGCCGACTTGCGGCCCTTCTGCGCCGCGACCGCCTGCACCAGCCGATCGACGCGCTCGATGCGCGGCGCACCGGCGGCGAGCGCCCGTGCGGCCGAGGAAGGGCTCTGCAGCGAGAGCGCGGCGTTCGCGTACTTCTCGAACGGCACCATGTCCGCGGGACTCGCGCCGAGCGAGACGCACAGGTCGTTCACCCACTCGTACACCGCGCGCGAGGCGGCGAGGTCGCCATGCACCGTTTCCTTGATCGAGCGCACGCCCTCGGCGCTCACGCAGCGGTAGTTGCCCGCCATGAGCATCGCCCACTTCGCGAGCGGCACGAACACCGAGTCGTGGACCTTGAGCTTCACCGGCAGCTCGATCTTCTCGCCGCCCGCCTCGAAGCGTGCCGCCTCGATGCCTTGCGCGAGATCACGCAGCATCGCCGTGTTCGCATCCGAATCGAAGCGCGCGGCCTTGAAATTCGTCGGGAGCCGCACCTGCAGCACGTTCACTTCCTGGTCCGGCGGGCGGAAGGCCTGCGGATCGGGGCTGCACAGGGTGACCGACTTCGGATCGAAGCCGCTCCACACCTCCGGATCGTTGTACGCCTCGCGGCAGCGCCGCGCGTCCAGGCCCGGGATGCGCGCGAGGTACGGCAGCGGCGGCATGTTCATGATCGACATGCACGGCACGCGCGACTTCGCCACCTTCTGCAGCAACTCGCGCACGCCGGCCGAGCCGTACTGCGGCTCCTGCATGGCGAGCCCGACCAGGTCGAATGTCGCCGGATCGACGTCCGTGCCCACTGCCGAGACCTCGCCCGGCAACTGCTTGGAGTTCACCTCGACCAGCCCCTCGCGGCCCTTCACCGGCATGCGAACGATGGCGCCCTTCTCGTTGATGAGCTTCGCCTCCGCGGGCAGGCACACCAGCTTCACCGAGTGTCCCGCGAGCGCGAGCTTCACGCCGAGGAGCGAGCCGTAGGATGCGCCGAGGATGAGGATCTTGCGTTTCGCCATGTCTCCCCCTGGTTCGGGAGCGCGCGACGCGGCGCCGGCCGCGGGCCTCCCGGCAATGCACCATTTTCCCCTTTCCCGGGGGAGGGAATACCACACCCCGAGGCAATGAACCTGTAACGGTTTTTCATGGCGGCACCCGCCACGGCAAGGCTTACGCGCGCGTCGTTCGCGGGAGACAAGGCGGCGCGAAGAGCCCGCGAAACGCGCCTCTTCGCACGCGTGCAGGCGGCATGGCGATTGCAGCGAGGAGTATTCCGGCCGGCCGCCGGCAGGCTCGGTATCGCCTGCGCGCCGGCCTTCGTTGCAACCCGTCGAACATGAAAGGAATCCACATGAACTTCCAGAAGACCGCCATCGCGGCAGCCATCCTGTCGCTCTCCTCGGTGGCAATGGCGCAGGGGAACTCGTCGTCTTCGTCCAGCCCGTCGGCGCAGTCGGCCTCGCCTTCGTCATCGCAATCGTCCCAGTCGGCCTCTCCGTCGTCGCAATCGTCCGGGACCTCGGGTGACCAGCAATCGGCGACCTCGTCGCAGGGCCAGGGCAGCTCGGCGATGTCTTCGGACCAGGGCTCGCAGTCTTCTTCTTCGTCCGCCAGCAGCTCCGACGTTCGCCAGGCGCAGCAGGCGTTGAAGGAAAAGGGCCTCTACCAGGGGCAGGTCGACGGAAAGATGGGCCCGAAGACCGAGAGTGCGGTGAAGCAGTTCCAGCAGCAGCAGAACATCGAGCAGACCGGGCAGCTCGACCAGCAGACGCTCCAGGCGCTGAGCTCCGGTGGCGCGAGCGGGAGCTCATCGCAGTCGAGTCCGAGCTCCTCGCAGTCGAGCCCGAGCTCGAGCGGCAGCTCGTCGCAGTCGAGCCAGGGTGCCAGCGGCAACTCCTCGATGAGCTCGGGCAGCTCGGGCAACCCGGGTGCGTCGAGCGCGGGTAGCTCCTCGGACCAGGGCGCGTCCTCGCAGGGTGCGACCGGAAGCAGCTCCTCCCAGGGAACGTCGCAAGGCACCAGCGGCGCGACCGGCTCTTCCTCGAAGCAGTACTAGCAGTGACGTCGACGCCGCGGCGCGGAAGCTCCTCGCGCCGCGGCCGTTGGCTCCGTCAGCGCCGGTCGTCGTCGGCGCGCCGCTCGCGGAAGGTGACCACCAGCACGTCGCGATGCGCGGCGCGCGCCGGATCGATCGGTCGCACCGCCGTGACGCCGTGCATCACGCGTTCGTCGTCCACCCAGGCGGAATCGAGCGGATGCGTGAGCGTGAAGCTTCCGAGCAGCCGTCCATCCGGCGCATGCACGGTCGTGGTCCCGCTCTCGATGTTCACGCGGTTCACCAGCAGCACCAGCACGTAGTCCACGCCGTCCCGGTGCACGCCCTCGGGCGTCGGCTGCCCCGCCGCCTCGCGGCGCGCCTCGATGCGGAACTGGTGGCACTCGACGTGCCAGTCGGCCTGCGGGCGCAGGCTTCCGAACACTTCGAGGCAGAGCGCGAGGATGCGGCGAAAGGATTCGCCTTCCACGACCATGGGAAGAATCGGCTCGAACCAGCGCTCGATGCCGCCCACCAGCTTGTTGTACTGCGGCGCCTGGTAATGGGGCCGGTGCGGCTCGCGGCGGAAATCCACGTCGCCCGCGCCCGCGGAGAGCGTCGCGTGCCGGCGGCGCCGATAGCGGTGGCCTTCCGGTAGCTGCGTATCGAGGGGCAGGTCGTCCCAGCTTGCGGCGAAGCCCTGCCAGTCCGGCAATGCCGCGGGCGCGCCCAGCAGCGCCGACATCTCCGTCGCGGGCGCACGCGCGAAGCCTTCGGCGACGATGCGTGCGCGCAGTGCCTCGCCTCCGCGGTCGTCGCTCATGCGCACGCCGTCCTCAGGACGCCGGCTTCCAGCCCCCGCCGAGCGCGTTCATCAGGTCCACCGTGAACGTGAGGTAGTTCTGGCGGTTGCGGATATAGTCGAGCTGCGCGGCATTGAGCGTGCGCGTGGCGTCCAGCACCTCGAGATACGCCGAGTAGCCGGTGCGGTAGCGCAGGTTCGCGAGGCGCAGCGCCTCGCGCGCCTGGTTCAACCGTTCCCCGAGGTCCTTCTCGGTGTCGGCGGCGGCCTTCACGTTCGAGAGCGCGTCGGAAACGTCGCGGAACGCGTTCTCGACCGAGCGCTGGTACGTCGCGGCCGCCTGGTGGGCCTGGGCCTCGGCCTGCTGGGTGCGCGCCTTGTACAGTCCCGCGTCGAAGATCGGACCGAGGAGGTTCGCGCCGATCGACCACACTTTCGAGCCGCCCGAGAAGAGCTTGTCGAGGTCGGTGCTCTGCGCGCCGAACGAGCCGGTGAGGCTCAGCGTCGGGAACTGGTCCGCGCGCGCCACACCGATGCGCTCGGTCGCCGCGGCGAGGTCCTCCTCCGCCTGGCGCACGTCGGGACGCCGCTCGAGCAGCTCCGACGGCAGGCCCGCGGGCGGTAGCGGCGGGATCGGCAGCGTATCGAGGGTCTTCACCGGCACCGTGACGTCGAGGCGCCCGGTGAGGACTCCAAGCTGGTGCTGCGCGAGCGCGCGCTGGCGCGCGATCTCCTTGAGCTGCGCGGCGCCGGCCGAGACGAGGGCCCCCGCCTGGTACACGTCGAGCGCGGAGCCGACGCCGCCGGCGAGCAGCTTCCTGGTGAGGTCGTAGCCTTCGTTCGCCGCGCGCAGGTTCTCGTCGGCCGCGGCGTACTGCGTGTCGAGCGAGATCACGGTGAAATAGGTGCGCGCGATGGTGGCGGCGAGCGTGAGCGCGACCGTATCGCTGCCGTACCGGCTCGAGAGCAGCTGGTCGCGCACGGAGCGCTCGGCACGGCGCAGCTTCCCCCACACGTCGAGCTCGAAGCTGGTCGAGAGGCCGAGGTTGAAAAGGCTCACCGTGCCGAACTGCAGCGTGCGCGAGCGCTGCGCCCCCGCCTGCGCCTCGACCTCGGGGAAGAACGCGGCCCGCGCCTGCGCGACCACCGCCTCCGCCTCCTCGACGCGCGCGGCGGCGAGCTTCACGTCGGCGTTGCGCTCGAGGCCGGACTTCACGTACTCGTCGAGCACCGGATCGCCGTAGAGCGTCCACCACTCGCCCGGCACCTTGATGCTGCCGCTCGCCGGGCCCGCGCCGTTGTACGCGGCGGGAAGGCCGAGGTCGGGGCGCTTGTAGTCGGGGCCCACCATGCAGCCGCCGAGCGCCAGGGCGAGCGCGCACACGAGGATCCGGCGCATCATCGCCCCTCCTCGCGCGGCTCGCCGTGCGCAGCCCCGTCCTGCGCGTGCCCGCCCATCTTCTGGCGCCGCGCGAACACCGTGAAGAAGAGCGGCACGAAGATCGTCGCGACGAAGGTCGCGAGGAGCATCCCGCCCACGACGCCGGTGCCCATCGAGCGCCGCGCCGCGGCGCCCGCGCCGCTCGCGAACATGAGCGGCATCACGCCGAACACGAACGCGAGCGAGGTCATCACGATCGGGCGGAAGCGCAGGCGCGCGGCCTGCAGCGCCGCATCCTTCGCGCTCATGCCGGAGAGCAATCCCTGCTGCGCGAACTCCACGATCAGGATCGCGTTCTTCGCCGCGAGCCCGATCAGCACCACCAGGCCGATCTGGAAGTAGATGTCGTTCTCCATGCCGCGCAGGGCGACGAGCCCGAGCGCGCCCAGCACCGCGAACGGCACCGCGAGCACGACGGCCGAAGGCAGGCGCCAGCGCTCGTAGAGCGCCGAGAGGATCAGGTACACCATCACGATCGCGAGGCCGAAGGCGAACATCGAGGCGTTGCCGGTGCGCTTCTCCTGGAACGCCTGGCCGGTCCACGCGAGCGTGTAGCCCGCGGGCAGCGTCTGCGCGGCGACCTTCTCCACCTCCTCGATCGCCTGCCCCGAGCTCACGCCGGGCTTGCCGTTGCCGAGCACGTGCGCCGCGGTGAAGCCGGTGAAGCGGTCGACCTGCTCGGGGCCGATCACCGACTCCACGCGCAGGAAGGCGCGCAGCGGGATCATCTCGCCGCTCGTCGTCGAGCGCACGAAGATGTTGCCGATCTGGTCGGGGCGTGCCCGGAACGGCGCGTCCGACTGCACGTTCACCTGGAAGGTGCGGCCGGCCATGTTGAAGTCGTTCACGTAGTACGCGCCCATGGTCGCGCCGAGCGCATCGTAGATGTCCTCCACCGGCACGCCGAGGGACATCGCCTGCTCGCGGTCCACTTCGACGCGCAATTGCGGCACGGTCGGCCGGTAGAAGCTGTTGATGCCGGTGAGCATCGGATCGGCGCGCAGCGCGTTCACCAGGCCGTCGGTCGCCGCGCCCAGGCGCTGCGCGTCGGTATCCTGGCGCGCCTGCACGTAGAACTCGAAGCCGCCGGCGCTGCCGAGGCCGCGGATCGCCGGCGGGTTGAAGACGAGCGCGAGGCCGTCGGGGAACGAGAGCGCCTTGCGGCCCAGGTCCGCGGCGACCTGCCCGGCCGTGCGCGTGCGCTCGTCCCAGTCCTTGAGCAGGATGAACGAGGTGCCCGCGTTCGGCTTGTTGCCGCCGCCGATGAAATCGCGCCCGGCGGCGACGAACGCGTGCGCGATCGCAGGATCGTCGGAGAGCATGCTCTGGAACTGCGCCCCGGTCTTCTGCGTGCGCTGCAGCGACGCGCCGTCGGGCAGCAGGATCGAGCTGATGAGGTAGCCCTGGTCCTCCGGCGGGATGAAGCTCCTCGGCACGAACCGGAAAAGGCCCGCGACCGCGAGCACGATGAGGAGGAACACGATCGCGGAGACCAGCCGCCGGCGCAGCGCCGAGTTGACGAACCAGAGGAACGTGCCGCGCACCTTGTCGAAGCCGACGTTGAACGGATGGAAGATGCGCGCCTCGTGGTGGCCGGCCTTGAGCAGCAGCGAGCAGAGCGCCGGCGTGAGCGTGAGGGCGGTGAAGCCCGAGATCACGACCGCCACCGCGACCGTCACGGCGAACTGCTTGTAGAGCTGGCCCGCGATGCCGCCCAGGAACGCGACCGGGATGAATACCGAGCAAAGCACCAGCACGATCGCGATCAGCGCGCCGGACACTTCCCGCATCGCCTCGATCGCCGCCTCGTGGGCGCGCATCTTCTGCTCGCGCATCAGGCGCTCGACGTTCTCCAGCACCACGATCGCGTCGTCCACCACGATGCCGATCGCGAGCACCATCGCGAAGAGCGTGAGGGTGTTGATCGAGAAGCCGAGGATGTAGAGCCCGGCGAAGGTGCCGATGATGGAAACGGGCACCGCGAGCATCGGGATCAGCGTCGCGCGCCAGGACTGCAGGAAGACGAACACCACGAGCAGCACCAGCACCGCCGCCTCGAAGATCGTCTTCTGCACCTCGTGGATCGAGCTCTTCACGACCAGCGTCGTGTCGAACGGGATCATGTACTGCATGTCGGCCGGGAACGCCTTCGCCATCTCCTCCAGCTCGGACTTGATGGTGCGCGAGACCTCGAGCGCATTGGCGCCGGTCTGCAGGAACACCGCCATGCCGACCGCGGGCTTGCCGTCCACGGTCGCGGGAAGGTCGTAGGTCTGGGCGCCCAGCTCGACGGTCGCGATGTCCTTCAGGCGCAGCACGCCGGTCGATCCGTTCGCGCGCACGACGATGTTCTGGAACTGGTCCGGATTGACGAGGCGGCCGCGGGCGGTGACCGTGTAGGTGAGCTGCTGGCCCTTCGGCGCCGGCTCCGCGCCCACCTTGCCCACCGCGTATTGCGCGTTCTGCGCGAGGATCGCCGCCTTCACGTCGGTCGGCGTGACGCCGAGCTGCGCCATCTTGTCCGGATGCAGCCACACGCGCATCGAGGACCCCGAGCCGAACAGGAACACGTCGCCCACGCCCGGCACGCGCTTCAGCTCGTCGATCATGTTGATCGTGGCGTAGTCGGCCATCGAGGTCGTCGCCTGAGTGCCCTTGGGCGAGAAAAGCCCGATCACGAGCAGGATGTCCTGCGAGCGCTTCTGCACCAGCACGCCGTTGCGGCGCACCTCGTCGGGCAGGCGCGGAAGCGCCTGCTGCACGCGGTTGTTGAGCTGGAAGGTGGCGCGGTCGACGTCGGTCCCGACCTCGAAGGTCGCGGTGATGTTGAGCTGTCCGTCGGAGCCCGCGCTCGAGGAGTAGTACACCATGCCCTCGGCGCCGGAGAGCTGCTCCTCGATGGGGGCGGCGACCGTTTTCGCGAGCGTCTCGGCGCTCGCGCCGGTGTAGGTCGTGGAGATGGTCACCGTCGGCGGCGAGATCTCCGGATACTGCGCGACCGGCAGCGAGAACCCGGCGAGGAGCCCCGCGAGCGTGATGATGATCGCGATGACGCTCGCGAAGATCGGGCGCTCGATGAAGAAGCGCGAGAAGTTTCCCATGGCGCGCGCCTACCTCGCCGCTTTCCGCGCGGCGGCGGGCGCCGCCGCGCCCGCCGGCTTCGCCGGCGCCTCGCCGGCCGGGTGCGGCGCGACCGACGCGCCCGGGCGCACCTTCACGAGGTTGTCCACGATCACGCGGTCGCCTTCGTCGAGCCCGCCCGTCACGATGATGTCGTTGCCGATCCAGTTCGCGGTCTGCACCGTCTTGGGCACGACCTTGTTGTCCGCGCCCACCGTCATCACCAGGCGCGCCTGCTCGGTCTGCGTCACCGCCGATTGCGGCACCAGCATCGCATCCTGCTCGCCCGCGAGGATGCGCACCTTGATGAACTGGCCCGGCAGCCAGTGCGTGCCCGGGTTGGGGAATTCCGCGCGCAGCTGCACCGCGCCCGTCTTCTGGTCGACGGTGGTGCTCGCGAAGTTGAGCTTGCCGTGGTCGGCGAGCACCTTGCCGTTGTCGTCCACCATCTGTACGCGTGCCGAGCGCTCGGCGCCGCGCACTTCCTTGTAGTCGCTCTCGGCGAGCGGGAAGAGCACCCAGATCGGATTCACCTGCGTGAGCGTGGTGAGGAGCGCCGAGTCGGTGTTCGCCGTGACGAGCGCGCCCTCCGATTGCAGCGCGCGGCCGGTGATGCCCGAGATGGGCGCGCTCACCCGCGTATAGGAAAGGTCGAGCTCGGCCTGCTTCACCTTCGCCTCGTCGGAGGCGATCGCGGCGATCGACGTCTTCTCGGTCGCGATCGCCTGGTCGAGCTCGCGCTCGGAGATCGCCTTCTGGTCGGCGAGCGGCTGCAGGCGCTTCGCATCCACTTCCGCGAGCTGCTTCTTCACCACGTCCTGCTGCAGCGCCGCCTTCGCCTGCTCGACCGCGAGCTCGTAGGGCGCGCGCTCGATGCTGAAGAGCACGGCGCCCTCCTTCACCGGGGCGCCCTCGTCGTACACGCGCTTCTCGAGGATGCCGGTGACGCGCGAGCGGATCTGCACCTCGCGCGAGCCCTGCGCCTGGCCCACCGCCTCCAGCGAGATGGGCACCTTCTGGCGGTGCACCTCGACCACGCTCACCGGAAGCGCGGGCATCGCGCCGCCCGCGCCGGCGCCGGCCTTCGGCGCCTCCTCTTTGTGCGAGCAGGCGGCCGCCAGCGCCGCGGCGAGGAGAAAAGGAAGGGCGTCGCGGAATCGCGCTGTCATGGGAGGGCCGTCGGGGAGGGAAGCGAGCTATTATATACGTTCTTCGATGTATCTAAATCCGGAGCGCCGATGCGCAGGACCAAGGAAGAGGCGGCCCGCACGCGCGAGGCGATCGTCGAGGGCGCGCTCGCGTGCTTCGACCGCTACGGCATCACCAGCAGCACCGTCGAGCAGATCGCGGCCGAGGCGGGTGTCACGCGCGGCGCGGTCTACCACCACTTCGCCGGCAAGCGCGACATCCTGCGCGCGATCCGCGAGCGCGTGTCGCTCCCCTTCCTCGACCAGGCCGACATCGCGCTCCTGCGCGAGCACGAGTGCTCGCCGCTCGACCGCATCGAGCGCTTCCTGCTCGGCGTGATCGACACGCTCGAGAAGGACCCGCTCCACTGCCGCGCGGTCACCGTGATGCAGCTTCGCTGCGAGTACGTGGGCGAGCTCGCCGCGGAGCTCGCAGTGGGCGTGCGCAATATCGATCGCCTCGCCAAGGCGTTCGAGGGCGCGTACCGCGAGGCGCGCGCGACGGGCGTGCTCGCGCAGGGCATCGCACCGGAGATCGCGGCCCTCGAGACGATCATGTTCATGAACGGATTGGTGCGGCTGTGGATCGTGCACGGCAAGGGCGCGGCGGTGCGCAGGAACGCGCGCGCCGCGATCGAGGCGCACGTGCGCTTGCGCCGCGCCAGGGGGCGGCCGGCTCAGAGCGGCAGCGGCTCGTAGGCGAGCGTGCCGCGCTCGGCCGGGAGCGGGAACGCGGTGAGGTCGCGCGCGATCGCGGCCTTCAGGAACGAATCGACCCACCAGAACACGTCCTGGCGGCGGACCGAGCGGCGCATGGAGCGCATGCGCGCGGTGCGCATGCCCTCCGGCATGCCGTACGCCTCGCGGATCGCCTCGGCGACGCCCTGGATGTCGAACGGGTTCACCAGCATCGCGCCCGAGCGCAGCTGCTCCGCGGCGCCCGCGAATTCGGACAGGACGAGGACGCAATCCTCCTCGATGCTGCAAGCGCAGTATTCCTTCGCGACGAGGTTCATGCCGTCCTTGAGCGGCGTGATGAGCGCGATGTCGGCCGCACGGTAGTAGGCGAGGAGCTCGAGGCGCGAGAGGCTGCGGTACTCGAACCACACCGGCACCCAACCGCCGGGACGCGCGAACTGCCCGTTGATGCGGCCGGCGAGCTGCTCGATCTCCGACTTCATGCGGTCGTACTCGGGAATGTTTTCGCGGCTCGGCACGACCACCTGCAGGAGCGAGACCTTGCCGCGCATGTCGAGATGACGCTCGAGCAGGTCCTGGAACGCGCGCAGGCGAAGCGTGATGCCCTTCGTGTAGTCGAGCCGGTCGATGCCGAGAACCAGCTTGCGGCGCGGAAGGAGCGTGTGCAGCTCGCGCGCCTTTTCCGCGACCGCATCGGAGGCGGCCGCGCGCAGGAACGCGTTGTAGTCGATGCCGATGGGAAAGCTGCCGACGCGAGCCGTGCCCTGGCGCGAGCGCACGGTCACCACCGAGCCGCGCCCCTCGCAGCGCGCGCCCTCGAGCAGCGCCTCCACGCAGGCGACGAAGTTGCGCCGGTCGCGCACCGTCTGGAAGCCCACCAGGTCGTAGGCGAGCAGCGCGTCGAGCAGCGGCCGCCGCCACGGCAGCTTCATGTAAATGTCGGGCGCGGGAAACGGGATGTGCAGGAAGAAGCCGAGGCGCGCGCGGTTGCCGAGCGCACGCAGCTGCGCGCCCACCTCCATCAAATGGTAATCGTGCACCCACACGAAGTCGCCGCGGTCGGCGAGCGGCGCGACCACGGCCGCGTACTTCTCGTTCACCGCGCGATACACGCGCCAGTAGCCGGGATCGAAGTTGCAGAGCGAAGGCAGGTCGTGGAAGAGCGGCCACACGACCTCGTTCGAGAAGCCGAGATAGAAGCCGCGCACCTCATTCTCGTCGAGCGGCACGGCGACGAGGCGGTAGCCCACCTCGGAGCCCGCGCGATCGAGCGCCGGGGCGAGCTCGCGCTGCGTGCCCGCCGCGCCCGGCCAGCCGATCCACGTCCCGCCGCGGTCGCGCAGCACCGGCATGAGCGCGCTCACGAGCCCGCCGCTGCCGGCCTCCACGATCCATTCGCCGGCCGCGCCGCGGCGGAAGACGAACGGCAGGCGGTTCGAGACGACGACGAGGCGCGAACGGCCGCCCTCCTTCGCCTCCGCGTTCAACGCGCCATCCCGCTGCATGCGACTCCTGCGATTTCCCGCGAGCGCCTATTATGCCGCCGCGGGCCGCGGGGCCGCGGGACGATCGCGCTATCCCTTCGAGGCGGTGTCGAGCCGCTTCGCACGCACGCCGCCGCCCGGCACCAGCAGGAAGGCGCGCGGATTGCCCTCGGCATCGAAGCCGGTGCCCACGATCCATCCGTGGTCGCTGATGCCGGTGGGCTCCATGTGGTGCCATCCCTTGGCGATCACCGCGGGCAGCCAGTCGAGGCGCGTCACGTCGCTTCCCGAAACGAGATAGCCGTAGTAGCCCTCGCCGCTCGCGACGACGAGGCCGCGATCGCTGATATCCACGCCGGCGGAGTCGCCGGGGCCGGCGAGCGCCTGCATGGATCCGGAATAGAGGAACGCCGTGGGCACGCCATGCGGATCCGAAGCCATGCCGACCACCTCGCCGCGATCGTTGATGCCCTTCGCGATGCTCGCCGCGCCGCCGAGCGTGCCGAGATCGAAGAAGGCGCCGTCGCGATAGAGGAACGCATGCCCGTTGGCCTGTCCCACGATCTCGCCGCGCGCGTTCACCGCGGTGGCGCTGCTCGCGCTGGCGCTCGGCGCGCCGAGATCGCGCAGCACGCCGTCCTGCCACGCGAAGGCCCGCCTCACGCCTGCATCGTCGTAGCCTCCGACCACCAGCCCCGAATCGTTGATCGCCCCGATGTCGCCCGTGACGCCGAGCGCGGCGACGGACGGGCCGTTCCACACCACCAGCGCGCCGTTCCCCGCGCGACCGGCGACGACGCCGTGATCGTTGACCGCGAGGCCGCAGCTCGCTCCGCCCGCGGTGCCACTCACCGCCGCGAGGTCGAGCATCGTGCCGTCGTGCCAGAGGAAGGCATGCACCTCGCCGTTCGCGACGTTCGAGCATCCCGCGACGTAGCCGTTGTCGCTCACCGCCGAGCCGTAGCTGCCCGATCCACCCAGCGTGCCGAGGTCCACCAGGGTCCACGACTGCGCCGACGCCGCGCGCGCGCCGCCGGCGGCGAGCGCGAGCAGGAAGGATCCGACGAGGAAACCCAGGGCGCGGCCACGAATTCGCATGATGCATCTCCTGCCGTTGTACGAATCTCCGTTGTAGGACGGGCGCGTTGCGCGCGCCTGCACGAAACCCATGCCGGACGGACTAGCGAGCCCGAGCTCCAGAGCGTGCCTTCGCGACCTGCGAAGGGCTGCTTGCCGCAATACCAATTCCGTGGCGGCGCACCCGATGTTGAGATGCGCATCAAACCGCCAAGTGCTCGGATGGAACGGAGGACGCCATGGCTCGCCGCAGGATCCTGATGTTCGGTGCTTCGTACGGCTCGCTGCTCGGCGTGAAGCTCGCGCTCGCCGGCCACGACGTGACGCTCGTCTGCCGCGAGAAGAATGCGGCGCTCATCAACGAGCGCGGCGTGGTGGTGCGCATGCCGGTGAAGGGCCGCGAGGCTCCCGTGGAGGTGCGCTCGCACGGCCTGCCGGGACATGTCACCGCGACCATCCCGGCACGCGCGAATCCGGCGCAGTACGATCTCGTCGTCCTCGCCATGCAGGAGCCGCAGTACCGCTCCGACGGCGTGTGCGACCTGCTGCGTGCGACGGCGCGCTCGGGCGTGCCCTGCATGTCGATCATGAACATGCCGCCGCCCCCGTACCTGCCGCGCATCGGCGACGCGGATCCCGCGCGCTCGGCCGAGAGCTACACCGACTCCTCGCTCTGGGACGGCTTCGACCCGAGGCTCATGACGCTGTGCAGCCCCGATCCGCAGGCCTTCCGCCCGCCGGAGGAGGAAGGCAACGTCCTGCAGGTGCGGCTTCCCACCAACTTCAAGGTGGCGCGCTTCGAATCGGATGCGCACACGGCCCTCCTGCGCGAGCTGGGCGAGGGCATCGAAGCGGCCCGCTACGAGGTGGACGGCGAGGCGCTCGACCTGCCCGTGAAGCTCAAGGTGCACGACTCGGTGTTCGTGCCGCTCGCGAAGTGGGCGATGCTCCTCGCGGGCAACTATCGCTGCGTGCTCGACGACGGCGTGCGCTCCATCAAGGACGCGGTGCACGGCGAGGTCGAGGCGGCGCGCTCGGTGTACGGATGGGTGGTGGAGCTGTGCGTCGCCATGGGCGCGAGCCTCGCCGACATGGTGCCGTTCGAGAAATACGCGCTCGCCGCGCAATCGCTCGCGACCCCCTCGTCGGCCGCGCGCGCGCTCGCCGCGGGCGCCCCGCACATCGAGCGCGTCGACCGGCTGGTGCAGTCGATGGGAGAGCGCCGCGGGATGCGCAACGACTCGGTGGACGGCATCGTGCGCCGCGTCGACACGTGGCTCGTGAGGAACCGCCTCAAGGGCTGACGCGCCGGCTTCGTCGCGGCCGGTGCACCCGCCGGGCGCCGCGCCGCTTGGGTACCCGCCCGCGCTGTTGTATCCTTTCGCTCGATTTCCTCGCGCGTCCCGTTCGCGGATGCCGCGATGCTGCGGCTTCGAATTCGAGAATCCCATGCCCGACCTCCTCCACGAACGCCACGGCGACGTCGCCTGGATCACCTTCAACCGGCCGGAGGCCCGCAACGCGCTCACCTTCGCGATGTACGAGGAGCTCGCGCGGATCTGCGAGGCCGCCAATGGCGATCCGACGCTGCGCGTGATGGTGCTGCGCGGCGCGGGCGAGAAGGCGTTCGCTTCCGGCACCGACATCAACCAGTTCCGCGCCTTCAAGACGCCGCAGGACTCGCTCGACTACGAGGCGCGCATCGACCGCATCCTCACGGCGCTCGAGACGTGCCGCGTGCCGACGATCGCGGCGATCTCGGGCGCTTGCACCGGCGGCGGGGCCGCGATCGCCGCGTGCTGCGACCTGCGCATCGCCGCGAGGAACGTGCGCATCGGCTTCCCGATCGCGCGCACGCTCGGCAACTGCCTGTCGAGCGCGAGCCTCTCGCGCCTTTCCGCGCTGATCGGGCCGGCGCGCACCAAGGACCTCCTCTTCACGGCGCGCCTGGTGGAAGCGGAGGAGGCGCTGCGCGTGGGCCTCGTGGGCGAGCTCCTCGACGACCTCGCCGCGCTCGAGCGGCGCGCGGACGAGCTCGCGAAGACGGTCGCCGGGCATGCGCCGCTCACGCTTCGCGCGACCAAGGAAGGCTTGCGCCGCCTGCAGAACCGGCTCTCGCGCGAGGAGGCGCAGGACCTGATCCTGATGTGCTACATGAGCCAGGACTTCCGCGAAGGCATGGAGGCCTTCCTCGCCAAGCGCGCCCCGCAGTGGAAGGGGCAGTGACTCAGGCCCGGTCGGGCCCGCCCTGCCACATCATCTCGTAGCCCAGCTCCTGGCTCTCGCGGCACATGGTCGCGAGCGTGCAGAACTTGTCCTTGAAGACCCGGTCGGCGTGCGAGCGCTCGTGCTGCTCGAAGGAGCTCCAGTAGGTGACGATCGCGACGTGCTCGTCGGAGGGCTTCGGCCCGCCGAGCGAGCCCTCGTCCGAGGCGAAGCCCGAGAAGCGGAACACCTGGCCGCCGAGGAAGCCGCCCTGCTCGCCGCTGTAGGCGTTCTTCACGGCGTTGCACATCTCGCCGATCGCGAGTTCCACGTCGTCCAGCGTCACGCCCGGCTTGAGCTTCACGGTGTTGAAAAGCATCTTGGCGCCGAACGGAATCGGAAGCGAATCGAACATGCGGGTCTCCGCGGGGAGGATCGCGCCAAGCATACCTGCACGAGGCGCTAGATGCCCGCGTACCACTCGTAGCCCTGGTCCTCCCAATAGCCGCCGCGCCCGCCGCGGATGCCGGAGAAATCCTCCACCAGCTCGATCGACATCAGGTACTTCGCCATCTTGTAGCCCAGCTGGCGCTCGACGCGCAGGCGCAACGGCGCGCCGTTCGGGATCGGGAGCGGCGCGCCGTTCAGCCCGTAGGCGAGGATCGTCTGCGGGTGGTACGCGTCCTCCATGTCGACGCTCTCGTAATACTTGCTTTGCTCGGTGCCTTCCATCGGGTCGGCGCAGCGGAAGACCACGTAGCGCGCCGAGGGCGACGGCACCGCGCGCGCGAGCACCGCGGAGAGCGGGACGCCCGTCCACTTGCCGATCGCGCTCCATCCCTCGACGCAATCGTGGCGCGTGATCTGCGTGCGCGAGGGCATGGCGCGCAGCTCCTCGAGCGAAAGCGCGAGCGGATGCGCGACCAGGCCGCCGACCCGCAACCTCCAATCCGCGAAGCCGCCCTTCGCGAGCACCAGGTACTGCTCGTCTTCGGGAACCGCGGTGCCGTTGCTGCGGAAGCGCGGCGAGAGGTCGGCCTCGGTGTACTCGCGCGCCATCGAGCGACGCGCGGTGACGAGCCGCTGGGCGCGATAGGTGAGCGATTCGGCGCTCTCGAGGATGGGCGGAAACCAGGTCGTGCGCGAAAGCCGGTCGCACCCGGCGAGGAGCAGCGTGCCGATGCCGCCCACGGCGCGCAGCAGGAACGATCGCCTCGCATTCATGGCTTCGGGTTCATGGTTTGCCCGCTGGAGGGACGCGATACCGGCCGGTGATCATCGAGCGCAGGTTGTTCCAGAGCCCGGTCACGGCCACTTCGAACAGGTGCACCGCGACGAAGGCGACGAGCAGCACGGCCGCGGCGAAATGGAGCGTGCGCACCGATTGCCGCCCGCCCAGGAGATCGACCCAGCCGGGGAACACCGTGTCGAGCGACGGCGACATGCCGAGGCCCATGAGGACCAGGAACGGGACCAGCACGAAGACGAGCGTGAGGTAGGCGATCTTCTGCAGCACGTTGTAGCGCCGCGCCGCCTCGCCTGCAGGATGGCGCAACGCCAGGTGGTCGCGCACGGAAGCGCCGACACCCGCGAGCTCGCCGCGCGTGGGCCACAGGTCGCGCGCGAAGTGGCGGCTCGCGAACGAGTACGCGACATACGACGCGCCGTTGATCACCAGCACCCACGCGAAAAAGAAATGCCAGCGCCGCCCCATCGCGAGCCATTGCGTGCCGGGCAGCGTGATCCATCCCGGGAACGGCCCGGGCGCGAAGATCGGCCCCGCGCCGGTGTACGAGGATTTGCCCCAGTAGAGCGCGGGATGGGCGTTGAAGATCTGCAGGCCGCTCATGAGCAGCGCGAGCATCGCGATGGCGTTGATCCAATGCATCACGCGCACCGCGGGGGCGTGCCGGCGCTGCAATCGAGCTGCGGAATCGGTGTTCGTCGCCATGGAAGTCGAACAGCGGCGCGGCCGGTGGAATTCCGCGCTGCTATAATCCGGCGTGCTTCCGAAGCACGGCCGGGGATGCATGTGGTCATTCGTCATCGAGCGGCCCCGGAGAGTTCCTTGGAATCCCTGCTCATCTCGACCGGCGTCGTCGCCCTGGCGGAAATCGGCGACAAGACGCAGCTCCTCGCGTTCCTCCTCGCAGCGCGCTTCAAGAGGCCGCTGCCGATCGTCGCCGGCATCCTGTGCGCGACCCTCGTGAACCACGGCCTCGCGGGCGCCCTGGGCGCCTGGATCACCGCGACGGTGAGCCCGCCGGTGCTGCGCTGGGTGCTGGGCGCCTCGTTCCTCGCCATGGCCGCGTGGACCCTGGTCCCCGACGAGATCGAGCAGGACGAGGCGCGGCTCTCGAAAGGCATGGGCGTCTTCGGCGCGACGCTCGTCACCTTCTTCCTCGCGGAGATGGGCGACAAGACGCAGATCGCCACCATCGCCCTCGCCGCCCACTACGGGACGCCGGTCCTGGTGGTGATCGGCACCACGCTCGGCATGCTCCTCGCCGACGTGCCCGCGGTGTTCGCCGGGGAGAAGCTCGCGAAGAAGATCCCGATGCGGCTCGTGCATTCCATCGCCGCCGCCATCTTCGCCGCGATCGGCCTCGCGACCCTGCTCGGCATGGGGACGAAGCTCGGCCTCTGAGCGGCCGCAGAAGACAAGAGGCCGCGCGCGAGGCGGCCCCTTGTGCTCGATCGACGATGCGTTCAGGGCTCGAACAGGTTGGCGCAATGTCCGGGCTGCGAGGGGTTCGCCGCGATCGCTCCGCCGTGCGGGATGCACTGGCTGGGCGGCAGCGAGACCCCGTCCTCCACGTGCTGCACGAGCAGGTCGAACGCGTGCTGCGCGTGCGGCATGATGAGCTCGAGCTGCGGGAACGTGTCCTTGTACGTCTCGATGTGGTTGCCGTTCTGCACCTCGTAGAGCCGGTACTGCACCGCCTTGTCGTGCGTGCCCGCGGTCGCGGCGGCGACGTTCCTCGCGTACGCGCGTGCGTTGTGGTCGATCGGCAATAGCGCGTCCATGGTGCCCGCGACGGTGATGAGCGGCGCCTGGATCGCCCCGGTGGTCTCGAAGCTCGCGAACTGCGCGCCGACGTCGGAAACGGAGAGGCGCGCGAAGTAGTTGTAGAGGCCGGTGTTGAGGCCCGGCGGCGGCCCGTAGGTGTCGTAGGCGGGATCGAGGCGCTTCTGCCACTGGCATTGCGTCACTTCCCAGAACTGCGCGGAGTAGTTTCCCCACAGCGAGCCGTTCGGTCCGCCGGCGATGTCGGGCGGATATCCCGCGGCGCGGATGTTGCGCGCGGCGGTGCTGTCGGGATTGCGTCCGCCGACGACGTAATCGGGCATGTCGAGGATCGCGGGCGGAAGATCCGTGAGGAGGTTCGGCCCGGCGGGATCGACGAAGGTGCCCTCCCAGTCCACGCCGCCGTCGAAGAGCTTGGGCGCGATCTCGACCGCGCGCCGCACCTGGTAGCCGCCGTTCGAGGTGCCGACCGCATAGGTGTACTTGGGCGGACGGCCGTAGGCGCCCTTCACGCCATCCACCGCGAGCTGCGCGCCCATCACCATGTACTGCGCCCACCGGCTGAACGGCTGCCCGTCGTCGTTATCGTAGAAGTGCACGAAGACCGGCAGCGACGGATTGAGCCGGCAGCCGAGCGGATCGGCCGCCGTGGTGAGGTGCAGGTTGAGCACGCCCTTGTTCTGCGAGGCGTACGCATAGCCCTTCTGCAGCACGTAGTCGCTCCAGGCGATGTCGCCGTTGAACTCGCTCCTCGTGCCGGAAGCGCCGGCCACCACGAGGCGACCGTTCCAGTCGTCGGGAAGGCGCAGCAGGAAACGCGCCTCGCCGCTCGGGTCGGAGGCGATGCGCGCGTCGAGCTGCATGCCCGGAACGATGCGCGTGACGGGCGGCCGGAAGGCGGCGCTCGGCGCGATCACGGCGCGATCCGTCCGCGGCGTGAAGGCGAACGGCGGCAGCGTGGGAATCGAGTTGTCCGCCGGCGTCGTATCGGGATTGTTCGTCGTGAGGTCGGGGCTCTCGACGCAGCTCACGTCGGCGAGCTGCGAGCCGATGCGGGCGAGCACTTCGTCGCAGCGGGTGGCGGCGGCCGCGGAGGTGGGAACGATGAGGGCGAGCGCGGCAAGGATCCATCGGGGCTGGGCCATGGTTTGTCTCCTCTGGCGATGGCGCGCCGGGGGCGGCGCGGAAAGGAAAGCCTACGCCGTTGCGCAGGCCGGCGCCGTGGCCGTCATCGACCGTGCGGCGTGAATTCGCTAGCATTCGCCTGGAAGAGTGCGCCGCAGCACCGGTTCGACCCGAATCAACCCATGAGCCCCGACCGCCCTACCTCGAGCGAATGCCGCAGCGCACCCTGATCGCCCTGGCGCTCCTCCTCGCCGGCTGCGACGTCTCGTGGCCGTGGGGCCATCGCACCGAGGCCTCCGCGATCGAGCTGCCGGGCACCGTCGACGCGCGCGAGGTCGACGTTTCGTTCCAGGTGGGAGGCCGCATCGAGCGCCTGCTCACCGACGAGGGAAAGAGCATCAAGGCGGGCGACATCGTGGCGCAGCTCGATCCGCGCGACCTGCAGCTCGCGCTCGAGCGCGCCAAGGCGCAGGCCAATTCCGCGGAGAAGGCGCTCGCGGCGTTGAAGGCCGGATCGCGCACGCAGGAGATCCGCGCGGCCGAAGCGGCGCTGCGCCAGGCGCAGGCGGACCTCGAGTTCGCGCGCGCGCAGCGCGAGCGCACCGCGAAGCTCGTCGCCGACCATTTCGCGCCGCCGCAACAGCTCGACACCGCCGACGACCAGCTGCACAGCGCGGCCGCCAAGGTGGACCAGGCGCAGCAGAGCCTCTCGCTCCTGCGCGAGGGCCCGCGCAAGGAAGACATCGAGCGCGCGGCCGCCGACTTCGAGGCCGCGAAGGCCGCCGCGGCGACCGCCGCGCAGCAGCTCGCCTACGCGCGCCTGCCGAGCATGGTGGATGGCGTGGTCGCCGTGCGCCTCGCCGAGCAGGGGCAGAACGTCGCGCCGGGCCAGGCCGTGTTCCGCATCGCGCAGATCGAGCGTCCGTGGGTGCGCATCTACCTCGGCGAGCAGGACCTCGCGCGCGTGAAGCTCGGCGAGGCCGCGGACGTGAGCGTGGACGGCCTGCCGGGCAAGGTGTTCCACGGTCGGCTCTCGTTCATCTCGCCCGAGGCGGAGTTCACGCCGAAGACCGTGGAGACCAAGGCGCTGCGCGTGGACCTGGTCTATCGCGCGAAGGTCGACGTGGACGACGCGGGCGGCGCATTGAAGATCGGCATGCCCGCCGACGTGCGCCTCGCCGTCGCGAAATGAATGGCGAGGCGCTCATCCACGCGAGCGGGATCACGTTCGCGTACGGCGAGCGCGAGCCGGTGCTGCGCGGCGTGGACCTCGAGGTGGGGAAGGGCGAGGTGTTCGGCGTGGTCGGCGCCGACGGCGCGGGAAAGAGCACGCTCCTCTCGCTCCTCATCGGCCAGCTCGTCCCCGCGTCGGGCCACGCCACGGTGCTCGGCATGCCCGCGACCGACACCCGGCTTCGCCGCCGCATCGCCTACATGCCGCAGCGATTCGGGCAATACCTCGACCTTTCCATCGGCGAGAACCTGGAGTTCTTCTCCGACCTGCACGGCCTCGGGCGGCGCGAAGCCGAAGCGCTGATCGTCGACCTCCTCGAGCGGACCGGGCTCACGCCGTTCCGCGGACGCCGCGCCGGGCAGCTCTCCGGCGGCATGATGCAGAAGCTCGCGCTCGCCTGCGCGCTCGTGGCGCGGCCGCAGGCGATGTTCCTCGACGAGCCCACGACGGGCGTCGACCCCGCCTCGCGCCGTGCTTTCTGGCAGCTCCTCGACCAGGTGCGCGCGGAAGGCGTCGGCATCGTGTATGCGACCGCGAACATGGACGAGGCCGAGCGCTGCGACCGCGTGGGCCTTCTCGTGCACGGACGCTTCGAGCGCCAGGGAACGCCCCTCGACCTGATCCACGAAGCGGGCGGCGCGCTCTTCGCGGTGAGCGGCCCGGGCGCGCGCGCGAGACGCGCCGCGGCGCGCGCGCTTCCCGGCGTGCAGCTCGTGTTTCCCATGGGAGAGATGCTCAAGGTGTGGCTCGCCGATCCGGCCGGCGAAGGGGCGCTGCGCGCCGCGATCGCACAGCTTTCCGCCGGCCTCTCGGTCGAGCGCCTGCGTCCCACGCTCCACGACATCGCCCTGCGCGACCTCGCGCTCTCTCCCGCTTCCGACGATGCGCCCGGCGCAGAGCGCCATTGAGGCGCGCGGGCTGGTGCGCCGCTTCGGCGATTTCGCCGCCGTGGCGGGCATCGACGTGGAAGTACGCCATGGCGAGGTGTTCGGGCTGCTGGGCGCGAACGGCGCGGGGAAGACCACGGCGATCCGCATGCTGTGCGGGCTGCTCGCGCCCACCGAGGGCGAGATCCGCATCGCCGGCATCGACATGGTGCACCATCCGCGCGAGGCGCGCGGGCGCATCGGCTACGTCGCGCAACGCTTCGCGCTCTACGGCGACCTCACCGTGCGCGAGAACCTGGCGCTTCAGGCCGGCCTCTACGGCCTCGCCGAATCGCGCGCGCGAGCGAGGATCGCGTGGGCCCTCGAGCACCTCGACCTCGCGGGCGTGGAGCGGCAGCGCGCGGACGCGATTCCCCTCGGCCACCAACGCCGGCTCGCCGTCGCCGCCGCGCTCCTGCACGAGCCGGGCGTCCTGTTCCTCGACGAGCCCACCTCCGGCATCGATCCGCTCGCGCGCGGCGAGTTCTGGGAGCTGGTCTACGAGCTCGCCGAATCCGGGGCCGGTGTGCTGGTCACGACGCATTACATGGACGAGGCGCTCTTCTGCGACCGGCTCGCGCTGATGCACGCCGGGCGCATCGTCGCGCAGGGCTCTCCGCGCGAGCTGCTCGCGCGCGGCGTGGAGACGCCGATCCTGGAGATCGAGAGCTCGCGGCCCGCGGAGCTCGCCGCGATCCTCGCGCGGAGCGGCGGGCTCCTCGAAGTGGTGCCGCACGCCGGTCGCATCCGCGCGCGTTTCCGCGCCGATCGCGATGCCGGCGCGATCGCGCGGGAGATCGCCGCCCGGGCCGCGAAGGCGGGCGTCCCGGTGGAGCATGTGGCACCGGCGGCTGCCGAGCTGGAGGACATCGTGGTGGGCCTCCTCGAAGCGCACGGAGGCGTTTCGTGAAGTGGCGCAACGTGCGCGCGATGGCGGTCAAGGAATCGCGCCACCTGCGGCGCGACGCGCGCAGCCTCGCGCTCATGTTCCTGATGCCCACCATCATGCTGTTCCTGTACGGCTACGCGATCCGGCTCGACATCATGGAGGCGCCCATCGGCGTGCTGCAGGAAGCGCACGACCTCGCCTCCGACGAGCTGGTCGCGCAGTTCCGCGGCAGCCGCGCGTTCCGCGTGGTGCGCAACTTCACCGGGCGCCACGAGCTCTCGCAGGCGATCGAGAAGGGCGAGGTGTGGGCGGCGATCGTGGTGCCGCGCACGTTCGCGCAGGACCTCGCGCGCGGCAGCGCCCGCATCCAGCTCGTCCTCGACGGCACCGACGCCAACACCGCGCGCCTGGTGCGCAACTACGTGCTCGCGCTGGTGGGCGGGTACGCGCAGTCGCTCGCGCGCGCGCCGCCCTACATCGACGTGGATTCGCGCACCTGGTTCAACGAATCGCACGAGAGCCGCTACGCCATCGTGCCCGGCGTGATCGTGCTGGTGATGTCCACGATCGGCGCGCTCATGACGGCGCTCACGATCGCGCGCGAGATCGAGCTCGGCAACCTCGTGATGCTGCGCACCACTCCGCTCACGCGCGGCGAGTTCCTGGTGGGAAAGCTGCTCCCCTACTTCTTCATCGGGATGGCCGACGTGCTCGCCGCGATCGCGGTCTCCGTCTTCGTGTTCGACATCCCGTTCCGCGGCTCGATCGGCGGGCTCGCGTGCGTGTCGGCGCTTTTCCTGCTGGGCGTGATGTGCCAGGGCGCGCTCATCTCGATCGTCTCCGGCAACCAGATGCTCGCGAGCCAGCTCGTGCAGGTGTCGACGTTCCTCCCCTCGTTCCTGCTCTCGGGCGCGATCTACGCCATCGGCAACATGCCGCTCTGGCTGCAGGACTTCACGCTCGCCTTCCCCGCGCGCTACTACGTCGACCTCTCGAAGTCGATCTTCCTGAAGGGCATCTCGCCGCTCGTGCTGTGGCCCTCGGTCGCCGCGCTCTTCGCGATCTTCGCGGTGCTCGCGGCGATCCTCTACCGCCGCGCCGGGAAGCTGGGACTCGTGCGATGAGCGGGTCGCTCGCCGGGACGGGGCGCCGGCTGCTGGCGCTCCTGCGCAAGGAGTTCGTGCAGCTGCTGCGCGATCCGCGCATGCGCTTCATGCTGGTGGTGCCCCCGCTCCTGCAGCTCTTCGTGTTCGGCTACGCGGCGACCTTCGAGGTGCGGCACGCGGACATCGCGGTGGTCGACCTGGACCACGGGCCCGACGCGCGCGAGGTGGTCGAGGCGATCGACGCGGCGCACCACTACACGCTGCACTTTCCCGGCTCGGTCGCCGCGGCGAGCGCGATGATGGACAAGGGGACGATCGGGGTGATCGTGCAGCTGCCGCCGCGCTTCTCGATCGACCGCCGCATCGAGCTCGTCGCCGACGGCTCCGACCCGAACACCGCCCAGCTCGTCGTGGCCGAGATCGCGCAGGTGATCGGCGCCTACGCGGCGAGGCGCGCGCGCTTCGTCCCTCCCGTGACCGTCGAGGAGCGCGCGTGGTTCAACCCGAACCTCGAGGACCACTGGTTCTTCATCCCCGGCATCATGGCGAACGTGCTCTTCGTGAGCACCATGATGCTCACCGCGATGATGGTGGTGCGCGAGCGCGAGATCGGCACGCTCGAGCGGCTGATGGTGACTCCGGTCGGGCGGCTCGAGCTGCTGGTCGCGAAGATGGTCCCGGTCGCGTGCGTGGGGCTCTTCGACGTCGCGCTCATCGCGGTGATGGCGGTCTGGTGGTTCGACGTGCCGCTGCGCGGCGGCGTGTTCGCGCTCTTCCTCGCGAGCCTGCTGCTGCTCCTGAGCACGCAGGGCCTGGGCCTCCTCGTGTCGACGTACGCCGCGACGCAGCAGCAGGCGATGCTCTCGTCGATGTTCTTCATCATGCCGATGGTGATCCTCTCGGGCTTCGCGTTCCCGATCCGCAACATGCCGCCCGTCGTGCAGGCCCTCACCTGGGTCGATCCGCTGCGCTACTACCTCGTGGTGGTGCGCGACATCTTCCTCAAGGGCCTCACGCTCGGCGACCACCCGTTCGAGTTCGCGATGATGCTGGTGCTCGGCTGCACGGCGCTCGCGGCGAGCGCGGTGCGCCTGCGGTAGAGTGGAACCGCCGCACCGGCAACCGGCTCCAATCGGTAGCCCAGCCGCCAGGAGATCCTCCATGAAGCGCATCGTTTCGCTCGCCTTCGCCTTCGCCGCCTGCCTCGGCCTCGAGGCGCCCAGCTTCGCGCAGACCTACGCTCCGCCGGGCGGCATGCCTCCCGGCGCCGCCCCCGGTCCGAACACGAACCGCGGCTATGGCGAGCCGCCCGGGGCGAACGTGGACCAGAACCTCTCGAGCCTGCACGGCCGGCTCACCCTGAGGCCCGAGCAGGAATCCGCATGGCAGGGCTTCGCGAGCGCCGTGCGCCAGCAGACGCGGCAGATGCAATCGACGGAAGGTTCGATGCTGCGTCCGGCGGCAACGGCGCCGGAGCGCCTCGCCCAGATGGCGCGCTTCATGCAGCAGCGCGCGGCGGGAATGAGTGCCGTCGCGCGCGCCCTCACGACGCTCTACGCGGTCCTCGACGCGAACCAGCGCGCGATCGTCGAAGAAGAGTTTCCCGCGCCGCCGCCGCCGCCCATGGGTGGCGGCGGTCCTCCGATCCGCTGATGGATCGACCGGGCGACGTGCTCGCGCTCCTCGGGCGCAACCTCGCCGAGCCGGAGGTGGCGAAGCGCCTCGCCGACTATCCGGGGCTGCGCCCGGAAGAAGGCGGCGCGTTGCCGGACGAGCGCGCGCCCGCGGTGAAGTACCTGCGCAGCGCCGCCGACGGCCTGCTCGTCAAGCTCTCCGAAGACGGCGAGATCCTCGCGCTCTTCATGATGAGCGGCGGCAAGGACGGATATTCGGAATTCCGCGGCGAGCTGCCCGGACGGCTCAACTTCGCCGCGGAGCCCGAGGATGCGATTCGCGCCTTGGGCACGCCCGCATCACGGCGCCCCGGGGCCGCGTACGGCGGATACCGCCTGGGCGAGCTGCTGCGATTCGACTGGCCCACGCATTCGGTGCACATCCAGTTCCGCGCCGACCATGACGGGATCGACCTCGTCACGGCGATGACGGCTCGGCAGGTTCCCGGACGCAGCCGCGCGCAGGCGTAAACGGAGCGCTCAGTCGCTCAGTCCCGAGGGCAGGAGCTGCGGGCAGAATCGCGCGAACGCGCCGGCGGCCACCATCGGCGTGACCGCATCGATGTCGGAAGCGAGGAACCGGTCGCCCTCCAGGTGCGGCGCGACGGACCGGATGCGCGCGTGGGCTTCTTCCAGCGGCGCCGAGGAGCGAAGCGGCCGGCGAAAATCGATTCCCTGCGCCGCGGCGAGGAGCTCGATCGCGACGATGGTGGCGGTGTTCCCCGCCATCTCGCCCAGCCGACGCGCCGCGAAGGTCGCCATCGAGACATGGTCCTCCTGGTTCGCCGACGTGGGCAGCGAGTCGACGCTCGCCGGGTGCGCGAGGGACTTGTTCTCCGAGGCGAGCGCCGCGGCGGTCACGTGCGCGATCATGAAGCCCGAGTGGAGCCCGCTCGCGGCGGTGAGGAACGGCGGCAGGTCGGAGAGCGTCGCGTCGATGAGGAGCGCGATGCGCCGCTCCGAGAGCGCGCCGATCTCGGCGATCGCGAGGGCGAGCTGGTCGGCGGCGATCGCGACCGGCTCGGCGTGGAAGTTCCCCCCGGAAAGCAGCTCCCCGGTGTCGGGAAACACGAGTGGATTGTCGGTCACGCCGTTCGCCTCCAAGAGGAGCGTGCGCGCGGCGCATTCCATCACGTCGAGGCAGGCGCCCATCACCTGCGGTTGGCAGCGCAGGCTGTAGGGATCCTGCACCTTCGTGTCGCCGGTGAGATGCGATGCGCGAATCGCGCTCCCCGCGAGGAGGCGCCGGTAGGCGGCGGCGAGCCGGACCTGGCCGGGATGCCCGCGCAGCTCGTGGATGCGCGGATCGAACGGACCGTCGCTCGCCTTCGCCGCGTCGACCGACATCGCGCCGGCGACGACCGCCGCGGCGAGCGCGTCCTCGGCCGCGAAGAGTCCCTGCAGCGCGAGCGCCGTGGACACCTGGGTGCCGTTGAGGAGCGCGAGCCCCTCCTTCGGCCCGAGCGAGATCGGCTCGAGCCCCGCCGCCGCGAGCCCCTCGCGCGCGCTCACCACGCGGCCGGCGAGGCGCACCTCGCCCAGACCGATCAGCGTCGCGGCCATGTGCGCGAGCGGGGCGAGGTCGCCCGAGGCGCCCACCGATCCCTTCGAGGGAATGCACGGATAGGCGCGCGCATCGAGGAGCGCGAGGAGCGCCTCCACGATGCGCGGCCGCACGCCGGAGAAGCCGCGCGCGAGGCTCGCCACCTTGAGCAGCAGCACGAGCCGCACGGTCTCGTCGGCGAGCAGCGGCCCCACGCCCACGCTGTGCGAGAGGATGAGGTTGCGCTGGAGCTGCTCGAGGTCGCCGCGCGCGATCTGCGTCTGCGCGAGCTTGCCGAATCCGGTATTGATGCCGTAGGCGGGCGCGCCCGATTCCACCATCGCCGCGACCGCCCGCGCCCCGCGCTCCATCGCCTCGCGCGCGCCGCGGTCGAGCTCCACGCGCCCGGCCGATCGCGCGAAATCGCGCAGCGCTGCGAGCGTCAGTTGACCGGGTACGAGCCGCATCGGCGAAATCTACTGGCCGCCTCCGCGAGGGTCAAGCACGCGCGAAGCTCCTATCGGATCGTCTCGTACCCGCGCGCCGCCGCGGCCCGTGCCATATCCTCGAGCGCGCGATACGAAGCGAGGCGCGGATTCGTGAAGCGCGCGACGCACACATCGGCGAGGAGGTCCTCGTACTCGGGCCGCTCGTGGAGCGCGACCAGGTGCGCGCGCAGCCGTTCGATGTCGGCGGAAGGGACGGCGGGCGCGGCGACCAGCAGCGGAATCGCGCTCCACTCCGTGGTCGCGACGCAGCGCAGTCCCTCGAGCCTCGCAGGCTCGTGGCGGCGCAGGAGATCCAGGTAGAAGCCGTCGACCGCCGTGGCGTCCACTTCGGCGGAGCGCAGCGCCGCGAGAGCGCGCGCGGGCGTGCCGAGCGGACCGACGACGCTCGAATACAACGCCGGCCGTTCGGGCGTTGCAAGGGCGGCGAGATGGTAGCGCGGCGCGTTGTATCCGGACTGCGAGGCCGCGCTCATCCAGCCGAAGCGGCTTCCGAACGTGTCCTCGAGCGTGGTCCAGCCGCTCTCTTCGCGGACCAGGAACTCGCTGCAGTAGACCGGCTCGCCGCGATAGCGCGCGGGGGCCGGGACCGGCGCGGCGATCGGCTGCATCGCGATCGGCGAGCGCACGAACGGCCAGCCGCACATGAACGCCGCGCCCAGGTCCTCGCGTCCCCACAGCTCGTCGATCGGCAGCGGCCAGCGATGCTCGACGATCTCCGCGCCGAAGCCGGCATCGGCGAAGGCACGGCCGAACAGCTCGCGCCAGGCGCGCCCCACGCGCGGCCCGGCTTCGTACATGCGGAACGAGGCGATCACGCGAAGGCGAGCGTCTGCCCGATCGAACGGCGCTGCGCCTTCGCGAGCAGCGCATGACCCAGCGCGATGTCGCTGGTGCTGAGTCCCCGGTGCCAGAAGAGGATCGTCTCGTCGCCGCGCTCGCGCCCCGGCTTGAGGCCCGCGACGATCTCGCCCAGCTCCGCATGCAGGTTGTGCTCGCCCAGCCGGCCGCTGTCGACGTGCGCGCGCAGCGCGCCGAAGGGAAGTCCCTTGCGGCATTGGCCCCAGTCGTCCACCACCATCTTGTCCATGATGTCGGTGAGCGAAAGCTCCACCGCGCTCATGGTGCCGTAGGGGACGACGAAGGCGCCGCGGCCGATCCACTCCGTCCGGAGGAGCGGCTGCGGTTGCGGCAGGCGCGAGGCCTCGACGACGATGTCGGCGCCGCGCACGCACGATTCCCAGTCGTCCGTGGCGCGCACCGGCTTGCCGAGGTCGCGCGCGAGGCGCGCGGCGAACGCGTTGCGGCTCTCGGGACGGCGCGAATGCACGCGGATCTCCTCGAAGCCGAACAGCCGGTCGAGGAGGCGGACGTTCCAGTACGCGGTGCCGCGCGCGCCGACGTGGCCCAGCACCTTCGATCCCTTGCGCGCGAGGTGCTTCGCGCCGATCGCGGTCATGGCGCCGGTGCGCATGTCGGTGATCGCGGTCGCGTCGATCACGGCGAGCGGGGCGCCGGTGTGCGGGTCGAAGAGGTTGAGGATCGCCATCTCCGAAGGCAGGTCGCGCTTGTGGTTGTCGACGAAATCGCCCACCACCTTCACGCCGGCGACGCCGAGCGGCTTCACGTAGCCGCGCAGCACGTTGAAATGTCCCTTCGCCGAGGATTCCGGCACCAGGTGCACGCGCGGCTCGATCACCGTCTCGCCGCGGCCCTGCGCGTCGAGCGCGGCCTCGACCGCCGCGAGGATCTCCTCGTCGGTGAGCGCGAGCCGCTCGACGTCGGGTCCGTTGAGGTAGGTGATGTCGATGCGCTTCACTGCAGGTGGATGTTGGCGCGGCGCACGATGTCGCCCCATTTCTTCGTCTCGGCGTCGATCACCGCCTGGAACTCGCCCGGCGTATCGCCGACCGGCTCGAGCCCGAGGTCCTCGAGCTTCTTCACGACGTCGGGCTCGCGCAGCGCCTCGGCCATGTCGTCGTGCAGCTTCGCGATGATCGCGGGCGGCGTGCCGCTGCGCGCGACGATGCCGTACCACGAGGTCACGTCGAAGCCGGGATAGCCGCTCTCGGCGACGGTGGGCACGCCGGGAAGCGCCGCGAGGCGATGGGGGCCGGCGACCGCGAGGGCGCGCAGCTGGCCCGATTTCACCTGCTGGATGATGGTGGAGACGCCGGCGAACATCACCTGCACCTGGCCGCCGAGAAGGTCGTTCACCGCGGGCGCGAGGCCCTTGTACGGCACGTGCACCATCTGGATGCCGGCGTCGAGCTTCAGCAGCTCGCCCGCGAGGTGCGCGCCGCTGCCCGGACCGGGAGAGGCGAAGTTCAACTTGCCCGGGTTCGCCTTGGCGTAGGCGACGAGCTCCTGGAACGTCTTCGCCGGAACCGACGGATGCACCACGAGCACGTTCGGCACGTTGGCGAGCAGCGTGACGGGCGTGAAATCGCGCGCCGTGTCGAAGGTGAGGTTCTTGAAGAGCGTCGGGTTCACGGTGAGGTTGCCGGTGGGCGCGAGGGCGAGCGTGTAGCCGTTCGCCGGTTGCTGCGCGACGTAGGCCATGCCGATGTTGCCCGAGGCGCCCGGCTTGTTCTCGACCACCACCGATTGGCCCCACTTCCGCGAGAGCTTCTCGCCCACCATGCGTGGCAGCAGGTCCGCCACGCCGCCCGCGGGGAATGGCACCACGATGTACACGGGATGCGTCGGGTACGGGTCCTCGGCCGAGGCGACGAGCGGGACGGCGAGGAAGAGCGCGGCGAGCGCGGCACGCTGCAGCAGTTTCATGAAGGTCTCCGGGTGTCGGGAAGGTCGGTCAATCGATCATGGGAAGGTCGAGCCCTTCCCGCCGGGCGCAGGCGATGGCCGCTTCGTAGCCCGCATCCGCATGGCGCATGACTCCGCTCGCCGGGTCGTTGCGCAGCACCCGTCCCAGGCGCACGCGCGCCGCGGCCGTGCCGTCGCAGACGATCACCACGCCCGCGTGCTGCGAGTAGCCCATGCCGACGCCGCCGCCGTGGTGGATCGAGACCCAGGTAGCGCCGCCCGCCGTGCTGAGCAGCGCGTTGAGGAGCGGCCAGTCGGACACCGCGTCGCTGCCGTCGCGCATCGCCTCGGTCTCGCGGTTCGGGCTCGCGACGGAGCCCGAATCGAGGTGGTCGCGGCCGATCACGATGGGCGCCTCGAGCTCGCCGCTCGCGACCATGTCGTTGAAGGCCTGCCCGACGCGCGCGCGATCGCGCACGCCGATCCAGCAGATGCGCGCGGGAAGCCCCTGGAAGCGGATGCGGCTGCGCGCCATGTCGAGCCAGTTGTGGAGATGCGCGTCGTCGGGGATGAGCTCCTTCACCTTCGCGTCGGTCTTGTAGATGTCCTGCGGGTTGCCGGAGAGCGCGACCCAGCGGAACGGGCCGTTGCCCTCGCAGAAGAGCGGGCGCACGTACGCCGGCACGAAGCCCGGGAAGTCGAACGCGTTCGCGACGCCCTCGTCCTTCGCCATCTGGCGGATGTTGTTGCCGTAGTCGACCACGGCGGCGCCGCGCTCCTGGAACTCGAGCATCGCGCGCACCTGCACCGCCATCGATCGCCTGGCGGCCTTCATGACGCCCTCGGGATCGGCGATGCGGCGCGCCTTCCACTCGTCGAGCGACCAGCCGATGGGCAGGTAGCCGTTCAAGGGATCGTGCGCGGAGGTCTGGTCGGTGACGGCGTCGGGAAGGACGTTGCGCTTCACGAGCTCCGGGTACACCTCGGCCGCGTTCCCCACCAGGCCCACGGAGACGGGCTTCGCGTTCCTGCGCGCGGTCTCGACGAGGTTCAGCGCCTCGTCGACGCTGCGCGCCTTGAGGTCGAGATAGCGCGTGCGCACGCGCAAATCGATGCGCGACTCGTCGCACTCGACCGCGATCATCGAGAAGCCCGCCATGGTCGCGGCGAGCGGCTGCGCACCGCCCATGCCGCCCAGCCCTCCGGTGAGGATCCAGCGGCCCTTCGGATCGCCGCCGAAGTGCCGGTCGGCCATCGCGAAGAAGGTTTCATAGGTGCCCTGCACGATGCCCTGCGAGCCGATGTAGATCCACGATCCGGCCGTCATCTGGCCGAACATCATGAGCCCCTTGCGGTCGAGCTCGTTGAAGTGCTCCCAGGTGGCCCAGTGCGGCACGAGGTTCGAGTTGGCGAGCAGGACGCGCGGCGCGTCCGGATGCGTCTTGAAGACGCCCACCGGCTTGCCGGACTGTATGAGCAGCGACTCGTCGTCGCCGAGGCGGCGCAGGGTCCCGAGGATCCGGTCGAAGCACTCCCAGTTGCGCGCCGCGCGGCCGATGCCGCCGTACACGACGAGATCCTCCGGATGCTCGGCGACCTCCGGATCGAGATTGTTCTGGATCATGCGGAACGGCGCTTCCGTGAGCCAGCTCCTGCAGCTCAGCTCGCGGCCGCGCGGCGCCCTCACGACGCGCTCGGCGTGGCGCGTCCAGCTCCCTCGATCGTTCATGCTCGGCTCCTCGAACGGGCGGCGCCGCCGCCGACCTGGACGTAGCTCCCGAGGCGATAGCGGCTGCCGGGATGGACCAGGCGCGCGAAGGTCGCGACGCGCCCCCGCGACCAGGTGCGGCGATTGATCTGCAGGCACGCCTCCGGCGCGCGCACGTGCAGCCAGCGCGCGACCCGCGGCGTGGGGACGACGGCCTCGATCACGTGCTCGATCGACTCGACCGGCGCGATCCCCGAGAGGTAGGCGTTCGGCGTGGTGCGCGAGAAATCCTGCTCGAGGTACCGCGGCGCGACCGCGGGATTGGTGAAGCGCTCCTCGAGCTGGACCGGCACCGCGTTGTCGAGGTGCACGATGATCGAGTGGAACACCTTCGCGCCGGGAACCAGCCCCAGGTACATCGCGATGGGCTCCGTGGCCTCCGCCTCCTCGAGCTTGAGGATGCGGTTCGCGTAGCTGTGGCCGCGCTCGGCGATCTCCTCGGCGATGTTGCGCACCTCGAGCATCTGCAGGAGCGGCTTGCGATCGGCGACGAAGGTGCCGAGCCCCTGGCTGCGCACCAGGTAGCCTTCCTGCACCAGCTCCATCAGCGCGCGGCGCGCGGTCATGCGCGACACCTCGAACTCGGCGGCGAGCTGGTTCTCCGAGGGCACGCGGCTCGCGACCTTCCACGCGCCCGACTCGATGCGGCCCACCACGTGGCGCTTGATGCGCGCGTAGGGAGCGATGTGCGGGGTGACGGACATGGGCTTGACTGTACTTGTCTATACAAGTAGCGTCAACGGCCATGGACCTGCTCCTCACCGACCTGCGGCTCGCGACGATGGAGCCGGGGGGCGCGCCCTGCGGGGAGGCGCCGTTCGACGCGATCGCCTTCCGCGGCGGCCGGATCGCGTGGATGGGCGCGAGCGGGGAGGCACCCGCCGCGACGCGGCGCGTCGACGGCGGCGGTCGCTGGGCGACTCCGGGGCTCGTCGATTGCCATACGCACCTCGTCTATGCGGGCAACCGCGCACGCGAGCTCGAGATGCGGCTCGCCGGATCGAGCTACGAGGAGATCGCGCGCGCGGGCGGCGGCATCGCCTCGACCGTGCGCGCGACGCGCGCCGCCTCCGAGGAGGAGCTGGTCGCGCTCGCGCTGCCGCGGCTGCGGAGCCTCGCCGCCGAGGGCGTCACCGTCGTCGAGATCAAATCGGGCTACGGACTGGACCTCGAGGGCGAGCTGCGGATGCTGCGCGCGGCGCGAGCGCTCGCGGCGAGTCTGCCGATCGCGGTTCGCACGACGCTCCTCGCCCTGCATGCGCTTCCGAAGGAATACGCCGGGCGTGCGGATGCGTTCGTGGACTTCGCTTGCGACGTGCTGCTCCCCGCAGCGGTGAGGGCGGGCCTCGTCGACGCGGTCGACGCATTTTGCGAGCGCATCGCCTTCGATGCGGCCCAGGTCGATCGCCTGTTCCGCGCGGCGCGCGAGCACGGCCTTCCGGTGAAGCTGCACGCCGAGCAGCTCTCGAACCAGCACGGCGCGGCGCTCGCGGCGAAGCATCGCGCGCTCTCCGCGGACCACCTCGAATACCTCGACGAGGCGGGCGTCGCCGCGATGGCGGGCGCGGGAACCGTCGCGGTGCTGCTGCCGGGCGCGTTCGTCTTCCTCGGCGAGAAGCAGCTTCCGCCGGTCGAGCTGTTGCGCCGGCATCGCGTGCCCATCGCGCTCGCGACCGATCATAATCCAGGCACCTCGCCCTACTCTTCGCTGCTCCTCATGATGAACCTCGCCTGCGCCGCGTTCCGCCTCACGCCCGAGGAAGCGCTCGCCGGCGTCACTCGCGAAGGCGCCCGTGCGCTCGGGATGCAGGCGAGCCACGGCACGCTCGCGATCGGCAAGGCGGCGGACGTCGTGCTGTGGGACATCGGGCATCCGGCCGAGCTCGCGTACAGCTACGGGACCCATCGTCCCGCGGCGATCTATCGCGCGGGGGCCGAGGTCTTGCCCGCATGAGGCTGCGAGCCGCCGTCGCGTGGCTCCCCGGCGGCTGGGCGCGCGACGTGGCGATCGAGATCGACGAGGGCCGCATCGTCGCGGTGGCGCCGGATGCGGGAGGCGCGGCGGCGGAAGAGCGCATCGAAGGGTTCGTGGTGCCGGGCATGCCCAACCTCCACTCGCATGCGTTCCAGCGCGCGATGGCCGGCCTCGCGGAGCGGCGCACGCGCCGGGAGGACAGCTTCTGGAGCTGGCGCGAGCTGATGTACCGCTTCGCCGTGCGCATCACGCCGGAAGAGTTGCGCGACATCGCCGCGTGGCTCTACGTGGAGATGCTCAAGGCCGGGTTCACGTCGGTCGCCGAATTCCACTATCTCCATCACGACCCGAGCGGCGCGCGCTATGCGGACCCGGCGGAGATGTCGCATCGGATCGTCGAGGGCGCGCAGGCGGCGGGCATCGCGCTCACGCACCTGCCGGTCCTGTACCGGCACTCGGCATTCGGATCGAAAGCTCCACGGCCCGAGCAACGCCGTTTCGTGCATTCGACCGACGATTACCTTCGCCTGGTCGAGGCGCTCGCGGGACGCTACTCGGCGAACCGCGACGTTCGCATCGGGCTCGCGTTCCATTCGCTGCGCGCGGTCGATCCGCGATCCATGGAGGAGACGCTCGCCGCACTGAAGCGCCTCGATCCATTGGCACCGGTCCACATCCACGTCGCGGAACAGGAGAAGGAAGTCGAGGATTGCGTCGCATGGTGCGGCGAGCGCCCGGTCCGCTGGCTCCTCGAGCACCTGCGACCCGACCTGCGATGGTGCCTCGTGCACGCGACGCACCTCGACGACGCGGAGGTGCGCGATCTCGCGGCGAGCGGCGCGGTGGCCGGATTGTGCCCGACCACCGAAGCGAACCTCGGCGATGGCATCTTCCGCGCGTCCGACTATCTCGGCGCCGCGACGCCGGGCCGCTTCGGCATCGGCACGGACAGCCACGTCGAAGTGTCGGTCGCGGCGGAGCTGCGCCTGCTCGAGTATGGGCAGCGCCTTCTTCTCGGCCGCCGCTCGGTCCTCGCCACTTCCTGGGAGGCCTCTCCCGGATATCGCCTCTTCACGGACGCCGCGATGGGAGGCGCGCGCGCCCTGGGCATCGAGGCGGGGCGCATCGCCCCCGGATGCCGCGCCGATCTCGTGGTCCTCGACGCGGACCATCCGGCGCTGTGGGACAAGCCGCCGGAAATGGTGCCCGACGCGTGGATCTTTTCCGGGGACGCATCGTGCGTTCGCGACGTGATGACCGGCGGCGCCTGGCGCATCCGCGATCGGTGCCATCCGGGCGAGGAGGAATTGTCCGGCCGCTACCGCGCCGCCCTGGCGAGCCTCGGCGCGTGAACGCGACGCGGCTCACGAGCGACCACTTCGTTCGCCAGCCGTGGAGGAACGGCGGCGGCTCGACCACGGAGCTCGCACGCGAGGGAGACGGCGATCGCTGGCTGTGGCGCCTGAGCATCGCGCAGGTCGAACGCTCCGGGCCGTTCTCCGACTTCGCGGGATACGAGCGCACGATCGTCCTCATCGAGGGCGACGGCATGGAGCTCGAGATCGATCGGGCGCTGGGCGTGACCTTGGCCGAACCCTATCGTCCCTTCACCTTCGACGGCGGCGACGCGACGACGTGCCGTCTCCTCGGCGGGCCGGTGAAGGACCTCAACCTCATCGTCGACCGCGAGCGCGCCGTCGGATCGGTCGAGATGGGGGCTGCGCATCGGTTCGGCGATGTGCGAATCGAATCGCGCTGGGCGCTCGCGTATGCCCTACGCGGAAGGACGCGCGCCGTGCTGCCGCGGTTCGATTGCGCGCTCGCCCAGGGGGAGCTCTTGCGCATCGACGAGGCATGCGGCACGCGGCTCGCGCTCGGCGCCATCGACGACGCGGCCCTCGTCGCGCTCGTGCGGATCGACGCGAGATGAAGCTCCTGCCGCAGCCGCCGCTCGAATTCCACGAGGGCGGCTCCGCGCTCCTCGTGAGCATCCCGCACGTGGGCACCGAGGTGCCGCCGTGCATGCACGGGCGCTTGAGCGCCGCGTGCGCGCCGCTCGGCGATACCGACTGGCATCTCACGCGCCTCTACGATTTCGTGCGGCCGCTCGGCGCCTCGCTCCTCGCCGCGCGCTACACCCGCTTCGCGGTCGACCTCAACCGGCCGCCCGACGACGCGCCGCTCTACGCGACGGCGAGCACCGGACTGCATCCCGACATCCTCTTCGATGGCACGCCGGCGTTCGAACCCGGACGCGGACTCACCGAGGCCGAGCGCGCCGCGTTCCTCGCCGAGGCGTGGCAGCCGTACCACGAGAAGCTCGCGGCCGAGCTCGAGCGCATCCGCCGCCGCCACGGCTATGCGCTGCTCTTCGATGCGCACTCGATCGCGGGCGAGATCCCGCGCCTCTTCGAAGGACTACTGCCGGATTTCAACATCGGCACCGCGGACGGCCAGAGCGCCGATCCTTCGCTCACCGAGCGCCTCGCCGCGGTGGTGCGCGAAGCGCCGCGCTATCGGCTCGCCGTGAACGGGCGCTTCAAGGGCGGCTACATCACGCGCCACTACGGCGATCCGGCGCACGACGTCCACGCCGTGCAGCTCGAGCTCGCGCAGCGCACGTACATGCGCGAGACCGCGCCCTACGAATACATGCCGAGGCTCGCGGACCGGGTTCGGCCGGTCCTGCAACGATTCGTGGAGGCGTTCCTCGCCTGGGGACGCGAGCGATATTCGCGCTAGCCGGCGATGCGAAGACTGGAGGCGGGGGTCGGAATCGAACCGGCGTACACGGCTTTGCAGGCCGCTGCATAACCACTCTGCCACCCCGCCCGCGCGGTACTCGGGAGACGAAGACCGGGGGATGATGCGCAACGGGGGAAACCTCGCTCAGGCTTCCCCCGTGAATCTGGAGCGGCAGAAGAGTCTCGAACTCTCGACCTCAACCTTGGCAAGGTTGCGCTCTACCAACTGAGCTACTGCCGCGATGAGCTTGAAATTATAGCGTTTCCCGGGCACAGCATCAACCGAGGCCGCGCCCGGAAAGGGGGTGGCACGACGTAGAACATCGGTGCCGCGCCGGTTCATCCGCGCATCCGCAAAAATGGATGCGGCAGGAACCGGAAAGTTCTGCCCGCTTGCCCGGCGACGCAGCCGGCCGGAAGAAATCGGTCCGCCATGGCGCAGTTCACAGACGGCCCACCCCGGGAAGGGGAGAATGGCCCGGCTGCACGTCCATGGAACCGCCAATCCATAAGGGGGAATAACCATGATGGACCGCATTTCGCGCAGCTGGACCCTGGTGAAGGCAAGCGCAACGGTGCTCCGCGACGACAAGGAGCTCCTGCTCTTCCCGCTCATCTCCTTCGCCTCGCTCGTTCTCGTGCTCGCATCGTTCGCGATCCCCGCATGGCGCCTCGGCGTGCTCGGAGCGCTCTCGGACCGCGGACACGCCGGTGCCGGAGCCTACCTGCTCGCGTTCCTCTTCTATTTCGTGCAGTACTTCGTCATCGTCTTCTTCAACGCGGGCCTCGTCGGCGCGGCGATGATGCGGCTCGACGGAGGCCATCCCACGTTCAAGGACGGAATGCGCATCGCGGCCTCGCGCGTCTGGGTGATCGTGGGCTACGCCGCGATCGCCGCGACCGTCGGCACCGTCCTGCGTGCGATCCAGGAGCGTGTGGGCTTCATCGGACGCATCGTGCTGGGCCTGCTCGGCGTCGCATGGTCGATCGCGACCTTCCTCGTCGTGCCGGTGATCGTGGCGCGCCGCGACATGGGTCCCGTGGAGGCGGTGAAGCAAAGCGCCTATCTCCTGCGCTCGACGTGGGGCGAGAACCTGCTCGGACAAGCCGGCATCGGCGCGGCCTTCGTGCTGATCTACATCGCGGTCGGCTCCTGCGGACTCTTCCTCTTCATGGTCGCGGGACTCGGGCAGGACGTCCACCTCTTCGTCTTCGCGGCGGTGGCGACGCTCCTCGGACTCGGCGCGGCGGCCCTCGTGCACAGCGCGCTCTCCGGCATCTACGAGGCGGCGCTCTATCGCTACGCGACCCAGGGCGAGGCGGGGCTCGACTTCGACGCGGACGACTTGCGGCTCGCCTTCCGGCCGAAGAAGTAAGCCTAGGCGGGCGGTTGCGCGGGCGGCGACTCGACCGCCGCCCGGAGGTACACGATCATCGACCAGAGCGTGATGATCGCGGCCACCCATGCGAGCCAGCGTCCCACGTTCACGGTGTGGAACCAGCCGAAGAGCACGCCGTTGAAGAGCAGGAACGGGATCGCGACGAGCTGCGTCACGGTCTTCACCTTGCCGAGGATGTTCACCGCGACGCTCTTCGACTGGCCGATCTGCGCCATCCACTCGCGCAGCGCCGAGATCGTGATCTCGCGGCCGATGATGATGAGCGAGACGAGCGGGTTCACGAGCCCCTTCTCGGTGAGCACGATGAGCGCTGCCGCCACCATCAGCTTGTCCGCCACCGGATCGAGGAACGCGCCGAAGGAGGTCGTCTGGTTCCAGCGCCGAGCGAGCCAGCCGTCGAGCCAGTCGGTGATCGCCGCGGCGATGAAGATCCACATGGAGGTGACGTTCGCCGTGTGCTCGCTGATCCACGATTCGGGCAGGTAGAGCACCGCGACGAATAGCGGGATCGCCACGATGCGGCACCAGGTGAGGAACAGCGGGAAGTTGAAGCGCACCACGGCGGGAGCCTCGGGAACAGCCGATACGCTAGCACAGGTCGCGGGCGCGGTCCTTTAGCAGATCGCCCCTTCGAACCCGGGGTGAAGCCTCGTCAGGGGATTCGCTCACGATCGACCGGAGCGTCGCGGCCCGGGCAATCGGGCTCGCTGATTCCTTTCGCGTCGTCGTTCGCTCGCACATCGTCTCGCCCCCTGCCGAGGCTTCACCCCAAGGGTTCGAAGGGGCGATCAATAAGGGAT
>DATNGJ010000032.1:0-57246 GCA_035605915.1 Usitatibacter sp.
GGCATCATGGTGAACGGCACGGCCCGCCTCATCGGCTGGGTCGCCCGCGCCGCGCGCCGCATGCAGACGGGCTTCATCTACCACTACGCGTTCACGATGATCTTCGGCGTGTTCGCGCTCCTCTCCTTCTTCTGGGTGTACCTGCTCCACTAGAACAGCCGGGCGAAAACAACAATGTTCCAGGGATACCTCCTCACGCTCACGATCTGGGTGCCGATCGCCTTCGGGATCGCCGTGCTCGCGATCGGCAACGACCGGGCGCCCGCCGCGGCGCGCTGGACCGCGCTCGTGGGCTCCGTCCTCGGGTTCCTCGTGTGCCTGCCGCTCTGGAGCGGCTTCCAGCCCACCGCGGACATGCAGTTCACGGAGCTCGGGCGCTGGATCCCGCGCTTCAGCGTGAGCTACCACCTGGGCGTGGACGGCATCTCGATGCCGCTGATCCTCTTGAACAGCCTCATGACCGTGCTGGTCGTGATCGCCCACTGGGAGGTGGTGACGGACAAGGTCGCGCAGTACCTCGCCGCCTTCCTCATCATGTCCGGCCTCATCAACGGCACGTTCGCCGCCCTGGACGCGATCCTCTTCTACGTGTTCTTCGAGGCGATGCTGATCCCGATGTTCCTCATCATCGGCGTGTGGGGAGGACCCAACCGGGTGTACGCGGCGGTGAAGTTCTTCCTCTACACGCTGCTGGGCTCGCTCCTCATGCTGGCCTCGTTCATCTACCTCTACTACCAGACGAACGGGAGCTTCGAGATCCTGGACTTCCACCGCCTGGCGCTCCCGATGGGCCCGCAGATCCTCATCTTCCTCGCGATGTTCATGTCGTTCGCGGTGAAGGTGCCGATGTGGCCGGTGCACACGTGGCTGCCGGACGCGCACGTGGAGGCGCCCACCGGAGGCTCCGTGATCCTCGCCGCGATCACGCTGAAGATCGGCGGCTACGGGTTCCTGCGCTTCAACCTGCCGATCGCGCCCGACGCCTCGCACTACCTCGCGGGCTTCATGATCACGCTCTCGCTCATCGCGGTCGTGTACATCGGCCTGGTCGCCCTGGTGCAGGCCGACATGAAGAAGCTCATCGCGTACTCGTCGATCGCGCACATGGGCTTCGTCACGCTCGGCTTCTTCATCTTCACCGCCGACGGCATGCTGGGCGGCATCGTGCAGATGATCTCGCACGGCTTCATCTCGGCCGCGCTGTTCCTCTGCGTGGGCGTGCTCTACGACCGGGTCCACTCGCGCCAGATCGCCGACTACGGCGGGGTCGCGAACACCATGCCGGTTTTCGCCGCGTTCTTCGTGCTCTTCGCGATGGCGAACACGGGCCTGCCCGGCACGAGCGGCTTCGTGGGCGAGTTCCTGGTGATCCTCGGCACGATGAAGGTGAGCTTCTGGATGACCTTCCTCGCGGCGACGACCCTCATCACCGGCGCGGCGTACACGCTGTGGATGATCAAGCGCGTGGTGTACGGCGAGGTCGGCAACGCCAGGGTCGCGAAGCTCCACGACGTCGGCGCGCGAGAGATGACCTTCCTCGTGATCCTCGCCGCCGCGGTGCTGGCGCTCGGCGTCTATCCGAAGCCGCTCTCCGACGTGGTGAACCCGACCATCCACAAGCTCCTCGCGCACGTGCAGCAGAGCAAGGTCCAGTGAGGCCCCGATGACCACCGCCACCTTCTCCTTCGCGACCATCGCCCCGGCACTCCCGGAGATCGTGCTGCTGGTCCTCGCCGCGGCGCTCCTCGTGGCGGATCTTTTCCTGCGCGGCGCGCCCGAGCAGCGCCACGCCACCTACGGCCTCACGCAGGCGGCGCTCGCGGTCGTCGCCGCCGTCACGCTCGGCCAGATGGGCGATCCCTCCGAGGTCACGCTGCACGGGATGTACGTCTCGGACCTCCTCGGCCAGGTCCTCAAGGTCGCGACCATCCTCACGGTGATGGGGACGCTCGCGATGGGCCGCCAGTACCTGCAGCTGCGCGGCCTCCTCACCGGCGAGTTCCTGTCGCTCGCCCTCTTCGGCACGCTCGGGATGATGGTGATGATCTCCGCGCACCACTTCCTCACGCTTTATCTCGGCCTCGAGCTGATGGCGCTTTCGCAATACGCGATGGTGGCGCTCGAGCGCGATTCGGCGCGCGCGACCGAGGCGGCGATGAAGTACTTCGTGCTGGGGGCGCTCGCCTCGGGATTGCTCCTCTACGGCATGTCGATGATCTACGGCGCGACCGGCTCCCTCGAGCTCACGCGGGTCGCCGACGCCGTCTCGAACGGCGAATCCCACGCGATGCTGGGCGTCTTCGGGCTGGTGTTCGTGGTGTCGGGCATCGCGTTCAAGCTCGGCGCCGCGCCCTTCCACATGTGGATCCCGGACGTGTACCACGGCGCCGCCACTCCCACCACGCTCTACATCGGCGCGGCGCCCAAGCTCGCGGCGCTCGGCTTCGTGCTGCGGCTCCTCGCCTACGGCCTGCAGGGCATGACCACCGACTGGCAGCAGATGCTGGTCGTGCTCGCCGTCTGCTCGCTCCTCGTCGGCAACGTGGTCGCGATCGCGCAGTCGAACCTGAAGCGCATGCTCGCCTACTCGACGATCGCCCACATGGGATTCCTCGCGCTGGGCATCATCGCGGGCGACGACACCGGATACGGGGCGGCGCTCTTCTACGCCATCAGCTACGCGTTGATGACGCTCGGCTCCTTCGGCGCGATCCTGCTCCTCTCGCGCGCGGGCTTCGAGGCGGAGAACATCGACGACTTCCGCGGCCTCAACCAGAAGTCCAAGTGGTTCGCGTTCATGATGCTGATCGTGATGTTCTCGCTCGCCGGCATCCCGCCCACGGTCGGCTTCTTCGCGAAGCTGGTGGTGCTGCAGGCGGTGCTCGACGCGGGCTACACCTGGCTCGTGGTGCTCGCGGTGCTGCTCTCGGTCGTGGGCGCGTTCTACTACCTGCGCATCGTGCGGCTCATGTACATGGAGGCTCCCGCGGGCGAGATCACGGTCGACCCGCACCCCGGCACGCAATGGGTGCTTTCCATCGCGGGCGTGCTCACGCTCGTCTTCGGCATCCTGCCCGCGCCGCTCCTCAACCTGTGCGTGCGGGCCATAGCCGCGTCGATGTGATGACGGCGAAGCCCCTCCCGCGCTTCGCGCACGACTTCACCGAGAGCGAGCTCTCCTCGAAGCTCGCCTTCGACGGCGGGCTCCTCAAGGTGCGCCGCGACGAAGTGCGCCTTCCGGACGGCGACATGGCGTGGCGCGAGTACGTGGTGCATCCGGGCGCGGTCGTGATCCTCGCCTTCGTGGACGAGCACACCGTGCTCCTCGAGCGCCAGTACCGCTATCCCAAGCGCCGGCACTTCATCGAGCTGCCCGCGGGCAAGCTCGAGCCCGGCGAGCCGCCGCTCGAGACCGCGCGCCGCGAGCTGGTCGAGGAGTGCGGCTGCGAGGCGCGCGAGTGGTGGCGCATCGCGGTGCTCGATCCGTGCATCGGCTACTCCACGGAGGTGATCGAGCTCTACGGGGCGCGCGGGCTCTCGCACGTCGGGCGCGAGCTGGACGAGGGCGAGTACCTGGAGCACTTCGAGGCGAAGCTCACGGACGCGCTCGACTGGGTGCGCGAGGGCCTCATCACCGATACCAAGACCACGCTGGGACTCCTGTGGTGGGCGCAGTGGGGCCGGTCTCCGACCTCCTGATCGTCGGCGGCGGCATCAACGGCGCCGGCATCGCGCGCGACGCGGCCGGGCGCGGCCTTTCGGTGACGCTCGCGGAGCGGGCGGACATCGCCTCGGCGACCAGCTCCGCCAGCTCGAAGCTGATCCACGGGGGGCTTCGCTACCTCGAGCAGTACGAGTTCCGGCTGGTGCGAGAAGCGCTGCAGGAGCGCGAGGTGCTGCTGCGGCTCGCGCCGCACATCATCCGGCCGCTGCTCTTCGTGCTGCCGTACGACTCGAGCATGCGGCCGGCCTGGATGATCCGCGCCGGCCTGTGGCTCTACGACCACCTGGGCGGCCGCATCACGCTGCCCGGATCCAAGGCGCTCGCCTTTCCCCACGCCGAGCTCTCCGCCGGGCTGCAGGGCCGCTACCGCAGCGGCTTCGTGTATTCCGATTGCCGCGTGGACGATTCGCGCCTCACGCTGCTGAACGCGATGGGCGCGCGCGAGAAGGGCGCGCAGGTTCTGCCGCGCACGCGCTTCCTCACCGCGCGCCGGGTGGATGGCGTGTGGGAGGCGACGCTGCAGGCGGTGGGCGGCGAGGCGCGCACGGTGCGCGTGAAGGCGCTCGTGGACGCCGCGGGGCCGTGGGTCGCCGAGGAGCTCGGCCACATCCACGGCGAGCGCATCGCCGACCGCGTGCGCCTCGTGAAGGGCAGCCACATCGTGGTTCCGCGCGTGCACTCGCAAGGCCACGCCTACATCCTCCAGAACCCCGACAAGCGCGTCGTGTTCGTGATTCCCTACGAGGGCCGCTACAGCCTGATCGGCACGACCGACGTCCCGATCGAGGACGTGACGGATGGCTGGACCATCTCGCCCGGCGAGACGAGCTACCTGCTCGAGGCCGTGAACCGCTGCCTCGCGAAGCCCGTTTCGGAATCGCACATCGCCTGGAGCTATGCCGGCGTGCGCCCGCTCTACGACGACGGCAGCGCCGATCCCTCGAAGGTGACTCGCGACTACGTGCTCAAGGTGGACGGCCGCGCGGGCGAGGCGCCGCTCCTCACCGTGTTCGGCGGCAAGATCACGACCTACCGTCGCCTCGCGGAGGAAGCGATCGCGAAGCTCGCGCCGTGGTTTCCGGGGCTCAAGGGCGCATGGACCGCGGGCGAGCCGCTTCCGGGCGGCGACGTGGGACGCTTCAACGCGTTCCGCGACGAGATGTACGCGCGCTATTCGACGCTCGGCCGCGAGCTGGTCGACGGCATCGTGCGCCGCCACGGCAGCCGCGCGCCGCGCATCCTCGGCAACGCCCGCTCGATCGCGGACCTCGGGCGCCATTTCGGCGCGGGGCTCACCGAGGCCGAGGTCGACTACCTGGTCGCGGAGGAGTGGGCCGAGACCGCCGAGGACGTGCTGTGGCGCCGCACCAAGTGCGGGCTGCACATGGGCGAGGCCGAGCGCTCGGCGGTGAAGGCGTTCCTCGAGCGATGAGGCCGCTCGCCGAGTTGCCGCGCGCGACGCTCGCGAGCGTAAGGGCGGTGCTCACCGACATCGACGACACGCTCACCACCGACGGAAAGCTCCACGCGGTCGCGCTCGCGGCGCTCGAGCGGCTGCATGCGGCCGGCCTCCTCGTGGTGCCGGTCACCGGCCGCCCGGCGGGCTGGTGCGACCACATCGCGCGCATGTGGGCGGTGGACGCGGTGGTGGGAGAGAACGGCGCCTTCTGGTTCCGCTACGACGCGCGCGCCGGGAAGCTCGTGAAGCGCTACGTGGTCGGGGATGACGAGCGCGCGCGGCGCGGCGCACGCCTCGAGGCGATCGCCCGGCGCATCGTCTCCGAGGTGCGCGGCTGCGCGATCGCATCGGACCAGCCCTACCGCGCGGCGGACCTCGCGATCGATTTCCGCGAGGACGTGCCGGAGCTCCCGCGCGAGGCGGTGGCCCGCATCGTCGCGATCATGGAAGAGGAAGGACTCACGGCGAAGATGAGCTCGATCCACGTGAACGGCTGGTTCGGGGGATACGACAAGCTCTCCACCACGCGCCTCATGCTCGCCGAGGATTTCGGCATCGACGCCGACGCGCAGCGCGCGCGCATCGTCTTCGCGGGCGATTCGCCCAACGACCAGCCGATGTTCGGCTTCTTCCCGAACGCGGTGGGCGTCGCCAACGTGCGCGACATGCAGGACCTCATGTCGGTCCTCCCCGCGTGGGTCACGCCCTCGCGCGGCTCCGCCGGCTTCGCCGAGCTCGCCGAGGCGATCCTCGCCGCGCGGTGAACGGATCCGCGGATTGGCGCGCGCGAGAATCGTTGAAAGCGCCGAGGTCCGCCGATCCAACGCCGATTGCCGCCGATGGCGGCACATGCGACAGGTGCGAATCGTCCGACATCCGGGAAACGTGCAGACGACTCTTTCAAGCCTGGTCGGCGTTCGTCGGCGCTGGATCGGCGGGCATCGGCGCTTTCAAAACCTTCGGCCCTCGCGAGCCAGCCGCGCGGCCTAGCCGTTCTCCACTTCCGCCACCAGGTTCGTGCGCGGCAGCTTCTTCCACTCGAACACCACGCGGCTGCGGTCCGGCCCGATCGTCACGGGCTTGGTGAACGTCCACGAATCCCAGTGCGTGCTCACGGTGTAGTGGCCGGCCGGGAGCCGCGCGAGGAAGTACGGTCCGTCGGTGCGGCCCGCGAAGACCACCTTGCCCTGCTCGTCGCGGATCACCACGGGGTTGTCGTAGAGGTCGCGCTTCTTCGCGCCGTCGCGCTCGAGGAACACCAGCTCGAGCGGGAATTCCTGCGCCGCACGCTTCACCGCGTCGGCCTCGGCGGGCGACTTGCCGCCGGTGAGGTACTCGATGCCGTTCGCCGAGACCTGCGCGGGCGGCAGGTGGTCGAGGTAGGCGGGCGGGATCGCCGCCGCCGACGCCAGGGCGGCGCTCGCCGCCACGGCGCATGCGATCGCTTGCTGCATCATGACGTCCTCCTTTCCGTGCTGCTGCTTGCTTGCCACGCGAACGGGCCCGCCGCGGCGAGCCCGTCCACGTCGTTCCGATCAGCCGAGGTCGATCGGCACGAACAGCTGCCGGTCGTTGCGCTGGATGAGGAGCGCGACGTGCTTGCCGCTCTTCTCCACCTGCTCGCGCAGGTCGCCCGCCGATTGCACCGGCCTGCCGTTCAGCGAGAGCACGATGTCGCCCGGCTGCACGCCCGCGTGGGCCGCGGCGCCGCTCACCTCCTCGACGAGGAGGCCGCCCTTGCCGTCGTTCTGCTGGCGCTCCTGCGGCGTGAGCGGACGCACCGCGAGGCCGAGCTTGCCGCCGTTGTCCGAGCCGTGGTCGTTCGTCGCGACGGTCTCGTCGGTCGCCTTGCCGGTGGACACGGTGAGCGTCTTCGTCGCGTGGTCGCGCCAGATCTCGAGCTTCGCCTTCTGGCCCGGCGGCGTGTTGCCCACCAGGAGCGGCAGGTCGGACTCGCGCTCGATCGGGTTGCCGTTGTAGGCGAGGATGATGTCGCCCGACCTGACGCCGCCCTTGGCCGCGGGACTCGAGGGATCGACCGAGGCGACCAGCGCGCCGCGCGGGCGATCGAGGCCGAAGGAATCGGCGAGGCTCGCGTTCACTTCCTGCACGGTGACGCCGAGGTGGCCGCGCGTCACGTGCCCGGTCTTCATGAGCTGGTCCTTCACGTTCATCGCGACCTCGATCGGGATCGCGAAGGAAAGGCCCTGGAAGCCGCCGGTGCGCGTGTAGATCTGCGAGTTGATGCCGATCACCTCGCCCGCGAGGTTGAAGAGCGGGCCGCCGGAGTTGCCGGGGTTCACCGGCACGTCGGTCTGGATGAACGGCACGTACGTCGCGTCGGGAAGCGAGCGCGATTTGGCGCTCACGATGCCCGCGGTGACGGAGTTCTCGAAGCCGTACGGCGAGCCGATCGCGACCACCCACTCGCCGACCTTGGCGTCGCGCGAGTTGCCGAGCTTCACCGTGGGTAGATCCTTCGCGTCGATCTTGATGAGCGCGATGTCGCTGTCCTTGTCGACGCCGATCACCTTGGCCTTGAATTCGCGCCGGTCGGTGAGCTTCACGTTGACGAGGTTCGCGTGGTCGACCACGTGCGCGTTGGTGAGGATGTAGCCGTCGGGGCTCACGATGAAGCCGGAGCCTTCGCCGCGCATCGGCACCGCCTGGCCGCCCTGCTGCGGGATGCGGAAGCCGCGGAAGAACTGGTACAGGGGATCGTTGGGGTCGACGCCGGGAATCTGGATCTCGGGGCCTTCGTTGGACGCCATCTTCGCGGTGCCCTCGACGGTGATGTTCACCACCGCGGGCCCGTACTTGGCGACGAGGGCGCTGAAGCCGTTGAGCGGCAGGCTCGAGGACAGCGGATTCGCCGCGGGCGCGGCCACGCGATCCGGTGTGGTCTTGGTGCTGGCGTGTGCGATGCCGTAGGGGCCCTCGAGCTGGCCGCGCCAGGCGGCCGCGCCGCCCGCGACGAGTCCGGCCGCGACGAGCGTGGCGATGATGGTCTTGGATCTCATGCTTCCTCCACTCGAAAAAATCGTTGGGGCTCGTGGCCCGATGTCCGAAGAGTGTGGAAGGAGGGACTTAAGCAGGGCTTAAGAAGAAATTTCTCGCGCTCCCTTGGGAAGAGGGCGGAGAGGATCGGCGTGATCGCCCGCCGCGGCGCGATCCCCTTTTCTTCGTCCCGGAAATCGCAGGCGTGATCCGTCCGGGCTATCCATGAAAATTTCGGGGCGGACAACACACGTCCACCCCGAAATTTACACGGGCCGGTCCGGATCGCGATTTCAGGGACGAAGAAAGAGGGATCGAGCCCGTCGGCCGGATGCGCTCGCTCGCTCACGCCGCCGGCAGCGTGGCCCTCACTCGCAATCCCTTTCCCTCGGCGGGATCGAGCAGCTCCACGCGACCGCGATGGCGCTCGGCGATGCGGCGCACGATCGCAAGTCCCAGGCCGCTGCCGCCGGCGGGGGCCGCCTCGCCGCGATAGAAGCGGTCGAAAACGCGCGCGCGCTCGGCGGCGGGGATGCCGGGGCCGGTATCCTCGACCTCGAGGAAGGCGTCGCGCTCGGCGCGGCCGGCGCGCACGGTGACCTGGCCGCGCGGCGTGTAGCGGATGGCGTTGTCGACGAGGTTCTCGAGGAGCGCGCGCAACGCATCGCGGTCGCCGTGCACGAGCGCGGGCCCGGCGACCTCGGCGGCGAGCGTGAGGCCGCGCGCGGCGGCGGCGGGCTCCTCGCCGTGGGCGACGCTCTTCGCGAGCTCGGCGAGGTCGACCGGCGCCTCGCTCTCGACGGGCGCCTCGGGATCCTGGCGCGCGAGGGCGAGGAGCTGCTCCACGACGCGCGTCGCGCGGGCGATGCCTTCGCGCAGCATGGCGTGCGCGCGCTCGCGATCCGCGGGATCCTGCGCGCGCTCGGCGAGCTGCAGCTGCAGGCGCAGCGCGGTGAGCGGCGTGCGCAGCTCATGGGCGGCATCGGCGATGAAGTGGCGCTGCTGGGCGAGCGCGTGGCCCAGGCGGCCGAGGAGGCCGTTCAGCGCCGCGACGAGCGGCTGGATCTCCTGGGGAATCGCGCCGCCCACGATGGGCTCGAGCGACTCCGGCGTGCGGCGCGCGACGTCCTGCGCGGTCGATTCGAGGAAGCGCAGCTCCCGGCCGACCAAGCGCCAGATGAGCAGTCCCATCAGCGGCAGCGCCACCAGGAACGGGATCAGCGTGCGCCAGGCGGCGGCGAGGGCGAGGCGCGCGCGCGCGGAGAGCGGCTGCGCGACCTGGATGGTGAGGCCGCGCTGCTGGATCGCGAAGACGCGCCAGCGCCCCTGGTCGGTCTGCACCGCGCTGAAGCCCAGCTGCACGGCGCTCGGCACGTGCAGCTGCGGGTGCGACATGTAGAGCCGCGTGCCGTCGCGCGCCCACACCTGGATCACGAAGTCGAGCGCCTCCTCGCCCTGCAGCACCTCCGCGAGCTGGGTCGGCATGTAGATGCGGTCGCGCAACGTCAAGGCGAGCTGGCGCAGCTGGTAGTCGAAGAGCTCGTTCGCCTCGTCGCGCGCCTGGAAGAACACGACCCCCGCGGCGAGGAGGCCGCCGGCGAGCACGCTCGAGAGAAGCCAGACGATCAGGCGGTGTCGAATCGACATCACTCGTCCTTCGCGAGGCTGTAGCCCAGCCCGCGCACGTTGCGGATGAGCGCGGGATCGAGCTTCCTGCGCAACGCGTGGATGTGCACCTCGACCGCATTGCTCGCGACTTCCTCGTCCCAGCCGTAGAGCCGCTCCTCGAGCTGCGCGCGCGAGAGGAACGCGCCGGGACGATCGGCGAGCGCCTCGAGGAGCGCATACTCGCGCGCCGAGAGCTGCACGTCGCGGCCCTTCCAGCGCGCACGCCGCGCGGCGGTGTCGATCTCGAGCTCGCCCACGCGCAGCACCGCGCTCGAGCGCCCCGCCCGGCGGCGCAGCACCGCGCGCACGCGCGCGGCGAGCTCGTCCAGGTCGAAGGGCTTCACGAGATAGTCGTCCGCGCCCGCGTCGAGGCCCGCCACCCGATCGGCGACGGCGTCGCGCGCGGTGACGATGAGCACCGGGAGGTCGTTGCCCTTGGCGCGGAGCGTGCGCAGCACGGCGAGGCCGCCGCGGCGCGGCAGGCCCAGGTCGAGGAGCACGAGGTCGTACACGCCGTTCGCGGCCGCCGCTTCGGCCTGCACGCCGTCGCGCACCCAGTCGACGGCGTGGCCCTCCTGGCGCAGCCCCTCGCGGGCCGCCGCGCCGATCATCTCATCGTCCTCGACGAGCAGCAGCCGCATGGGAGGCGCGCGCTACACCGCCCCGGCGGGCTCGCGCCGCCCCGTGAGGAGCAGGAGCAGGTCTTCCCTGCGGAAGGGCTTGGGGATCGCGGCGTCGAAGCCCGCGGCCACTTTCGCCTCGCGATAGGCGTCGTCGTGGTCGAGGGAGGCGGCGACGAGCAGCACCGCATCGGGGTCGCGGGCGATGCGCGCGCGCAGCATGCGGCCGGCATCCGCGCCGCCGAGGCCCTCGAGCGCGGTGTCGACCAGCACGATGTCGTAGTAATCCTGGTCGAGCGCGGCGCTCGCTTCCGCGGCGTCGTGCGCGACCACGACGCTGCAATCGTGCCGTCCGAGCACGTGCGCGACGAGGATCTGGCTGTCGCGGCTGGGGTCGACGAGGAGGAGCGAGGCGCCCTTCCTCTGCTCGCGCAGCGAATGGCGCGTGACGAGCGTCGGCGTCTCGTCCGCGTCCACCGAGGCGCCGGTCACGGCGACGATCGCCTCGTTCAGCTGCCGCTCGTTGATCGGGTAGCGCATGTACGCCGAGATGCCGTTCTCGCGGCAGGCGAGCGCGTCGCCCGGCTTGCCCTCGCTCGCGAGCATCATCACGAGCGTCGGCGCGAGGCGCGCGTGCTGCCGGATGCGGAAGGCGAGCAGGAATCCATCCTGCACCGGGAGCCTGTTGGAGAGGATCACGAGCGGCACGGGATTGCCTTCCTGCTCGAGGCGCTCGAGGAGCGCCAGCGCCATCGCGGCGTTGTCCGCCTCGAGCGGCACCATGCGCGAGGCGCGCAGCAGGTTGGAGACCGCGAGCCGCTGCGCCGGGTCCGCGGAGACCACCAGCACGGTGAGCCCGACGAGCGAGACGTAGCTCGGGCGGCGCGGCGCGGGCTGCGCGGGGAGCACCGGGAACTCGACCGTGAACCCGTAGAGCGGCTCGCCCGCCTTCCTTCCCACGCGGATCTCCCCGCCCATCGCCGCCACCATGAAGCGGGCGACGGCCATGCCCATGCCGCCCTGCGTGCGCTCCTTCTTCGCGGCGCCCGGCGCGGCCACTCCGAAGGAAAGCTGGATGCCGCTCCCGGTCGTGTACTCCGGCGTGATCTGCAGGGTCGCCTCGCCGCCGGCCGCGTTCGCGAACGCGTTCGCGAGCAGGTTCTTCAACGCGAGCTGCAATCGCGCGACGTCGCCTTCCAGCGCGTCGGGAACGTCCTGCTCGACCCGGATGCGCAGGCGGCAACCCCGCTCCTCGGCGTCGGGGACGAGCCGCTCGACGAGCTGCGCGATCGCCGCGCGCAGCGCGAAACGCTCCTTGCGCAGCACGATGCCCCCCGATAGGCGCGAGAAGTCGACCAGGTCGGCGATCGCGCCCATCGCCGCCTCGGTCGACCCGCGGATCGTCGCGAACTGCTCGACGATCGCCGGTTCCACCTCGAGCTGCTGCGCACGGATCGAGACCGCCGAGAGCGCCTCCAGCGCGACGGAAAGCTCGGCACCGATCTTCTCGACCAGGGCCACGCCCGCTTCGCTCTTCACGACCGGCCTTTCGCCCGCGCTGGAGGGGGGCGCCGCTTCGTCGTGCGCGGTCCACACCGCGCCGCCGTAGCCCGCCTCGATCACGATCGGCTGGCGCTCGAGCCGCACGCGCCGGCCGTCGATCTCGAGCGGAAGCACGAAGCCCTCCTCGGGGCGATCGCGTACGCCGACGAGGGCCTTCGATTCGAGCCGCGGCGAGCGCCAGAGCACTTGCTCGACCGGCAGGCCCGAGAGCGACTGCGGCGCGCTGCCGAGCTGCAGCAGGTCGCAGAACGCCTGGTTCACGAGCTCCACGTCGCCCGGCGCGGTCTCCACGAGGATCGCGACCGGGACCGCTTCGGTCATGCCGAGGAGGCGCGCGGTGAGGAGGTTCAGCGCTTCCTCGGCCTCGCGCTGCGCGCTCACGTCCTGCAGCACCGCGATCGTGCCCGCTGCCTTGCCCTTCGCATCCAGCGCGGGCTGCAGCGCCGCCTGCACCCATTGCGGCTGGGCGGATGCGACCGCGAGCTCGGCATCGACGAAGGAGGCGCCGGCCTTGCCCTGCGCGACGCGCTCGGCGTTCTGCTGCACGCGCTTCTGGTCGCCGCGCGCGAAGAGCTCGGCGAGCGGCATGCCGTCGAGCGCCTCCACCGGCCGGCCGCACGCCTTCGCGAGCGCCTCGTTCGCGAACACGATGCGTCCCCTGGCGTCCGCGACCGCGAGCGGCAGCTTGAGGGACTCGACGATGCGCTTGTAGTCCTCGATCGGCATGGGAGCGCGCGGCGGGCCTAGCCCGTGTCGCCGATCCTGCGGATGACGGAAAGGAGGTGCGCGGTGGCGGGATGGAGCTCGGCGGCCTTGCCGCGGAGCGCCGGAAGCACCTGGCCCGCGATCTTCTTGCCGAGCTCGACGCCCCACTGGTCGAACGCGTTGATGCCCCACACGGACGCCTGCACGAACACCTTGTGCTCGTAGATCGCGAGCAGGGAGCCCAGGTGGAACGCGTCGAGCTCGGGCAGCACGAAGGTGGTGCTCACGCGGTCGCCGGGACATTCGCGCCAGCTCTCCGCGGTCGCCACGCCGGTCATGAGCGCCTGCGATTGCGCGCAGGCGTTCGCGAGCAGCGCCTCGTGGTGCGCGCGCTCGCGGCCCATCGGCCGCGCGACCACGATGAAGTCGCACGAGGCGCGATCGGTGCCCTGGTGCAGCCACTGGTGGAACGCGTGCTGGCCGGGCGTCTCGGTGCCGCCCCAGATCACCGGGCAGGTCTCGAAATCCACCGGCGTGCCGTCGAGCGTCACGCGCTTGCCGTTCGATTCCATCTCCAGCTGCTGTAGATATGCAGGCAGGCTCTCGAGGCGCGCGGCGTACGAGAGCACCGCGTGGCTCGCCATGCCGAGCGCATCGCGGTTCCAGATGCCGACGAGCCCGAGGAGCGCGGGCACGTTGTGCTCCAGCGCCTTGGAGCGGAACTCGAGGTCGACGGCGTGGGCGCCCGCGAGCATGTGCTCGAAGACCGGCATCCCCACCGCGATCGCGACCGGAAGCCCGACCGAGGACCAGATCGAATAGCGCCCGCCCACCCACTCCTCGAACGGAAAGATGTTGCAGTCGGGAAGCCCCCAGTCGACCGCGGCCTCGTGGTTGGCGGTGGCGGCGATCACGTGCCGCGCGGGCGCCTCGGGGCCGAGCGCGGCGGTGAGCCAGGCACGCGCCGTGGCGGCATTGTCCATCGTCTCCTGCGTCGTGAAGGTCTTGGAGGCGACCACGACGAGCGTGGCGGCGGGATCGAGGCCGCGCGAGGCGTCGTCGAATTGCGCCGGATCGATGTTGGTGACGAAGCGCACCACCGGGCCGTCGGCCCTGGACGCGAGCGCCTCGATCGCGAGCTTCGGTCCCAACGCCGAGCCGCCGATGCCGATCGCGAGCACGTGCGTGAAGCGCTTGCCGGTCGCGCCCTTCCATTGGCCCTCGCGCACCGCGTGCGCGAACACGCGCATGCGCTCGCGATGGCGCTGCACCTCGGGCAGCACGTCGACGCCGTCCACCGCGACGTGCTCGTCGCCGCGCAGCGCCGTGTGCAGGGCCGGCCGATTCTCGCTCGTGTTGACGCGCTCGCCGGTGAAGAGCCTCTCGATCGCCTGCGGCAGGCCGCGCTCGCGCGCGAGCGCGACGAGGAGCTGCACGGTCTCGCGGGTGACGCGCTGCTTGGACAGATCCACGCCCACGCCCGCGCATCCGAAGGTGAGCTCCGCGCCGCGTTCCGGGTCGGCGCGCCAGAAGTCGTCGGTGCGTTGCGCGCCGAGCGCGTCGCGGTGGTCGAGCAGCGCCCGCCAGGCGGGAGAAGACGTGAAGGAAGGCATGGAATATCCCGCGGGAACGTGAGGGAATTCTACCCCAGCGCGAGTCCCGCGACCCCGAGCGCCATGCCCACCGCGGCGATCGCGCGGCGCCCGAGATCGCCCTCGCGCAGCAGGTGCGCGCCCATCAGCGCCGCGAAGAGGATCGACACCTCGCGCGTGGGGGCGACGAGGCTCACCGGCGTGAAGACCATCGCGATCAGCACCAGCAGGTAGGCGAGCGGCGACATGATCGCGACGGCGAGCACGGTCTTGCGGCGCTCGCGCCAGGCGCGCGCCACGTCGCCCGGCGCGTGGGCCCGGGTCCACGGGATGAGCACGGCCATGCGGAACACGTTGCAGCCCCATTCGTAGACCAGCGGCGGCACGAGCCAGCGGTGCACGCTCGCCTTGTCCCACACCGTATAGCTCGCGATCATGCAGCCGGTGAGGAACGCGAGGATCACCGCGCGTCCCACGTGCGGCCGGCGCCCGGAGTAAGGATTTCCGGTGAGGAGGAGCGCGGAACCCACCACGAGCACCGCGCCCCCGAGCGCGGTGGGCCCCGGCCGCTCGCCGAGCGCCAAGATCGCGATGAGGATCGTGAGGAGCGGCCCGGTCGCGCGCGCGAGCGGATACACGATCGAGAGGTCGCCGCCGCTGCGGTAGGCGCGGTCGAGCAGCAGGAAATACGCCATGTGGATGATGCCGCTGCCGAGCATGAGCACGAGGTGGACAGGCTCGAACGCATAGCCGCGGATCCACACCGCTGCCGCCACCACGGGAATGTAGATGACGACCGAGGCGGTGCTCGCGGCGGTGATGAGGCCGGCCCCGCCGCCGCTCTTCTTCAGCAGGAAATTCCAGCTCGCGTGGATGAATGCGGAGAAGAGGACGAGGCTTAGGGCGAGTGCCGTCACGCGCTCAGGGCTTGAAGAGCCGCAGGATGTCGAGATACTGCGCGTCTTCCGGAATCATCGCGCCCAGGCGCAGCAGGCCGTCGACCATCACGGCCCCCGCGTCGAGCGTGAAGTCGCCGGCGAGGATGTTGCGGATCACTTCCTCGATCGGGTAGAGGCGGATCTCGCTCACCTCGCCATCCTGGTTCGCCGGCTTGAAGTCCTGCGGCAGCCACAGGTCGTGCACGAAGAGGATCTCGCGGTGCAGCCCCTCGGGAACGGAATACTCGACCCGCACGGCGCCGAGGCAGTTGGCGCCCTCGAGGAGCGCGGGCGCGATGCCCGCTTCCTCCCACGCTTCCTTGCGCAGCGTCTCGTCCACCGTGAAGCCGGCCGAGATGCGCCCGCCCACGAGGTTGTCCATCTTGTCGGGATCGACGTGCTTGCCCGCGCTGCGCCGCGCGACCCACACGTGCACGAGCCCGTCCACGCGCGTGAAGCCGTTCGCGTGCGCCCCGTAGCCCATGATGCCGAAGTGGCGCGAGGCGGCGCGCTCGATGCGCAGCAGCTCCGGCATGGCGTAGTGGTGCGAGACGCTCACCAGCTCGTCGCGCCAGCCGCGAATCACGCCCTCGCGCGCGAGCTCCCGCGTGACCTCGGCCATCGCGTCGCTGCGGCCCGCGACCGTGTCGGGCTTCGCGCGGAGCGTCACGTACGCGGGGTTCACCTCGAAGACGTGCGGCCAGCGGCGCAGCAGGTCCGCGAAGGACGGGCGCAGCCACCCCACCACGTGCTCCTTCACGTAGAACGGCAGCACCGGAAGCTCGCGCTCGGCCTGCGACGCGTGCGTGCAGGCGGCGCGGACGAATCCCAGGAGGTCGGCGTAGAGGCGCGGTCTCATGGCGGGGAAGCAGGGGTTTGGGTGATGCGACAACGAATTTCGCGTTGACAAGTCTAAGCCAATTCTCCAGACTCCGCCCGCCATGAAAGCGCTCGTCCTCGGCGCCGGCGTCGTCGGCACCGCGACCGCATGGTATCTCGCCGCGCGCGGACACGAGGTGACGGTGATCGACCGGCGCGAACGTCCCGGCCTCGAGACCTCGTTCGCGAACGGCGGGCAGATCTCCGCCTGCCACGCGGAGCCGTGGGCGAACCCGGAGGCGCCGCAGCAGATCCTCAAGTGGTTGTGGCGCGACGATGCGCCGCTCCTCTTCCGCCTGCGCATGGACCCGCGCCAGTGGACCTGGGGCGCGAGCTTCCTCCTCGAGTGCCTGCCCGCGCGCACGCGCAGGAACATCGGCGACATCGTGAGGCTCGCGCTCTACAGCCGCGCCTCGCTCGCGGCGCTGCGCGCGGAAACGCACATCGAGTACGACCAGCTCGAGCTGGGGATCCTCCACTACTACACCGATCCGCACGTCTTCGAAGGCGCGGTGCGGGCCGCTTCGGTGATGCGCGAATGCGGCCTCGACCGCGACGTGAAGACGGTGGAGGAGGCGATCGCGATCGAGCCCGCGCTCGCCATGGCGCGCTCGCGCATCGTCGGCGCGACGTATACGGCGACCGACGAATCGGGCGACGCGCATCTTTTCACGGTGCGCCTCGCGCAGCTCGCGCAAGCGCGCGGAGCGTCGTTCGCGATGGGGCGCACGGTCGAGCGGATCCATGCCGACGGCGGGCGTGTCACGGGGGTCGTGGTGGGCGATGCCGCGGGGCGGGAGGAGACGATTGCCGCGGATGCCTACGTGATCGCGCTCGGGAGCTACTCGCCGCTCTTCGCGCGCGAACTGGACCTCGCGCTGCCGATCTATCCGGCGAAGGGCTACTCCGCCACGGTGCCGGTGACCGATGCCGCGCGCGCGCCGCGCGTGAGCCTCACCGACGACGAGGCGAAGATCGTGATGTCGCGGCTCGGCGAGCGGCTGCGCATCGCGGGCACGGCGGAGCTCTCCGGCTACTCGACCGAGCTGAACCTCGTGCGCTGCGAAGCCCTCATCCGCCGCGCGCGGGAGATCTTTCCGGGCATCGCGGACTACGAGCACGCGAGCTTCTGGGCCGGGCTGCGCCCCTCGACGCCCTCGAACGTTCCGCTGGTCGGTCGCACGCGCTATCCGAACCTCTTCCTCAACACCGGCCACGGCACGCTCGGCTGGACGCTCGCCTGCGGGAGCGGCCGGGCGCTTGCGGATATCATCTCGGGGAAGGCTCCCGAGGTCGACTTCCGGTTCACACACTAAGGCGTTGGACCACGGATGAACACAGATGGACACAGATGGCGATCGCGCATGAGTTGGCGGCAGCGGGACCGCGGATACGAGGTCATCATTCTCGTGGCATATCGTGTTCATCCGTGTTCATCTGTGGTTCCTGATCGAACAAAATGGCCACGCTGAAAGACATCGAAGCCGCCGCCAAGGTGATCGAGGGCCAGGTGGTCCGCACGCCGTGCCTGCACTCGCGCACGCTCTCCGAGGTCACGGGCGCCGAGATCTACCTCAAGTTCGAGAACCACCAGTTCACCGCTTCCTTCAAGGAGCGCGGCGCGCTCAACAAGCTCGCCTCGCTCGACGCCGCGCAACGCGCGAAGGGCGTGATCGCCTGCTCGGCCGGCAACCACGCGCAAGGGGTGGCCTACCATGCGCACCGTCTGGGCATCCCGGCGGTCATCGTGATGCCGCGCCACACGCCGTGGGTGAAGGTGGAGCACACGCAGCGCCACGGCGCCGAGGTGATCCTCGAGGGCGAGAATTTCGACGGCGCGAAGACGCGCGCGCTCGAGCTCGCGGTGGAGCGCGGCCTCACGATGGTGCATCCCTACGACGACGAGAAGATCGTGGCGGGGCAGGGCACCTGCGGCCTGGAGATCGTGCAGGAGCATCCCGGGCTCGATGCGATCGTGGTCGCGATCGGCGGCGGCGGGCTCATCTCCGGCATCTCCATCGCGGCGAAGGCGTTGAAGCCTTCGATCGACGTGTTCGGCGTCGAGATGGTGCGCTTCCCCGCGATGTACCACGCGATGAAGGGCACGCAGCCGACCTTCGCCGCTTCCACCATCGCGGAGGGCATCGCGGTGAAGGAGCCCGGCAAGCTCACGCGCGAGATCATCGCGCGGCACGTCTCGGAGATCTTCCTCGTCGACGAGGGCGACATCGAGGAGTCGATCGTGCTGCTCCTCGAGATCGAGAAGACGATGGTGGAGGGCGCCGGCGCCGCGCCGCTCGCCGCGGTGCTGCGCAATCGCGAACGCTTCCGCGGACGCAAGGTGGCGCTCGTGCTCGGCGGCGGCAACATCGATCCGCTGGTCCTCGCCGAGATCATCGAGCGCGGCATGGTGCGCGCCGGGCGCCTCGCGCGCGTGCTGGTCGAGGTGCGCGACCTGCCCGGCTCGCTCGCCCGCGTCACGGCGTGCGTCGCCGGCGAGAACGCCAACATCGAGCAGGTCCACCACCAGCGCGCGTTCACCTCGCTCGCGGTGCAGAACGCCGAGGTGGACCTGGTCCTCAAGACGCGCAGCCACGACCACGTGAAGCAGATCGTGGAGGCCCTCCAGCGCGCCGGGTTCAAGGCGCGCGCCCACCCGGTCGAATGATTCGAGCGAAAATCCTTGAAAGCGCCGATCTCCGCCGATCCAACGCCGATGTCCGCCGATCGATCGAATGAGGGTTTCATGCCCGTGATGCTCGTCGTTTCCATGAATACCGACCGATTCCCTTGCCGTCATCGGCGGGAATCGGCGTTGGATCGGCGGACATCGGCGCTTGCGGTAACTCCACGAGGACATAGAACATGACCATCCAGCGGCACAACGTCGGCAAGCGGTATTCGGAGATCGTGGTGCACAACGGCACGGTATATCTCGCGGGCGAGGTCCCCGACGACACGTCGAAGGACATCACCGGGCAGACGCGGGAGGTGCTCGCGAAGATCGACCGCCTGCTCGCGCAGGTGGGAAGCGACCGCACGAAGATCCTCTCCGCGCAGGTCTTCCTCGCGCAGATGGGCGATTACGGCGGCATGAACGCGGCCTGGGAGGCGTGGGTCTCGGCGGGGAACGCGCCTGCGCGCGCGACCATCGAGGCGAAGCTCGCGAACGCGGCCTACAAGGTCGAGATCATGTGCGTCGCGGCGCTGTGAGGTGATGGCATGGGCATGAACGTCCTCGTCACCGGCGGCGGCGGATTCATCGGCGCGCGGCTCGCGGCGGCGCTCCGGGCGAAGCATCCCGACGCGCGCATCCGGCTCCTCGACGTGGCCTTCCCGCCGCAGCTCGGGAAGTCGTTCGAGTGCATCACCGGCGACCTCGCCTCTCCAGAGGTGATCGCGGCCGCGCTCGGCAACGATACCGACACCGTCTTCCACCTCGCGGCGGTCGTGAGCGGCGGGGCGGAAGCGGATTTCGACCTCGGCTATCGCGTGAACCTCGACGGCACCCGCGCGCTCCTCGAGGCGTGCCGCAAGCTGCCGAAGCCGCCGAAGCTGGTGTTCGCGAGCTCGGTCGCGGCCTTCGGCGGGAAGCTGCCCGAGGTGCTCGACGATTCGACCACGCCCGCGCCGCAGACTTCCTACGGCACGCAGAAGGTGATCGGCGAGTATCTCGTGGCCGACTTCACGCGCAAGGGCATGCTCGACGGCCGATCGCTGCGGCTGCCGACGGTCGTCGTGCGGCCCGGGAAGCCGAACCTCGCCGCCTCGTCCTTCGCGAGCGGCGTCATTCGCGAGCCGGTCGCGGGCGTCCTCGCCGAGTGTCCCGTGCCGGAGGAGACCGGCGTGTGGATCCTTTCGCCCAGGCGCGTGGTGGAGGCGTTCGTGCATGCGCTCGAGCTGCCGTCGTCCGCGTGGCCCACGACGCGCGTCGTGAACCTGCCGGGCATCACGCTCTCGGTGCGCGAGATGATCGAGGCGATGGGCCGCGTCGCCGGCCGCAGGACCATGGATCTGGTGAAGTTCAAGCCCGATGCGCGCATCCAGGCGATCGTGAAGACGTGGCCGATCCGGTTCCGCACCGAGCGCGCCGACGCCATGGGCTTCAGGGCCGACGCCGACTTCGACTCGATCGTGCGCGACCACATCGAGAGCGAACGGGCCGCCGCCACCGCATGATCTCCTTCGTCGTTCCCGCGTACAACGAAGAGAGATACCTGCGCCCGACGCTGGAAGCGATCCACGCGTCGGCGCGTGCGCTGGGCGAGCCGTACGAGATCGTGGTGGCCGACGATGCGTCGACCGATTCCACCGCGCAGCTCGCGCGCGCGTTGGGGGCGCGAGTCGTTCCGGTGGACAGGCGCCAGATCGCGGCGACGCGCAACGCCGGCGCGCGCGCTGCGCGCGGCGAGCTGCTCGTGTTCGTCGATGCCGACACCCGGGTGAACGCAGCGCTCATCGCCGAGGCCGTGGCGGCACTGCGCGCGGGCGCGGTCGGAGGCGGGGCGCCGGTGCGCGTCGAGCCCGCGCCCGCATGGGTGCACGCCTTCATGGCGCTCTGCTTCACGCCGCTCTATTTCCGGGTCGCGCGCTGGGCCGCGGGATGCTTCGTGTTCTGCACCCGAGCGGCCTTCGACGCGGCGGGCGGCTTCGACGAGCGCTACTACGCGAGCGAGGAGATCGGCTTCTCGCGCGCGCTGAAGCGCCTCGGCCGCTTCGTGATCCTGCGCAACACGGTCTCGAGCTCCTCGCGCAAGCTCGAGGGCCGCACGCCGGGAAGCCTCGCGCTCATGCTGCTTCGCATCGCCGCCGCCGGTCCCGCCGGATTGCGGCGGCGCACCGGCGCCACCGCATTCTGGTATCCCGAGCGGCGTTGACGCTCAGCCCGTTCGCGGCACGCGACCGCGGATCGGGTAGGAAGGGTCGTTGTACCCGGGGGTCGAAGGATGCCCGGTCTTCACGAGCGTTTCGACGAAGGCTTCATCCTGCGCGTCGAAGGGCTTGCCGATCGCCTCGATGTAGTCCTTCCACTGCTCCAGCGTGCGCGGGCCGCCGATCACGCTCGTGACGATCCGGTTGTTGAGCACCCAGTTGATCGCGAAGTGCCCCGGCGAGACGCCCTTCTTCTGCGCGTGCGCCTTCACCTTCTGCGCGATGTCGAGCGATTCGGCGCGGAACTCGGTTTCCAGGATGCGCCGGTCCTTGCGCCCGGCGCGCGTCGAGGGATCGGGTTGCGCTCCCGGGCGGTACTTCCCGGTGAGCACGCCGCGCGCGAGCGGGCTGTAGGGCACCACGCCGAGGCCGTAATGCTCGCACGCGGCGAGGATCTCGTTCTCGGGGAGCCGGTTCAGCATGTTGTAGTACGGCTGCGAGGCGATCGGTGTGGGAAGTCCGAGGCGAAGGCAGGCGTGCACGACCTCGGCGGTGCGCCAGCCGCGGAAGTTGGAGACGCCGAAATAGCGCACCTTGCCCGCGCGGATCAGGTCCGCCATGGCCTGCACGGTTTCCTCCAGCGGGATCGACTCGAAGTCGCGATGCAGGTAGTAGAGGTCGACGTAGTCGGTGCCCAGGCGAGCGAGGCTCGCGTCGATCGCCGCCATGATCCACTTGCGGCCGGTCCCGCGCCGGTTGGGATCGTCGTCGCTCATGGAGTTGCCGACCTTGGTCGCGAGCACCCAGCGATCGCGATCCTTCGCGACGAGCGGGCCCACCATCTTCTCGCTCTCGCCCTTGGCGTACACGTCGGCGGTGTCGACGAAGTTCACGCCCGCCTCGCGCGCCGCGTCGACGATGCGCGCGGCTTCGGCGGCATCCGTGCGCTCGCCGAACATCATCGTGCCGAGGCAGAGCGGCGAGACCTTGAGGCCGCTGTTGCCGAGATAGCGATATTCCATGATGGGGGCCGCCGCCTTTTTTCTCTTATGCGGAACGTCGTTCGCTCTTACGGGAAAAGGGGTCCGTCCCCAACTTTTCGATGAGGTGCAGGCCGGAACGGATGCCGGCGAGATAGAGCGACACCTTGGTGCTCTCGTTGGGCGCGTGGTTGTTCTCGTCGTAGGGCGCGAGCGGCACGACGATCGAGGGCAGGCCGAGAAGGCGCGTGAACACGAAATCCGGCGTGGTGCCGCCGAGGGAAGGCACCACCAGCGGCTCGCGGCCGAAGCCCTGCGCGACCGACTCCTTCACCGCCGCGACGAAGCGGTGGTCGAGCGGCGTGCGCGAAGGCGGCGTCGACTTGAGGCAGCGGATCTCGATGTTCGCGTAGCCGCGGTCGGCCGCGAAGCGCCGCATCGCCGCGAACACCGCCTGCGGATCCTGCCCGCCCACGAGGCGCACGTCCGCCTTCGCGAGCGCTTCCTTGTAGATGATCGTCTTCTGTCCGGGCCCGGTATATCCGGAAGAGAATCCCGACACGTTGAACGCCGGCCGCAGCATCAGCCGCTCGTGGAAGAGGGCGTCGTCGTTCCCGGTCGTGGGCTCGACGCCGACGCTCTCGCGGAATCCGGCGTGATCCACCTTCAGCGCGCGAACGGCGTCGAGATCGGCAGCCGCGACCTGCATCTGCGCGTACGCCGCGCCCGGCACTTGCAGGCGCCCATCGCGATCGACCATCTCGGCGAGGAGATGGATCAGGTCGAGCGTGGGATTGGGGGCCACGCCGCCGAAGTTGCCCGAGTGGAGGTTGCGCTTCGCGCCCTTCGCGACGAATTCCAGCCCGAGGTTGCCGCGCACGCCCATCAGCAGCACCGGCTGGTCGTTGGGAAACATCGGGCCGTCGGAGTAGCAGCACAGGTCGGCCGCGAGACGGCCGCGGTTCGCCTCCACGAATTCGGGCAGCGGCCGGCTGCCGGTCTCCTCGTCGCCCTCGAGGATCACCTTGACGCGGATCGGCAGCTCGCCGTGCAGCTCGCGCCACAGCGCGACCGCGTGGAGCATCGCGAGGTGCTGTCCCTTGTTGTCGCCGGTGCCGCGGCCCCAAACGCGATCGCCTTCCACCACCGGCTCGAAGGGCCGGGTGCGCCAGCCTTCCTGCTTCTCGTCGGCGGGATAGACGTCGTAGTGGCCGTACAGGAGCCAGGTGAAGCGCGCGTCCTTCGGCCCGGCCTCCGCGTAGACGATGGGATGGCTCGAGGTCGGATGCACCTCGACCGCGAACCCCCAGCCCGCGAGGCGCTGCTCGAGGAACGCCACCTGGTCGGCGATGCCCTCGCCGGTGAGGCTCACGGAAGCGATGCGCACCGATTCGAGCAGCGTGTCGACCAGCGCGCGCGACCGTCGTCCCACCGCCTGCGCGATCTGCGTGTCCATCCGCGTTTCCTCCTTGCGAGCGGGAAATGGTAATCGAAGAACAGGAAGCGCGAGTTCGGGTCCAATGTCGTTTTGCGCGAAGGAGGCGGAAATGCGCTTCGACGGCAAGGTGGTGATCGTGACCGGCGCGGGATCGGGCATCGGCGCGGCGGCCGCGCGGCGCTTCTCGGAGGAAGGCGCGGCGGTGGTGCTGGTGGGCGACCATCGCAAGAACGTCGCGGCGGTGGCGGCGGACCTGCCGCGCGACCGCACCACCGTGCGCGTGGCGGACGTCGCGCGCTACGGCGCGATCGAGGCGGTGGTCGAGGCCACCGTGCGCGACTTCGGCCGCCTCGACGTGATGGTGAACAATGCCGGCATCTTCGCGGGCAGCACCGTCACGAAGACCAGGGTCGCGGAGTGGGAGCGCGTGATGGCGGTGAACGCGGGCGGCGTCTTCAACGGCTCGCGCGCCGCGCTGCCCTGGCTCCTCAAGACGCGCGGCTGCATCGTGAACACGGCGTCGGTCTCCGGGCTCGGCGGCGACTGGGCGATGGCCGCCTACGATGCCTCCAAGGGCGCGATCGTGAACCTCACGCGCGCGATGGCGCTGGACTACGGGCGCGGGGGCGTGCGCGTCAACTCCGTGTGCCCGAGCTTCACGCTCACGAACATGACGCGCGGCATGGCGAAGAGCCGCAAGCTGGTGAAGCAGTTCATGGAACGCATGCCGCTCGGGAGGATCGCGATGCCGGAGGACATCGCGCCGGTGATCGCCTTCCTCGCGAGCGACGACGCGCGCTTCGTGACGGGCGTGAACCTGCCGGTGGACGGCGGCGTGACCGCGTCCAACGGGCAGCCGAACATGGGCTAGCGGGAAGGGTGCCGCGACCTTCATCGGACGAGGCGATTGCGAGACCGAAGCCGTCGTGCAATGCTCGCCCGAAACGGAGGCCATCCTTGACCATCCAGCGCGTGGCGTTCGCCGCGGCCGTAATCATCGCGCTTGCGCTCCTGTGGGCGCTATGGCCCTCGCTCGAGGCGGTGGACCGAGGCGGGCCCCACGGCAGCTCCGCCCTGCATCCGGCGTCCCAGGACAACGCGACCGGTTCGCTACGGAGCCCGGATGGCGATCAAGCGCACTCCAAGATCGCCGCAACGGCTGACCGCTCCGCTGCAAACTCCGTGCGTTTCCCTCCGATGCCGCCGATCGGTACGCCGATGCGCCTCGCATATCCGCAGATCAGGGAACAGGCGGAAGCGGGAGACGCGGTCGCGCAGTGCCGGCTTGCCGTGGAGCTCTGGCGCTGCGCCGGACTTCCGGAGCGCATTCGATCTTTCAGCGATTTCGATGCGCGGCTCGGCAAGCAGGGACAAGCGGCCCGCGCGCGAGAAGCGATGGAACAGGGAATCGCCAAAGACGTCGCGGTCTGCCAGGACTTCACGCCGGACTCCGCGAAGGAGCCATGGCGCTGGATGCTGGAATCGGCGCTCAACGGCAATCGTTCCGCTGCGCTCGAGTTTGTTTCGGCGGGCTTCGCTTCGTCGGAGCAGGGCGGCAGCCCCGACTGGGGGCAGGCGTACCGGGATCACGCTCCACAGCTCCTCCAGCAGGCGATCGCGGCGGGGGACCCACGCGCCTACCAGCTCGCCGCGTCGTTCGCCCGGTTCATCTCCGATCGCTACCAGGTGCATCTCGTGGCTACGGACCCGATCCACAGGGCGGCGTACTACCTCGCGCTCCTGCCGATCACGACGCCCACGTACGGTGCCGTCCTCGAGCGGCAGGTGCAGTCGTTCCACTTGAGCGAAGCGGACCTTGCCGAGGCGCGCGAGCGTGCGGCAACGTTGGCGCTGTCGCTCAAGCCGCCGCCGGACGGCGACCCGCTCGCCGGCGACAACATCATCGGGTATGGAAGATGGACGGCTGGGGCGCAGTGCGAGCATTGATGACCCTGTGATGCCGTGTGCGAACCCTGTCGCCCCTCCCCCACCATGGCAATCGGCTACAACCGAAATCCGGATCGTGATGGCGATCACATCCGGGTGAGCGGCCCGCGTCGGACAATCGGAATCTGGTTCACCCGCCGGGAGCCCGGCATGGCCGCGAGGAGCGATGCCGTTTTGGTCCACGATCCGCACGCGCAGGTATCGATACGAGCCCTGCGCGGCGACGATTCGATCGAGGAGCTGACGAGGCTGCTCCATCGCGCCTACGCGACGCTCGCACGCCTGGGCCTCAATTTCACCGCCGCGCACCAGACGCCCGAGACGACCCGGCGCCGCGTCGAGCACGGCCAGTGCTTCGTCGCCGTGGACGGTGCGAGGCTCGTCGGCACCATCCTCGTGAACTCGGTGGTCCCGAATCCGCTCGGCGAACGCTTCGGAAAACCGCACGCGGCGAGCATTCATCAACTCGCCGTCGCCCCGCATGGCCGCGGCCGCGGCGTGGGTTCGCGGCTCCTCGCGCACGCCGAGGGCTGGGTGGAGAAGCTCGGGTTCTCCGACATCGCGCTCGATACCGCGGAATCCGCTCCGCAGCTCCTCGCCTACTACGTTCGCCGCGGCTATCGATCGGTCTCCTCGGTGCAGTGGGCGGGCAAGACCTATCGCAGCATCATCATGAGCAAGGAGCTGCGCCCGAACGCGTGACGCGGCGCCCGCCTGGCGGGCTGCGGGCGCAGGCATCGCGTAACGCTGGCAGAATGCGGCCAATCCGCGCTCGTGTGGCGGGCGCCAATTCCGATCGGCCACCGAGGCTTGCCGTATGCCGGATCTGTTCGAAGGTTTCAGGGCGTTGCCGCCGCACGGTATCGCCGGCTTGGCGATGCTGCTGCTCTACGCGATCCAGTCGGAGCTGCGCTTCGGCGCGAAGGCACGATCCCACCGCACCGGCGAATCGGACCGCAAGAGCACCTTGGCCGTATCGCCGGATGCGGCATCCCGGCTACCTCGGTTCGCTCTTGTGCTTGAACGGCATCGCCATGGCTTCGGGAAGCGCCGTGGTGCTGCTCGCATCGATGGCGACGACCCTCGCCGCATACGCGTATCGGATCCACGTCGAAGGCGAAATGCTGGTAAAGACGTTTGGCGAACCCTACGCCGCCTACCGGCGCGAGGTGAACGCGCTGGTGCCGTTGAAGCGCTAGTCGATGTCCACTTCGATCGCAAGCCGCCGGTGCCAACCGCGCTGATCACGGGAGCGAGCCGCGGGATCGGCCGCGAAGTCGCCCGGACGCTCGCCTCCGAAGGCTGGCGCGTGCTCTCCGCCGTGCGAGATCCCGGATCGGCGCCCTCGGAAACCGAGGCCGAAGCTCTCGACATGGCGGATCCCGAGTCGATCGAGGCCCTGGCGCGACGGCTTCGATCGCGCGAGGAGCGGCTGGATGCGCTCGTGAACAACGCCGGCGTCTACACCGCACCCGCCCGCGAGATCTGGGACGTCAACGTGCTCGGTCCGTTGCGGCTCACGCGCGCATTGCAGGCGCTCCTCGCACCGAAGGCGCGCGTGGTGATGGTCACGAGCGGCCTCGGGCGGCTTTCCGCCCAGTCGCGGAGCCTCGTCGACCGGTTGTCGGATCCAAAGCTCTCGTTCGCGGACATCGAGCGCATGGCGAGGGAGGCGCCGGGCGGTTATGGCGCGAACAAGGCCGCGGTCACCGCGCTGGCGCGATTGTTCGCGGCGGAGCTCGCGCCGCGCGGGATCCTCGTGAACGCCATCAGTCCCGGATGGGTGCGCACGGACATGGGCGGGGCCGGCGCACCGCGTTCGGTGCAACAGGGCGCGGCGAGCATCCTGTGGGGCGTGCGCTTGCCGCCCGCGGGGCCGACCGGCGGAATGTTCGAGGACGGAAGGGCGATGAATCCATGACACACGCACACCGGGCGCTGCTGCGCACGATCGCATTGGGGCTGCTGGCCGCAGGAATCGGCGGCGGCACGGCCTGCGCGCAGCCGCCGAAGGCCACGGCAGCGACGAAGGACGGGAGCCACGGTTTCGATTTCGAGCTCGGTTCGTGGAAGACGCACGTGAGGGTTCTGCGTCACCCGCTCTCCGGGTCGAGCACCTGGGCCGAGTACGACGGAACGACCCTCGTGACTCCATTGCTGGGCGGCCGTGCGAACGTGGCCGAGCTCCAGGTGCGCGGGTCGGCGGGCACGATCGAAGGGCTTTCGCTGCGCCTGTACGAGCCGGCGGCGCATCGATGGACCCTCAACTACACGAACATCCGCGATGGCGAGCTCACCACGCCCGTCGTCGGCTCGTTCGAAAATGGGCGCGGGACTTTCATCGGCAGGGATGCGCTCGGCGGGCGCCCGATCCTCGTGCGGTTCGTGATCGTGCCGCTCACGCCCGACTCGATCCGGTTCGAGCAGTCCTTTTCGGCGGACGACGGCAAGACCTGGGAGCTCAACTGGATCGCGCAGGACGCGCGGATGCGGCGTTGATCGGCCGACGGAGCCGGGCGCGAGAATGAAAAGCCCCTCGATCGCGAGGGGCCTTCGCACAGCGAGCGACGCGCGGCTGGCTAGACGAACTGCTTGTTGAGCTCCTCGTAGCGCTTCTGGATCTCCGGCGGCGCACGTCCCTCGAGCTTCTTGCCGAGCATCTCGTGGTGCAGCTTCATCTCGGCGCTCCATTGCGAGGGATCGATCGAGGTCGCCGCCTTGAAGCGCTCGGGCGCGAAGCTCTCGAGCCCCGCCATGTCGAGCGCCGCCGGCACGTTCCCGAGCGGCGTCTCCTTCGCCTCGGCCTTGCCCTCGACGCGCTCGACGATCCACTTGAGCACGCGCATGTTCTCGCCGTAGCCCGGCCAGATGAACTTGCCGTTGCCGTCCTTGCGGAACCAGTTGACGAGGTAGATGCGCGGCGCGTGCGCGACCTTCTTGCCGAACGCGAGCCAGTGCGCGAAGTAGTCCGACATGTTGTAGCCGCAGAACGCGATCATCGCGAACGGATCGCGCCGCACGACGCCCACCTGCCCGGTGATCGCCGCGGTGGTCTCGGAGCCGAGCGTCGCGGCCATGTACACGCCGTCGCTCCAGTTCCTCGCCTCCGTGACGAGCGGCACGGTGGTGGTGCGCCGGCCGCCGAAGATGAAGGCGTCGATCGGCACGCCGTCGGGATCGTCCCAGTGCGGATCGAGCGAGGGCACCTGCTGCATCGAGACGGTGAAGCGCGCGTTGGGGTGCGCCGCGGGGCGTCCGCAACCGGGCGTCCACTCGTTGCCCTTCCAGTCGGTGAGCTTGGGCGGCGGCTCCCTGGTCATTCCTTCCCACCACACGTCGCCGTCGGGCTTCAACGCCACGTTGGTGAAGATGGTGTTCTTCTTGATCGCCTCCATGCAGTTCGGGTTGGTGTCGTAGCCCGTGCCGGGTGCCACGCCGAACATGCCCGCTTCCGGGTTGATCGCGTGCACGCGGCCGTCCTTGTGCGGCTTGAGCCAGGCGATGTCGTCGCCGATGGTGGTCACCTTCCAGCCCTCGAACGCGGGCGGCGGGATCAGCATCGCGAAGTTGGTCTTGCCGCACGCGCTGGGGAAGGCCGCGGTGATGTAGTGGCGCTTGCCTTCGGGCGATTGCACGCCGAGGATCAGCATGTGCTCGGCGAGCCAGCCCTGCTCGCGTCCCATCACGGAGGCGATGCGAAGCGCCATGCACTTCTTGCCGAGCAGCGCGTTGCCGCCGTAGCCCGAGCCGAAGGAGAGGATCTCCTTCGATTCGGGGAAGTGCACGATGTACTTGTGATCCTTGTTGCACGGCCACGGCACGTCCTTCTCGCCGGGCGCGAGCGGCGCGCCGACCGAGTGCAGGCAGGGCACGAAGTCGCCGTCGCCCAGCACGTCGAGGACCTTGCGGCCCATGCGCGTCATGATCTTCATGCTCACCGCGACGTACGGCGAATCGGAGATCTCGACGCCGATCTGCGCGATGTGCGAGCCGAGCGGTCCCATGCTGAACGGGATCACGTACATCGTGCGGCCGCGCATCGAGCCGCGGAAGAGCCCGGTGAGCGTGCGCCGCATCTCCTGCGGATCGACCCAGTTGTTGGTGGGTCCCGCCTCTTCCTTCGTGCGCGAGCAGATGAAGGTGCGGTCCTCGACGCGGGCGACGTCCGCGGGATTGGAGCGCGCGAGGTACGAGTTGGGCCGCAGCTCCGGGTTGAGCTTCGTGAAGGTGCCCGCGGCGACCAGCTCCGCGCACAGGCGATCGTATTCCGCGTCCGAGCCGTCGCACCAGTAGATGCGATCCGGCTGGGTGAGGGCCGCGACCTCCCCGACCCACTTCAGCAGCTTGGCATTGCGCGTCGGCGCGGCGCTCGAGACGGGCGCAGCTTGTGCATGCATGTGCAACTCCTCCAGTGACGGCCCGGCCTTGGTATCTGGCGGGCCCTTCGAACGACGATTATCGCCGAAATCCCGGCTGCCTTCCGTAGGCCCGGAACTTCTCCACGACCTGCGCCATTTCGACCTCGTCCAGCAGCACGGGTTCTCCGACCTGCAGCGCCCGGCAGTAGAGGCGGGCGAGCGCCTCGACCCGCTCGGCGAGCGCGACCCGCACGATGTCCTCGGCCCGCATGCGCCCGCAAGGAAGTCCGGAGGGCGTGACCAGGAATCCGGTGCCCCATCGCAGGCTGGCATGCCGGAGCGCGCCGGATTCACCCCCCCGCTCGTGCAGGCGTCGTGCGGCGGCGACGACGCGCTCGCGGCCCTCGGGCTCGTTCACGGCACCGTCGCTTTGCGCGGCCGAGGCTTCAGCTGCGCGAGCTCCCGCTCGCTCGCGCCCACCACGCCCTTCTCGGTCACGAGGGCGGTGACGAGCTGCGCGGGCGTCACGTCGAACGCCGGATTGGCGATCGTGGTCGTGGAAGGCGCGATCGTCACCTCGGCGAAGCGCCCCTCGGGATCGAGCCCGCGCACGATCCGCACCTCGTCCCCGGCGCGCTGCTCGATCGGGATCTCGCGCATCGCGTCCTCGATGCCCCAGTCGATGGTGGGTGTGGGCACGGCGGCGTAGAACGGCACGCCATTCGCGCGCGCCGCGAGCGCCTTGAGGTACGTCCCGATCTTGTTGCACACGTCGCCGCGGCGCGTCACGCGGTCGGCGCCGACCAGGACGAGGTCCACCTGGCCGCGCTGCATCAGGTGGCCGCCCGCGTTGTCCACGATGAGCGTGTGCGGCACGCCGTGGCTCGCGAGCTCCCAGGCGGTGAGCAGCCCCTGGTTCCTCGGGCGCGTCTCGTCCACCCACACGTGCACCGGGATCCCGCGGTCGTGCGCCATGAAGATGGGCGCGGTGACGGTGCCCCAATCGACCGTCGCGATCCAGCCGGCGTTGCAATGCGTGAGGATATTGACCGGGCGTCGCTTCGCCTTGTACTCCCGCTCGAGGATCGCGAGGCCGTGGCGCCCGATCGCTTCGTTCAATGCGACGTCCTCGTCCGCGATCACCTGCGCCTCGGCCCAGGCCGCCGCCGCGCGTTCGGTCGGCGCGAGGCGCGCGAGCCGATCGCGCACGCGCCCGAGCGCCCACGCGAGGTTCACCGCGGTGGGCCGCGTCGCGCGCAGCATCGCGACGGCTCTCTCGATCGAGGCGTCCGACGGATCGCGCAGGACCGCGAGCGCGAGGCCGAACGCGGCGGCGACGCCGATGAGCGGCGCGCCCCGGACTCGCATCGCGAGGATCGCCTCGGCCATCGCGTCGGCCGAGGCGATGGTGCGCGTCTCGAAGACATGCGGCAAGCGCGCCTGGTCGATGACGTGCACGGTGCCCGGCGCGGGATCCGCCCAGAGGCTACGATAGTGCCGATCGCCGACTTTCATGCTGCCGATTCTAGCCCTCCGATTGCGGTGCATCGCGCGATGCGTCGCCGCGCCGCTCGCGCTCGCGCTGGCCGGGTGCGTGACCACCGCTTCCAGCGCGCTCAGGAGCTCCGGCGTCATGATGCCGGCACTCGAGCTCGCCACGGGCAGCCTGCATGCCGAGATGCTGGGCGTGCACTACATCGTGAACTTCACGTGGATCCGCGACGGCGCCGATCCGCCGCCCTGTCCTTGCCGTCCGGTGGATCGCTTCGAAGACGGCGACTGGTCCCTCGAGCTCGAGGCGCCGCAGGCCGCGCACGGCGCCGCGCTCGCGTGGCTCGCGCGCCATGGGGGCGAGATGCGCGACCAGTTCGACCAGATGGTGCGATACCTGCGGCGCGCATTTCCGGACGGCGGCGCAAGGCGCTTGCGCATCCTCGTGCTTCCCGCGGGAAGCCGGTTCGACGGATCGTGGACCACGTTCGCCGTGGGCGACCAGGGTCTGCCGATGACCTTCGCGCGACCGCTGCCGGGCCCGTCCCAGGCCGAGGACACCTCGGTCGCGCGCGTGATGCCGGTGCTCGCCCACGAATACGCGCACTCGTATTTCTGGTTCCATCGTGCGCGCTACCGCAACAATTTCTCCGACGAGGTGGGCGCCTACACGGTGGAGCGGTGCCTGGACGCGGCGCTCTTCGGGGCGCCGTACGACGAGTTGAACGGCGAGCTGCAGCCCTTCTGGGGAGCGGTCGCCGACTTGTCGCCGGGGGCGCTGTACGCGAAATACCATGCGCGCTATCCGGACACGTATCTCGCCGTCTTCGCCGCGATCCACGAGCTGCGCGAGGCGGAGCGCGCGGCGCACGGCGAGCGCAAGGCCGGCGTGCGCGCCTATTGCGAGAGCGCGCCGCTTTCCGGCCGCGACTTCACGACGCCGTAGCGCGCCGCAAATCCATTTCCTGTAAAATTCAAATTTCCACCACGAGGCTCGCACATGACCAAGTACGTCTTCGTGACCGGAGGGGTGGTTTCCTCGCTCGGCAAGGGAATCGCCGCCGCCTCCCTCGCCGCGATCCTCGAGTCGCGCAAGATCAAGGTCTCCCTCGTCAAGCTGGATCCCTACATCAACGTCGATCCCGGCACCATGTCGCCGTTCCAGCACGGCGAGGTGTTCGTCACGGAAGACGGCGCGGAAACGGACCTCGACCTCGGGCATTACGAGCGCTTCGTCTCCTCGAAGATGTCGAAGGCCAACAACTTCACCACCGGCCAGATCTACGAGCGCGTCATCAACAAGGAGCGGCGCGGGGATTACCTCGGGGGCACCGTGCAGGTGATCCCGCACATCACCGACGAGATCAAGGCGAGCGTGAAGGCCGCCTGCCGCGACGCGGAAGTCGGCATCATCGAGATCGGCGGCACCGTGGGCGACATCGAGTCGCTTCCCTTCCTCGAGGCGATCCGCCAGATGGGCATCGAGGAGGGCCGCACCAACACCTGCTACATCCACCTGACGCTCGTGCCGCACCTCGCCTCCGTGGGCGAGATCAAGACCAAGCCCACGCAGCACTCGGTGAAGGAGCTGCGCGGCATCGGCATCCAGCCCGACATCGTGCTGTGCCGCTCGGAGATGCCGATCCCCGAGGACGACCGGCGCAAGATCGCGCTCTTCACCAACGTGGACGTGCGCTCCGTGATCTCGGCCTACGACGCGGACTCGATCTACAAGATCCCGGTGATGCTCCACAAGCAGGGCCTGGACGAGATCGTGTGCCGCAAGCTCGACCTCGCCGCCTACCCCGCGGATCTCTCGATGTGGGAGAAGATCGTCTTCGCGCTCGAGAATCCCGAGCACCAGGTGGATATCGCCATGGTCGGCAAGTACGTCGACCTGCAGGATTCGTACAAGTCGCTCTCGGAAGCGCTGATCCATGCCGGCATCCACACGCGCACCAAGGTGAACATCCACTACGTCGATTCCGAGCAGCTCGAGGCGAACGGCATCGAGCCCCTCAAGGAGATGGACGCGGTGCTCGTCCCGGGCGGCTTCGGCCGGCGCGGCATCGAGGGCAAGATCGCTGCGGTGAGGTACGCGCGCGAGAACAAGGTGCCCTACCTCGGCATCTGCCTCGGCATGCAGATCGCGGCGATCGAGATCGCGCGCGACAAGTGCGGCCTCGAGGGCGCCAACTCCACCGAGTTCGATCCCGATACGCCGCACCCGGTGATCGCGCTCATCACCGAATGGCAGAGCCACGACGGGCGGGTGGAGCGGCGCGACGCGCAGTCGAACCTCGGCGGCACGATGCGCCTGGGCGCGCAGCCGTGCACCGTGAAGAGGGGCACGCTCGCCTACCGCATCTACGGCAAGGAAACGGTCGCCGAGCGCCATCGCCACCGCTACGAGGTGAACAACCATTACGTCCCGCGGCTGGAAGCGGCGGGGCTCATCGTGAGCGCCAAGACCAAGGCGGAGGACCTCACGGAGATGGCGGAGCTCGCCGACCATCCTTGGTTCTTCGGCTGCCAGTACCACCCGGAATTCACGTCGACGCCGCGCGAGGGCCATCCGCTCTTCATCTCGTTCGTGAAGGCGGCGCTCGAGCAGCACAAGCAGCGCGTGCAGGAGCCGGGGCTCAAGGTGATCGGCGGCTCCGCCGCGTAATTGTCGTTCCCTCGAAGGAGGGAATCCCGCAGGCAAACAAGGAATGGGTTCCCGCCTGCGCGGGAACGACGGATCATGAAGCTCTGTGGTTTTGAAGTAGGCCTCGACAAACCGCTGTTCCTCATCGCCGGCCCGTGCGTGGTCGAGAGCGAGCAGCTGCAGATGGACGTCGCCGGGCGCCTGAAGGAAATCACGGGCGGCCTCGGCATTGCGTTCATCTTCAAGTCCTCCTACGACAAGGCGAACCGCAGCTCGGGCAAATCGTTCCGCGGCCTGGGCATGCAGAAGGGCCTGGAGATCCTCGAGAAGGTGCGCCGCGAGGTGAAGGTGCCGGTGCTCACCGACGTGCACACCGAGGACGAGGTCGCGGAAGTCGCGCGCGTGGTGGACGTGCTGCAGACGCCCGCCTTCCTCTGCCGGCAGACGGATTTCATCCACGCGGTCGCCTCCGCCGGCAAGCCCGTCAACATCAAGAAGGGCCAGTTCCTCGCGCCGCAGGACATGAGGAACGTGGTCGCGAAGGCGCGCGAGGCGAGCGCAACGGACAACATCCTGGTGTGCGAGCGCGGGGCGTCGTTCGGCTACAACAACCTCGTCTCCGACATGCGCTCGCTCGCGATCCTGCGCGAGACCGGCTGCCCGGTGGTGTTCGACGCGACGCATTCGGTGCAGCTTCCCGGCGGGCAGGGCACCTCTTCGGGCGGCCAGCGCGAGTTCGTGCCGGTGCTCGCGCGCGCGGCGGTCGCGACCGGCGTCGCCGGGATCTTCATGGAGACGCACCCGGATCCGGAGAAGGCGCTCTCCGACGGCCCGAACGCCTGGCCGCTCGGACGCATGAAGGAGCTGCTCGAGACGCTGAAGGAAATCGATCTTCTCGTGAAGCAACGCGGGTTCGCGGAGGCAAAACCATGAGACTCGTCGCATCGCTGGTCCTTGTAGTGCTCGCCGCCGGATGCGCCGCCACTCCCGCGCCCGGCGCACCGGAAGGGATCGACAGGATCGAGCACGTGGTGGTGCTCTTCCAGGAGAACTGGAGCTTCGACGGGCTGTTCGGAAAGTTTCCCGGCGCGAACGGCCTCGAGCAGGCGAAGGACGCGCTGCCGCAAAGCGACAAGCAGGGCCGCGTCTACGCGGTGCTGCCGCCCGCGATCGGCCCGGACGGAAAGCCCGATGCGCGCATTCCGAGGGACCTGCCCAACGCTCCGTTCGACCTCGGTCGATACGTGCCGCCCGACGAGAAGGCGGGCAATCCGATCCACCAGTTCTACCAGAACCAGCTGCAGATCGACGGCGGCAGGAACGATCGCTTCGTCGCCTGGACCAACGTCGGTGCGCTCGTGATGAGCTACTACGACGCGAGCGACTTCCCGATCGGCCGCCTCGCGAAGCGCTTCACGCTCGCGGACAACTTCTTCATGGGCGCCTTCGGCGGCTCGTTCCTCAACCACATCTGGCTCGCGTGCGCCTGCGCGCCCGAATGGAAGGACGCGCCGCAATCGTTGCGCGCCGTGCTCGACGATCACGGCGTGCTGGTGAAGGACGGCCAGGTGACGCCGGACGGCTATGCGGTGAACACCAGCTACACGGTGAACACCCCGCATCCGGCGCGCATCCAGGATCCGACGCACCTCATGCCGAACCAGACCCACGCCACCCTCGGCGACCGCCTCTCGGCGAAGGGCATCTCGTGGGCCTGGTACTCGGGAGGATGGGACGACGCCATCGCGGGCCATCCGCACCCCGTCTTCCAGTACCACCACCAGCCCTATGCCTACTTCGCGAATTACGCCGACGGCACCGAGGCGAAGAAGGAGCACCTGCTCGACGAGAAGGCGTTCCTGAAGGCGGTGGAGACAGGCAGCCTTCGCGCGGTGTCGTTCGTGAAGCCGCTGGGACCCCTCAACGAGCACCCCGGATACGCGGACGTCGCCTCCGGAGAGCAGCACGTCATGCAGCTCGTCGACGCGATCATGGCAAGCCCGCAGTGGAAGAGCACCGTGATCATCATCACCTACGACGAGAACGGCGGGCGCTGGGACCACGTGGCGCCGCCCGTCGTCGACCGCTGGGGACCGGGCACCCGCATTCCCGCCGTCATCATCTCGCCCTACGCCAAGCGCGGGTACGTGGACCACACGCGGTACGACACGACCTCGATCCTGCGCTTCATCGAGAAACGCTGGAACCTGCAGCCGCTCGGCTCGCGCGACGCGGCGGCGAACGACCTCACCAACGCGTTCGATTTCCCCGCCCCGCAGCCGATGGTGATGCCGCGCCACTCGATGTACTGAGTCCGTGCGGATCCTCGTCCTCGGCGCCGGGGGCATCGGCGGCTATTTCGGCGGCCGGCTCGCGCAGTCCGGCGCCGACGTCACCTTCCTCGTGCGCCCCCGCCGCCGCGAGCAGCTCGCCCGCGACGGCCTCGTGATCGAGAGCCCGCTCGGCGATGCGCGCGTTCCCGTACGCACCGTGACGGCCGAGGCGGTCCGGCCGGACTACGACCTCGTGCTCTTCACCTGCAAGGCGTACGACCTCGATTCCGCGCTGGACGCGATCGCCCCGGCGATGGAGGGCACGGCATGCGCGGTGCTGCCGCTCCTCAACGGGCTCGCCCACTTCGAGCGACTCGATGCGCGCTTCGGCCGCGCCAACGTGATCGGCGGCACGTGCCAGATCAACGCGACGCTCCGGCCCGACGGGACGGTCGTGCACGGCGACCCGCTGCAGCGCGTCCTCTTCGGCGAGCGCGGCGGCGCGCGCACGCCGCGCGTGGAGGCCTTCGCCGCCGCGCTCGCCGCGACGAAGGTCGACTGGGTGCTTTCGGAGGACATCGACCAGGACCTGTGGGAGAAGCTCGTGTTCCTGTGCGCGCTCGCCTCGTGCACGTGCCTCTTTCGCGCGAACGTGCGCGAGATCGTCGCCGCACCGGGCGGGAAGCCGGCGATGGAGCGCGCGCTCGCCGCGAACGCCGAGATCGCCAGGCGCGAGGGTCATGCGCCGCGCGCTCCGATGCTCGAATCCGGCCGCGCCCGGCTCACCGATCCGGAAGGACTCTGGAGCGCCTCGATGCTGCGCGACCTCGAAGCCGGCAACCGCGTCGAGGGCGACCACATCGTCGGCTGGATGCTCGACCGCGCCCGCGCGCACGGCATCGACGACACCATCCTCTCCTTGGCCTATACGCACCTCAAGGCCTATGAGGCGCGACGGGCGGCCGGACGGCTTCCAGGGAGTTTCGCCCGCGTCACTCTCGGTCCGGACTGAATTTTCGCGCTAGCCCGTGTCCAAAATCGGCGAGGCGGCTCCAAGTGGGCCGCTTCGCGGCGAATGGACGCGCGAAACCAGAAGCCCACCAACCGGACGATCCTGTGGAGCCTCGCCGTGAAGGCGTGGGCGTTCCGCGGGCGCGTGCTCGCGGCGATGGCGCTCCTCGTGCTCGCGAAGGTGGCCTCGGTCGGCGTGCCGCTGATCCTCAAGCGCATCGTCGATGCGCTGAGCCGGCCCGAGACGCTCGCCGCGCTGCCGGTGTTCGTCCTGGTGGGCTACGCCCTCGCGCGCTTCGCGAGCACGCTCTTCTCGGAGCTGCGCGACGTGGTGTTCGCCCGGGTGACGCAGAGCACGGTGGCGGACTTCATGCTGCGCATGTTCCGCCACCTGCACGCGCTCTCCGCGCGCTTCCACGTGCAGCGCGCGACCGGGACCCTTACCCGCGAGGTCGAGCTCGGCACCACCGGCGTGGGCTTCCTCCTCGGCGTCGCCTTCTTCACCATCGTGCCGACGCTGGTCGAGATCGCCTCCGTGATGGTGATCCTCATCCGCGGCTACGCGGCGTCCTTCACGGTGATCCTCCTCGTCACCTTCGTGGTGTACGTGGTGTGGACCGTGGTGTTCACGCACAAGCGCGCGCTCTTCCAGCGGCGGCTGAACCAGCTCGACGCGAGCTCCAACCGCCGCCTCGTGGACAGCCTCCTCAACTACGAGACCGTGAAGTTCTACACCAACGAGCCGTTCGAGGCGCAGCGCTTCCGCTCGATCATGGGCGACTGGATCGAGGCGGGCGTGCGCAACCAGAAGGCGCTCACGCGCCTGCACATCGGCCAGAGCATGATCATCGCGGCGGGCGTCGCCGCGGTGATGATGCTGGCGGGCGAGGGCGTGCTGCGCCACTCGATGACGGTGGGCGACCTCATCCTCATCAACGCATACGTGATCCAGGTGTGCCTGCCGCTCAACTCGCTCGGCTTCGTCTTCCGCCAGGCGAGCGACGCGCTGGTGCAGGCCGAGCGCCTGTTCGAGCTCTTCGCGGTGAAGCCGGAAGTCGATGCGTCCGTCCCGCGGCCGCCGCTCGCGGTGGGCGAGGGCGAGGTGCGCTTCGAGCAGGCGAGCTTCGGCTACGAGGCGAGCCGCCAGGTTCTCTTCGACGTGAGCTTCGCGATCAAGCCCGGCGCGAAGGTCGCGGTGGTGGGCGGCAGCGGCTCGGGCAAGTCCACGCTCGCGCGCCTGCTGCTGCGCTTCTACGAGGTGAACGGCGGCCGCGTGCTGGTGAACGGCCAGGACGTGCGCGAGGTCGCCACCGAGAGCCTGCGCGCGGCGATCGGCATCGTGCCGCAGGACACCAGCCTCTTCAACGAGACCATCGCCTACAACATCGGCTACGGGCGGGTCGGCGCGACGATGGAGGAGATCGTCGCCGCCGCGAAGGCGGCGAACGTGCACGAATTCATCGCCGAGCTTCCCGAGGGCTACGACACGGTGGTCGGGGAGCGTGGGCTCAAGCTCTCGGGCGGCGAGAAGCAGAGGATCGCCATCGCTCGCGCGATCCTCAAGAACCCGCCGATCCTCATCTTCGACGAGGCCACCTCGGCGCTCGACACGCGCACCGAGCGCGCCATCCAGGACGAGCTCGACCGGCTCGCCGAGCACCGCACCACGCTCGTGATCGCGCACCGGCTCTCCACGGTGGTGGATGCCGACGAGATCATCGTCCTCGAGCACGGCCGCATCATCGAGCGCGGGCGCCACGAGGAGCTGCTCGAGCTGGGCGGCCTCTACGCGCAGATGTGGTCGCTGCAGCAGCAGCAGAGCGCGCTCGCGCACGCCGAGCGCCGCGCGGGGCTGCAGCCGATCAACCTCGGCACCGTGATCGCGGGCGCCGTGGACGGGCTGCGCGCCGACATCGACGCGCGCAACGTCCACCTCTACACGACGCTCGGCATCGAGACCGCGCGCGTGACGGGCGACCCGAGCGCGATCCAGCAAGTGGTGTGGGACCTCCTCGCGCACGCGGTGCAGGCGAGCGAGCACGGCGGGCGCGTGGAGGTGCGGCTGGGACGCGACGGCGGCGAGGCGCGGCTCCTCGTGACGCACGCGGGCGCGCCGCCGCTCGCCATCGCACGGCCGGGCGCGAAGGAGCCGCCCGTGCTCGGCACCTCGCATCCGTTCGACGTGGCGGAGCTGCGCAAGCTGGTGGAAGACCACCACGGCCGCTTCACCGTGCAGCACCAGAAGGGCATGGGCACGACCTACGTCGTGGCGCTTGGGCTGCGCGCGGTCGACGCGCCGGCCGATCGCCGCGGGCGGCCGAAATTCCCCGCAAGCGCCTCCGCCGAGCTTCCCTCCCTCGAGGGCCGCCGCATCCTGGTGGTGGACGACCACGAGGACGCGCGCGAGGTGCTCACGGTGGTGCTCGAGCAGCGCGGCGCGCAGGTGGAGGCCTACGGCACCGGCGGCGCGGTGCTCGAGCGGCTGCGCGGCGCCCGGAACGAGCAATGGCCCGACCTCCTCGTGTGCGACATCGGCCTGCCGGATATCGACGGCTACGCCCTGCTGCGCGACGTGCGCGCGCTCGAGGCCGAGCGCCGGACGCCGCTCGCCGATCGCACGCCGGCGATCGCGCTCACCGGATACGCCCATGCCGAGGACCGCACCAACGCGCTGCTCGCCGGATACCAGATCCACCTCGCGAAGCCGGTGGACCCGCGCGAGCTCCTCGCGGCGATCGCGAGCCTCATTCCCGCGTCCGCGTCACTCCCCCGACCGGCGCATGAAACTTCCCCAGCCCGAAATAACCACAAGTGATGATCGACGTGACGGGATCGAAAACGCAAGAGCGCGCACGCTTCATGCAGGAAATCCATCGTACTACGATACAATTGCAGCAGCATCGCGACAAGCATGTTTCGGGAATCGACTCGGCGCTCGCGCAGCGCGCCGTGGCCATGGCGCTGCCGCTCGTCGAGGCGGCCATGCGCGATCCGTTCTACGGCGACAGCGGATTCCTTCACATCGTGGTGATGGACCCGTACGCGGACCCGGCGCGAGCGTCGTTCGAGGAGGCCATCCTGCACGAGCATTCCGTGGGCGAGCGCTCGAAGTGGGATGCCGACTACGCCGCGTTCGCCCGCGCCAAGGCGCGCGAGAGCTGGAGCGCGCGCGCGGACAACCCGAAGGGCGCCGTGTGCCTCGACGGGATCGTGGTGGGCGCGAGCGGCGCGTTCGAGCCGTTCGACCAGGCGTACGCCGGCACGGTCGCGATGTGCCTGCGCGCGCTTTCGCGGCACCGATCTTCCTGACAACTCTTCCGGTTCACCGGGAAGGAGATGCGCGTCATGCGAAACAGGGTCACTCCATGCTGAGAATCGCGATCGTGAGCGAGCACGCTTCCCCGCTCGCGCTCATCGGCAGCGTCGACAGCGGCGGGCAGAACATCTACGTCGCCCACGTCGCGCGCCAGCTCGCCCGCCAGGGGCACGAGGTGGACGTCTTCACGCGCCAGGACAGCCTCCTCATGCCCCAGGTCGTGCACTGGCGCAAGAACCTGCGCGTGATCCACGTTCCCGCCGGTCCCCCGGAGTACCTCCCGAAGGAGCAGCTCCTCGAGCACATGGACGCGTTCGGCGACTGGATGGGCGAGTTCTTCGCGAACGAGGGGCGTCCCTACGACGTGGTGCACGCGAACTTCTTCATGTCGGGATGGGCATGCCTGCGCGCGCGCCAGTACGCCGATTTCCCGCTCGTCACCACGTTCCACGCGCTGGGCCTCGTGCGCCGCCGCCACCAGGGCGCCTCGGACGGCTTCCCCGACGAGCGCTTCGAGATCGAGCGGCGCCTGATGCGCGAGTCGGAGCGCGTGGTCGCCGAATGCCCGCAGGACCGGCTCGACATGCTCGAGCTCTACGACGCCGATCCCGAGCGCGTCGACGTGATCCCCTGCGGCTTCGATCCGGACGAGATCGCGCCGATCGATCGAGCGGTCGCGCGCGAGCGCCTGGGCTGGCCGCGGGACGAGTTCATCGTGCTGCAGCTCGGGCGCATGGTGCCGCGGAAGGGCGTGGAGAACGTGATCCGCGCGGTCGCCGCGTTGAAGCGCCGCCGGGTGAAGGCGCAGCTCTACATCGTGGGCGGCAGCACGGACGTCGCGGATCCCGTCGCCACGCCCGAGATCGGCCGGCTCATGCGGGTCGCGCAGGCGCAGGACGTCTGCGAGCGCGTGCATTTCGTGGGCCGCCGCGGCCGCGACGAGCTTCCCGTGCACTACGCGGCGTGCGACGTGTTCGTGACCACGCCGTGGTACGAGCCCTTCGGCATCACGCCGGTGGAGGCGATGGCGTGCGCTCGTGCGGTGATCGGCTCCGAAGTGGGCGGCATCAAGGCGACGGTCGTGGACGGCGACACGGGGTTCCTGGTGCCGCCGGAGGACCCGCAGGCGCTCGCGGAAAAGCTCGCGCTCCTCAAGAAGAACCCCGCGCTCGCGCGGCGCCTGGGCGACGCCGGCTATGCCCGCGCGCGCCGTTCCTATACGTGGAGGCGGGTGGTGCGCGCCTTGACCGCTTGCTACGCGCGCGTGATCGCGCCGGAGCGCCGCGAGGCCATGCTGCGCCGCGCGCCGCCTCCCTTCGCGCTCGACGCGAGGAGCTGAAGCCATTCGACAACGACCGGGAAAAGACCAGATGTACACGCTGAACGACAACTCGATCCTCGTGACCGGCGGCGGCCGCGGACTCGGCGCGGCGATCTGCGAGGTGCTCGCGCAGGAGGGCGCCAACGTCTTCGTGGGCGAGCGCGACGCGGAGCTCGCCGAGAAGACCGCGAAGAGGCTGCGCGACCAGGGACTTTCCGCCGACGCCGTGGTGATGGACGTGGGCAGCGACGACGACGTCAACCAGGCGCTCAAGCGCGTCCACGACCGCTTCGGGCGCATCGACATCGTGGTGAACAACGCGGCGATCGACATCACCGCGCCCATCGACGAGATCACCGCGGCGCAGTGGGACCGGGTGCTGCGCACCAACCTGCGCGGCCCGATCATGGTGACGCGCGCCGCCGTGGGCTACATGAAGCCGCGCAAGCACGGCCACATCGTGAACGTCGCCTCCACCGCCTCGAAGCGCGCGTGGCCGAACGCCTCGGCGTACCACGCGACCAAGTGGGGCCTCCTCGGCTTCTCGCACGCGATGCACGCGGAGCTGCGGCCGCACGGCATCAAGGTGAGCGCGGTGCTTCCCGGCGGCATGAAGACGCCGTTCCTGCTCGATCGCTTTCCCGACATCGACCCGGACGTGCTGCAGGACCCGATCAACGTCGCGCAGGCGGTGAAATGGGTGCTCACGATGCCCGCGGGGACGGTGATTCCCGAGGTGATGGTGATCCCGATGCGGGAGAGCTCGTGGCCCTGAAGCGCGCGGTGTTCCTCGACAAGGACGGCACGCTCATCGAGAACGTGCCGTACAACGTCGACCGCAAGCGCATCCGGCTGCGGCCGGGCGCGGTGGACGCGCTGCTGCTCCTCGTCGGCCTGGGCTACGAGCTCATCGTCGTGAGCAACCAGCCGGGGGTGGCGATGGGTCTCTTCCCCTATGGCGCGCTCACCGCCGTCGAGGAGCACCTGAACGACCTCTTCCTCACCCACGGCTTCAGGCTCGCCGATTGCTACTGGTGCCCGCACCATCCCGAGGGAACCGTGAGCGATTACGCGATCACGTGCGCGTGCCGCAAGCCGCTGCCCGGGCTGCTCCACGTGGCGGCGGCCGAGCACGAGATCGATCTCGCGAAATCCTGGGTGATCGGCGACATCCTCGACGACGTGGAGGCCGGCAAGCGCGCCGGCTGCCGCACCGTGCTGCTCGACGTGGGCAGCGAGACCGAGTGGGAGATGGACGATTGGCGCAGGCCCGACGCGATCGCGAGCGACCTGCTCGAGGCGGCCGCCGCGATCATGCACGCGGCGCCCGCGCCGGCGCTCGAGGAGGACGAGCGATGAGCGCGAGCTGGCGCGAGGCGCGCAAGGTCCTGTGCGTGCGGCTCGACAACCTGGGCGACGTGGTGATGACGACGCCCGCGATCCGCGCGCTCAAGCGCTCGCATCCGGCGCGCGAGATCACGCTGCTCGCCTCGCGCGCGGGCGCGGCGGTCGGGCCCCACGTGCCCGAGATCGATTCGGTGATTCCGTACGACGCGCCGTGGATGAAGCTCGCGCGGCCGACGCTCGCCTCCGCGGACCTCGCGATGCGCTCGCTCCTCGAATCGCGGCGCTTCGACGCGGCGGTGATCTTCACCGTCTACAGCCAGAGCGCGCTGCCGGCGGCGCTGCTCTGCCACCTCGCGGCGATCCCGCTGCGGCTCGCCCATTGCCGCGAGAACCCGTATCACCTGCTCACCGACTGGGTGCGCGAGACCGAGCCCGAGGGCGGCGTGCGCCACGAGGTGCGGCGGCAGCTCGACCTGGTCGCGGCCATCGGCGCGCGCACCGACGACGAGCGGCTCTCGTTCCGCGTCGCCACCGAGGACCGCCTGCGCGCCAACATGAAGCTCGCCGAGGCGGGGATCGATCCCGACCGGCCGTGGATCGCGATCCACCCCGGCGCGACCGCCGCCTCGCGACGCTACGATCCGGAGCGCTTCGCGCGCGTCGCCTTCGAGCTCGCGAACGCCCTGCGCTGCCAGGTCGCGGTCACGGGCGGCGCTTCGGAGCGCGAGCTGTGCGATCGCGTGCGGAGGCTTGCAGGCCCCTGCGCGTGCTCGCTCGCCGGAAGCCTCGCGCTCGCCGACTTCGCGGGCGTGATCGCGCAGGCCCCGCTGCTCGTCTCGAACAACACCGGCGCCGTGCATATCGCCGCGGCGGTCGGCACGCCCGTGGTCGACCTCTACGCGCTCACCAATCCGCAGCACACGCCGTGGCTCGTGCCGCACCGGGTGCTCTCGCGCGACGTGCCCTGCCGCAATTGCTACAGGAGCGTCTGTCCCCACGGGACCAACGCCTGCCTCGACATTCCCGTCGACGCGGTGGTCGCCGCGGCCTGCGACGTGTGGAACCGCGTGGACCGCCGCTTCCGCCGCGCCGCTTGAGAGGTACCCATGTATACGCTCGGCATCAACGCCGCCTACCACGACGATGCCGCGTGCCTCGTGAAGGACGGCGAGGTGATCGCAGCGGCCGAGGACGAGCGCTTCACGCACGTGAAGCACGGCAAGCGCCCGGTTCCCTTCACCACCTGGCAGCTTCCGTTCCATGCGATCGATTACTGCCTGCGCGAGGCGGGGATCGCGATGCGCGACGTCGACCACGTCGCGTACTCGTTCCGGCCGGAGCTCTTCGCCGGGAGCGACGCGCGGCTCGATCCGCTGTTCCTGCAATACGTGGAGGGCGCGCCGCGGCAGCTCGCCGACGGCGCCCCGCACCATCTCGGCGACCGTTTCCGCGGCCTCGCCCACGACGGACCGTACCTGTGGCACTACGTCGAGCATCACCTGGCGCACGAGGCGAGCGCATTCCTCGCCGCGCCGTTCGAGGAGGGCGCGGTGCTCACGATGGACGGCCGCGGCGAGCACGTGACGACGAGCTACGGCGAATTCCGCGGCGGCCGCTACCGGCGCATCCGGCAGGTGGACCTGCCCCACTCGCTCGGGCTCCTCTACGAGCGCGTCACGCACTACCTCGGCTTCCTGCATTCGTCCGACGAGTACAAGGTGATGGCGCTCGCCTCCTACGGCGAGCCGCGCTACGTGGACGAGTTCCGCCGCATGGTGCACGTCGACGATCGCGGCAGCTACACCGTCGATCCTGCGAACCTCGAAGGCGTGTTCGGTCCGGCGCGCCTTCGCGGCGGCCCGATGGAGCAGCGCCATTTCGACATCGCGCACTCGCTGCAGAAGGTGCTCGAGGAGACGGTGCTGCGCATGGTCGCTTGGCTGCATCGCGAGACCGGGCTGCCGAATCTCTGCATGGCGGGCGGCGTCGCGCTGAACTGCGTGATGAACGCGCGCCTTCGCGACGAGGGCCCGTTCGAGCGCGCGTGGGTGCAGCCGGCCGCGGGCGATGCGGGGACCGCGCTCGGGGCGGCATTGTGGATCGATTGGCAGGAGCGGCTGCGCCATGGCGATGCGGCACGGCGCTGGAGCATGAGCCACGCGTTCCTCGGCCCGGGCTACGGAGACCGCGAGATCGAGGACTTCCTGCGCTGGACGGGCGTCTCCTTCCGCAAGCTCGACGACGTCGCCGGGGAAGCCGCCGGGCTCCTCGCGCGCGAGAAGATCCTCGGCTGGTTCCAGGGCCGCATGGAGTTCGGGCCGCGCGCGCTCGGCGCCCGCTCGATCCTCGCCTCGCCGCTCAAGGCGCAGATGCAGGCGCGCCTCAACGAGATCAAGGACCGCGAGGACTTCCGACCCGTGGCGCCGGTCGTGCTCGAGGATCGCGCGCACGAATGGTTCACGACGCGCCGATCGCGTGCGTCGGGGATAAATCGGGGACGTACCCCGTTTTCTCATAGGCGGAACGAGCGTTCCGCCTATGAGAAAACGGGGTACGTCCCCGGTTTTCCGGCGCCGTTCATGCTGTTCGTATTCGACGTGCGGCCCGACAAGGCGGAGCGCATTCCGGCGGTGCGGCACGTGGACGGCACCGCGCGCGTGCAGACGATCAACCGCGCGCAGAACCCCCGCTACTACGACGTGATCCGCGCATTCGGCGAGCGCACCGGCGTTCCCGTGCTCGTGAACACCTCGTTCAACACCCGCGGCGAGCCGATCGTGTGCACGCCGAGGGACGCGGTCGAGTGCTTCTGGACCTCCCCGCTCGATGCGCTCGTGATCGGCTCCTACCTCCTCGAGAAGCGATGAGCCTGCGCGCTTCCGTCGTCGTTCCCACGTACCGGCGCCCGGAGCTCCTCGAGCGCTGCCTCGCCGCGCTCGTGGCGCAGGAGCTCGACCCGCACCTCTACGAGATCGTCGTGGCGGACGATGGCGCCGAAGCACGCGTACGCCACCTCGTCGCGCGCTGGGGCGCGAAGACCGGCGGGGCGCCCCTGGTGCGCTACGTCGCGGTGACCGGCACGCGGGGACCGGCGGGCGCGAGGAATCGCGGCTGGGAGATCGCCTCGGGCGAGGTCATCGCTTTCACCGACGACGACACGGTGCCGCGCACGAGCTGGCTTACGGAGGGCCTGAAGGCGATGACGCCCGAGGTCGCCGCCGCGGCGGGGCGGGTCGAAGTGCCGCTGCCGGCCGATCGCGCGCTCACCGACTACGAGCTCGACATCGCCAACATGTGCAGCGCCGAATTCCTCACCGCGAACTGCTTCGTGCGGCGCGCGGCGCTCGCGGCGGTGGGCGGCTTCGACGAGCGCTTCACCTGCGCGTGGCGCGAGGATTCCGACCTGCAATTCCGGCTGCTCGAGGCGAACGGGAAGGTGGTCGCCGCGCCCGCGGCGGTCGTCGAGCACCCGGTGCGGCCGATGCCCTTCGCAGGCGGCATCAAGCAGCACCGCAAGATCGCCTTCGACGCGCTGCTCTACAAGAAGCACCCGGACCTCTATCGCGAACGCATCCGCCGCGCGCCGCCGTGGAATTACTACATGGTGGTTGCGGCGATCGTCGCGATCGCGTGGGGCGCGCTCGCGCGCGAGCCGGCGCTCGCGTGGTTCGGCCTCGCCGTGTGGCTGGTCCTCACCGCCGGCTTCTGCATGCAGCGCCTCGCGCGGACGTCGCACGATCCGGTGCACGTCGCCGAGATGATCGTCACTTCCATCGCGATCCCGCCGGTCGCGGTGTTCTGGAGGCTCGCGGGGGCGCTGCGCTTCCGCGTGCTGTTCCTGTAGCGATGGGCGCGAGCCTCTGGCATCCCCGTCCGCGGCGCATCGCCGTCTTCCGCGCGCTCGCGCTGGGCGACATGCTGTGCGCGGTGCCGGCGCTGCGCGCGCTGCGCTCGCAAGTCCCCGAGGCGCGCATCACGCTGATCGGGCTGCCGTGGGCGCAGTCGTTCGTGGAGCGCTATCGGGCGTACGTCGACGACCTGTTGCCGTTCCCCGGCTTTCCCGGCTATCCCGAGCAGGAAGGCGCGATCCCGGCATTCCTCGATTTCCTGCGCACCGCTCGCGAGCGCCGCTTCGATCTCGCGATCCAGCTCCACGGCAGCGGCGATCTCACCAACCGCATCGTGGCGCTGCTCGGGGCGAAGCGCATCGCCGGCTTCGTTCAGCAGGTGAAAAAAGGGACAGACCCCTTTTCCCCTTTGGCGGAACGGAAGGTGGACGGCGTTCCGTCTTACGGAAAACGGGGTCCGTCCCCTGCTGGATTTCTCGCCTGGCCCGAGGAGCTCAACGAGGTGCGCCGTTATCTCGCGCTGATGAAGCACCTGGGCGTGCCGTCGAAGGGCGAGCACCTGGAGCTGCCGATCACCTGGACCGATTGGGAGCTGTGGGAAGAGGTTTCGAGCCGACACGAGCTGCTGGCCGGCCATTTCGTGTGCATCCATCCCGGCGCGCGGCTGCGGTCGCGGCGCTGGCCCGCCGCGCGCTTCGCGGCGGTGGGAAGCGCGCTCGCACGCGACGGCTGGTCGGTCGTCGTCACGGGCTCGCCGGGCGAGGCCGCGCTCACCGCGGAAGTGGCCGCGCAGGTTCCGGACGCGATCGACCTCGCCGGCGAGACGACGCTCGGCTCCCTCGCGGCGCTCCTCACCAAGAGCGCGCTTCTCGTCTGCAACGACACCGGCGTCTCGCACGTCGCGGCGGCGGTGGGCGTGCCGAGCGTGGTCATCGCCTCGGGGAGCGACGTGCGCCGCTGGAAGCCGCTCGACGAGCGCCTGCATCCGGTGCTCTGGCACGACGTGCCGTGCCGGCCCTGCATGCACGACGTCTGCCCGGTGGGCCACGGCTGCGCGCTCGGCGTCGCGGTCGAGCGCGTGCTCGGCGAGGCGCGACGAATGCTCGACGAACGAGGGATCCGCCATGCCGCATAGGCCGCTTCGCATCCTCACGTGGCACGTCCACGGCAACTATCTCTACTACCTCACCCAGGTGCCGCACGACTGGTACGTGCTCTCCAAGCCGGGAAGGCCGCCGGGCTACGCCGGCCGCGCGGGCCAGCTTCCCTGGGGCGACAACGTGCACGACCTCCCCGTGGACCAGATCGGCGAGATGCAATTCGACTGCATCGTGTTCCAGCACCACCAGCACTGGATGGTCGACCAGCACGAGCTCCTCGCCGAATGGCAGAAGAAGCTCCCGCGCATCTACCTCGAGCACGACCCGCCGCAGGAGCATCCGACCGACACGCTCCACCCGGTGCAGGATCCCGACGCGCTCATCGTGCACGTGACCCACTTCAACGACCTCATGTGGGACAACGGCGTGACGCCCACCCGCGTGATCGAGCACGGCGTGGTCGTGCCCGCGGACGTGCGCTACGGCGGCGGGAAACCCGAGGGCATCGTCGTGGTCAACAACATGAGGAAGCGCGGGCGGCGCCTGGGCGCGGACCTGTTCCGCGAGGCGCGCAAGTCGATTCCCCTCGCGCTGATCGGCATGGACGCGGAAAGCGAAGGCGGACTCGGCGAGGTGCGCAACGTCGACGTCCCGGCGTTCATCTCGCAGTACCGCTTCTTCTTCCACCCGTGCCGCTACACGAGCCTCGGGCTCGCCGCGTGCGAGGCGATGATGATCGGGATGCCGATCGTCGCGCCCGCCACGACCGAGATGGCGACCGTGATCGCGAGCGGCGTGAACGGCTTCATCCACACGGACCGCAAGGCGCTCGAGGAGGCGATGGCCTCGCTGCTCGGCGATCCCGCCCTCGCGCGCGCCTGGGGCGAGGCGGCGCGGCGCACGGCAATGGAACGATTTCACATCGAGCGCTTCGTGCGCGACTGGCGCGCGGTGCTCGCGGAGGTGACGGACACGAAGCAGGCCGCGCTCGCGGCCTGAAGCGTGAGGCAAGTGCAGCACGAAGACAAGGAGAAAAGCAGATGGAACAGCAACGCAAGCTCACGAGGCGCGCCTTCTTTCGCGGCGCGGCGACGGTGGCGGGCGCGGCGCTCGCGGGCACCGTGATCCCGATCCGCATCGCCGAGGCGCAGCAGAAGGCGAGCAAGAAGTCGATGCAGTACCAGGAGAAGCCCAAGGGCGACCAGGAGTGCGACAAGTGCATGCAGTTCATCGCGCCCGATTCCTGCAAGGTGGTCGACGGCAAGATCTCGCCCCACGGCTGGTGCATCGCCTTCACGAAGAAGGCGTGACCGCGCCCTAGGGCGTGACGCGTGCCTCCTCGACGAGGCAGGCGAGCACCGCCTTCGCGTGATCGGTGAGCATGCCGGTCCCTTCCCCTTCGCCGTAGTGCAGGTCGAAGGCGCGGATGGCTGCGTCCGCGTCGGATACGTCGTAGCCCAGCGCCTGCAGCGCGAGCACCGGATCGAATCCGGCCGGCGCCTGCGGGGCGGGCGATTCGCACCACAGCCCGAAGCCGTGCTCGGCGAGGGTGTGCCAGGGAAACCAGCGGCTCGGATCGACTTTGCGGCCCGGCGCGACGTCGGCGTGCCCGACGAAGTTCGCGGTCGGGATGCCGTAGCGCGCCTTGAGATCGGCGAGCAGCGCGAGCAGCGACTGGACCTGCGCGTCGGGGAAGGGCTCGTCGCCGTCGTTGTCGAGCTCGATGCCGATCGAGTCGGAGTTCACGTCGGTGTCCGCGCCCCAATGCGAGACGCCCGCGTGCCATGCGCGCTTCCTCTCGTCCACGAGCTGCCAGATCCGGCCGTCGCGCCCGACGAGGTAATGCGCGCTCACCTGGCGCAGCGGATCGGTGAGGGTGGCGAGCGCCTTCTCCACGGTGTCGTCGCTGGTGTGGTGGATCACGACGAGGTTCGGGCGCCGCTCGTCGAAGTTGGGCGACGCGACCCAGGTGGAGGGAAGCGCGGTGCGCAGCGGCGCCTCGCCGCAGCCGGCCGCGAGCGCGAGGATGAGGAAGGCGAGGGCGCGCGCCATGGCGCCATTATCGCAGCCCTCCCCGCGGAAGCGCGCGATTCGCTATCATCGTCGGGCCATGACCCCGATCGGTGAATACGACTACGTCGTGGTCGGCGGCGGCAGCGCCGGCTGCGTGCTCGCCAATCGCCTGACGAAGGACGGGAAGTCCAGCGTGCTGCTGCTCGAGGCGGGCGGCAAGGACGACTGGCTGTGGGTGAACGTGCCGGTGGGATACCTCTTCTCCATCGGCAACCCGCGCACCGACTGGTGCTTCCGCACCGACTCCGAGCCCGGCCTCAACGGCCGCACGCTCCTCTATGCGCGCGGCAAGGGCCTCGGCGGCTGCTCCTCGATCAACGCGATGGTGTACATGCGCGGCCAGCGCGGCGACTACGACTACTGGGCGTCGCTCGGGAACCGCGGCTGGTCCTGGAACGACGTCCTGCCCGTCTTCAAGAAGATGGAATGCCACTTCGCGGGCGCCGACGAGTACCACGGCTGCGAGGGCGAGCTGCACGTGCAGAAGCCGCGCATCTCGTGGGAGATCCTCGACGCCTGGCGCGACGCGGCGCAGGAAGCCGGCATCCCGAAGGTGGAGGAGTTCAACCGCGGCGACAACTTCGGCAACGCCTACTTCCACATGAACCAGCGGCGCGGCGAACGCTGGAGCGCCGCGCGCGCCTTCCTGCACCCGGTGCTGTCGCGGCCGAACCTCAAGGTGATCACCGGCGCGCACGCCAAAAAGGTGGTCGTGGAAACCCGCGACGGCGTGAAGCGCGCGACCGGCATCGAGCTGCAGGTCGAAGGCGAGGGCGAGGCGAGCGCGAAGGCGCGGAAGGCGGTCGTCCTCGCCGCGGGGGCCATCGGCTCGCCGCAGGTGCTGCAGCTCTCGGGCATCGGGCCGGCCGACCTGCTCGGCAAATTCGGCATCCCCGTCGTGCACGAGCTGCCGGGCGTGGGCGAGAACCTGCACGACCACCTGCAGATCCGCATGATGTGGAAGGTGAACGGCGGGACGCTGAACGAGCGCGCCAACAGCTTCTTCGGCAAGGCGGCGATGGTGATGGAGTACCTGATGTTCCGCACCGGGCCGCTCACCATGCCGCCCTCGCAGCTCGGCGCCTTCGCGAAGAGCGATCCGTCCGAGCCCTCGCCCGACATGGAATGGCACGTGCAGCCGCTCTCGCTGGAGAAGTTCGGCGATCCGCTGCACGACTTCCCGGCGATCACGCCCTCGGTGTGCAACCTGCGGCCCACCTCGCGCGGCTGGGTGCGCATCCAGGGGACGGATCCGGTCGCGCCGCCCTCGATCCGCCTCAACTACCTCATCACGCCTGAGGACCAGCGCGTCGCGGCCGTAGGCATGCGCTTCACGCGCCGGATCATGGCGCAGCCCGCGCTCGCGAAGTACCAGCCGAGCGAGTTCCGCCCCGGCCCCGATTGCGAGAAGGAAGAGGACCTGGTGAAGGCGGCGGGCGACCTCGGGACCACCATCTTCCACCCGGTCGGCACCTGCAGGATGGGGAGCGACGGCGCTTGCGTCGTCGACGACCGGCTGCGTGTGCACGGGATCGAGGGCCTGCGCGTTATCGACGCATCGATCATGCCGCGCATCACCTCCGGCAACACCAACGCACCGACCTACATGATCGCGGAGAAGGGCGCGGAATTCCTGCTTTCGGACGAGAAATGAACGCCCGCATCCTCGCCTTCTTCGCCGCCCTGCTGGTGTTCGTGGCGGCCGCCTACCTCGAGATGAAGCCGGTGGATCCGTCGGAGCTGCGCGGCGGCAAGTCGGCCCCCGCGGGCTCCGCGCCCGCGGCCACACCCTCGCTCGCCGCACGCACTTTCGCCCACGGCAAGGCGGCACCGGAGCTGCTGCGCCGCGCGGCCGCCGCGCCCGCGCGCCATTCGCTCTTCGGCGAGCTCGAGCATGCGGGCTCCTACCGCGCGCTCTACGACCGCCTGCACGGGTCCACGGAAGGCGGCACCGCGGAAGGCCTCTACGTGCAGTACGCCATCCTCAGGAAGTGCGCCACCGTCACCGATCGCCCGTTCCGCCGCCCGGCGGCGAAGCCGCTCGAGCAGCGCCGGGAACAGTTCCTCAAGGCCCTCGCGCCGGACGATCCGCAGCGCGACAAGCGCCTCGCCGCTTTCGAAGGCGCCGCGGTGGACCATTGCGCCGGCTTCGAGGACGTGAAGGTCACGCGCGAGGATCTCGAAAAGCTCCTCGACGAGTCGGCGCAGGAGGGCGATCCCAAGGCGAAGGCGGTCACCGTCGAGCAGCAGATCTGGAAGGAGCGCCACAACGGCCAGTGGAGCAGCGCCACGCTTTCCGATACGCAGATCTCGACCCTCGAGCAGGCCATCGGCTCCAAGGACCCGGAAGCCATGGTGCTCGCGGGAAGGCTGCTCTCCAACTCGTGGCCCAACCTCACGGTGAAGGTGGGCGGCACCGATGCGCAGCCCGTGGAGCCGCGCGCGTTCTACAACGCGTGGCAGGTCCTCGCCTGCGAATACGGCTACGGCTGCGGCACGGACAACCCGCAGCTCCTGAGCGAATGCGCGTTCAACGCGCGCTGCGATGCGCAGAGCCTGCCGGATTACCTCTATTACTACGCGAGCACGCCGCACGAGAGCGAGCTCCTCGCGCGCTACGAATCGGTGCTGCGAGGCGCCATCGAGAACGGCGACTGGTCGCAGGTCACCGTGTCGCGCGGCCCGCGCATGCCGGGGCAGGACACGTACCTGTTCGGCGGCCGCGGCTAGCGATCGTCGTCATCCCCGCCCGCATCGTTATCCCCGGCTGCATCGTCATTCCCGCGTAGGCGGGAATCCATGAATCTTCGTCTACGCGGGAATGACAACGCGCAGGCCTTCAGCGCCGCGCGTTGGCGAAGTACGCCTTCGCGCCGGCGGAGAGTATCGCCGGCAGGTGGGCGTAGATGTAGCGCACGCCCTTCGCGATCGCCGCCTGCACCGCCTCCGTCGCGGCGGGCATTCCCGGCGTCTTCCCTGCGGCGACGATCTTCGCGAGCGTCTCCTCGATCGCCTTCGCCACCGCCGGCGCCTTCGGATTGCCGGGATGGCCCATGGACTGCGAGAGGTCGGAGGGGCCGATGAAGAACACGTCCACGCCCTCCACGCGCAGCATCTCCTCCACGTTCGGGATCGCGGCGGCGTCCTCGATCTGCACGCAGACCAGCGTCTCGCGGTTCGCCGCCTCGATGAAATCGCCCACGCCGCCGCGCAGCCCGTAGCCCGAGGCGCGCGTTCCCGCGGCGAGGCTCCTCTCGCCCATCGGGTGGAACTTCACCGCACGCACCGCCGCGCGGGCGGTCGCGGCATCGTGGACGTGCGGCACCTGCACGCCCTGCGCGCCGCGATCCATCGCCTGCAGGATCTCGGCGGCGCCGTTCATGCGCGGCCGCACGATGGGCGTCACGCCCGCGGCTTCGGCCGCCATGATCATGAGCTCCATCGATTCCAGGCCGATGGTGCCGTGCTCGCAGTCGATCAGCACCCAGTCGAAGCCCAGGCCCGCGGCGGACTCGACCACCTGCGGGGAGGGAATCATCACCGAGAGCCCGAAGGCCGGTTCCCCGGCGGCGAGCTTCGCCTTCATGCGGTTCTTCATTCGTGGACCTTCGTGGTTCGCGCTTCGGTTCTACTGCTCGTGGAAGACGCGATGCGCGCATCGAGCTCGGCGATGACGGCCGAAGCCGACGCGGCGGGCGAGGGGAAGGCGTCGCGAAGGCGCAGCCGCGTCGACCGCTCGAAGAGCGCGACGATCGCTTGCGTCATCGGCGCATCGAGGCCGAGGTCGGCTAGCATCGCTCGCACGTCCGCCATCTCGTGACCGCGGCGCTCGTGCGCGGTCGCGTGCGTGCGCAGCCAGTTGCCGCCCACCTCCTCGAAGGGGGCGGCGTCGATCGTCGCGACGATCTCGCGCCACAGGTCCTCCTCGACGCCCGCACGCCGCGCCGCGAGGAGCGCCTCGACGAGGAGCGCCTCCACGCCCTTCGAGAAGACGCTGCGCAGCATCTTGAAGCTCGAGGCCTTGCCGATCTCGCGGCCGTAGTCGCGGAAGTCGAGGCCGAGCGCGCGCAGGCGCTCCGCGGCTTCGGGCGCGCGCGCGCCGCACACGAGCACCTTCGCCTTCGCGCCCGCCACGCCCACCGCGGAGAGGATCGCACCCTCGACGAAATCGGCGCCGCTCGCGCGGACGAGCGCGTCGATCTCGCGCTTCACGGCGGGCGAGGTGGCGTTCAAGTCGATGCAGATCTGTCCGGGGCGTAGATGCGGCGTGCAGGCTTTCGCGGCTTGCAGCGCGACATCGGTAGTGACGGTGGAGAGGACGAGGTCCGCTTTGGCAAGCAGCTCCGGGAGTGCGGCGAAGCGCGGGGGCGCGCCGCGCGCGCGTGCCGCGAGCTTCTCGCGCCCGCCGGGTCGGTCGAGCAACAGGTCGTAGGCGAGCACCTCGGCGCCGCCATCGCGCAACGCCGCCGAGAAATGTCCCGCCACTTCGCCGAATCCAACGAAGCCGACTGCGGTCAACGCACCTCCTCCATACAAGGTTCGTCATTCCCGCGCGGGCGGGAATCCTTGCCGGCATTGTAGAGGACGCGTCCGCGACGGCGGAAAAAGCACCGTCATTCCACCGACGACGGGGGAAAGTGCCGTCATTCCGCCGCCGGCGGGGGAAAGCGCCGTCATTCCCGCGCAGGCGGGAATCCTTCATTGCGAGGCGAGCGCGATTCGTGCATGGTAAGTCGATCATGACGTCCGTCCCCCGCGCGCTCACGGTCATGGACCCGAAACTATCGACGACCACGACCTACAACTACGACGGGGTGGGGAACCTCGCGTCGCAAGTCTCGCCCGATACCGGCACCACCGGTTTCACGTACGACGCGGCCGGCAACGTGCTTACGCAGACCGACGCACGGAGCACTGTCACGACTTATGGCTATGACGTGCTCAACCGGGTGACTGCTGCGACGGTGACCGACGGGGCTGTCACCTACGAGTACGACAACACGACGACGGGCGGCCCGTACGCCGTGGGACGACTCACCAAGGTCACGGACCCCTCCGGCAATACCACTTACGGATATGACGCGCTCGGGCGCGTCATATCCAAGGTGCAGACGGTCACGGCGAACCCGGCCAACAAGATCTTCGCGGTCGGCTACGCATACTCGAACGGTCGTCAAACCGGAATCACGTACCCCTCCGGCCACGCCCTTACGTACGGGTTCGATGCGCAGGGGCGAATCGCCTCGATCGTGGTCGACGGCACGACGGTGCTCGCCTCGGCCGCATACGTTCCGTTTGGGGGCGTGGAAAGCTGGACGTGGGGTAACGGCGAGCCGTACGACCGCACCTTCGACCTCGACGGGCGCGTGAAGACGGTCACCATCGGGCCGGCCGCGGGAGTGTACCCCGACCTCTCTGAGGTGTTCGGCTACGACAGCCTCAACCGGCTGCTCACCGCCAACCTCGCCGCCGGCCAAACGCAGAGCTTCACCTACGATGCAAACGGCAACCGCACCAATGCGACGATCAACGCGGCGAGCACGACGTACACGTACCCCACGACGAGCCATCGGCTCTCCAGCCTTTCTGGCGCGACGACGAGGAGCTTCACTTACGACAACGCAGGCAACCTCGCCTCGAGCGCCGGGATCACGTACACGTACGATGGCCGCGGCCGGACGAAGCAGGCCGGGACTGCAACATATGCGATCAATGGGCTCGGCCAGCGCGTGAAGAAGAACAACGGAACGGATGTGTTCTTCGCGTACGACGAGGCGGGTCACCTCATCGGCGAGTACGACGCGACGGGTGCGCCGATCGAGGAGACGGTGTGGCTGGGCGACCTGCCGGTGGCGGTGATGAAACCCAACGGCGCGTCGTTCGATGTCTTCTACGTCTGGAGCGACAACCTCGGCACACCGCGAGAGATCACCGACACAGCCAACCAGGAACGATGGGAGTGGCCGAATGCCGATCCGTTCGGGAACAACCTGCCGAACGAGAACCCGGCCGGTTTGGGCGTATTCACCTACAATTTGCGGTTCCCTGGACAGTATTACGACGCCGAGAAGGGATCGAACTACAACTACTTCAGGGATTACGACCCTTCGATTGGGAGATACATCGAGTCTGATCCTGTGAGCTTGAAGGGTGGACTCAACACGTATGCGTACGTGTCGGGCAATCCGATCCTCGCCTGGGACGACTTTGGTCTGTGCGCAACCATAATTAGGGCGAAGACGCACTGGCAATTTGCCTGGGACCACGACGAGGTGATGTTCGGTTTGAACCTCACCATGCCGGTCTATCACTGGGAATCGCACTTCTCCTTCAATCGCGGCATCTTCAAGAATCCGTCCCAACCTCCCATGAAACCATCGGTTTGCTACCGCTATGTGGGAGATGACGTCACAACGATTGAGCTAATGCACAACGTGCAGTTCTGGCAAAACATCGCCTATCAGCAAACCTGTTCGACGTGCGCTACTTGTGGCGGAGGCGACGGGCCTATGACTTGCGGTGACTGGAAAGATATTGGCGCAATCGATGCGAGGGAAATCACGAGCACACCGTGGCTTCGCACTCGGAGATCGTTTAACGAGGTATCGGGCGGGCCATGCGTGAAGTTCCCCTTCATGTTGCCTGGAATGGGTAGGTAGAGAAAATGATGAAATCCGTAGCTCGTGGAGTGCTCATCTGGATCGCTGCATTCGCGGTGACGTACGTGGCGATGATCATCATTAACTCGGTCGGCGCTGGCTTGCATTCGGGTGGACCGTCCTATGGGGCGAGTCGAGTGCAGCAAGAGATCTCCGGCTTTACTCGGTTGTTGGTACATGTAGTGCCGGCAATCGCTGTAGGTTATTGGCAGCCAGCGCCTGCTTGGAAAATTGCTGGTGTCATGTCTCTGATTACGGAAGGCGTCAATGCGATGCAACTCACGTCGCACGCTGGCTTCCCGTATGTCGGTGCGCCCGTGGCGGAGATTGCTGCCTATGTCCTGCTCGGAATATTTGCTGCAAGCACGGTGGCATCGTGGCGCAGATTGCGGTCTGCGTAGCGCGAGGCGGGTTGGT
>DATNGJ010000033.1:0-27458 GCA_035605915.1 Usitatibacter sp.
CTCCGGCACTGGAAGCTCACCCTCGACGCGGACCACCTGGCGTGGCTCGCGTTCGATCGCGAGGGCGCGACGACCAACACGATCTCGAGCGAGGTGCTGCGCGAGCTGGGGCAGCTCGCAGACCACCTGGCGTCGATGCCGCCCAGGGGCCTCGCGATCCTCTCCGCCAAGGAGAACGGCTTCGCCGCGGGCGCGGACATCGACGAGTTCACGCGCATCGCGAGCGCGGAGGAGGCGACCGCCTTCATGCGGCTCGGGAACGAGGTCTTCGACAAGATCGCGGCGCTGCCCTTTCCCACCGTGGCGTTGATCCACGGCTTCTGCATGGGCGGGGGGCTCGAGCTCGCGCTCGCGTGCCGGTATCGCGTGGCGGACGACGGGCCGAAGACGCGCATGGCGCTTCCCGAGGTGATGATCGGCATCACGCCCGGGTGGGGCGGCGCGCGGCGCATGCCGGCGCTCATCGGTCCCGCGGCGGCGCTCGACCTCATGCTCACCGGGCGCGGCGTGGACGGGCGCCGTGCGAAGAAGCTCGGGCTGGTCGATGCGGTCACGCCGCGGCGCCATTTCGCGAACGCCGCGCGCCAGTTCCTGCTGCAGCCGCCGGCGGTCCATCGTCCTTCGCTCGTCGCCGCGGCGGGAGACTGGCCGCTGCTGCGCCCGCTGGTCGCACGCATGTCCTCGAGGCAGGTGGCGGAGCGGGTGCGCCGCGACCAGTATCCCGCGCCCTACGCGATCATCGACACGTGGAAGGACTTCGGCGGCGATCCGCGCAACATCCCGAACGACCATCCGGCCTCCACCGCGAGCCTCTTCGCGCATCCCACGACGCGCAACCTGATCCGCATCTTCAAGCTGCAGGAGCGGTTGAAGGCTTTCGGCAAGGCGGATCCCCGTCTGCACGGGGATGACGAGATCCCTCGTTCCGGCGAGATCCCTCGTTCCGGCCATCACCGTCATTCCCGCGAAGGCGGGAATCCGCAGCCCGTACAGCACCTCCACGTCATCGGCGCGGGGGCCATGGGCGGCGACATCGCGGCCTGGGCGGCCTTGAAGGGCGTCACCGTGACGCTGCAGGACCTCGCGCCCGAGCGCATCGCGCCCGCGGTGAAGCGCGCGGCCGATCTCTACCGCAAGCGCCTGCGCCAGCCGCACCTCGTGCAGGCCGCGATGGACCGCCTCGTCCCCGACGTGAACGGCGACGGCGTCGCGAAGGCGGACCTGGTGATCGAGGCGATCGTCGAGAATGCGGAGGTGAAGCGCAAGCTCTTCGCCGCGATCGAGCCGCGCATGAAGCCTGCGGCGATCCTCGCTTCCAACACCTCCAGCATCCCGCTGCAGCAACTCTCCTCCGCGCTCGCGCGTCCCGAGCGCCTCGTCGGCCTGCACTTCTTCAACCCCGTCGCGCAGATGATGCTGGTGGAGGTCGTGCGCGGGCCGCAGAGCTCCGCGAACGCGATGGCGATCGGCGAGGCCTTCGCGAAGCAGATCGACAAGCTGCCGCTGCCGTGCGAGTCGGCCCCCGGCTTCCTCGTGAACCGCGTGCTCTCGCCCTACCTCAACGAGGCGATGCTGATGTTGGACGAGGGCTTCGCGCCGGAGACGCTCGACCGCGCGGCGAAGGATTTCGGCATGCCGATGGGTCCGATCGAGCTTGCCGACATGGTCGGGCTCGACATCTGCTGGGCGGTGGGGCAGGAACTCGCGCGGCCCGGCGCGGTGGTCCCGAAGCAGCTCGCGGCGAACGTGGAAGCGAAGCGATTCGGCAGGAAGACCGGGCAGGGTTTTTACGCCTGGGTGAAGGGCAAGCCGCGCAAGGGTCGCGCGGATGCGTCGGCGGACGTGAAGGCGCTCGCCGATCGCATGGTGGCGCCCGCGCTGAACGAGGCGGTCGCGTGCGTGCGCGAAGGCATCGTCGCGGACGCCGACCTCGTCGATGCGGGCGTGATCTTCGGCACCGGCTTCGCGCCCCACCGCGGCGGACCGATCCAGGCGATCCGCGAGCGCGGCAGGGACGAATGGCTTCGCGTGCTCGCCGAACTGGAGCGCAAGCACGGTGCGCGCTTCGCCGCCGATCCGGGCTGGTCGTCGATTTGATACCATGCGCCCGCCCCAAGACGCATCAACTCACCAGGAGAACCCATGAAATCGCCGATCCTCGTCCTCGCGGCCCTCGCCGCCGCGTCCGCCCTCGCCGCCGGCGCCGCCGACGCGCCCAAGAAGCCGCTCACGCCGCAGCAGCAACGCATGGGCGACTGCTCCCACGAATCGAAGGGCATGAAGGGAGACGAGCACAAGAAGTTCATGAGCGAGTGCCTGAAGAGCAAGGACTCGCCCGCCGAGGTGAAGGCCGCCATGGCCAAGGCCGGCGCCAAGCCGAGCCAGCAGGACAAGATGAAGACCTGCAACGCCGAGGCGGGCGGGAAGAAGCTCAAGGGCGAAGAGCGCAAGAAGTTCATGAGCGACTGCCTCAAGGGCTGAAGCGTTCCTCTCCGCGGAAAAGGCGGGGCTTCCCCGCCTTTTTCGTTCCGCGATCCCACATCCCCGGGTAGGGCCGTCCCGGCCCCCCGGCGGCATCATGGGCCCGGGCTCCATCCACGCCCCGCAAGGCTGCACGAACCATCCGACCGCCCGTCAGAGGCGGCCCCGGCCGGCAAGGCTCAACCGCCGGCCGCTCAAATTCCCCACAGTGGCGCAAGTGCGCGGCGCCGACGATGCACCGGACGAGCGACTTCATGGGTCGAAGTGTGGCGCGGCGTTTCCTGCTCGTGCTCGCGGCATTCGCGCTCGCGGCGCCCGCGGCACGCGCCGAGCGCGCCTACTCCGCCGAGGCGCCTCACGCGCTCCATGCGAAGTCCGCGGTAGTGGGAGGCCTGCGCCTCTCCGGTGCATCGGCGGCGCAGGTCCGGCTACCGGCCCTCGACGCAGCCACCGTCGATTCGATCCTGCGGGAGAACGCGGCGGGCGGCCTGCGCGCCCTCAAGCTGGGCGTCGTGCGTGAAGCGCCGGATGTAGTGCGGGAATTCACCGCCCTGCAATGGCAACCGGTGGAAGGCGGCATGGCGGCGCAGTGGCGCGTCGCCATCGAAGGTGCGCGCGCCCTTCGCGTGCAGCTCGCGGTCGAGCATGCCGCGCCCGGTGCCAAGGTGCGCTACGCGGCCGCGAACGATCCCTCGCACGCGCAGGAATTCACGCTCCCCGCTGCGGGCCGCGCCTGGAGCCCGGTGATCGACGGCGACACGGAAATCGTGGAGCTCTTCGCGCCCGGATCGAGTGCCGAGCGCATGTCGGTCTCCATCGCGCGCATCGCCGACCACATCGCGAATCCCGCGCGGGCGGGCTTCGAGAAGGACGCGACCGGAGGATCGGCCGGGAGCTGCGAAGTGGACTTCGCCTGCGCCGCATCCGGCGACGCCGCGCTCGAGCGTGCCGGCGCCTCGGTCGCGCGCCTCACCTACGAGAGCGACGGCTACGCGTGGGCATGCACCGGCACGCTGCTCCGACCCGGCGACGGTTCCTTCACGCCGTACTTCTACACCGCCGCGCATTGCGTGCACGATGCCGACGCCGCCGCGAGCGTCGCGACGCTGTGGTTCTACCAGGAGAATGCCTGCGGATCGGACGCGCAGGTCTCCGGCGTGCAGCTTTCGGGCGGCGCGCAGCTCCTCGTGACCGACACCGCGCGCGACGCGACGCTGCTGCGCCTCAACGACACGCCGCCCGAGGGCGCCGTCTACAGCGGGTGGGATTCCAGCCCGATCGAGTTCGGCGCTTCGAGCGTCGGCATCCACCATCCCGGCGGCGGCGTGAAGAAGGTGAGCGAGGGCGTCACGACGTACAACCCGGCCGACGATTTCCTGCGCGTCACCTGGTCGATGGGCGTCACGGAAGGCGGCAGCAGCGGCTCCGGCCTCTTCACCGCGGTGACCGGGTCGAAGCGCGACTACCTGCTGCGCGGCACGCTCTACGGCGGCGTGAGCGCCTGCACCGGCGCTCCCGCCAACGCGTTCGACGTGTACTCGCGTTTCGATCGCGTGTGGCCCGAGCTCGCGCCGTACCTGAGCGCCGAGCATTCGGTCCCGAACCACACCGGCATCTGGTTCGATCCCGACGAGCCGGGCTGGGGCATCGCGCTCGACGAGGAGCAGGGCGTGATCGGCGCGACGCTCTTCACCTACGGCGCGGACGGGGAGCCGGCGTGGTTGAGCGCCGCCTCGCTCCTCGAGCAATCGGCGGACACGTACTCCGGCGCGCTCTATCGCACGACCGGACCGGCGTTCGGCGCCGGCGCGTGGTCACCGATCGGCGTGTCCAGCGCGGGGACGATGCAGATCGCGTTCTCCACGGGGGGCAGCGCGGTGCTCACCTACGTCACCGGCGGCGGGACCGTCACGAGGACCATCGTGCCGATGGCGTTCGGGCCCGGCGGTCCGGCCTCATGCTCGCTCACGACGGACAGCCGCGCGGGCGATGCCAACCATACGGGCCAATGGTGGAACCCCGCGCAATCGGGCTGGGGCCTCTCGATCGCGGAGCAGGGCGGCGTCGTCTTCGCGCTGCTCTTCGTCTACGACGCTTCCGGACAGCCGCTCTGGCTCGTCGCACCCGATGTGGCCGCGAACGCGGACGGCTCGTACACCGGAGCGCTGTATCGCACGCACGGACCCGACGCGGCCGATCCATCGGCGGCCGTCTCGTCCACCGAGGTGGGCCCGCTCACGCTGCACTTCGCCGACGGCGCCGCGGGCTCCGTCTCGTACACCGTCGACGGCGCATCGGTGAGCTCGCCGATCGCGCGCTACGCGGCGGCGGCCGCGACGCCGAGCTGCCACTAGGCATCCGCAGCCGCGGCGCGCCTGCGCCGTTTTCCGATCCGGAGTAGTATTCAAACGCCCGTTTGAAACGTCCGGAATCTTCCCCCCGTCCCGATGGCGAGCCTTCCCGAGCGCGAGCAGCCCGTCCTTCGCATCGTCCCGATGCCCGCCGACACCAACGCGCACGGCACCATCTTTGGCGGCTGGGTGATGTCGCAGGTGGACGTCGCGGGCAGTATCCCCGCCTGGGAACGCGCGCATGGACGCATCGTCACCGTCGCCGTGAATTCGTTCGTGTTCCGCGAGCCCGTCTTCGTGGGCGACGTCGTGAGCTTCTACGCGCGCGTCCTCAAGGTCGGCCGCACCTCGATCACCGTCGACGTCGAGGTCTTCGCCGAGCGCCGCCGCGAAGGAAGGAAGCAGGTGGTGAGGGTGACCGAAGCGCAACTCACCTATGTCGCCGTGGACGACCAGCGCCGCCCGCGCGTGGTGCCGCCCGGCGACGGCCTCGTGGAGGTGTGACATGAGCGAAACCACCCTGGAGCCCGCGCGCGCCGCGGACGAACGCAGGTCGCGCGCGGCGGAATCGACGCGCCCCGAGGGCCGCATGCTCGTGCGTCGCGCCGCCGTGCTCGGCGCGGGCGTGATGGGCGCGCAGATCGCCGCGCACCTCGCCAACGCGAACGTGAAGCCGTACCTCTTCGAGCTCGCCGCGGAAGGCAAGGACAGGAGCGCGAACGCGAGGAAGGCGATCGAGAACCTCGCGAAGCTCGAGCCCAGCCCGCTCGCGACCCGGGCCGTCGCGCAGCAGATCGTGCCCGCGAACTACGACGAGCACCTCGCGCTCCTCGGCGATTGCGACCTCGTGATCGAGGCGATCAGCGAGCGCATGGACTGGAAGAAGGCGCTGTTCGAGAAGGTCGCGCCGCACGTCGCGCCGGACGCGATCTTCGCGAGCAACACGTCGGGCCTTTCCATCACGGAGCTTTCGAAGACGCTGCCGCCCGCTTTGCGCCGGCGCTTCTGCGGCGTGCACTTCTTCAACCCGCCGCGCTACATGCGGCTGGTGGAGCTGGTGCCCACCACGCAGACCGATCCTGCGGTGCTCGACCGCATGGAGGCGTTCCTCACCACCACGCTCGGCAAGGGCGTGGTGCGCGCGAAGGACACGCCGAACTTCGTCGCCAATCGCGTCGGCGTCTTCTCGATGCTCGCGACGATGCACCACACGCTGCAATTCAAGCTCGGGTTCGACGAGGTGGACGCGCTCACCGGGCCGGCGATCGGCCGCGCGAAGAGCGCCACCTACCGCACCGCCGATGTCGTTGGCCTCGACACCATGGCGCACGTCGTGAAGACGATGGCCGATACGCTGCCCGGCGACCCGTGGCGGCGCTATTACGAGTCGCCCGAGTGGCTCTCCGCGCTGGTCGCGAAAGGCGCGCTGGGGCAGAAGACGCGCGCGGGCATCTACGTGAAGAAGGGCAAGGAGATCCAGGTGCTCGACCTCGCCCGCGGCGACTATCGCGCGTCGTCGGGCGCGGTGGCCGGGGAAGTGCAGGCGATCCTCAAGGAGAAGAATCCCGCGCAGCAGCTCGCGAAGCTGCGCGCCTCCTCGCACCCGCAGGCGCAATTCCTGTGGGCGATCCTGCGCGACCTTTTCCACTACTGCGCCGTGCACCTCGCGGAGATCGCGCATTGCGCCCGCGACGTGGATCTTGCGATCCGCTGGGGCTTCGGCTGGCAGCGCGGCCCGTTCGAGCTGTGGCAGGCGGCGGGCTGGCGCGAGGTCGCGCAGTGGATCGAGGAGGACCGCGCGGCCGGCAAGACGATGGCGAAGGCGCCGCTTCCCGCGTGGGTGACGGACGGCCGCACGGGCGTGCACGCTCCGCAGGGCTCGTTCTCGGCCGAGGACGGCACGATGCATTCGCGCTCCACGCTCGCGGTCTACGAGCGCCAGCTCTTCCCCGAGCTGGTGCTGGGCGAGAAGCCCGCGGAGCGCGGCACCACGGTGTTCGAGGACGAGGGCGTGCGCATGTGGCACCAGGGCGACGGCATCGCCATCGTCTCGTTCAAGAGCAAGATGCACGCGGTCGGCGCGGAGGTGCTGGCGGGACTCAACCGCGCGCTCGACGAGGCGGAGCGCCATTTCGACGCGCTGGTGATCTGGCACGAGCCGCCGTTCGCGGTCGGTGCGAACCTCAAGCTCATGATCGAGGCGGTCGAGGACGGGCGCTACGGCGAGGTCGACGCGATGATCGCGCTCTTCCAGCAGACCTCGCAGCGGCTGAAATACAGCCTCGTGCCCACGGTCGCCGCGGTGGAAGGCATGGCGCTCGGCGGCGGCTGCGAGTTCGTGATGCACGCGCAGCGCGTGGTCGCGGCGCTCGAGAGCTACATCGGGCTGGTCGAGATCGGCGTGGGCCTGCTGCCGGCGGGCGGCGGATTGAAGGAGATCGCGGTGAGGACCGCCGCGTGGTCGAAGGGCGGCGATGCGTTCCCGGAGCTGCAGCGCGCGTTCCGCCAGGTCGCGATGGGCGAGGTCTCGAAGAGCGCGGAGCACGCACGCGAGATGGGCTACCTCAAGCCCTCCGACGTCGTGGTCTTCCATCCGGCCGAGCTGCTCTACGTCGCCAAACGCGAGGCGCGCGCGATGGCGGAGGCGCGCGTGCGTCCCGCATTGCCCCCCGCGCAGGTCGCGGTCGCCGGCGACACCGGCATCGCGACGCTCAAGATGATGCTCGTCAACATGAAGGAAGGCGGCTTCGTCTCCGAGCACGACTACGAGATCGCTTCCCGCATCGCCGAGGTGCTGTGCGGCGGCGAGGTGGATCCGGCGAGCGCGGTGGACGAGAAATGGCTGCTCGATCTCGAGCGGCGCAATTTCGACGAGCTCGTGAAGATGCCGAAGACGCAGGAGCGCATCCGCTACATGCTCGCGAACGGCAAGGCGCTTCGCAACTGAACGTCATTCCCGCGAAGGCGGGAATCCATGGATCCCCGCCTTCGCGGGGATGACGGAGGATGAGATGGCCAAGCAATTGCAGGATGCCTATATCGTCGCCGCGGTGCGCACGCCCGTCGGCAAAGCCCCGCGCGGCATGTTCCGCAACGTCCGGCCCGACGACATGCTCGCGCACGTGCTGAAGGGTGCGGTCGCGCAGGTGCCGGGCCTCGATCCGGGCGAGGTGGCGGACGTGATCGTCGGCTGCGCCATGCCCGAAGGCGAGCAGGGCATGAACGTCGCGCGCATCGGCGTGCTGCTCGCGGGCTTTCCCGTGAGCGTCCCGGCGATGACCATCAACCGCTTCTGCTCCTCGGGCGTGCAGGCCGTGGCGCTCGCCGCCGATCGCATCCGCACCGGCGACGACGACGTCGTGATCGCCGCCGGCACCGAATCGATGTCGATGGTGCCGATGATGGGCAACAAGATCGCCTTGAACGACGCCGTGTTCCGCGGCAACGAGCACGTCGCGATCGCCTACGGCATGGGCATCACCGCGGAAAAGGTCGCGCAGCAGTGGAAGGTGTCGCGCGAGGACCAGGACGCCTTCGCCGTGGCGAGCCACCGGAAGGCGGCGCAGGCGAGCGCGGCCGGCGCCTTCCGCGACGAGATCCTGCCCTACGAGATCGCGAGCGCGATGCCCGACCTCTCGAGCGGCGAGGTGGTGCAGCGCAAGCGCGTGGCCGATGTCGACGAGGGCCCGCGGCCGGACTCGACCGTGGAGACCCTCGCCAAGCTGAAGACGGTGTTCGCGGCCAAGGGATCGGTCACCGCGGGCAACAGCTCGCAGATGTCCGACGGCGCGGCCGCCGTGGTGCTGATGAGCGAGAAGGCGCTGAAGCGCCATGGCGTGACGCCTCTCGCGCGCTTCGTCGGGTTCTCGGTCGCCGGCGTTCCGCCCGAGATCATGGGCATCGGCCCCATCGAGGCGATTCCACGCGTGCTCGCGTCGACCGGCGTGAAGCAGGACGAGATCGACTGGATCGAGCTCAACGAGGCGTTCGCGGCGCAGTCGCTCGCGGTGATCCGCCAGCTCGGCCTCGATCCGGCCAGGGTGAATCCGCAGGGCGGCGCGATCGCCCTGGGCCACCCGCTCGGCGCGACCGGCGCCATCCGCACGGCGACCCTCGTGCACGGCATGCGGCGCACGAAGGGAAAGTACGGAATGGTGACGATGTGCATCGGTACCGGAATGGGCGCGGCGGGCCTTTTCGAGGTGCTGCATTAAAGCGACAATAGCCGCCGCCAGGAAACCGGCCGGCGCCGGGAGCGCCGCCGAAAGAACGAACAAACCAGAGAGGAGAACCGCCCCATGAGTCCCGCTTTTCGCCTTGCCGCAAAGCCGCTCGTCCTGGCGCTCGTCGTGCTGGCAGCCGCGCCCGCCCATGCGCTGCAGTTCTCGTGGGACAACGGCCTCGACCTGAGCCTCGACACCACCATCACCTACGGCGTGGCGGTGCGCACGGAAAATCCCGACCCCTCGCTCATCGGCATCGCGAACGGCGGCACGTCGCGATCGACCAACGAGGACAACGGCGACCTCAACTTCAAGAAGAACCGGCCGTTCGCGAACCTGGCGAAGGCGACCAGCGAGCTCGAGCTCAAGTACAGGAACTTCGGGTTCTTCGGGCGCGGCACGGCGTTCTACGACTTCGACCTGCACGACAGCGACAAGCTCGGCCCGACCGGGCGCGATCGCCTCGGGCGCGGCGTGGTCGGGCTGGACGGATTCGTGAGCGGGGCGTTCGAGCCCGCCGGGCACCGCACCAACGTCCGCGTCGGCCGCCAGGTGATCAGCTGGGGCGAGAGCACGTTCATCCCGAACGGCATCAACGTGATCAACCCGGTGGACCTCTCGCTGCTGCGCTCGCCGGGCGCGGAGCTCAAGGAAGCGTTCATCCCCACCGCCGGCATCTGGGCGAGCACCGAGCTCACGCGGTCGGCGAGCATCGAGGGTTTCTACCTCAGCAACTTCGACAAGATCCGCATCGACCCGAAAGGCTCGTTCTTCTCCAACAACGACACGGTGAGCGACGACTCCGATCGCGTGATCGTCTCGTTCGGCCGGCGCCGCGACGATCGCTCGCCTCTGACGAACCCGGTGCCGCCGGGAATCCCCGTGATCAGCGCGACCGCGCAGGCGCTCTACGGGCCGTTCGATCCCGCCGCCTCGATCTGGGTGCCGCGCGCGCCCGACCGCAACCCGAGCGACTGGGGCCAGTACGGCGTCGCGCTGCGCTATTTCGCCTCCGCGCTCAACGACACGGAGTTCGGCCTGTACTTCATGAACTACCACAGCCGCATCCCGTTCGTGAGCGGCACCAAGGGCACCACCACCTCGGTGCTCACCGGCGGCCCGCTGATCCAGCCGATCTGCGGCGTGCCGGCGCTGGTCGCGCTGTGCGCCACCGGCACCGCGCGCTACTTCGCCGAGTTCCCCGAGAACATCCGGCTCTTCGGCGCGAGCTTCAGCACCTCGGCGCCCTACGGCATCGCGCTGCAGGGCGAGTACTCGTATCGCCCGAACCAGCCGCTGCAGCTCTCCGCGCCGGAGGTGATCCTCGCCGCGCTGGGATTGCCGAACCTCATCACCGGCTTCACGCAGATTCCCGGCGCGCCGGCGGGGGCCACCGCCGCGGCGCTCGTGCCCGACGGCTCGTACATCCAGGGTTGGCAGCGCGTGAAGATGAGCCAGCTGCAGGTGACCGGGACCAAGTCGTGGCCGAACGTCGCGCGGGCGGACAACCTCGTCGTCGTGGGAGAGGTGGGTGCGACCTACTTCCACAACCTCCCGAGCGACCAGAAGTTCGCCGCCCCCGCGGTGTACCTGCCGGCGACGACGTTCGGTTCGATCGTCTCGCAGGCGTTCTCGGTGCAGACCGAAGGGTTCGTCACCAACTTCTCGTGGGGCTATCGCCTGCTCGGCCGGCTCGAGTACAGCAACCTCCTCTTCGGCGGCAACGTCGCACCGCGCATCGCCTTCGCGCACGACGTGAAGGGCGTGGGCCCGACGTTCAACGAGGACACCAAGTCCGTCTCCGTCGGCGCTTCTTGGGAATACCAGCGCAAGTGGCTGGTCGACGCGCAGTACACCACGTACTTCGGCGGGCGCACGTTCTGCGGCACCGACCAGCCGCCGCCGGGAAGCGCCGTCACGCCCGGCCAGCCCGCGAGCTTCTGCTCGAGCGCCAATCCGCTCAAGGACCGCGACTTCTACTCGGTCTCCGTGAGCTATTCGTTCTGACGCGCGTCGCCCCCAGACCAGACAGAGGAGGAAGGAAATGAACTCGACGAAAACCTGGGCCGCGATCGCGGTCGGCGCCGCCCTCGCGCTTCCGGCTTCCGCGCAGCTCACCGCGTCCGAGCTCGCGAAGCTCGGCACCACGCTCACACCCATGGGCGCGGAGAAGGCCGGCAACGCCGCCGGCACCATTCCCGCATGGGACGGCGGCATCACGAGGCCGGTTGCCGGCTACAAGGAAGGCGGCTGGTACCCCGATCCGTACGCGGGCGACAAGCCGCTCTTCACCATCGACGCGAAGAACATGGACCAGTACCGGGACCATCTCACGCCGGGCGCGATGGCGATGATGCGCAAGTACCCGGACTACAAGATGGTCGTGTATCCCACGCGCCGCTCGGCCTCGTACCCCGCGTGCAACTACCAGGAGACGAAGGAGTGCGCCGCCAAGGCGAAGCTCGCGCCCGGCGGCAACGGCGTCGACGGCTGCACCGGCGGCGTGCCGTTCCCGGAGCCGAAGAACGGCAACGAGGCGATCTGGAACTCGCTCCTGCACTACAAGGGGAACACCTACGGGCTCGACTGGGACCAGGCCGCGGTCACGCGCGGCGGCGACTACGCGCTGGTGAAGTTCAAGTACGAATACGACTTCCAGTACGGCAACTGCTCGATCCCGCCGGACAAGCGCGAGCCGAACCTGATCCTCAACTACCTGCAGGAGACCACGGCACCGGCGCGCCTCGCGGGCTACATCCTCCTCGTCCATGAGACGGTGAACCAGGTGAAGGAGCCGCGCGCCGCCTGGACCTACAACCCGGGCCAGCGCCGCGTGCGCCTCGCGCCGCAGGTCGCGTACGACAACCCGGGCACCGCCTCCGACGGCCTTCGCACCAACGACGACTTCGGCATGTACAACGGCGCGACCGACCGCTACGACTGGACGCTCGTCGGCAAGAAGGAGATCTACGTCCCGTACAACTCCTACGAGCTCGACAATCCCAAGTACAAGTACTCCGACATCCTCAAGCCCGGCCACATCAACCAGGATCTCGCGCGCTACGAGCTGCATCGCGTGTGGGTCGTCGACTCGAAGCTCAAGCCCGGCGTGAGCCATATCTACTCGCGCCGCACGTTCTACATCGACGAGGACAGCTGGGGCATCGTCGCGATCGACGCCTACGACTCGCGCGGCGAGCTGTGGCGCTACGCCGAGCAGCACAACTACAACTGGTACAACGTCCCGATGTGGTATGCCGGCATCGAGGTGCACAACGACCTCCAATCCGGCCGCTACATCGCGATGGGACTGCGCAACGAGGAACGGCGCGTGTACGAGCCGCTCAAGCGCACCGCGGGCGACTACACGCCGGAAGCGCTGCGCGGCATCGGTACGCGCTAGGGCGAAGCAGCCCCGGCGGCTTCGATGAGCAAGGCGGGCGCCGCCGGGCGCGTGCTTCTCTTCGCGCTCCTCGCGCCGCTCGCCGCGTGCGGGCCGGCGCCCGGCGCTCGCGCTCCGTCGGAAGCCGAAGTGCTTCCGGCGAAGGGCCCGCTCGCGAACGCGACGGTGAAGCGCCTGCTGCTGGTGGATGCGGCGCGCGCCGGCCAGCGCATCGTCGCCGTGGGCGACCAGGGCTGGATCGTCCTTTCCGACGACGATGGGGCGAGCTGGCGCCGGGCGACGGCGCCCGAGGGGCCGCTCCTCACCGCGGTGGATTTCGTCGACGCGCAGCATGGCTGGGCGGTGGGCCACGACGAGAACATCCTCGCGACCTCCGACGGCGGCGAGACGTGGACGAAGCAGTTCTCGCTCCCCTCCGCGCCCGGGCCGCTCCTCGACGTGCTGTTCCTCGATGCTCGGCACGGCATCGCGGTCGGCGCATACGGAGCGTATTACGAGACGGCCGACGGCGGCCGCACCTGGGCCGCGCGCAAGATCATTCCCGAGGACCGGCACCTCAACGCGATCGTGTGCCTGCTCCCGAGCGCCTCTCCGGGCGCGCAGACCGTGCCGCCGCGCCTCCTCATCGTGGGCGAGGCGGGAACGCTGCTCCTCTCCACCGACGGCGGCGCGCACTGGACGAGCGAGGCTTCGCCGTACAAGGGCTCGCTCTTCGGCGCGGTGGTCGCCGCCGACGGATCCGTCATCGCCTTCGGCCTGCGCGGGAAGATCTTCCGCAGCGGCGATGGCGGCCTCACCTGGGCCGCGGTCGACGATGCGTCGCACGCGACGCTCATGGGCGGGACGCGGCTTCCGGGCGGCGAGATCGTGCTCGCGGGCGCGGCGGGAACGGTGCTCGCGAGCCGCGACCAGGGCCGTACGTTCGCGCCGGTCGCGAGCTCCGAGAGCGCGCGCCTCTACTCCTCGGCGCTGGAAGGCCCGCGCGGCGAGATCCTCGTCTTCGGCGAGGCGGGCGCGCACGCGCTCCCGCTCCCGCGCACGCCGCCGGCGGCCGCGCGATGAGGCTCGAGCGCTTCATCGGCGCCGTCTCGCGCATCATCTTCGGCCATCGCCGCGCGTGGCTCACGCTCTTCGCGCTGCTCACGGCGCTCTTCGCCTTTTCCGCCTCGCGGCTCGCGGTGGACGCGGGCTTCAACAAGATGGTGCCGCTGCAGCACCCGTACATGAAGGTGTACCGCGAGTACGAGAACGTGTTCGGGAGCGCCAACCGCATCGCCATCGCGCTGATGCAGGATCACGGCGACATCTACACCCGGCAGTACATGGCGAAGCTCAAGGCGCTCACGAACGACGTGTTCCTGCTGAATGGCGTCGACCGCGCCTCGGTGAAATCGCTCTTCACGCCGAACACGCGCTTCATCGAGGTGATCGAGGAGGGATTCGCCGGCGGCAACGTCGTGCCCGCCACCTTCCAGGGCACGGACCAGGACCTCGCGACGGTGCGCGCGAACGTCGACAAGTCCACCGAGGTCGGCCGCACGGTCGCCACCGATTTCTCGGGCGCGCTCGTCACAGCGACGCTCCTCGAGATCGACCCGCAGACCGGCAAGCGCCTGGACTACTTCGACTTCGCGCGCAAGCTCGAGGACCTGCGCGGCAAGTACCAGGGCGGCGGCCAGACCGTCGCCATCATCGGGTTCGCGAAGGCGGTGGGCGACATCGCCGAGGGCGCGAAGAGCGTGATCCTCTTCTTCGCGATCGCGTTCCTCATCACCTTCGGCCTGATGCTCTGGTTCGTGAAGGATTTCAAGCTCGCGCTGGTGGCCCTCGTCGTGGCGCTCATGCCGGTGTTGTGGCTGCTGGGGACGCTCCCGATCCTGCATTTCGGCATCGACCCGCTCTCGATCCTCGTGCCGTTCCTGATCTTCTCGATCGGCGTGTCGCACGCCGTGCAGATGGCGAAGACCTGGGAGCGCGAGGTGCTGGCGGGTGCGGATTCGCTCGCCGCCGCGCGCACCGCCTTCGGCCGCCTCTTCATCCCCGGAACGCTCGCGCTCCTCACCAACGTGCTCGGCTTCGCGGTGATCATGCTGATCCCGATCGACATCGTGCGCGAGCTCGGCATCACCGCCTCGCTCGGCGTGGGCTGGATGATCGTCACCAACAAGATGCTGCTGCCGATCCTGCTCTCGTACCTGAGGCTCTCGCGCCGGGCGCTCGGGCGAGAGGCTGCGCAGGAAGGCCGGGCGGAGCGCGTCTGGCGCGCCGCCGCGCACAGCGTGCGGCCGGGACGCTCGACGGTGATCGTCGCGCTCGCGCTCGTCGTGCTCGCGCTGGGCCTCGTGCAGGCGCGCCACCTCAAGGTGGGCGACTACGGCATCGGCGTGCCGGAGCTGCGCCCGGACTCGCGCTACAACCTGGACAACGCCAGGATCGTCGAGAAGTTCCGCATCGGCGTGAATACGCTCGGCGTGGTGGCGCAGACCGACGGCGTGCAGGGCGCGTGCACGCACTACGACATCATGTCGGCGATCGAGCGCTTCGACTGGTACATGCAGAACGTGCCCGGGACGCAGTCGGTGATCTCGCTGCCGGGCATCGCGAAGGTGCTGAACGCCGGCTTCAACGAGGGCAGCGTCAAGTGGCGCCAGCTGCCGCGCGATCCCCAGGTGATGGCGCAGGACGTCTCGCCGGTGGACACCTCGACCGGGCTGCTCAACGCGGACTGCAGCGCGATGCAGGTGCTCGTCAACACCACCGACCAGCAGGGAGAGACGCTCGCGCGGCTCGTGACCGAGGTGAAGCGCTACGCCGCGGCGCATCCGACGCCCCACCTGCAGTTCAAGCTCGCCACCGGCAACATGGGCGTCGCGGCCGCCACCAACGAGGCGGTGGACCAGGCGCGCTTCGAGATGGACTTCGCGATCTTCGGCGCGCTCCTGCTCATGTGCCTCGCCACGTTCCGGAGCTTCCGGGCGACGCTGTGCATCCTCATTCCGCTCGCGGTCGTCTCGGTGCTGTGCGAGGCGCTGATGCCGACGCTCGGCATCGGCCTCAAGATCTCGACGCTCCCCGTGATCGCGCTCGGCGTGGGCGTGGGCGTCGATTACGGGATCTATCTCTACGACCGCATCGAGGCGCACCTGCGCGAGGGGAGCGACCTCGAGCGCGCGTTCTACGAGGCGCTCAAGGAGCGCGGCACCGCGATGGTGTTCACCGCCGTGACGATGACGATCGGCGTCGGCACGTGGGCGGGCTCCGCGCTCAAGTTCCAGGCCGACATGGGGATCCTCCTCGCCTTCATGTTCTTCCTCAACATGCTGGGCGCGCTCTTCCTGCTGCCCTCGCTCGCGGCGTTCCTGCTCGGGCGCCCGGCGCACATCCGCAAGGAGGCCTGACCATGGCGAAGGCGTTCCTCTTCCTCGGCGCGATCGTGATGGCGCTCGGCGTGGCGGCGGGCGCGTTCTCCGCGCATGCCGCGAAGGGCGCGGTCCATCCGGATGCGGCGCGCCTGCTGCAGACGGCGGTGCTTTATCACCTCGTGAACGGGCTGGGCATCGTCGCCGTCGCGCTCGTCGCTCGTGCGGGCAGCTCGACGTGGCTCGCGGCGGCGGGCGTCCTGCTCGCAGCGGGCATCGTGCTTTTCTGCGGCGCGCTCTGGATCCTCGCGATGAGCGGCCGCTCCATGGGGCCGATGGCGCCCACGGGCGGCCTCGCGTTCATCGTGGGCTGGATCGCCCTCGCGATCCACGCCCTCACCCGGTGAAAAAGGGTTCCTCACGGCGAGCCGTTGGAAAAGGGATCCGCCCCCTTTTTCGTCACTACCGGCGGCGCCGGCGCCTCGTTCACCACGAGCTGGAAGATGTCCGGCCGGGCGTAGTGTCCCGCGACGTCGAAGTCGAACTTGCCGCGGCCGATGTCGTCGAGGTCGAGATCGGCGGTGAGGATCGTCTCGCCGGAGTAGTCGGGCCCCGCGAGCACCTTGCCGAGCGGGCTCACGATGGCGCTGCCGCCGCGCATGATCACCGCGTCGGGTGAATCGCCGAGCGACATGCGCACCGACGGCGGGAAATCCTTGCGCCGGATGAACTGGCACGCGGTGAGCACGAAGCAGCGGCCCTCGAGCGCCACGTGCTGCATCGTGGGGATCCAGGTGTCGCGATCGTCCGCGGTGGGCGCGCAGTAGAGAGCCACGTTCTTCGCGTACATCGCCATGCGCAGCATCGGCATGTAGTTCTCCCAGCAGATCACCGCGCCGATGCGGCCGTAGGGGCTGTCGATCGCGGTGAGCGTGGAGCCGTCGCCGAAGCCCCAGATCATCCGCTCGAGCGCGGTCGGCATGAGCTTGCGATGCTTGCCGAGGAGCGCGCCGTCCGGGCCGAAGAAGAGCACCGTGCAGTAGCAGGTGCCGCCGTCGCGCTCGATCACTCCGATCACCAGGTGCACGCCGTGCGCGGCCGCGGCCTCGCCAAGGCGCTGCGTGTGCGGCCCGGGGACGGGAATGGCGGCTTCGAGATAGATGCGGAATTCCTCGCGGCCCTTCGGATCGCGCGCACCGACGACCAGGCCGTAGTTGAGCCCCTTCGGATAACCGGGGATGAACGCCTCGGGAAAGACGACGACCTGCGCGCCTTTCGCCGCCGCCTCGCCGACCAGGCGCACCGCCTTCTCGACGCACGCGTGCGCATCGAAAGGCGCCGCACCCGCCTGCACCACCGCCGCACGCACTGTCGCCGCCGTCATCGCTCGCCTCCCCGATTTTCCGCTGCGCTCATGCGCGAACCTCCACGTCGTCGCCGACGCGGATCGCGCCCGGCTGTGCCACGAACCAGTTCATGCCGAACATCAGCCCGAAGGCCGGATGCTCCCGATACGTCGCGAGCGTCGCGAGCGGCTCGGGCCCCTGCAGCTCGCCGCTCGCCTGGTCCGTCATGGTCACCTCGCACCGCCCGCACGGCTTCGCCGCGCCGAACGCGGCGCTGCCGATCGCGATGCGCGTCCATTGGTCCTCCGCGTATGCCGCCGCGCCGTCGAGCACGATGCTCGGGCGGAAGCGGTTCATCGGCAACGCGCGGGCGCCTTTCGCGACCAACCTCGCGTTGAGGTCCGCGAGCGAAGCTTCCGAGATCGCGAGGCACGCGTAGCCGTCGGCGAAGCCCACGATGCGGCCGGGCGCGAACTCCGGATTCGATTCCCGGCGCGTGGATTCGGGCATGTACACGATGCGGCATTCGATGCCCAGGTACTGCGAGAGCCACGCGTCGATCCTGGGCGAGGGCGCGAGCGCATCGCAGACGCTGCGCCAGACGCGCACGCGCAGCGCTTCCCCGCCGGGAGGATCGAGCGGCAGCGACGCCGCATCCATGTCGGGCGCGGAGAGGATCAGCTCGCCGCGCTCGATCTCGGTCCACACCGTCGCCATCTTCGGCAGCACGCGCTGCGAGAGGAACTCGCCGGCGCGGTCGACGAGCATGAAGCGCCGGTCGTGCTCGAGGCCGCGCTCGGTCACGCGCGCATGGTCGAGCGCGATGCCCTTGAGGCCTTTCACGGGATAGACGTTGAGGGCGCAGACGCGGATCGACATCGCGGGGAATTCGCCGTTGCAATCGGGAGGCGACCAAGGGTACCTTAGTCGCCTATCCCCGGAAAGGAAGAGGACGCCATGGCCCTGTGGGACAAGCTGATGGGCGAGCTGGTCGACATCGTCGAGTGGCTCGACGATACCAACGACACGCTCGCGTACCGCTTCGAGCGCTACCAGAACGAGATCAAGTACGGCGCGAAGCTCGTGGTGCGCGAAGGGCAGATGGCCGTGTTCGTGAACGAGGGCGAGCTCGCCGACGTCTTCAAGCCCGGCACCTACAGCCTCACCACGCAGAACCTGCCCATCCTTGCGACCCTGAAAGGCTGGAAGTACGGCTTCGAGAGCCCGTTCAAGGCCGAGGTCTACTTCATCTCGACGCGCAAGTTCACGGACCTCAAGTGGGGAACGCCGGGGCCCGCGATGATGCGCGACAAGGACTTCGGCATGGTGCGCGTCACCGCGTTCGGCATCTACTCGATCCGCGCGAAGGACGGCGGCGTGATCGTGAAGGACCTGGTCGGCACCGAGGGACGCTTCGGCGTCGCGCAGGTGGAGGAGAACCTGCGCGGCAAGATCGGCCTGCGCATCAAGGAGCTGATGCCCGAGCTCGGCATCTCCGTGATCGACATGTCCGCGAAGGTGTACGAGATGGGCAATCGCCTGCGCGATCGCCTGCAGCCCGATTTCGCGGCGCTCGGCCTGGAGCTCGTCGAGGTGCAGGTGCAGAACGTAGGCTTGCCCGAGGAGGTGGAGAAGGCGATCGACGCGCGCGGCGCGATGGCGGCGGTGGGAAACCTGCAGGCCTACGCGCAGTACGAGTCGGCCTCCTCGATCCGCGATGCGGCGAACAATCCGGGCGGCGCCGCGGGCGCGGGCGTGGGGCTGGGCGCGGGCATCGCGATGGGCGCGCAGATGATGAACACCATGGGCGCGGCCGCGGCCACGGCGCCGCCGCCGGTTCCTTCGGCCGTCGCGTTCCACGTCGCGGTGGGCCAGTCGCAGGCCGGGCCATTCGACCTCGCCACGCTGCGCCAGCAGGCGGCCTCGGGCCAGCTCACGCGCGGCTCGCTCGTGTGGCGCGCGGGCATGGCGCAGTGGACCCGGGCGAGCGAGGTGCAGGAGCTCGCGCCGCTCTTCGCCGACGTTCCGCCGCCGGTCCCGCAATAGGCGCATGGAGGCCCATGCGCAGGCCGGTGCCGCCGAGGCGCTGGTCCGCAACATCGCGTGCACGTCGTGCGGGGCGAAGCTCTCCTTCGCGCCGGGCACGCACACGCTCAAGTGCGGCCATTGCGGCGCCGAGAACGAGATCGCGCCGGAGGCTCCGGGCACGGTCGCGGAGCAGGACTTCGAGGCGGAGCTGCACGCGCTCGAGGGCCGCGCCGAGACCTACGAGGAAGAGCACGTCAAGTGCGAGGGCTGCGGTGCGGAGCAGACGCTCGCGAAGGACCTCTTCGCGGGCCGCTGCGCCTTCTGCGGCGCACCCATCGTCGAGAAGGGCTATGCGAAGCGCCTCGTGAAGCCGGAGGCCATCCTGCCCTTCCAGGTGGACCGCGCCCGGGCGCAGGAGAGTTTCCGCGGCTGGGTGCGGCGCCGCTGGCTCGCGCCGGGCGACCTCAAGCGCTACGCGCAGAGCGATTCGGGCCTCGCCGGCATGTACATCCCGTACTGGACCTTCGATTGCCGCACGTCGAGCGACTACCGCGGCGAGCGCGGCGACGACTACTACACGACGGAGACCTACACCACGAGGAACGCCCAGGGCGAGGAAGTCGCGCAGACCCGCCAGGTGCGCCAGACGCGTTGGACCGCCGCCGCGGGCCACGTCGATGCGTTCCACGACGATGTGCTCGTGATGGGCTCGGCCGCGATGCCCGGCGATGTGCTGGGCGCGCTCGGGCACTGGGACCTCGAGGCGCTGGTTCCCTACCAGCCCGAATACGTGAGCGGCTTCCAGGCGGTCGCGTACCGCGTGGGACTGCGCGATGCCTTCGTGGTCGCGAAGCAGGAGATCGACGGCCGCGTGGAGGCGCTGGTGCGCCGCGACATCGGCGGCGACCACCAGCGCATCCACGATATCGCCACGCGCTATGGCGACATCACCTTCAAGAACATCCTGCTGCCGATCTGGACCTCGACCTACCGCTATCGCGACAAGTCCTACCGGTTCACCGTGAACGCGCAGACCGGCGAGGTGACCGGCGAGAGCCCGTACTCCTGGTGGAAGGTCGCGCTCATCGCCCTCGCGGTCATCGCCGTGGCGCTGGTCGTACTCGTGTACGGATCGAAGAGCTGAGCGAAAAGGGGTCGGATCCCATTTTCCGTTGGCGGCGGGGAGCCCACTCCCGCTCGGAAAACGGGATCCGACCCCTTTTTCGCCTTACGCCACCTTGAGCATCTGCTCGCCGCCCGAGACCTCGAACTTGCCGGGGGCCTCGATGTTCACCGCCTTCACGACGCCGTCGTCCACGAGCAGCGCGAAGCGCTGGCAGCGCATGCCCATGCCGCGCCCCGTGAGGTCGAGCTCGAGGCCGAGCTTCTTCGTGTAGTCGGCGCTGCCGTCGGCCATGAAGCGGATCCTGCCGTTCGCCTTCTGGTCGCGCGCCCAGGCGCCCATCACGAACGGGTCGTTCACGGCGAAGCACCAGATCTCGTCCACGCCCTTCTTCTTGAGCGCGTCGTAGGTGTTGAGGTAGCTCGGCACGTGCTTGGCGGAGCACGTCGGCGTGAACGCGCCGGGCAGCCCGAAGATGATGATCTTCTTGCCCTTCGCCTGCTCGCGTACGTCGAACGTGTTCGGGCCGACGCTGCAGCCGTTGCCCTCGACCTCGATGAATTCCTGCACCTTGCCTTCGGGAAGCTTGTCTCCGACCTTGATGGTCATTGCGATCTCCTTCCGTTGTTCGGTTGGTTCGGGGGAAACAGTTGCCGGGCGCAGTTCTTCCCTAGGGGGAAGAAGCCGCGCGCCGGAACCCGGCGAGCGCGAGTCCGGCGGCGATGAAGGCGCCGCCGAGCGTGCGGTTGATCCAGCGCAGGTGGCGCGCATCCTTCATCACCGCGAACACCTTCGCGGCGAGCGCCGTGTAACCCATCATGATGACCACGTCCACCGAGAACGTGGTCGCCGCGAAGATGCCGTACTGCGCGAGCTGCGGGCGCGCCACGTCGATGAATTGCGGCAGGATCGCGGCGAAGAAGATGATGCCCTTCGGGTTGGTGATGTTCACGAGGAAGCCGCGCCAGAATACCTCGCGCGGCGTGCGCGCGCGGTCGTCGCGGTCGCGCACGAAGCCCTCCGGCTGCGAGCGCCACGTCACCACGCCGAGGTAGAGGAGGTAGGCGACGCCGAGCCATTTCACACCCGAGAAGAGCGTTTCGGAGGCGAGCAGGATCGCGCCCAATCCCAGCGAGACGATGCAGACGAGGATCGCGTTGGCGGCCTGCATGCCGACGCCGTTCCACAATCCGAGGCGGAAGCCGTGGTTGAGCCCGCTCGAGATGCTCGAGAACACGCCCGGCCCCGGCGTGAGCGAGAGGACGATCGTCGTGAGGAGATAGGTGAGCCAGACGGTGGTGCTCATCAGCGGCCTTGCTCGATGGCGCGCCGCGCGATCCGGTCCACCAGCCCCGGGGCGACGAGCTTGAGCCAAAGTCCCATTCTACCGCGAGCGGTCATCACCACTTCCCGCTCCCGGCGCTCGATCGCCCGCACGATGCGCCGCGCGCAATCTTCGGCCGACATCACCTCGCCTTCGCGCACCGGGCTCACGCCGATGGGCTTTCCGTCCGGGCCGGTCGCGTTCTCGCGGATGCCGGTGGCGACGAAGCCGGGATACACCATCGTCACCGTGACGCCGGAGCCCGCGAGCTCGATGCGCAGCGAATCGAAGAAGCCGGTCATCGCATGCTTGCTCGCGGCGTACCCGGTGCGCGTGGGGACGCCGGTGCGCCCGGCGAGGCTGGAGATCCCGACGATGCGCCCGTGCGATTCGCGCAAGTACCGCAGCGCGTGGCTGGTGCAGTACACCGCGCCCATGTAGTTCACGCGCATGATGCGCTCGAGCACCGAGACGTCTGCGATCTCCTCGAAGCGCGCCCACATGCTCATGCCGGCGTTGTTGACGAGCGTATCGACGCGGCCGAACGCGAGCACGGCACCGGCGACGACCGCCTGGCAGTCGCGCGCCTCGGCGACGTCGGCCCTCACCGTCACGACCGGGGCGCCGGCCTTGCGGCATTCCTCCGCCACCGCTTCCAGCTCCGCGGCGCCGCGCGCGGCGAGCACGAGCTTCGCGCCCTTCGCCGCGAGCTGCCGCGCGAGCTCCGCGCCGATTCCCTTCGACGCGCCGGTGATGATGACGACGTTGTCCTTCATCTCGGGCCGTTCCAATGCCTGCGGGAATGCAATCGGCTCGCGTCATTCCCGCGTAGGCGGGAATCCGGTTGCCTTTCGTCATTCCCGCGCAGGCGGGAATCCACGATTCGCGACGAGAGGCTTACGCGCAAATGTCCGCGTACAGATCGTGCCATTCGCGGTTGTTCTCCTCGATCAGCCGCACTTTCCAAGCGCGGTCCCATTTCTTCAACCGCTTCTCGCGGGTGATCGCCGATTCGGCATTGTCGTGCATTTCATACCACACCAGGGTCTTGATGCCGTATTCCTTGGTGAAACCGTCGACCACGCTTTCACGGTGCTCCCAGATCCGCTTTGGAAGATTCGAAGTCACGCCGATATACAGTGTTCCATGCGGGCGGGAGGCGAGGATATATACGGCAAAGTTCTTTTCCATTTTTCCAGCTCGATTGATGTTTGGCTGTTCAACGGAACTCCTGGATTCCCGCCTACGCGGGAATGACGGGGTGGATTCCCGCCTGCGCGGGAATGAAGGTGTGGATTCCCGCCTGCGCGGGAATGACGGTGTGGATTCCCGCCTGCGCGGGAATGACGGGGTGGATTCCCGCCTGCGCAGGAATGACGGTGTGGATGCCCGCCTACGCGGGAATGACGGGGGTGGGTTCCCACGCGGGGTGACGGTTGCCCGCTACTTGTCCGTCTTCGGGTCGGGGATGTGGTTGAAGGCGATGGCGAGGCCGCCGCGGTCGCGCGCCTTGTGCGCGCTCGCGAAGTACACGGCCTGCTTGCCGAAGCGCGAATTGAGGGAATCGAGCGTGGCGTAGAGCGCCTTCGACTTTCCCTCGGCCGCGAAGAGCGAGCCGGTGTGCGCCGCCTCGCTCACGAGGTCCGAGAACGCCATGCCGACGCGCAGGATGGTGCGCCGATCCCTCGGCCGCTTCGCCCAGAGCGTCTCCAGCGCGTGCAGGAAGGTCACGGTGTCCTGCGTATCCACGAGGCGCATCTCGTGGCGCCAGTGGGAGCCGTCGAGGTACTTGAGGTCGACCGAGAGCCGGGCGGCGTAGTAGCCCGCCTTGCGAAGCCGCATCGCGGCCTTTTGCGTGAGGCGGTCGAGCACCGCGCAGGCGTCGCCGGCGTTGCGCCGCTCGGGGCCGAGCACGCTCGAATGCGAGATGGATCCGGTCTCGTTCTCGAGCGGATGCTGCGGCTCGCCGCGGATGCGCGAGTGCATGATCTCGCCGCCCACGCCGCCCCAGATCGCGACGAGCTCCTCCTTCGTGCGCGCGGCGACGTCGCGTACGGTCCGGATGCCGTGGCGGGCGAGGCGCTTCTCCATCTGCGCGCCGACGCCGGAGAGCGCGCGTGCCGGAAGGTCGAAGAGCCGCTCGGGCAGCTCGCGCTTCTCGATCATCACCAGGCCGTCCGGCTTCACCATGTCGGAGGCGGTCTTCGCGATGAAGGTATTGGGCCCGATGCCGATGGAGGTGCGCAGGTGCTCGCCGACCCGCGCGGCGAGCGTGGATTTCACCTTGCGCGCGACCTCGAGCGCGCGCGCGGGCTCCCGCCAGCGGCCGGTGAGCTCGCAATCCATCTCGTCGATCGAGAGCACCGCGCGCACCGGCACGACCGAATCCACCACCGCCACCGCGCGATGGTGATAGTCGATGTAGAGCTCGTGGCGCGCGATCACGAACTCGATCTGCGGGCAGAGCCTGCGCGCCTCGGCGACCTTGGTGCCGGTCTTCACGCCGAAGGTCTTCGCCTCCACGCTCGCCGCGATGCACACGGTGGTATCGGCGAGCATCGGCACGACGCCCAGGGGCTTGCCGCGCAGCCGCGGCTCGACCTGCTGCTCGACCGAGGCGAAGTACGAGTTGAAGTCGACCAGCAGCGAACGGAGCGTCATCGTGTCGGGGCCGGCGCACGACCCGGGGGACGTGCCGGGTCCGCCTCAGCGCGGCATGGTGATCGGCCGGTCGGTCGCTTCCATGAACTTGCGGCGGAAGACGAGCGGATCGGCGATGTCGGGAATCGGCTCGATGGAGCCGCCGGTCCCGGTCATGAGGATGGTCCCGAAGTTGAGGACGCGTCCCCAGAAGCCCTGCTCGACGCGCAGCGCCTCCACTTTCTCCAGGTTGATCTCGACCGTGTCGCGCTTGATGAAGCCGAATTTCGCGATCACGCGGCGGTTGGTGATCGCGAGCTCGGTGGAGTGGACCTTGATCCACGCGGCGGCGAGGAAGAAGAGGCCCACCACGGCGACGAGCAACAGGATGCCGAGCACCACGAGCCCGGCCTGCGACCACCACGAGACGCGCGCACGGTGCAGCACCGTTTCGCCCGGGACGAGGGAATCGTCGATGTACGACATGTCAGCCGAGGTCCGTCGCCTCGACGAACGTGCGCACGACGGATTCGAGGGCGGTCGCGTCCTCCTCGGTGAAGCGTTCCTTGCGCGGGCTGTCGAGGTCGAGCACGCCGAGCAACCGGCCCCCGGGCCGGGCGAGCATCACCGGTACCACGAGCTCGCTCCTCGACGCCGAATCGCAGGCGATGTGCCCGGCGAACGCGTTCACGTCCGGCACGATCACCGTGCGGCGCTCCGCGGCGGCCGTGCCGCACACGCCCTTGCCGACCGGAATCCGCACGCACGCCGGCTTTCCCTGGAAGGGCCCGAGCACGAGCTCTTCACCGTGCAGCCAGTAGAAGCCGGCCCAGTTGAGCTCGGGCAGCGAGTGATACAGCAGCGCGGCGAGGTTGGCGGAATTCGCAAGGAAATCGCGCTCGCCCTCGAAGAGCGCGCGCGCCATGGGCAGCAGCTCCTCGTAGAGGGCGGCCCTGGAAGGGGAATGGGGGACGGCGGTCGCGAACATGGGGCGATCCATCGCCATTCTACCCCCGGGCCCGGTGGGGGCGCCCGCGAACCGCCGCCCGCGGGCCCCGCTGCTCCGCACGAACGGTCAGGTGGCGGGCAGAGAGCTTTCAACGGAACTCGGGCTCGTGCGTTGACTCGTTATAATTCCGCTCCTGTCCCCCGGCGCGCGCCACGCCCGCCATGCTCCTCGACTCCGCAGCCCCGACCCCCCAGCCGTCCATGGACGCGGGCGCCGCCACGCCTCCCGTCGCGCGCCGGCGCCCGAAAGCGCTCACCCGCTTCGGCCACCGGCGCACGGACCCGTACTTCTGGTTGCGCAATCGCGACGATCCGGAAGTGGTCGATTACCTGCGTGCGGAGAACCGCTACACCGAGGAGGTGATGAAGCCGCTCGGGCCGTTCCGCGAGTCGCTTTACGGGGAAATGCTCGGGCGCATCCAGGAGACGGACCAGAGCGTGCCCTACCGGCACCACGGCTACTGGTACTACCAGCGCGAGGTGAAGGGCCTGCAGTATCCGATCTACTGCCGGCGCAGGGGCTCGATGGAAGCGCCGGAGCAAATCCTCGTCGACGAGAACGAGCTCGCGCAGGGCCGCGCGTACACCGCGGTGGGCGCGCTCGAGGTGAGCCCCGACGGCAAGCTCCTCGCCTACAGCGTCGATTTCACCGGCTTCCGCCAGTACACGCTGCACGTGAAGGACCTGGAAAGCGGTGAGCTGCTGCGCGATACCGCCGAGCGCGTCACCTCGCTCGCGTGGGCCGCCGATAGCGCGACGCTCTTCTACGTGGAGGAGCACGAGACCACCAAGCGCAGCTACCGCCTGCACCGGATGGCGCTCGGCGCCGCGCCGGTCGAGGTCTACCTCGAGCCCGACGAGCTCTACGACATCGGCATCTGCGACTCGAGGAGCGAGGCGTTCCTGGTGCTCGCCATCGTGAGCAAGGACACCTCGGAGATCCGCGTGCTTCCCTCCGGCGAGCCGCGCGGGGAGCTGCGCGTGGTCGCGCCGCGGCGCAAGGGCCGCGAGTACTACGTCGAGCACCGCGGCGACGAGTTCTTCATCCGCACCAACGATCGCGGGCGCAACTTCCGCCTGGTGCGCGCCCCGGTGGCGGACCTGTCGCCGCGCAACTGGCGCCAGGTGCTCGCGCACCGCCCCCTCGTCATGCTGGAGCAGGTCGACGTGTTCCGCGATTTCTGGGTCGCGGTCGAGCGCGACAAGGGCATCCTCAAGCTGCGCATCACGCGGTTCGGCGGGCGCAAGGGCCGCTACGTGGAGTTCGACGAGGCGGTGTACGCGGCCCACCCCGGCACCAACCTCGAGTTCGACGCCGGACGCTTCCGCTTCATCTACGAGAGCCTGGTCACGCCGCGCTCGGTCTACGAGATCGACGTCGCCACCGGCAAGCGCGAGCTCCTCAAGCGCTACAGCGTGCTGGGCGGCTACGATCCGGCCGAGTACGCCTCGGAGGCGCTCACCGCGAAGGCGAAGGACGGCACGCACGTGCCGATCTCGCTGGTCTATCGCAAGTCGCTGCGCACGCCCGGCCGGCCGCAGCCGCTGCTGCTCTACGGCTACGGCTCGTACGGCATCCCCATCGATCCGTACTTCCGCTCGAGCCGCGTGTCGCTCCTCGACCGCGGGATGATCTTCGCCATCGCCCACGTGCGCGGCGGCGGCGACCGCGGCCGCACCTGGTACGACGCCGGCAAGCTGCTGCGCAAGAAGAACACCTTCACCGACTTCGTCGCGTGCGCCGAGTCGCTCGTGCGCCGCGGCCTCACGGCGCCCGACCGCCTCGTGATCCAGGGCGGCAGCGCGGGCGGGCTGCTGATGGGCGCGGTCACCAACCTGCGCCCGGACCTCTTCAAGGCGGTGGTCTCGCAGGTGCCGTTCCTCGACGTGGTCACCACCATGCTGGACGAGTCGCTGCCGCTTACCGTGGGCGAGTACCTGGAGTGGGGCGATCCGCACCGGGAGCGCTTCTACCGCTACATGCGTTCGTACTCGCCCTACGACAACCTCGCGCGCGGCGCCTACCCGGCGATGCTGGTGGAGACCTCGCTCAACGACAGCCAGGTGATGTACTGGGAACCGGCGAAGTACGTGGCGAAGCTGCGCGCGACCAAGACCGATGCCAACCCGCTGCTGCTGAAAACGAATCTGGGCGCGGGACATGGCGGCGCG
>DATNGJ010000034.1:0-55673 GCA_035605915.1 Usitatibacter sp.
GTGACCGAGACGCGGGTGATGGCCTCCGAGTCCATGGAGATCACCACCAAGGTGGTCGTGGGCAAGGTGGTGCGCATCACCGCGATCCTCGTGGCGATCTTCGTGGCGCTGCCCTTCGCGGGGATCGACGTCACCACGCTCTCGATTTTCAGCGGCGCGCTGGGCGTGGGCCTGGGCTTCGGCCTGCAGAAGATCGCGAGCAACTACGTGAGCGGCTTCATCGTGCTGCTCGACCGCAGCCTCAGGATCGGCGATGTCGTCACGGTGGACGGCCGCAAGGGAGAGGTGAAGGCGATCGAGTCGCGCTACACCGTGATCCGCGGGCTGGACGGCGTGGAGTCGATCGTCCCGAACGAGACGCTCATCACCCAGACGGTGAGCCACCATACCTACAGCGACCCGAAGGTCTCGGTGGTGATCGCGGTCTCGGTCGCTTACGAGAGCGACGTGGCGAAGGCGTGCGAGGTGCTCCTGGAAGTGGCGAAGCGCCACAAGCGCGTGCTCGACGAACCAGCCTCGGCCGCGCTTGTCAAAGAGTTCGGCGACAACGGCATCGATCTCTCGCTCACGGTGTGGATCGCGGACCCCGCGGTGGGTGAGGGCCGGCTGCGCAGCGACCTGCTGCTGGACATCCTCGCGAGCTTCAAGGCTCATGGCATCGAGATCCCGTACCCGAGGCGCGACGTGCGCATTCTGGCTACGGCTGAAACACCGGGAAAGCCAGCCAATTCAAGGATTTGACGGATCGTCACCGGGCGCGGCGCGCACCCGCCGGCGCAGCGCGGTACAATCACCAACGATAATGGCCGTCCCGTTCGAGGCCGGCCTCTCCTGTGAAAGGGCGCATTCAGCATGTTCAGTGGTCTCCTGAATCTTCCGTGGTGGGGCGATGTCCTCGCCGGTCTCGTGCTCGTGCAGACGACCATCGCCGCGGTCACCATCTACCTGCATCGCTGCCAGGCCCACCGGGCGCTCGACCTCAATCCGGCCGTGTCGCATTTCTTCCGCTTCTGGCTCTGGCTCACCACCGGCATGGTGACCAAGGAATGGGCGGCCATCCACCGCAAGCACCATGCGAAATGCGAGACGGAAGCCGACCCGCACAGCCCGCGCATCTACGGCATCAACCGCGTGCTCTTCGGCGGCGTCATGCTCTATGTCCAGGAGTCGCACAAGCCGGAGACCGTGAGCCGCTACGGCCACGGCACGCCGGACGACTGGATCGAGCGCAACCTCTACACCCCGCTCACGAAATGGGGCGTGATCCTGCTCGCGGCGATCGATCTCGCGGTCTTCGGCGTGGTTCCGGGCGCCATCATCTACGGCGTGCAGGTGATGTGGATCCCGTTCTGGGCCGCCGGCGTGATCAACGGGCTGGGCCACTACTTCGGCTACCGCAATTTCCAGACGGACGACGACAGCACCAACATCGTGCCGTGGGCGCTCTGGATCGGCGGCGAGGAGCTGCACAACAACCACCATGCGTACCCGACGTCGGCGAAATTCTCGCTGCGCTGGTACGAGCTGGACCTCGGCTGGCTCTACATCCGCATGCTGCGCGCCCTCGGGCTCGCGACCGTGCGCCGCGAGGCGCCGAAGGTGAAGCTCGATCCCTCCAAGTTCGAGGTGGATGCGCAGACCCTGCAGGCGGTGATCGCGCACCGCTACGACGTGATGATGAACTACGCCAAGTCCGTCAAGCGCGCCACCAGGCTCGAGATCGCGTCGCTGCGCGAGAAGGGCGCGGACTGCAAGCCGCTCCGCAGCATCCGCCGCTGGCTGCACCGCGACGACGCGGTGGTGCCCGCCCAGCATCGCGCGGCGATCAACCTCATCGTGGAATCGAGCCCGGCGCTCAAGACCACGCTCACGATGCGCGAGGAGCTCGCGCGCATCTGGCAGCGCTCCACGCTCAATACCGAGCAGCTCGTCGGCCAGCTGAACGACTGGTGCGACCGCGCGGAAAAGAGCGGCGTCGAGCCGCTGGTCGCGTTCTCGCGCCGCCTGCGCTGCTACGCATAGCGCTCTCCCTCTCGAGGGGCACGAAGAAGCCCGGCAATGCCGGGCTTTTTCATGGGCGTCGAAGGAAGGCCGGAAGGGAAATCGAGTCCCGGGGAGTCGCGCCGGGCCTTCGCGCTCCTCGCGGATCGCTCCGTCCCGGTGGTCCGAGTCCGCGTTTCACGGCGGGCGCTCGGGTCGAAGGGCTGCGCATGATGCGCTTTCGAGTGCACCAGGCGCCGGTGGATTGCTCGCTCGACCGCGAGCGAAGAACTCCGCCGTGTCCCGCTGCCAACTCGGCGCGCTCCAGGGACTCGATTTCCCTTCCCGCCTTCCTTCGACGGCGCTTTATTCCCTGCGGGTGGTCCTCGATCTCGCTGGCCGCTCTCGGCCAGTAGCGGTCGTCGGTCGTTCTTTGACGATCAATGTGCCAAGCGGACAAAATGCGCATTGAGCGGGCGTCCCTTATCCCGAATGCAGACAAATGTAGTTCGACTGGCTTCCCCGAGATCCGCACGCTGCGGGCTACGCAGCGTGTTCTTGGCTCTCGCGCTCTCGTTCCCGGCAGCCGCTGCAGCGCAATATGAGGTGAAGATAGAGCCGGGCACGCGGAACTTGCTGCTGCAGTTCGCACTCTCTCCCGACGATGGCCATCCGATCAAGCTTGTGACGAGAGGCGCAGCTTGGGGTTTGCAGCCACAGGTCGAGGACGTGAAGTGCGGGCAAGTCGCACTCCACCGCGATTCCGATGGGGACTGGATAGCGCCCCCAGGATGCAGCCGAGTTTCCTGGCGGGTGACGCCGGATTCGTACGACGACCGCGGCATTGATCCGAGCAAGCAGCGGACTCTTGCGATCGGCCGGACACCATGGTTCTTGCTGGCGGAAGCTACGTCTCTGCTTCGCCCACTCGAGTCTTCGGAGCAGTCGAGCATCGGCACGCCGGGATCCGAGCGCCTTCTTGGAGCGACTTCCGTGGGCCTCGGTCGCTTCCTCGTGCCGCCTGCGAGCAAGGCTCCAGAGTTCTATGTTCTCGGAGCTGTTGCTACGGGCGAGCGTGCCGTTGGCGAATTCCATGTGGTCTATGTCGCAGACGTACCGGATCGAGTCCGGCGGCTCGGCCTGGATCGACTGCACGGCGAGGCCCTTTCCTATCTATCGAGCGTGGTCCCCCTTCCGACGCCTACCAGCGATTCTTCCCGGAAGCTCCTAGTGATTTGGCTGGGCGTGGCGCGCGGCCGGGGTACAGTCGGCGGGGCCGCCGGACACCGCAGCTTCGTCGCCAACTATCTCGTTGGACCACCACCGGACAAGAAGCGGAATGCGGCGATGACTCTGGCGATCGTAGCGCACGAGCAGTTCCACCAGCTTGTGGACATTGCTCGCGGCCGACTAGCGCCACTGCCGGTATGGCTCAGCGAGAGCCTTGCCCAGTACTACGGGCTGAAGGCGTTGCTCCGGACTGGCGATTCCAAGTACGTGCGAGCGGTGAGGAGGGACTTCATCAATCCTTCGAGGAACGTTACTGCCGGGCTGGTCGAGTTGAACCGCCGCTACGAAGCTGGTGACCGAGCGGGATACGATCGGTTTTATACCCAAGGCGCGACGCTCTGGAATGCTATCGACTCAGCCATCGTCGCAGCCACCTCCGGGAGGCAGAGCTTAGACGATTACGTGAAGGACATTCTTCTTTCGCCGATTCCCAAGAACGGCACCCTGCCTGCAGTCTTCGTCGAACGGCTTCGGTCGGTTGCCGGTTCCGAGATCGATCGAATCATCGCCAAGTACGTTGGTCGATAGCCGCAGATCATCAACCAGTACGCCCGCTTTGGGTCGAAAGCGATCATTCTTCGCAGATACGTGAGCTAGCAAATGGGAAAGCTCCAATGGTTCGGAGCGCTGCTCGCAATAGCGGCGACAAGCTCGGATGGCGCGCCATTTAGTGGTGTCAATTGCGAGCTTAAGCAGCCGCCCGCCGAGTCTGGCGAGGATGGCATCCACGGCTATGCAATGAAGGTGTATCCGCGTACGCGCGGCATGAGCAAGGACTACACCGGCTGCGTGACGACTTGGATGCCTACCAATGCTGGGTACGAAATCTTGGGCGTTACCGCATGAGGGGCGGCGTTGCAGTCGCCTTTTGGTCGTCGGTGGACAACCGGCTGTGCGAATATCGAGCAGGGAAGCCGAGCCATGTCCAATGCCCCGCGTACGAGTCCATCACGGAACGTCGAACCATGGCACCCGGCTGCGCGGAAAGGATGATGAAGGCCGGAGGCAGCGTGCCGGGGTGTGACCTTGAATAGGTGCACCGCATCGATGTCCGCTAAGGACCGCTAAGTGACTCCTGCTAGTGCACGGAAGTGGCAAATGGGGCTTACAAAAAGCGGACGTGCCGGCCACGCCAATATAGCCCAGCCGAGTGCGGCTGATCTGAGGGTGAAGAGTGGCCGCGCAGCTTCCCTGCACGTCTATCCGCCGATGGCCTTCGGAATCGACGGCGGCGAGGACGTTTTGATTTCCTTTGGAACGATGCTGATGCGGGCGCTGCGCCCATTGAGCAAGCCAAGCTTGAGCCGAGTTTCTTCGTCCTGCCGCATACGAAGCGTAGGTTTCCCGACGAGGTTGAAGCCGGTCCCGTCCCAGACATAGATCTCGGTCGCGAGAAATATGGTGCCGTCTTTCTGGAGGGTCGGCCTGAGGAGCAGCCGAATGTTTCTTTCGAGTTTGATTTCGGTTTGGCCCCCATCATTCACTTCGACGTTCATTCGCGACTCATCCGTGGTCGCGGTGCCCAGCTTGATCGCCATCCCGATGTCAGTGGCGTTCGCGCGCGACATTAAAAAGACGGAAGAGCCGGCGGCAGCGCAGGCGGCCGCGGCGGCAGCCCAGAGCCGCCGCCGTCGCCAGAAGGCCTTCGGTTTTTGAATGACGAGGCGAGTGAAAGGCACTCCGAACACAGCCGCTAGACACTTTGCACTCTCGCTGGATGCCATGCTGCCGGACTCCATGCGCTGGATTGTCCGAACGCCAAGCCCAGCCGCGGCGGCCAATTGCTCTTGGCTCCATCCCCTACTTTGCCGCTCGGCCTTGATAAGCTCCGAATCGATCATCAAGTCCATGCAGTGAACTCCAGAGTTCTCGAGGAATCCTCATGGTGCTGCATCAGAACATGCCCGGCCACGTCATTTGGACGTCAGGAGCCCGCCATGCCCGTATTCAAGTCCCAAAGGCCGAGCGATGAACCAACTTTTCGCTTCGAGTCGGAAGACGATTGCCCGTTTCGTGGAGGGCTATGAAACAGTGCCACGAACCCGCGATGCGGGGCTTTTTCACGACCGCTGCGGGAAGGCGACCGCTCAGCGGCGCATGCCCGGCTCGTTCCCCTGCTTGTAATGCGAGAACGCCGCCTGCAGTCCCTTGAGCACTTCCGCGCTCGTCTCGAACAAGGCATGCGCCTTCGGCTCGTCGAATTTGCCGATGTCCTCGCGGAGATGGCGAATGAGATCGTCCAGCATGCCGTTCACCTTCGTGACGTGGGCACCCGGATCGCCGTGGGCCCTGGTCTGCGCCATGAGTCGCTCCTTGGTGAAAGTCGCCGACGACCGGCTGGCGCTACGACAGATGCGCGGACGGATCGGTTCCGGGCAGCGGCCCGGCTCGCGGTCGAGCGGAGCGATCCACCGATACCTTCACCAACAAAAAAGCCCCGCATCGCGGGGCTTCTTCGGGGAATCGGCGCCGAGCGCCTTACTTGAGCTTGCCTTCCTTGTAGACGACGTGCTTGCGCGCCACCGGATCGTACTTCTTGATCTCGATCTTGTCGGGCGTGGTGCGCTTGTTCTTGGTCGTGGTGTAGAAGTGGCCGGTTCCGGCCGACGATTCGAGCTTGATCTTCTCGCGGGGCATGGTTCAGCTCCTCAAACGTTCTCGCCGCGCGCGCGCATCTCGGCGAGCACGACGTCGATGCCTTTCTTGTCGATGAGCCTGAGGCCCGCGCTCGAAAGGCGCATCTTCACCCAGCGGTTCTCGGTCTCGACCCAGAACCGGCGGTACTGCAGGTTGGGGAGGTAACGCCGCTTGGTCTTGTTGTTCGCGTGGGACACATGGTGGCCGACGCGCGGGGCTTTGCCCGTCACTTGGCAGACGCGGGACATGTGGAAAGGCCTCTTGAAATCGGTAGAATCAAAGCGTTGAATTGTAGCAGTTTTTCCGCTTCCTCCGCAACCCGGAATCGGCACATCCGTCACTGCTCGGCGCAGCTAGAGCAGGCCGCGCTCGGCGAACGAAAGGCAGGCGCCGGGCGCGACGATGAAGTGGTCGAGCACCTTCACGTCGACCAGCGCGAGCGCCTCGGCGAGCGTGCGGGTGAGCGCCTGGTCCTGCAGGCTCGGCTCCGCGACGCCCGAGGGATGGTTGTGCGCGAGGATCACCGCCGCGGCGTTGCGGGCGAGCGCGTGCTTCACCACCTCGCGCGGATAGACGCTCGTCTGCGTGAGCGTTCCGCGGAACAGCTCCTCGGCCGCGATGACGCGGTTCTGCGCATCCAGGAACACGCAGTAGAAGCACTCGTGCCCGAGGTCCTGCATGCGCAGGCGCAGGAAGCCCCGCACCGCGGCGGGCGAGACCAGGCTGTCGCGCGATTTCATCTCCTCGGCGAGCGCACGGCCCGCGAGCTCCATCACCGCCGCAATCTGGGCGGAGCGCGCGGGACCCACGCCGCCCAGCGAGGCGAACTCGACCGGCGCGGCGGAAAGCAGCCGCGAGAGGCGGCCGAAGCGGGCGAGCAGGCCGCGGGCAACCTCGATCGCGCTCTTTCCGCGCGACCCGGTTCCGAGGAAGATCGCCACCAGCTCCGCGTCCGACAGGGACGAGGGCCCGCGCGACAGCAATCTTTCCCGCGGACGCTCTGCGCGCGCGGCTTCGGCCGGATCCATGCAAGCCTCGGGGGTCGTGGGTAAAATGCCTCGATGGACAAAGGGTTGAATCGCCGCCTGCTGCTGGGAGTGACCGGCGGCATCGCCGCGTACAAGGCGGCGGAAGCCGCGCGCCTCCTCATGCGCAATAACGTCGCAGTGCAGGTCGCGATGACCGAAGCGGCGACGCGCTTCGTCACGCCCGCCACGTTCCAAGCGCTCACCGGCAAGCCGGTGATCACGGACCTCTGGGACGCGAGCTTCGAGAGCTCCATGCCGCACATCGAGCTCACGCGCGGCGTGGACGCGGTGCTGGTCGCGCCGGCGAGCGCGGACTTCCTGGCGAAGCTCGCGCACGGCCTCGCCGACGACCTCCTCTCCACCGCGTGCGTCGCGCGGAACTGCCCGCTGCTCGTCGCGCCCGCGATGAACCGCGAGATGTGGGACAACCCCGCCACGCAGCGCAACATCGCGACGCTGCGCGGCGACGGCGTACGCATCCTCGGGCCGGCTGCAGGCGACCAGGCCTGCGGCGAGGTCGGCATGGGCCGCATGCTCGAGCCGGAGGAGCTGCTCGAAGCCGTGCTCGAATTCCTCGGCCCCAGGAAGCTCCACGGACGCAGCGTGCTGGTCACCGCCGGCCCCACGTTCGAGGCGATCGACACGGTGCGCGGCATCACCAACCAGAGCTCCGGCAAGATGGGCTACGCGATCGCGGAAGCGGCGCTCTCGCTGGGCGCCGACGTGACGCTGGTGAGCGGCCCCACCACCATCGCGCCGCCCGCCGACGCGCACTTCGTCTACGTGACCTCGGCCGCGGAGATGATGAACGCGGTGAAGGCGAACCTCGCGGACGCTGACTTCTTCTTCAGCGTCGCGGCGGTCGCCGACTACACGCCCATCGCGAAGTCGGCCCGCAAGCTCAAGAAGACCGACCAGGGGATGGAGATCCAGCTGAAACCGACCGAGGACATCCTCGGCTACGTGGCGGCCGTCGCGAACGGCCCGTTCTGCGTCGGCTTCGCGGCCGAGAGCGAGGAGGTCGCGCGCTACGCGCAGGAGAAGCGCGCGAAGAAGAAGATCCCGATGATCGTCGCGAACCTGGTGCAGGACGCCGTCGGCCGCGACGAGAACGAGGTCACGATCTACGACGACGACGGCGCCCATCCGCTCGCCCGCGCGCCCAAGTCGCGCATCGCGCGCGAGATCGTCGCCCACGCCCTCGCGCTCGCCGAGCGCCGCGCGAAGCCCGCCGCGCACCTCAAGCAGGTTTCCTGAGTCGTTCCGTTCACCGCCGGATCCAAGGCATTTCGCCTGCATCGCTGCCCATGAGAAAACTGGACGTCAAGATCCTCGACGAGCGCATCCGCGCGAACCTCCCGGCCTACGCCACGAACGGCTCCGCGGGCCTCGACCTGCGCGCCTGCATCGCCCAGGCGGTCACGCTCGAGCCGGGCGACAGCACCCTCATCCCTTCCGGCATCGCGATCCATCTCGGCGATCCGGAGCTCGCGGCGATCGTGATCCCGCGCTCCGGCCTCGGGCACAAGCACGGCATCGTGCTCGGCAACCTCGTCGGGCTCATCGATTCGGATTACCAGGGCCAGGTGTTCGTCTCGTGCTGGAACCGCGGCAAGGAGCCGTTCGTCGTGAAGCCGCTCGAGCGCATCGCGCAGCTCGTGGTGGTGCCGGTGGTGCAGGTCGCGCTCAACGTCGTCGACTCGTTCGAGGAGAGCGAGCGCGGCGCGGGCGGCTTCGGGTCCACCGGCAAGCACTGAGATGCGCGGCATCGTGCTCTTCGCCCACGGATCGCGCGATCCGGAGTGGGCACGCCCGTTCGAGGCGATCCGGGACATCGTTCGCCAGGCGCGGCCCGAGTACCCGATCGAGCTCGCCTACCTCGAGATCATGTCGCCCACGCTCGAGGAAGCCATCGCCTCGCTCGCCGCACAGGGCGCGCTCGCGGTGACGGTCTTTCCCGTGTTCCTCGCGCAGGGCGGCCACCTCCGGCAGGACGTGCCGCGCATCCTCGATGCCATCCGCGTGAACCACCCGCGCATTCCGATCGCGCTCGAGCCGGCGGTGGGCGACGTGCCGGAGATCCGCCAGGCGATCGCGCAGTGGATCCTCGCCGGTGCGGGTTGAGGCGCTAGCGGCGCGAGCAGATCGAGTAGCCGTCGTTCCAGCCCATGGCGTATTGCGGGTCGTTCGCCATGCGCGATTCGTCCTTGTGGCCGTATTCCGAGCGCTTCGCCGATTCGCAGCCGTCGACGTATCCGGCGCGCGCGGCGGGCGGATAGCCGGCGAGGTTGTATGCGGGACGCGGCGCCTGCGCGCGGCGCTCGGCCGCCTGGGTCGGGCTCTCCGCGCGTTCGGGGAATGCCGAGCATGCGCCGGCGAGAAGGGCGATGGCGAGAACCAGGTGTCGGCGCATTGCGGGCCTCATGCGGTAACCTTACGCGTCACTCCGAGGAGAGCTTCGTGATGTCCGTATCCGTCCTGCGCTTCGACCGCCGTTCCTTCTCGCCGGTTCTCGCCGCGACGCTCCTCGCGGCGAGCCTCGCGGCGCTCGCCGACGCCCGGCTTCCGACCGCGACGCTCAAGATCGGCTCGCAGGCGCTCAAGGTCGAAGTCGCCGCCAGCGACGCGCAACGCGAGCGCGGCCTCATGTTCAGGAAGGCCATGCCGCGCGACGAGGGCATGCTCTTCGTCTTCGACGATCCCGGTTACTACGCGATGTGGATGAAGAACACGCTCATCCCGCTGTCGGTCGCCTTCGTGGACCGCGACGGGAACATCCTCAACATCGCCGACATGGAGCCGCAGACGCTCGACAGCCATCTCGCCAACGGCCCTGCGCTCTATGCGATCGAGACCAACAAGGGCTGGTTCGAGGCGCACAAGGTCCACGCGGGGGACAAGGTGACGGGCCTGCCGAAGCATTGAAGGCTGGGCGCAAAGGCCCTCGATCCGCCGATGAACGGCGCTCACCCCGCGAACACGGGATAGTGGAACATCCCCGACGAGGCCATGAAGAAGATCATCGGGATCGAGAGCATCACGTTGGTGCGCGAGGCGAGGAACGCGACGCGGCGCGCCTTCGCCTTTTCCTCCTCGCTCGCGGCGACCAGCCCCAGCACGCGCTTCTGGTTGGGCCAGATCAGCACCCAGACGTTGAAGAGCATGATCGTGCCGAGCCACGCGCCGATGCCGATCGGCACGTAGGCGGTCTCGCGGAACAGCAGCGCCTGGTTGAACTTGTCGCCGAGGAGGAACGCGCCCATCACCCAGGTCGCGACGGCGGCCCAGCGGAACCAGAAGAGCGCGACCGGCATGACATGCTTCGTGATCGCGGCGCCCGCCGGCGGCGTCTCGGCGTTGGCGCGCTTGAGCGCGTCCGGCTGCACGAAATTGAAGTAGTAGAGCAGCCCGACCCACATCACGCCGAAGAGGATGTGCAGCCAGCGGCCGAGGCCGTAGTGGATGAAATCCCAGCCCATGGCGCTAGCCTCCCATCATCATCGCGCGCGCGAGGTAGTAGAGGACGGCCGTGAGGATCAGCCCGCACAGCACGGTTCCCCAGAGCGAATCCAGCGGATTCTTCATCTTGTCTCCCGGATCGAGGGAACGGGTGAGCGGCGCCGATATTAACATGCGGTCCGCGCGGAGCCAGCGATTATCATGCACGGCTTGGAAGCGATTCATCCCTATTCGAGCCTCACGCCCGACGTCGTCCTGAACGCGCTGGAATCGCTCGGCCTGCGGTGCGACGGGCGGCTGCTCGCGTTGAACAGCTACGAGAACCGCGTCTACCAGGTCGGGCTCGAGGAGGCGCTCGCCGGCGCGCCGCCCTCGCCCACTCCGATGGTGGTCGCCAAGTTCTATCGGCCGGGCCGATGGAGCGACGCACAGATCCTCGAGGAGCACGCCTTCGCGCTCGAGCTCGCCGCCGCGGAGATCCCGGTGGTCCCACCGCTCGCCTTCGACGGCCGCACGCTGCACGAGCGCGAAGGCTTCCGCTTCGCGGTCTTTCCGAGGCGCGGCGGCCGCGCCCCCGATCTCGAGGACGACAGGATCCTCGCGTGGCTCGGTCGATTCATCGGCCGCATCCACGCGGTCGGTGCGACGCATGCGTTCGTGCACCGGCCGCGCCTGGACATCGAAACGTTCGGCGAGGAGCCGCGCGAGTTCCTCCTCGCGAGCGGCTTCATTCCGGCCGACCTGCTCGCATCCTGGAAGCAGGTCTCGGAGCTCGCGCTCGAAGGCGTGCGCCATGCGTACCAACGCGCCGGAAGCGTCGCCTCCATCCGCGTGCACGGCGATTGCCACCCGAGCAACGTGCTGTGGACGCCCGATACCGGAAACTCGCCGGGCGGGCCGCACTTCGTGGACCTGGACGACGCGCGCATGGCGCCGGCCGTGCAGGACCTGTGGATGCTCGTCTCCGGAGACCGACGCTCGATGGGCCTCCAGCTCGGCCGCATCCTCGAAGGCTACGAGGACTTCGCCGAGTTCGACGATCGCGAGCTCCACCTGGTCGAGGCGCTTCGCACCCTGCGCCTGCTCCACTACTCGGCGTGGCTCGCCCGGCGCTGGGACGATCCGGCATTTCCGATCGCCTTCCCGTGGTTCAATACGCCGCGCTACTGGCAGGACCGCATCCTCGAGCTGCGTGAGCAGGTGGCGGCGCTGCACGAGCCGCCTCTCGTCCCGGGATAGGGAAACATTTCGATGCAATTTGGCCGCGGAAACCACCGTCCCGAACCTGCATCCAAAGCGACAATCGCGGGAGCCGGCCCGTCACCGGCAATGACAGGACGAGACCGATGACCGATCTTCCGCCGGAAGACCCGCGCCGCGGCGCGCCGATCCCCGTTTCCAGGCGCCGCGCCTTCGTGCCCCTCCTCGTAACGGGGCTCGTCATCCTCGCGGTCCTCGTGGCCTGGTATTTCTGGCCCAAGAAGAGCGCCGCCGAGGGTGAGGCGAAGCGCGGCGGCTTCGCCCAGCAATTCGCCAAGGGAGGCGGCGGACGCAAGGGCGGCGGGGGATTCGACCAGAACCGGCCGCAGCCGGTCGCGGTGGCCACCGCGCAGACGGGAGACATGCCGGTGGTCCAGACCTCGCTCGGCACGGTGCTCTCGGGCCGTACGGCGACGGTGCGCCCGCGCGTCGACGGCCTGCTGCAGTCGGTGCTGTTCGGCGAGGGCGACAATGTGAAGGCCGGTGCCATCCTCGCGCAGATCGACCCCGCGCCCTTCCAGGTGCAGCTCGAGCAGGCCGACGGGCAGCTCGCGCGCGATACCGCGCAACTGAACAACGCGCGGCTCGACCTCGGCCGCTACCAGACCCTCCTCAAGCAGGACTCGATCGCCGAGCAGCAGGTCGACCAGCAGGCGGCGCTGGTGCGCCAGCTCGAGGGCACCGTCAAGGTCGACCAGGCCACGGTCGACAGCGCCAAGCTGCAGCTCTCGTACACGCGCATCAGCGCGCCGATCGCGGGGCGCCTGGGCCTGCGGCAGGTCGACCCCGGCAACATGGTGCACACGTCGGACACGAACGGCATCGTGGTCATCGCGGAAATGAACCCGATCGGCGTCCTCTTCACGGTGACCGAAGATGTCGCCCCGGGCGTGATCTCGCAGCTGCGCGCCGGCCGCAAGCTTCCCGTCGAAGCCTGGGATCGCGACCGCAAGAACCTCATCGCGCGCGGCACGCTCGTCTCGGCCGACAACCAGGTCGACGTCTCGACCGGGACCGTGAAGCTCAAGGCCGAGTTCGCCAACAACGACGGCAAGCTCTTTCCCAACCAGTTCGTGAACGTGCGCATGGTGGTCGACGTGCGCCGCAACGTGGTGATCGTCCCTTCCGCCGCGGTCCAGCGCAACGCCCAGGGCCAGCTCGTGGTCTACGCGGTGAGGAGCGACAACACCATCGCGGTGAAGCCGGTCACCACCGGGCCGAGCGATGCCCTCAACACGTCGATCGTGAGCGGGCTCGCCGCCGGCGAGCGCGTGGTGACCGACGGGCTCGACCGCATCCGCGAAGGATCGAAGGTCGAGGTCACCTCGCCCGCGGCCGCGAACGCGCCGCCGCCCGCCCCCGGGATCGGTGAGGAGAAAGGCACGAAAGGCGCCCGCAAGGGGCGCGGCTCGCGCAAGTCGCAAGGCAAGGGCTCGGCGCAGGGACCGGGCACGACGTGAACCCGTCGCGCATCTTCATTCTCCGACCCGTCGCCACCTCGCTCCTGATGGTGGCGATCCTGCTGGCGGGCTTCGTCGCGTACCGGCAGCTGCCGCTCTCGGCGTTGCCCGAGGTCGATTACCCGACGATCCAGGTGGTGACGCTCTATCCGGGCGCGAGCCCCGACGTCACGACCTCGTCCATCACGGCTCCGCTCGAGCGGCAGTTCGGGCAGATCCCGGGCCTCAAGCAGATGTCGTCGTCGAGCTCCGGCGGCGCGTCGGTGATCACGCTGCAGTTCGAGCTCAACGTGAGCCTCGACACCGCCGAGCAGGACGTGCAGGCCGCGATCAACGCCGCCTCCAACCTGCTTCCCACCGACCTGCCCGCGCCGCCGATCTACAGCAAGGTGAACCCGGCGGACGCGCCCATCGTGACGCTCGGCATCACGTCGCAGACGCTGCCCATGACGCAGGTGCAGAACCTCGTCGACACGCGCCTCGCGCAGAAGCTCTCGCAGCTGCCGGGCGTGGGGCTCGTGACGCTCTCGGGCGGCGAACGGCCCGCGGTGCGCGTGCAGGTGAACCCCAAGGCGATCGCGGCGATGGGCCTCTCGCTCGACGACGTGCGCACCGCGATCGGCGCGGCGAACACCAACCAGGCGAAGGGCAGCTTCGACGGTCCCGCGCGCGCCTACACCATCGACGCGAACGACCAGCTGCGCAGCGCCGACGAGTATCGCTCGATCGTCATCGCCTACAAGAACGGCGCGCCGATCTACCTGAGCGACGTCGCGGACGTCGTGGACGGCGCCGAGAACGCGAAGCTCGCCGCCTGGATGAACGACACGCCGGCGATCATCGTGAACGTGCAGCGCCAGCCCGGCGCGAACGTGATCCAGGTGGTCGACCAGCTGAAGAAGCTGCTTCCGACGCTCACGGCGACGCTTCCGGCCGCGATCGACGTCGAGCTCCTCACCGACCGCACCGTGACCATCCGGGCCTCGGTGCACGACGTGATGCTCGAGCTCTTCCTCGCGATCGTGCTGGTGGTGGCGGTGATCTTCGTCTTCCTGCGCAGCCCCACGGCGACCATCATCCCGAGCGTCGCGGTGCCGCTCTCGCTCGTCGGCACCTTCGGCGTGATGTACCTCGCGGGCTTCAGCATCAACAACCTGACGCTCATGGCGCTCACCATCGCGACCGGCTTCGTGGTGGACGACGCGATCGTCGTGATCGAGAACATCTCGCGCTACGTGGAGGCGGGGGAGACGCCGCTCGAGGCCGCGCTCAAGGGCTCTCAGCAGATCGTCTTCACCATCATCTCCATCACGCTTTCGCTCGTCGCGGTGCTGATCCCGCTGCTCTTCATGGGCGAGGTGGTGGGAAGGCTCTTCCGCGAGTTCGCGGTCACGCTCGCCGTCTCGATCCTCATCTCGGCGGCGGTTTCCCTCACGCTCACGCCGATGATGTCGGCGCGGCTCCTGCGCCACGGCGGCGGCGAAGGGCACGGGCGCTTCTTCCGGCGCACGACCGAGTGGTTCGACCGGGTGATCCATCGCTACGGCCAGGCGCTCGACTGGGTGCTCGACCACCAGCCGCTCACGCTCATCGTCTTCCTCGTGACGCTCGCCCTCTCGGTGATCCTCTACATCGTGATCCCGAAGGGCTTCTTTCCGCTCCAGGACACCGGCCTCCTGCAGGGCATCTCGGATGCACCGCAGTCGGTCTCGTTCGCCGCGATGTCGCAGAGGAGCCGCGCGCTCGCCACCGCCATCCTCCAGGATCCGGCGGTCGAGAACGTGTCCTCGTTCATCGGCGTGGACGGCCAGAACGTCACGCTCAACAGCGGTCGCGTGCTCATCACGCTCAAGCCGCAGAGCCGGCGCGACTCGGCGAGCGTCGTGATGGATCGGCTCAAGCGCCGACTCGCGAACCTCGAGGGCATCTCGCTCTACCTGCAGCCGGTGCAGGACCTCACCATCGAGGATCGCGTCGCGCGCACCCAGTACCAGCTCGCCCTGCAGGGCTCGAGCGCGGAGGAGCTCGGGCGCTGGACGCAGGCGCTGGTCGCCAGGCTGCGCACGCTGCCGCAGTTGACCGACGTGGTCTCCGACCTGCAGGACCAGGGCCTGCAGGCGTACCTCACCATCGACCGCAATACGGCGGGCCGGCTCGGCATCACCCCGGCCGCGATCGACAACGCGCTCTACAACGCCTTCGGCCAGCGCCTGGTCTCCACGATCTTCACCCAGGCGAACCAGTACCGCGTGGTCCTCGAGGTGAAGCCGGAATTCGCGCGCAATCCGAGCTCCCTCGGCGACATCTACGTCCCGGTGCAGAGCGCGCAGCCGGGCGCGACGACCGCGGGCAACACGAGCCAGATTCCCGGCACGAGCGGCACCGCCGTCCCGGGAAGCGGCGGCACGCAGGTGCCGCTTTCGTCCGTGGCGACGATCACCGAGCGCCCGGGAGCGCTCTCGATCGACCACATCGGCCAGTTTCCCGCCACGACCATCTCGTTCAACCTGGCCGCGGGCGCGTCGCTGGGCGGGGCGGTCGACGCCATCGAGAAGGCGGAAAAGGATCTCAACATGCCGTTGAGCGTGCGTCCCGAATTCCAGGGCACCGCCCTCGCCTTCCGCGCCTCGCTCCTCAACACGCTCCTCCTCATCCTCGCCGCGATCGTCACGATGTACATCGTGCTCGGCGTGCTGTACGAGAGCTACGTGCATCCGCTCACCATCCTCTCGACGCTTCCCTCGGCCGGGGTGGGCGCCCTGCTCGCGCTCCTCGTCGCGCGCCAGGACCTCGGCATCATCGCGATCATCGGCATCATCCTGCTCATCGGCATCGTGAAGAAGAACGCGATCCTCATGATCGACTTCGCGCTCGACGCGCAGCGCGAGGAGAAGCTCGGCGCGCGCGAGGCGATCCACAAGGCCTCGATGCTGCGCTTCCGGCCGATCCTCATGACGACCATGGCGGCCATGCTCGGCGCGGTCCCGCTCATGATCGGCTGGGGCGTGGGCAAGGAGCTGCGCCATCCGCTCGGCATCACGATGGTGGGCGGGCTCATCTTCTCCCAGCTCCTCACGCTCTTCACGACGCCGGTGATCTACCTCTATTTCGACCGGCTCGCCGCGCGCGTGAACCGCGCCCGCGCCCGCAGGGCCGGCGGCCAGGCGGCGATGGCGGACGGAAGCCCGAATCCATGAAAGCGGCGCTTCCAAAGCTTTTCGCATGAATCGCTCCCGCCAGCTTGCATGAACGTCACCGAGCCCTTCGTTCGACGGCCGGTCGCGACCACGCTGCTCACCATCGGCATCGCGCTCGCCGGCGCGGCCGCGTTCAAGCTGCTGCCGGTGTCGCCGCTCCCGCAGGTGGACTTCCCCACGATCTCGGTCGCGGCCTCGCTCCCCGGCGCGAGCCCGGAGGTGATGGCGGCCACGGTCGCCACACCCCTCGAGCGCGCGCTCGGCCGCATCGCCGGGGTCTCCGAGATGACCTCCTCGAGCTCGCTGGGCAGCTCGCGCATCACGCTGCAGTTCGACCTCAACCGGGAGATCAACGCCGCGGCTCGCGACGTGCAGGCGGCGATCCAGGCGGCGCGCTCGGACCTGCCCTCGAGCCTGCCGAACAATCCCACCTATCGCAAGGTGAACCCGGCGGATGCGCCGATCATGATCCTCGCGATGACCTCGGAGCGCCTCGATCGCGGGCAGATGTACGACATCGCCTCGACCAACCTCGCGCAGCGCATCTCGCAGATCTCCGGCGTGGGCCAGGTGTCGGTCGGCGGCTCCTCGCTTCCGGCGGTGCGCGTCGAGCTCAATCCCAACCTCCTCAACAAGCTCGGCATCGGCTTCGACGAGGTGCGCACCGCGATCTCCTCGACCAACGCCAACCGGCCCAAGGGCTTCCTCGAGGACGGCGAGCACCACTGGCAGATCCAGGCGAACGACCAGGCGAAGACGGCGAGCGAATACGTTCCGATCATCGTCGCCTACCGCAACGGCACGGCGGTGCGGCTCGGCGACCTGGGGCAGGTGGTCGACTCGGTGCAGGACCTGCGCAACTACGGGGCGTCGAACGGCAAGCCCGCGGTCCTGCTCATCATCAACCGGCAGCCGAACGCGAACATCATCGAGGTGGTCGACCGCGTGACGGCGCTGCTGCCGGAGCTTCGCGCGAGCATTCCCGCGGACGTGAACCTCGAGCTCATGATGGAGCGCACCAGCACCATCCGGGCGTCGCTGCGCGAGGTGGAGCGCACGCTCGTCATCGCGGTGATCCTGGTGGTGATCGTGGTGTTCCTGTTCCTGCGCAACGGCCGCGCGACCCTCATCCCGAGCATCGCCGTGCCGGTGTCGCTGGTCGGGACCTTCGCGGTGATGTACGCCGCCGGCTTCAGCCTCAACAACCTCTCGCTCATGGCGCTCACCATCGCCACGGGCTTCGTGGTGGACGACGCCATCGTGGTGCTGGAAAACGTCTCGCGCTACATCGAGCAGGGCATGGCCCCCTTCGAGGCCGCGCTGCGCGGCGCCCGCGAGGTGGCCTTCACGGTGCTCTCGATGAGCCTCTCGCTGGTCGCGGTCTTCATCCCCATCCTCTTCATGGGCGGGATCATCGGGCGGCTCTTCCGCGAGTTCGCCGTCACGCTCTCGGTGGCGATCCTCATCTCGCTGCTGGTCTCGCTCAGCACCACGCCGATGATGTGCGCGCGGCTCCTGCGCCGGGAGACCGATCGCGAGCCCGGCCGCTTCGCACGCGCGAGCGAGGCCGCGTTCAACGCGGTGCACCGCGGCTACGAGCGCAGCCTCGGGTGGGTGCTGCGCCACCCGCTGCCCGTGGTGCTGGTCCTGCTCGCCACGGTCGGCCTGAACCTGCTGCTCTACACGAAGATTCCCAAGGGCTTCTTTCCGCAGCAGGACACGGGCCGCATCATCGGCTTCGTGCGCGCCGACCAGTCGACCTCGTTCCAGGCGATGCGCCAGAAGCTCGAGGACTTCATGCGCATCGTCCAGGCCGATCCCGCCGTGGACAACGTGACCGGGTTCACCGGCAGCGGCGGCTTCCGCGGCGGCACCAACTCGGCGAGCATGTTCATCTCCCTCAAGCCGCTCGACCAGCGCGGCGCCTCGATGGACCAGATCGTGACGCGCCTGCGGGCGAAGCTCTCCAGGGAGCCCGGCGCGAACCTCTTCCTCAACCCGATCCAGGACGTGCGCGTGGGCGGCCGCCAATCGAACGCCACCAACCAGTTCACGCTGCGCGGCGAGGACCTGGACGTGCTGCAGGAGTGGTCGACCAAGCTCGAGCAGGCGCTCGAGCACGTGCCCGAGCTCGCCGACGTGAACTCCGACCAGGAGGCGCGCGGCCTGCAGACCACGCTCGTGATCGACCGGCCCACCGCCTCCCGGCTCGGCCTCACGCCGCGCACCATCGACACCGCGCTCAACCTCGCCTTCGGGCAGGCGCAGGTCTCCACCATCTACCAGGAGCGCAACCAGTACCGCGTCGTGATGGAGGCCGCGCCGCAGTACTGGCAGGATCCCTCGACGCTCGATTCGCTCTACGTGCTCTCGCCGCGCCGCGGGCTGGTGCCGCTTTCCGCGTTCTCGCACTACGAGCAGACGCTCGCGCCGCTTTCCATCAACCACCAGGGCCAGTTCGCCGCGAGCACCATCTCGTTCAACCTGCCCGAGGGCGTGTCGCTCTCGCAAGCGGCGGACAAGGTGCGCGACACCATGGCGCGCATCGGCGTCCCCTCCACGCTCTACGCTTCGTTCGAGGGCACCGCACGGGCGTTCCAGCAGGGCCTGGACAACGAGCCCATCCTGATACTCGCGGCGATCCTCACCATCTACATCGTGCTGGGGATCCTGTACGAAAGCGTCGTGCACCCGATCACGATCCTCTCCACGCTTCCCTCGGCCGGCGTGGGCGCCCTCCTCGCGCTGCTCCTCTTCCACGTGGAGTTCTCGCTCATCGCGCTCATCGGCGTGTTCCTGCTCATCGGCATCGTCAAGAAGAACGCGATCCTCATGATCGATTTCGCCCTGGATGCCGAGCGCACGCGCGACCTCCCGCCCGAGAAGGCGATCTTCGAGGCGGCGACGCTGCGCCTGAGGCCGATCCTCATGACCACGCTCGCCGCGATGTTCGCCGCGGTGCCGCTCGCGGTGAGCTTCGGCGATGGCGCGGAGCTGCGCCGCCCGCTCGGCATCTCGATCGTGGGCGGCCTCCTCGTGAGCCAGGTCCTCACGCTCTACACGACGCCGGTGGTCTACCTCTACCTCGACCGCTTCCGCCTCTGGGCGCGGCGCGGCTTCCGCCGCCGCCACCCGGACCTCGCGATGGATGGAGCGGAGTGACACGATCGCTGGGACGAACATCCATGAAAGCGCCGATGAACGCCGATCCAACGCCAATTGCCGCCGATGAATCCGGGATGAATTGCATCGTGGCCATTCGGACCGCTGCAGCAATGGGCACAAAGACCTTCGTCGCCTTATCGGCGCTCATCGGCGTTGGATCGGCGGGAATCGGCGCTTTCAATGCCTTTTTCTTGCTCCTGGCACTCGCGTCCTGCGCGGTCGGGCCGAATTACCGGAAGCCGCCGGTGCAGGCGCCCGCGGCGTTCAAGGAATCGGGCGACTGGGTGAAGGCGAAGCCGGCGGACGGCGCGCCCAAGGGCGCGTGGTGGCAGGCGTTCCGCGACCCGGTGCTCGACGGCTTGATGGAGCAGGTGAGCGTCTCCAACCAGTCGCTCAAGGCCGCCGAGGCGCGCTATCGGCAGGCGACCGCGGCGGTGCAATCGGCGCGCGCGCAGCTCTTTCCCACGCTGGGCGCCAACGCGAGCGCCACGCGCAGCAAGTCCAACGTGCCCGCCGACAGCGGCCGGCGCTACAACGTCGCGCTCAACGCGAGCTGGGAGCCGGACTTCTGGGGCCGCGTGCGGCGCCTCGTCGAGGCGAATCGCGCGGAAGAAGCGGCGAGCGCCGCGGACGTCGAGAGCGCGCGCCTCTCGCTGCAGGCCGAGCTCGCGACGGATTACTTCCAGCTGCGCGCCACCGACGCGCAGATCGTCCTCTTCCAGGACTCGGTGAAGGCGTTCCAGACCTCGCTCGCGATGACGCAGAACCGGTATCGCGCGGGCGTCGCCGCGAAGGCCGACGTCGCGCAGGCCGAGACGCAGTTGAAGAGCACGCAGGCCCAGGCGATCGACCTCCACGCGACGCGCGCGCAGCTCGAGCACGCGATCGCCGTGCTGGTCGGCAAGCCCCCCGCGATGCTCTCGATCGCCCCGGCCGACATCACCGCGCACCTGCCCTCGATCCCGCCCGGGCTTCCCTCGACCCTCCTCGAGCGCCGGCCCGACGTCGCGGCGGCGGAGCGGCGCACGGCCGAGGCCAACGCGCGCATCGGCGTCGCGGAAGCCGCCTACTTCCCCTCGATCACCCTCTCGGCGAACGGCGGGTTCGTCGGCACGGCGCTCGCGAACCTCATCTCCGCGCCCAACCGCACCTGGTCGCTGGGCCTCGCGGCCGCGGAGACGATCCTCGATTTCGGCGCGCGCAGCGCCGAGGTCGCCTCCGCGCGCGCGGCCTATGACGAGGCGGTCGCCAACTACCGGCAGGCCTCGCTCGGCGCGTTCCAGGATGTCGAGGACAACCTCGCGACGTTGCGCTTCCTCGCCGAGGAGGCGACCGTGCAGGACGAGGCCGCGCGCGCCGCGCGCGAGAGCGTCGCGCTGGTCCTCAACCAGTACAAGGCGGGCACCGTGAGCTACCTCAACGTCACGGTGGTGCAGGCGAGCCAGCTTGCCGAGGAGCGATCGGTCGTGAACGTGCTCGAGCGCCGCCTCGCGGCGAGCGTGGCGCTCATCCGCGCGCTCGGCGGAACGTGGGAGACCACGCCATGACGCAGGCGGAGGACCTCTCGGCGCTTTCGCGCTGGATCGGTCGCCTCGAGAAGCGCGAGGATACGATCGGCGCGGGGCCGCTGCGCGAGCTGCGCGCGCTCCTCGACCGCGACGATCCCGAGCCGCGCGAAGGCGAACCGATACCGCCGCTCGCGCACTGGCTCTACTTCCTCGACACGCACCGGCAATCGGAGCTCGGCCCCGACGGCCATCCGCGGCGCGGCGGGTTCCTTCCCGCGGTGCCGCTGCCGCGGCGCATGTGGGCCGGCAGCCGCCTCGAGTTCGTGCGGCCCCTCGCGGTGGGCGCGCGCGCGATCCGCAAATCCACCATCGGCGACGTGAGCGTGAAGGAAGGCCGCAGCGGCACGCTGGTCTTCGTCACGGTGCGCCACGAGATCTCCGACGCGCAGGGCCTCGCGATCACCGACGAGCACGACATCGTCTATCGCGGCGAAGCGGGCGCGGGCGCCTCGCCGGTCGCGGCGCCGGCGCACGAAGCCTGGCAGCGCGAGGTTCGCCCCGATCCGGTGCTGCTGTTCCGCTACTCGGCGGCAACCTTCAACGGCCATCGCATCCACTACGATCACCCTTACGCGACGCGCGTCGAGGGCTATCCCGGCCTCGTCGTGCACGGCCCGCTCATCGCGACCCTGCTGGTCGATCTCCTGCGGCGCAATCGACCCGGCGTCGCGCTGCGCCGCTACGCCTTCCGCGCGATGCGGCCGCTCTTCGACACCGCGCCCTTCGAGCTGTGCGGCGCCCCGGACGAAGCGAAGCGCACCGCCCGCTTGTGGACGCGCGACGCGCAAGGCGCGATCACGATGGACGCGACCGCGGAGTGGGCGTAGGAAGGGCGGCCGGCTACTCGTTCGCCGCGGTCGCGGCCGCGGCGTTCCTCAGGCGGGCCTCGCGCGAATAGAACGCCCGATAGAGCGCCGGCAGCACGAAGAGCGTGAGCAGCGTCGCCGAGATGAGTCCCCCGATCACCACGACCGCCAGCGGGCGCTGCGTCTCGGCGCCGATCGCGTGCGAGAGCGCCATCGGAAGGAGCCCGAGCATCGCGAGGAGCGCCGTCATCACCACCGTGCGCAGCCGCACCAGGGAGCCGCGGATCACCACCTGGCGCACGGTGCAGCCCTCGGCGCGCAGCTGGTTGAAATAGGTGACCATCACCACGCCATTCAGCACCGCCTGCCCGAACAACGCGATGAAGCCGATCGCCGCCGACACCGAGAGCGGGATTCCCGTCGCCCACAGCGCGAGGATGCCGCCCACCATCGCGAACGGGATGTTCACGATGATGAGGAACGCGCTCTTGACCGAGCCGAACGCGTCGAACAGCAGCAGGAAGATGAGCGCGATGGAAAGGGGAACGATCCACGAGAGGCGCTTCATCGCGCGCTGCTGGTTCTCGAACTCGCCCGACCAGCCGATCTCGTCGCCGGGCGCGAGCGGGACGCCCGCGGCGACGCGCGCCTGCATGTCGTGCACCACGCTTCCCATGTCGCGATCGCGGATGAAGACGCCGATCGACTCGACGCGCCGGCCGTTCTCGCGCGCGATGTCGAGCGCGCCGGAGACCGCGCGGAAGCTCGCGAGCTGCGCAAGCGGCACCTGGGCGCCGTCCGCCGTCGCGACGAGGAGGTTGCGCAGGCTCGCCGGATCGCGCTGCCCGGGCGGCAGGCGCACGACGACGCTGAAGTGCTTCTCGCCCTCCCAGAGCTCCGAGGTGGGCTTCCCGGCGAGCGTCGTCTCCACCAGGTCCTGGATGTCGCCCACGTTCACGCCGTAGCGGGCGGCCGCCTCCCGGTCGATGTCGATGACGTATTGCGGCAGCGAGCCCTCCCGGTCGATGAAGGCGCGCGCGACGCCGGGCACGTTCTCGATCTCGGCGAGGATGCGCCGCGCCTCGTCGTGGATGCGCTCGAGGTCGTCGCCGCGCACCTTCACCACGATCTGGCCGTCCACCTGCGAGATGCTCTCGAGCACGTTGTCGCGGATCGGCTGGTCGAACGAGGGCTCCATGCCGGGAATCGCGGAGACCGCGGCGTTCATCTCCTCGATGAGGTCCTCCTTGTTCTTGCCCGGGCGCCACTTCGACTCCGGGATGAAGTCCACGAAGAGCTCGGTGGAATTGAGGATCTTCGGGTCGGTGCCGTCGTCGGGGCGTCCGGCCTTGGAGATCACCGTGTTCACCTCGGGCACCGTGTGCAGCGCGCGGCGTACGGCGCGCATCTGCTCGACCACTTCCTCGGGCGAGACCGACGGCGGGAGCGAGAGGTTCACCCAGGTCGTGCCTTCGTCGAGCTCGGGCAGGAACTCGCTGCCGAGCCGCGTCGCGGCGGCGAGCGCGATCGCGAGCGAGGCCACCGCGACCACCGTGACATGGCGCGGATGCCCGATCGCCCAGCGCAGCATCGGCTCGTACGCGCCCTTGAGCCACGCCACCACGCGGTTGTCGCCATGCGCCACCTCGCGCGGCAGGAACCTGAGGCACAGCAGCGGCACCAGCGTGAGCGAGAGGATGAGCGAGCCGACCAGCGCCGAGGTCACCGTCCACGCCATGGGCGAGAAGATGCGGCCCTCATGGCGCTGCAGGGTGAAGATCGGGATGTGCGCGGCGATGATGATGACCATCGAGAAGAGCGTCGGGCGCCCGACCTCGAAGGCCGCCTGGCGCACCGTGGCGAGCCGCTTCTTCGGGTCGTGCAGCTCGGCGCGATCGAGCTCGGCCATGCGGCGCACGATGTTCTCCACGACGATCACCGCCCCGTCGACGATGATGCCGAAGTCCATCGCGCCGAGCGAGAGCAGGTTCGCCGGGATGCCGCGCAGCGTGAGGCCGAGAAAGGTCGCGAGGAGCGAGAGCGGGATCACCGCCGCGACGATCAGCGCCGCGCGGACGTCGCCCAGGAAGAGGAACAGCACCAGCGTCACCAGGATCGCGCCCTCGGTGAGGTTGGTGAATACCGTCGCGAGCGTCCTCGCCGTTAGCCACGAGCGGTCGTAGTACGGCACGATCCTCACGCCCTCGGGCAGCACCTTTTCGTTGACGTAGGCGACCTTCTCCTTGAGCGCGGCGAGCACCCGCGAGGGGTTCTCGCCCTTGCGCATGACGACGATGCCGTTCACGACGTCGTCGTCGCCGTCCTGGCCGACGATACCCTGCGGCGGCGCGCTCGCGACGCGCACGTCGGCGATGTCGCGCACCAGGATCGGCGTGCCGCGGTTCTCGGCCACCACCACGCGGCCGATGTCCGCCGAGGAGCGGAAGCTTCCGAGGCTGCGCACCAGGAACTGCTGCCGCCCCTGGCTCAACGCGCCGCCGCCCGCATTCGAGTTCGCGCGCGCGAGCGCCGCGAAGAGCTGCGCGAGCGTCACCCTGGAGTCGCGCATCCGGGCCGGGTTCGGGTTCACCTCGTACTGCTTGATGCTGCCGCCCATCGTCACCACGTCGGCGACGCCCGGCACGAGGCGAAGCTGCTTCTCCACCACCCAGTCCTCGAGCGTGCGCAGATCGCGCGGGTCGTAGCGCTCTCCCTGCAGCCGGAAGCGGAAGATCTCCCCGATCGCCGTGGAAAGCGGCGCCATCTGCGCCTGCACGCCGGGGGGCAGGTCGACCCCCTGCAGCCGCTCGAGCACCTGCTGGCGCACCTCCATGTCCGAGGGCTGGTCGTCGAAGGTGAGGATGAGGAAGCTCAGGCCGAACTGCGTGTGCGAGAACGCGCGCACCACGTGCGGCACCGACGAGAGCGCGGTCTCGATCGGGATCGTGACCTGCCGCTCCACCTCTTCGGCCGCGCGCCCCGGGTAGAGCGCGATCACGTTCACCTGCGTGTCCGAAACGTCCGGGAAAGCCTCGACCGGCAGCTGCGAGAACGCGGCGAGTCCCACCGCCGCGAAGACGATCACGCCGAGCACGACGAACAGCGGCTGGCGCAGCGAGAACGCGACGATGCGCTGGATCAAGGGCGCGCGCCGGCGAGGATCTGGTCGAGGAAGAGGTTGCCCGACACCGCCACGTCGTCGCCCGCGGCGAGACCCGAGTACACCGGCATCCGCCCGTCGGCCTCGGGGCCCACGCTCACCTCGCGCCGCTCGAAGGTCTCGGCGGCGGTGCGCACGAACACGTAATGGCGCGAACCGGAGAGGTACACGGCACGCGCGCTCACGCTCGGTTCCCGCGCTCTCGGCACGTGAACGCGCGCGGTGACGAACATCTCGGCCTTGAGCACGCGCGACGCATTCGGCACGTCTCCACGAAGCTTCACCGTACGCGCCACCGGATCGACGGAATCGGACACCTGCCGCAGCGTCCCAGGGAACGTCTCGCCGGGAAGCTGGTTGCTCGAGATCGCGAGCGCGACGCCGGGATGCAGATCGCTCAGGTCGGCTTCGTGCGCGTCGAGCGCGATCCACAGGCTCGCCGGATCGGTCACGACGAAGAGCGGCGGCCCCGACTGGTCGGGGCGCAGCTCCTGCCCGGGATTGAGGTTGCGTTCCACGACCGTGCCCGCCATCGGGCTCTTCAGCACGAAACGCGATCCGGATCCGACCGGCTGGCGGTAAGCCTGGATGCGGTCGAGCGCGCGCCGCGCCTCGGCCTGCGCGCGCGCCGAGTCGGCCTCGGCCTGCTGCAGGTCCTTCGCGGCCGCGACTCCATTTTCAGCGAGCGTTCGCACCCGAGCGAGCGTGCGCTCGGCGAGCTCGCGGTCCGCCTGCGCCTTCTCGGCGTCGGCCTGGGCCTGGCCGAAATCGGGCGAGACCATCTCCGCGAGCGGCGTGCTTGCGGCCACGCGATCGCCCGGATGCGCGAGGATGCGCGTCACGCGCCCCGCGAACGGCGGGAACACGCGCACGGTGCGGTCCTCGTTCCAGACCAGGCGGCCGGGAAGCTCGAGCTCGCGCTCCGACGCCGCGAGCACCTTCTCGACCGCGAAGCGTTGCGCCGCGCGCCCCGTGGCGGGAAACACCACGCTTTGTCCGTGAACGGTGGGCCCGGCCGGCGCGGGCAGCGCGTTGCCGTCCTTGCAGCTCGCGAGCACCAGGACGAGCAGCACGACGATCGCGAAGAGCAGCGCGAGCAGCGCCTCCTGCCAGAACGAGCGCCTCATCGCGCCGCCTCCGTGCCGTCGTCGCGCGCCGCTTCCCTGCGCGCCCAGGCCCTGCCCGCGTCGTCGCGCAATTGCACCTCGTCGAGCTCGACGCTCTTCAGGGAACGGCGCGCGTCGAGGAGGTCGAGCACGCCGGTCGCTCCGTGCGCATAGGCGAACTCGGCGCCGCGGGCGACGTCGTGCGCGGCGGGCGCGACTTCGTCCTCCTCGCGTTGCAACCGCTCCGCGGCGCTGCGCCACTGCGCATCGGCGATGCGCGCATCGGCCTCGGCGGCCGCGCGTGCCTTCTCGAGCGCGGCGCGAGCGGAGTCCAGGTCGGCGAGCGCGCGCGCGGCCTCGCCCTCGTACGCGTGGCTCACCTCGAGCGGGAAAGTGACCGAGAGCGAGTACGAAACGCCCGTGCCCTGCAGGTTCGTCTCGGAGGCGGGCCAATGGTCGGCCTGCAGGCCGACGGTGAAGTCGCGCGTGGCGAGCGCGCGCGCGAGCTCCACGCCGCGCTCGGCCGCTTCCACGCGGCGGCGCGCCGCGCGCACGTCGGGCCGCTCGCCGGCCGCGGGCGGCGCTTCGGGCGGGCGCGCGGCGACCACTTCCAGCGCTTCCGCGCTCGATTCGGCCGCGAGCAGCGTCGCGAGGTCGGCCCGGGCGCGCGCGAGATCGATCTCCGACTGGCGCTCGTCGTTCCTCGCGCGCACCGCATCCAGCCGGAAGCGGTCCGACTCGACGCGCGCGATTTCGCCCGACTCGAAGCGGCGGCGCGAGGCATCGGCGGAAGCCTCGGCGAGCGCACGGAACTCGCGCTGCAACGCGAGCTTTTCCTGCGCCGCGGCGAGGTCGAAGAACGCGACGCGCATCGCGAGCCGCTGCTCACGAAGCTGCTCGGCGGCGTCGGACTCCGCGGCGGCGACGAGCGCCCGTGCCTGCGCCTCGCGCAGCCGCGGCTTGCCGCCGCGCTCCACCAGCTGCTCGAGGCGCGCGGCGGCGTCGATCGTCTTGTCGCGCAGCGATCCGGCGCCGACGCCGACATGGGGGTTCACGTTCGAGACTCCCAGCTCGAGGGTCGGATTGGGCCGCTCGCGGGCGATGCGAAGGCCGGCGGAGGCGGCCGCCACGGCGAGCCGCGCGGCCTCAACGTCGCGATTGCATTCCTGCAGCCGCGATTCCGCCGCGCGAAGCGTGAGCGGCCCGTGCAAAGGGCCGCAGGCGATCGCGGCCGCGATCGGAGAGGCGACGGCAAGCGGAAGGCCGACGACAAGGACGGCGAAAGCATCGGTCATGCGATACAAATCGGCGCAGGAAGGAGCCGGTGCTCCCGGGGCGAGAGGCATCTTCCTCGGCCAAGCTTGCGACGACCTTTCCCGCCGATGCTCGCGCGTTCCGGCGCCTCGCCTTGTGCCGCGCTGTCCGCGCGCGTGCAGCGCTAGAGCGGGATCTCGAAGATCGCCTTCACCGTCCAGCGATCGGTCGCGTTGGTGAGGCCGCGCCCGATGCCGAAATTGAACACCCACGGCGCGCGATCCACGTCGATCGCGAGGTAGAGCGAGTGCGATTGCTCCTCGTGGGGAAGCGCGCGCCCCGGCGGACCCAGCTCCGCGTAGTACTCGGGCCCGATCGAGATGCCCTCGGCGATCCGGCGCGCGACCTTCACCGACGGATCGAAGTCCGGGCGCGATCCCTTGTGCGGCCCGGCCAGCGCGAACTCGAGGATCGGGTTCACCGCGAAGAGCCAATCCGGATCGCGCCAGCCGAGGATCGGCCGCACCTCCATCGCGCGCGTCGCCTGCTCGAGCACATCGGCGACCCACGCGTACTCGAGATTCACGCCGGCGAACGCGCCGTTGCCCTGCTCGTCGACGCGGATCGGCAGCCACTTCGCGCGCAGCTTGGGACCGGCGAACCGGTCGCGATCGTGGGCTCCGAAGACCAGCGGCAGATACAGTCCCGCCTCGATCGAAGGCGTGAGGCCGTAGGAGAATTCGCTCGTGAGCCGCCAGCCGTGAGCTGCCGGAATCTCGCCGGGAAAGTCGGGCGTCGAACGCCCGCTCGGCGTGGTGTTCACGTGCAGCTCGAGGCCGAATTCGCCCGGCTTGTTGATGTCGCTGGTGTAGACCTGGATCTCGTCGGGAAGCGCGGCGCGTGCCGCGGTCGAGGCGAGCAGCACCGGGAGTGCGGCGCAGGCGGCGAAGAGGATCGGTCGCATGGAAGGCGCGCGTACTATGCGCCGATCCGAATCACGCTTCAATCGCGCCGCTTCGCATCGGCCTTCGCGTGAACGGGTACCAGGCGAGGCCGGCGACGACGAGGGTCCACACGATCACGGCGCCGCTCGGCAGGTCGAACGCCGTCGAGAGCACGAGGCCCGCGGCATAGCCGATGACGCCGAGCATCCAGGCGGCGGGAAGGCGCCAGCGCGCCATGCGGCGCGTCGCGAGCGGCGGGACGATGAGCGTCGCGAAGACGAGGTAGAGGCCGACGAGCTGCACGGAGGCGGTCACCGTGAGCGCGAACAGCACGTAGAAGCCGACGCGCCCGAGGCGCTCGCGCAAGCCGAACCAGGAGGCGAGCACGACCGCGTACACCGCGGCGGTCCAGCCGAGGCGCGCCGGATCCGCCCACAGGATCTGGCCCACCAGCAGGTCGCGCAGGTGCTCGCTGCCGTGCGGGCTGCTCGCGAGCAACAGCAGGCTCGCGGTGGCGCCCAGCACGAACACCACGCCGATCACCGCCTCCTGCACGTCCGGCCACACCTTCTCGCTCCAGGTGAGCAGCAGCGCCCCGCCGAGCGCCGCCGCGAACGCCGCGACCTGCACGGCGAACCCTTGCGCGGGAAAACCGACGCGGTCGGCGAGGATCACGCCGCAGCCCGCGATCTGCGCGATGGCGAGGTCGATGAACACGATGCCGCGCGCGAGCACCTGCGTGCCGAGCGGGACGTGCGTCGCGGTGACCAGCAGGCCGGCGGCGAACGCGGGGATGAGGATCGAGACGTCGAGGGCGTTGAAGCTCATGCCGCGCCCTTGAGCAGGCGCTGGACCGTGTCCTCGTAGAACGAGAACAGGTCCTTCGCGCCGTCGGTGCCGCCGACGGTGAAGGGAAGCGTCACCACGTGGATCTTGCTGCGCTGCGCGAGCCACTGCGAGGCCTGGTCGCTCTGGTACGCCGCGACGAGGACCATCTTCGCCGGGTCGTGCTGCAGCGTCGCGAGCACCTCGGCGAGATGCGAGGTGGTGGGCTCCATGCCGGGCTTGGGCTCGAGCGCCGCGACCTCCACCAGCCCGAGCCAGCTCTCGAGATAGGTGAAGCCCTTGTGCTGCACGACCACGTGCGTGCCCTTGAGCGGCGCCGCCCCCTGCTGCCACTTCGCGACGGCCGCCGTCCATCGGGTGGAGAACTGGTCGTAGCGCGCCTTGTAATACGAAGCGTTCGAGGGATCGAGCTCGCCGAGACGCTGCTCGAGCGCCGCCGCCACCTTCGCGATGTTGCGCGGATCGCCCTGGATGTGCGGATCGCCCTGCGGGTGCACGTCGCCCTCGGCGCGGTCGAGGCGCGTGGGCTTGCCGAGCAGCGCGACGACGCTCGTCGCCTCGAAGTAGCCCGGCGCGCCCGGTTGCACCTTGTCGTTGCCCGCCTGCTGCAGCACGAGCGGGAGCCAGCCGACCTCGAGCTCGGCACCGGTCGCGACGACGAGGTCCGCGGTGCGTGCGCGCGCGATGAGGCTCGGCTTCGCCTGCACATGGTGCGGGTCCTGCAGCGGGCTGGTCGCCGTGTACACGCGCACCTTGTCGCCGCCCAGCTCCTGCGCGAGGGCGCCCCATTCGGGTACGGTGGCGAAGATGTTGAAGGCCGCGTGCGCCGCGCCGCAGCTCGCGGCGAGCCACGCGATCAGGATGAATCGGAAGATCGGTCGCATGGGCGCTCCTAGAAGATGTGCGCGCCGTGCGCGCCGAGGCTGAGGATGTACTGCACGAAAAGCTCGTTGTCGGTGAATGCCGGCGCCACCTTCGCCTGCCCGAACTGGACGCGCACGCGGCTGAACTCCGAGGGCGTCCAGTCCACCATCGCGGTGGTGCGCTGCGGATGGAACGAGGGATTCGCGAGGAAGGCGCCGTTCGCGCCGAAGTCCACGCTGCCCGCGTCGAGCCAGTCGTAGCGAAGGCCGACGCGCCAGAGCGGCATGAACTGATAGATCGCCTGCGCGTAGAGGCCCGACTGGCGCGACGAGTACGACGACGTGCTCACAACGCTCGCGGGCGCGGCCGGAAACAAGGTGAGCTCGCCATCCTCCTTGCGCCACAGGTACTCGGCCTGGAACTTGAAGTTCCTGTAGTGCGGATCGCCGTGGGGCGCCCACTTCCACACGAAGCTCGCGTTCCAGAGATCGCTGCGGCCGGTGAAGGAAGCGTTCGCGTCGTTGCCGAAGAGGTCGACGATCGGGCTTCCCCGCGCCCGCGCGCCGGTGTGCAGGTACGAGACGCCCGCCTGCCAGCTGTTGCTGTCGCCCACGTCGCCGCCCACGCGCGCGAAGGCGACGCCCGATCCGGCGCCGTTCCTGTCCTGGTCGTTGCCGGGAAAGGAATCGCTGCTGCCGAGCTCCGCGCCGAGCTCGAGGAACTGGTCCGTCGGCGCGACCCAGGTGAGCTGCACCCCGTTGGTCTGGTACTGGCCGCCGAGCAGCGCCTGGTAGACGAGCGGCGCGTCGGTGAAGTCCCAGACGTGGTTGTGCTGCTCGTTCAGGTAGCCGAGGCCGGAGAAGAAGCGGCCGAACTTCGGCACCGTGCCGAAGAGGCCCGGCTTGTAGATGCCGTACGCCTCCTCGACCGAGACCTTGTCGTCGGGCGTGATGGAGAAGATGAGGTCGCCGGAAAAGAGCGGATCGACGTTCGCCTGGAAGCCGAGCTCCGATTCGCCGAGCGAGAAGCCGCGCCGTCCCGGCCCGGTCTCCCCGCCCGCGAGGAAGCCCGCCATGCGCCACTCGCCCGGATCGCGCGAGAGGTTCGCGTAGGTGCCGTTGAGGATCGCGGAGATGGCGGGATTGAAGGCCGCGAGGCCGCGCGTTGCGCTTGCGGCCGTGGGCGTGCTGCCTCCCCCTTGGGGCAGGGCCGCGGCCGGGGTCGCCGCCTGCGTGGCCTGCGCCTTCGCCTGGGCGGCCTCCGCTTCCGCGGCTTTCAGCCGTTGCTCGAGCGCCTGGATGCGCGCGTCGTAGTGCTGCTTGAGGCTCTGGATCTGCGCGCGGATCGCCTCGAGATCCGCGTCGGATGCGGCCCATGCCTGCGGGGCCGCGAGGATCGCGAGCGCCGATGCGCCCGCGACGAGCATGCGTCTGTGCACGATGCACCTCCGGTCGTGAAGGGAAACTGCCGCGCGAACCGCGCGCGGCCCGACGACTCAGAGGAGGAAGGGCGGCCCCCGCGAGAGGAACGCGAAGCGCGTCGGAAGCGAGGCCGAGGTGCAATCGGTATCTCGCGGAGCGCCGTCCGGCAGCACCACCGGGGGAATGGCGGGGAGCGAGGGACTCACCGCGCCGGAGAGCTGTGCGCACGCGAAGCATTCGTCGCACGTGTTGCCGAACGGGAGCGAGCCTTTGTGCGCGATGCGGTCGACGGCGTGGCCGAGGTCGTGCAAGGCCGCCGCCTGCTGGCCGATGAGCAGGGCGAGGGCGAGCGAGAACGCGAGGAGGACGCGGCGCACGACGTGCATGGAAGGCTTAACGCGCTGCGGAAGCGGGTAGCTTACACCAGCCGCGGCACGGGACTGGAGACGTGCGTGGGAGCGAAAGGTTCCCGCGCGAAGATGGCAAACTGGGCGCCATTCGAGATGGGAGCGGAGTGCCGATGATCGTGAACTGCGTGGCCTACCAGGAAGGACGCAAGCTCGCCGACATCCAGGTCGAGGAGATCAGCGATTACCTGAAGCGTCCCGGCGGCTTCGTCTGGGTGGCCCTCAAGGACCCCTCGATCGAGGAGCTCGAGACGATGCGCGTCGAGTTCGACCTGCATCCGCTCGCCGTGGAGGACGCGAGCCACGGCCACCAGCGGCCCAAGATCGACGAGTACGGCGACTCGCTGTTCGCGGTCCTGCACATCGTGGAGCCGCGCGCGGACGACATCGACATCGCCGAGCTCAGCATCTTCGCCGGGCCCAACTACGTGCTCTCGGTGCGCAAGGGGACGGAGCACGGCTTCGTCGCGGTGCGCGAGCGCGCGGAGCGCGAGCCCGAGCTCCTGAGGCACGGCGCCGGATTCGTCCTCTATGCGCTGATGGACAACGTCGTGGACCGGTACTTTCCGGTCGTCGATGGGCTCGAGGTGGAGCTCGAGGGGCTCGAGGCGCGCATGTTCTCCGGGCGCAGCACGCAGAGGAACATCGAGGAGCTCTACCACCTCAAGCACAAGCTCATGGTGGTGCGCCACGCGGTCGAGCCGCTGATCGAGGTGACGTACCGGCTGTACGGCGGACGCGTGCCGCAGGTGTGCATGGGCACGCAGGAGTACTTCCGCGACATCCACGACCACCTGCTGCGCGTGAGCCAGGCGCTCGACGGCTTGCGCGACATGGTGGTCACCGCGATGTCGGTGAACCTCTCGCTCATCACGCTCGCGGAGAACGAGGTCACCAAGCGGCTCGCCTCGTACGGGGCGCTCATCGCGGTGCCCACGCTCATCGCGGGGATCTGGGGCATGAACTTCAAGCACATGCCCGAGCTCGACTGGATGCTCGGCTACCCGATGTCGCTCCTGCTGATGATCGTCCTCGACTGGCTGCTCTACCGCAACTTCAAACGGGTGGGGTGGCTTTAGCCTCGCGCCCGCGTTCCGGCGCCACCTCGCCGAGGATCCATGCGCGGAACGCCGCGACCGCGGGGTTCCGCGCCCCCGCCTCCGGCGTGACGAGGTAGTACGCGAAGGCGGCGGGGGCCGAAATGTCGAACGGAACCACCAGCCGCTTCGCCTGGATCTCGGAGCGCACCAGCGGCTTCATCGTGAGGGCGACCCCCATGCCCTCGATCGCCGCTTCCACGGCGAGCGAGGCGTTGCTGAAGCGCGGCCCGCGGCTCGCGTCCACGCCGTCGAGGCCCACCGATTCGAGCCAGTCGTGCCAGCTCGGGCGCACGCCCTCCTCGACCACGGTCTCGTCGTGCAGCAGCGTGTGGAAGCGCAGGTCGGCGGGCCTGCGCAGCGCGTGCTCGCCCTCCAGGAGCTTCGGGCTGCACACCGGCACGTAGACCGCGCGAAAGAGCTGGTCGACGTGCGCGCCGGGATAACGTCCCTCGCCGAAGCGCACCATCACGACCGGCGCGTCCTCCGGCGCATCGGGCGGCGGCGCCATCTGGCCGTTCTCGCCGCGCCCGTCGATCATGGCGAGGCGGCTCGCGACGTGCAGCTCGAGCTTCGGATGCGATTGCGTGAAGCGCGCGAGGCGCGGCACCAGCCAGCGCGCGGCGAAGTTGGGCGGCGTCACCACCGTGAGCGCGAACGACTCCTGCCGCACGCGCACGCGCTCGACCGCGGCGGCGAGGCTCTCGAGCCCCTCGCGCACTTTCGGAAGCATCGCCTGCGCCTCGGCCGTGAGCTGGAGCGCGCGGGTGAGGCGCCGGAAGAGCGCCACGCCGAGGTGGTCCTCCAGCAGCTTGATCTGGTGGCTCACCGCGCCCGGGGTGACGTGCAGCTCCTTCGCCGCCTTCTTGAAGCTGAGGAGCCGCGCCGCCGCCTCGAAGGCGCGCAGCGCGTTCAGCGGCGGCAGGCGTTCCGGGGGACGTGCCATGGGTCAATTTTTCTCATTTGTCGCGGGAAAACAAATCGTTTGTTGCAGTGCAGCATCACTCCTATATTGCCATGGAAGGGCGGAAGACAAGATCCGACGCCCGTAAACCCCTTCCACGAGAGGCCGGTCATGAGCAGTGAACGAGGCAATGAATACCTTTCCGTCGAGGACCACTTCCGCTGCGTCGAGCGGCACATCCAGCGCGCGGAGGCCGCGCGCAGCGCATACCTCGGCCACCTGGTCGCGCGCGCGCTCGGCGCGCTGCGCCGTTCGCTCAAGCGCTTCGGCGCCGCGCTGGAGCGCGGCTATGCCGCCGAGCTCGATCGGCGCGCGATCGAAGCCGACGCCTTCCTGCGTCGCTCGGTTCCAAGGTACTGAGAATCCAAAAAAGAAGGTCGCTTGTGGCAGCATGGGCGCGCAACTTTCCGCGCGGGAATGCGACCAATGCCCATGCCGCATGCGCCCCTTCTCTTCCTCCCGGGCCTGCTCGAGGACGCGGACGTCTTCGAGCACCAGATTCTCGGGCTCGCCGAGGCCGCGACCTCGCGCGCCGCGGAGCTCACGCGCTCCGATACCATCGCGGGCCTCGCCGAGGATGCGCTCGCGCAGGCACCCGCGGAGCGTTTCGCCCTCGCGGGCCATTCCATGGGCGGCTACGTCGCGCTCGAGATCCTGCGCCGCGCGCCGCAGCGCATCGACCGCCTCGCGCTCCTCAACACCCACGCCCGCCCCGACAGTGCCGAATCCACCGCGAACCGGCGCCGACTGATGGCGATGGCCGAGACCGATTTCCCGGCGGTGATGGCCGAGCTCGCGCCCAGGCTCGTCGCGCCGCGGCATGCCGGGGAAGTCGGGCTGGTCGGCAAGATGAGCGAGATGGCGCTCGCGACCGGCAAGGAAGCGTTCCTGCGCCAGCAGCGCGCGATCATCGGCCGCATCGACAGCCGGCCGCACCTGGGCGCGATCCGTTGTCCCACCCTGGTCGTCGCCGGGCGCGAGGACGCCATCATGCCGGTCGCATGGCTCGAGGAACTCGCGCACGGCATTCCGGGAGCCCGCATCGAGGTGATCGAGGAGTGCGGGCACATGTCTCCGCTCGAGCAGCCGGCGAAGCTGAACGCGCTGCTCGGCGAGTGGCTGCGATGAAACCCAACTCCAACGCGCACGGGAGAACACCATGCACACGTACGTCGCCCTCGGCCCGCTCATCTCGCTCCTCGCCGGCATCCTCATACTCATCATCCCGCGGCTCCTCAACTACATCGTCGCGGTGTACCTGATCGTGATCGGCCTCATCGGCCTCCTCGGCGGAGCGCACCTCTGAGCGGGACGCTTCCGGTCCTCTCGCTCCTCGAGACGCGCGTGCTGGGCGTGCTCGTCGAGAAGCAGCACACGGTTCCCGACACCTACCCGCTCACGCTCAACGCGCTCGTCTCGGGCTGCAACCAGAAGACGAGCCGCGACCCGGTGATCGAGGCGACCGAGGCCGAGGCGCAGGCGGCGCTCGACCACCTGAAGCTGCTCTCGCTCGCGACGGAGACGAGCGGCGGCCGCGCGATGCGCTACGCGCACAACGTCGGCAAGGCGCTTTCGCTCCCGCCGCAGTCGGTCGCGATCCTCGCGGTGCTCTTCCTGCGCGGCCCGCAGACCGCCGGCGAGCTGCGCATCAACAGCGAGCGGCTGCACAAGTTCGGCGACATCCTCGCGGTGGAAGGATTCCTGCGCGAGCTCGCCGAGCGCGCGTTGGTGCGCGAGCTGCCCCGTGCACCCGGCGCGCGCGAGTCGCGCTGGATGCACCTGCTCTCGGGCGAGCCGCCCGCGGCCGCGCCCGCGCCGGCGCCCTCCGCGAATCCCGCCGAGGCCGTGTCCGTGAGCGAGATCGCCGCGATGAAGGCGAACATCGGCGAGCTGCAGCGCGAGGTGGCGGAGCTGCGCGCGGCGATGGAGCGGCTGCGCGGCGAGCTCGGCGGCGGCTGAGCCCTCAGGGCGCGAGCTCGCGCCAGCCCTTCATGAGCGGGAAGTAGAGGCCGAGCGAAACCGCCTCGCCCGGAAAAGCGGACGCGTAGCGCAGGAGCTGCGCCCGGTAGCGCTCGATCTCGCGGTCGAGGAAGCGCTCGGGCTCCGCGCCCTCGTGCGCGCCGGTCTTGTAGTCCACGATCCAGCGCCTTCCGTCGTCGTCGACGAAGGTCCGGTCGATCACCACCAGGCGCACGCCTTCCGGGCCGGCGAGCCGCAGCCGGTACTCCGAGCGCGCGCCGGCTCGCGTGCGCAAGAGCCAACGCCCGCGCTCGTCCTCCAGGGCAGCCGTGAGCGCGCGCAACACGCGCCGGCAGGCGGCCGCGCGCTCGCCCTCCGGGATGCCGCGCCGCGCGAGATCGCGCTCGACCGCGTGCTCGACGCGCGCAACGCGTTCGGCGCTCCAATGCTCGGCGCCGTCGGTGGCGATGCGTTGCAGCCAGCCGTGCACGACGATCCCCACGTGGCGTGCGGTCTCTCCCACCCACGAGAACTCGATCGAGGCGGGCGCCTGCGACACGGTGGCGACCGCGCGCGCGCGCACCGGCGGCACGTCGATCGAGAGCGCGGCGGGCGCGAGCACGCGCAATTCGCCCGGCGCGGAGCGCGCCTCCCGCGCCGCGCCGGGCGAGAGGTCGGCTTCGGCGAGCGCCGCCTCGAACTCGCGCCGCGCGACACACCATGCCTTGCCGAGCAGCGAGCGCGGTGAAGGCTCGCGCATCTGGAGCCTGCCCTTCTTCTCCTCCACGCGCGCGTAGCCCAGCAGGTGCAGGCGATGGGCGGCGCGCGTGGCGGCGACGTACAGGAGCCGCTCGAGCTCGTGGTCGGCCGCGGCCTGGTCGAGTCCGAGGAGGTAGTCGTAGGCCGGCTCCTCGGCCTCGCCGGCCGCGCGCACCGGCGCCATGAGCAGGGTGCCGTCGGCGCGCGCCTTCCAAGCGAAGAGCGGGCGCTCGGCCGCGCGCGGCATGCGGTCGAGTCCGGGCAGGATGACGGTGCCGAACTCGAGGCCCTTCGCCTTGTGGATCGTCATCACCTGCACGCGCGCATCGGCCGCGGAATCGGGCGCGGCGTAGAGCTCGGCGAGGTGCTCCTCGAGGACCGCGGGATCGGGGATGTCGCCGCCGATCTCGAGCTGGTCGAGCTGGTCGAAGAAGGTCTCGGCATCCTCCAGGTCGCTCTCCACCGCGGCGCAGGCGGGCCCGCCGAGCGCGAGCCACGCACCTTCCACGCGCTCGCGCACGCTGCCGCGCAGGCGATGCTCGACGAACGGCTCGAGGATCCCGCGCAGGCGCAGCGCACGCTCGCGCGCCTCCGGCGCCAGCGCCGCGAGCCGGCCCTCGTCGCGCAGCAGCTCCCAGACGGTCCTTCGCGCGGAGGCGGGCTCGGGTTCCACGCCGGCCAGCGCGTGGAGGTCCGCCGCGCCGAGCGCGCACCAGGGCGCGCGCAGGAGCGAGAGCCATGCCACGCGATCGCCCAGGTGCGAAAGCGCGCGCGTGATCGCGAGCAGGTCCTGGATCAGGGGACGCGCGCCGAGCGGCTCGATGTCGACCGCGCGGAAACCGACTCCGGCCTTGCGCAGCTCGGGCACGATGCGATCGAGGTGCGAGCGGTTGCGCACCAGGATCGCGACGGTCTCCGTGAGGCTGGAGGCGAGCGTGTCGCGCGCGATCTGCGTCACCTTGCGCGCCTCGGCCTCGCGCGCGCTGGCCGCATCGTGGCGCAGGCACGCATGCCATTGCACGGCGTTGCCGGTGGCCGCCGGATGATGCGCGCTCGAAGGTGAATGCGGCACGGCGCCCGCATCCGCATCCTCGATGCCGCCAAGCACCTGCCCGAAAGCATGGTTCACCCACTCGACGAGCCCCGCCTGGGAGCGGAAGTTCGTGGCGAGCCGCAACGCCGAGAGCCGCACCTGCGGAAGCCCGTGCTCCCTCGCATGCAGGAAGAGCGCCACGTCGGCCTCGCGGAAACGATAGATCGACTGCATCGGGTCGCCCACCAGGAACGCGGTGCGGCCGTCGCCGTCCACCCAGCCGGCGGTGAGCCGCTTGAGCAGCTCCCATTGGTTGCGCGAGGTGTCCTGGAACTCGTCGACCAGCAGGTGGCCCACGCGCACGTCGAGCGCGAGGAGGAGGTCGGTGGGATCGTCCTCCTCGCCCAGGGCGGCGACCGCCGCCTGCGCGAGACCGGTGAAGTCGATCGCGCCGCGCTCCTCGAATACGACCTGCAGCTGCGCCACCGCTTGCGGAAGGATCGCGACTACCGCGCCGAGCGCTTCCCATTGCGCATCGGTGAACGCCGCAGGCGGCATGCCGCGCAACGCGTGGAGCGCCTCGCACAATCCGGGCACCGTGCAAAGGCGCGCGATGAGCTGCTTCATCCGCTCGCGCCATTGCGCGGCCTCGGCGCGGCTGCCGGGCGCAAACCCGATGCGCTTGTTGACCTGCCCGCGCCATGCGCCCTGCTTGGTGAGAAGCATCCATGCGATCGCGAGCCAATCGGCCGCGCCTTCCTCGGCGGCGGGCGGCAGCCGCGCGATCCCGGCGAGCCGGCCGATGGGCGAATCGGGCGACGAGCGCAGGAGGTTCTCGCCGGCATGCGCGGCGAGGCGCGCGAGCTCGGGCTCCTCCGCTTGCGGAACGAGCGAGCGCATGCGCCCGAGGAGCCGTGCGCGCTCGCTGCGCAACGCCTCCTCGAGCATCGTGCGCGCCGAGCGGTCCGCCTCGAAGCCCGCCACGCGGTCGATCCACTGGTCGCGGCGGGCGAGCATCGCTTCGAGCAGCGTGCGCGCGGCGCCCCAGTCGCCGTCGAGATGCACGAGGAAGCGGCGCAGCGCCGCGGCAATGCCGTCGCTCCCCTCCAGGCGCGCGAGCGTGCGCTCCGCCGCCTCGCGATAAAGCTCGCGCGCGTCCTCGACGATCGAGGCCGAAGCGCCGACTCCGGAGAGCACCGGCATCTGGCGCGCGAGCGACGCGCACAAGGCGTCGATGGTCTGGATGCGTAGCCGCGCGGGATTCTCGAGCAGGCGCCAGCCGCGCTCGCGATCGCGCGCGAGGGCGGCGGTGGCGAGCTTGCGCGTGAGCCTCGCATGCGGCGCTTGCACGCCCGCTTCGCCGCGCGCCGCCGCCTCGAGCGCTTGCAGAACGCGCGCGCGCATTTCCGCGGCGGCCTTGCGCGTGAACGTGATCGCGAGGATCTCCTCGGGCCGCTCCACGCCGGCGAGGAGGCGCAGGTAGCGCTGGATGAGGAGCCCGGTCTTTCCGGAGCCCGCGGGCGCCTGGACGATGCACGAGCGGGTGGGGTCGAGCGCCGCCTCGCGCTCGGCCGCATCGACGATCACCGCCTCGGCGGCGCGCTGCGAGAGCCCGGGCGAGGCGAGGTCCGTCACGCTTCGCCCTCCTCGGCCGAATCGTCGTCCGCCGGCACGCCGAGCCGCTCGTGCACGCGGCAGAGCGGGCGCAGGTCGCAACGCTCGCAGGTCGCGAGCCCGCGCTTCGGATCGATGCGCACGTCGCCGCTCGCGTAGTTCTCGCCGAGCCCGTCGAGCGCCTCGCGCCAGGAGGCGAGAAGCTCGGTCCACGAGCCGGCCGCCTTGTTCGCGGTGCGATGGCCGCGGAAGCCCTTCACCTTCGGCAGCACCCCTTCGTCGCGCGTGACGCCGACGAAGCCGAGCTGGCCCACCTTGAGGCGCGCGAAGGCGACCGCACGGATCTCCTCATCGCCCGCGGCAAGCGCATACAGCGGAAGCTGGCCGTCGTCGGGACGCGGGCCGAGCCAGGAGGAAACGCTCACCGGGCCGGATTTGTAGTCGATCACCGCGAGGCCGCCGTCGAGCAGCCGATCCATGCGGTCGACGCGGCCCGCGAGGCGCAGGTTTCCGGCCGAGAGCGTCATCTTCTCCTCGCGCATGCACACCTCGAAGGGCGCGCGTGCACGCTCGATCTCCAGCCATTCGCGCGCGATGCGCGCGAGGCGCTCGCGCTCGAGCTCGGCGAAGCGTCCCTCGAGGCGGCCGGGCCGCTCGGAGCGCACGCGCGCCACGGCGAACGCCGCCGCGTCGTCGATCAGCTCCGCGAGCCGTGCCTCGTTGGTCGCCTTGAGCCTCGCCTGGTCGCCGAGCGCGCTCCACAGGCGCGCCATCATCGCGTGCAGCAGCTGGCCGCGCTCGGGCGCTCCGAGCCCGGGCTCGGGCGCCTCGAGCGCGCGCGCCTCGAGCCGGAAATGCGCGAAGGCACGAAACGGGCACGCGGCCTGGTCCGCCAGCACGGCGGTTCCGCCGAGGCTCGCCGCGGCGCCGAGGGCGGGTGCCACGCCGTCGGAGCGCGCGGCGATCGCGCCCGGCGCGCGGCCGGCCTCGAACAACGCGCGCCGGCGGGTGGCGAACCCGGCGATCGCCGGCTCGCGCGTTTCCTCGATGCCTGCGATCAGCGGGCTCGGCAGCAGCTCGCGATCGCCGTCGGCCCGCGCGCTCGTGAACAACACTTCGTCGGCCGCCGCGCGCCAGGATCGCGTGAGGGCCGCGTCCACCTCGAGCGATCGCTCGGCGGTGGCGCCCGGAATGCCCGCCCGCCGCTGGAGCGCCGGCGAAAGGAGCGGGTGCGGACGCGCCGGAAGCGGCCACGCTTCCTCCGTGAGGCCGCTCACCCACAGGTGGTCGAACGCGAGCCCGGCCGATTCGAGGATGCCGAGCACCTGGATCGGCGCCGCACCCGACGCGGGCTGGAACGTGGTTTCGACGCACAGCCGGCGCAGCCGCGCGCGCGCCTCGCCCGCGCTCCACGCTCCGGCCACCGCGCCGAGCGCCGCGTATTCGGAGAGCAGCTCGCGCCACCGGACGAGCGCCTGGAACTCGGCGGAGTCCGGCACGCGCTCGCCCGGGAAGCCCGCCGCGTCGAGGACCGCGGTGAAGCGCCGCGCCCATTCGTGGGGCGGTGCGCGCGACTCCTCTGTGCAAGCGGCGGACATGCGGTCGAGGCACGCGAGCAAGAGGGGGCACGCGGGAGCCCCGCGGCGCGCGATCGCCTCGGGCACCAGGGCGCGCAGCCGGTGGAGCGAGAGCGTGGCGGGTGCGATCGTGCGCAATGCCGCATCGAGCCGGGCACGCGCATCGCGCTCGCCCTCCGCGCCGGCGAGGAACGGCGAGCGCAGCAGCCGGCTCACGCGCTCGAAGGCGAGCGGCGCGCCGGCGAGCTCGACGAGGTCGAGCGCGGCGTCGACCAGCGGGAACGAGGCGAGCGGTGCGCCGAGCGACAAGTTGAACAGCGGTGCCGCGCCGCCCGCGGCGGCGGTGCGCTCCCCCAGCACGCGTGAGAAGAGCCGCATCACCTGCGCGCGCTTCGGCCCGAGCTGGGGAACGACCACGCCGATGCGCGGCGCACGATCGCCCGCGGCCTCGAGGCGCTGCCTCGCCCAGCGCGCCGCATGCTCGAGCTCCCGGAGCGGCGAATCGAACACGAGGCGCCGGGCGCTGCCCGCCTCGGCCGCGGGCTCGGTGCGCGCGAGCTCGGCGCCCGCCCGCTCGCATGCGGCGAGGAAATTCTCCTGTTGCGGTGTGGCGAGCTCCATGCCGTGCAGCACGATGGTGGCGGGCGGGCGCGCGGCACCGCTCGCGAAGCGTGCCGCCACGGCCCCCGGCAAGCGCGCCGTGTCGATGAGGTTCCCGCGAGCGGTGCGCCGGCGGTAGTGCGCGCACCATGCGGCGAAGGCCTGGGCGTCCTCGCCGCCTTCGGCCGCTTCGATGGCGCCCTCGATGCGCCACGCGTGCGCGAGATCCCAGGCCTCCGCGGCGAGCGCGGCCGCCGCCGCCGCCGAGAGCAGCCGACCGTGCCAGCGGCTCGCGAGCACCGCTTCCTCCCACAACAGCGACGCGGCGGCCGGCGCCAGCAGCGCCGGAAGCTCGCCGCCGTCGGGCCGGAAAAGGGCCTCCTCGTGGCATCGCGCGATGAAGGCGCCGAAGGGAAGGATGTCCGGCGCTTCCCAGGCGCTCGAGCCGGCGGCGAGCCGGCTGCGGTCGAATTCCCATTGCAACGCCTGGGCGAGCCGGGCATTCGGGGTGAGGACGGTGATCCCGGCGGCGTGCCCCTCGGCGAGGCGGGAGAAAAGGACGGTCTGCGGGAGCGGCCGGAGCGGGGTCGGCATGAGGCTCCCATCATACGGCGGCGAGCCCCGTTTCTTACAGCTGTAATCGACCTTACAGCTGTAATCGCCGCTGTGCGGAATGTCACAAAAGTTCCGGGGCTTCTCGCCTATGCTCGGGCCGTCGCTCGAGAAAACTGTGCAGTACATCACTGTGCAGGGAGGCGAAAAATGCGCACCCACGACCAACAACGATTCTTCCGCAACCTGATGCAAGCCGCGCGGCGCTCGTTCCTGGCGCTCGCCGCCGTGACTCTCGTCCTCGGCTCCGTACCCGCCAGCGCGGATAACGGCGTCGGCAACACGACCACGGTCCAGGCGACGGCGAAGCTCGCGCCCGACCTGCAGCAGGCACTCACCGCGGCGAGCGTCGCGAACCTCGCCTGGGCGAAGGACACCGCCTCGGGCCGCATGGTGAAGGTGCTCGTGATCGGCTTCAGCACGGTCGACCCGGACCTCACGGGCCTGCGCTCGGCCATCGTGTCCGCCGGCGGCTCCGTCTACTACAAGTTCATCTCGGTGAACGCGGTGTACGCGCTGCTGCCCGCCTCCAGGGTGGTCACGATCGCGCAGCGCAGCGACGTCGAGAGCATCTCCCCGAACCGCCTCACCGTGCGCACGCGCAGCCTCGTGCAGTCGGTGTCCGGCTCCTACGAATCGAACGGCGCGGGCGCGGTGGTGACGCCCGGCGTGGACGGCACGGGCGTCGGCATCGCGTTCCTCGACTCCGGCATCATGGCCACGCACAAGGCCTTCCTCGGCGCGGGCGGTGCGTCGCGCGTGAAGCGCAGCGTCGACATGATGAACGACTCCGACGTCGCCCTGCACGGCGCGAAGGAGTGGGTCGGCGGCTTCGACTACAGCAAGCAGCTGGTTCCGGGCAGCGCCGGGCGCGCGACCTTCGAATCGACCATCAACAGCACCGGCGCGAGCTTCGAGGACCCGCTCGGCCACGGCACGGTCGTCGCGTCGATCGCCGCGGGCGGCGACGTGTACGGCGCGATCGACAGCACCGGCGTCGCGCCGGGCGCCTCGCTCTACGACGTACGCGTGCTCGACGACCAGGGCCTGGGCAACGTCGCCGACGCCCTCGAGGGCATCGACTGGGTGATCTTCCACGGCCGCGAGTACGGCATCCGCGTGCTCAACGTGAGCCTCGCCGCCGACTCCACCGAGTCGTACATGACCGACCCGCTGTGCCGCGCGGTGCGCAACGCCGTCGCGGCCGGCATCACCGTGGTGGTCGCGGCGGGCAACTACGGCCAGGATGCGCAAGGCAACGAGGTCTACGGCAGCATCAGCGCGCCGGGCAACGAGCCTTCGGTCATCACGGTCGGCTCCGACAACCCGCACGACACCATCACGCGCGCCGACGACAGCGTCAACTTCTTCAGCTCGCGCGGCCCGACGCGCGGCGGCTACCTGGACGCGCAAGGCCACTTCCACCCGGACAACGTCCTCAAGCCCGACCTCATCGCGCCCGGCAACCACATCGTGGGCGCGCTCTCGACCGACGTGACCGGCACCCTCTCGAGCGAGCTCGCGATCGAGTTCCCGCAGCTCGTGCAGCAGACGGGCCTCGACACCGGCCTCATCCAGGTGAGCGGCACGTCGTTCTCGGCGCCGGTGGTCTCCGGCACGGTCGCGCTCATGCTGCAGGCGAACCCGGGCCTCACGCCGCCGCTCATCAAGGCGATCCTGCAGTACACGGCCGAGGCGCTGCCGGGCTACAACCTGCTCGAGCAGGGCGCCGGCCTCGTGAACGTGCCGGGCGCGCTCACCATGGCCTCCGCGATCTCGCCGCTCGTCGGCCTGCGCGCGGCGACCAACACCATCCGCGTCGGCGACTCGATCCTGGGCTTCGGCAAGTCCATGCCGGCGCCCTACTCGACGATCGAAGGGCGCCAGGTGAAGTGGAGCCAGTTCGTCACGATGGGCGGCCAGCAGGTGCTCGGCGGCTCCGCGCTGATGACCCGCTACCAGCTTGCCTACAACCCGACCATCCAGTGGGTCGGCAACCGCGTCACCGACACGGACGCGGACTTCTTCCCCGGCACGTTCTACATCTCCGGATTCGAGGAAGCGCCGGTGAAGCCGCAGGCGCTGGTGAGCCCCGGCGTCCAGACGCTCAGCAAGCTGCTCGGCCCGAGCGTGCTCGCGGCGGGCAAGGGTGTCTTCACGCCCACCATCGTGATCGCCGGCTACGCCGACCAGGGACAGGGCAAGGTGCTCACGCAGGGCATCGTGCTCTCCGAAGGCATCGTGCTCTCGGAAGGCATCGTGCTCTCCGAAGGCATCATCCTGTCGGAAGGCATCATCCTCTCCGAAGGCATAATCCTCAGCGAGGGCGTCGTGCTCTCGGAGGGGGTGGTGCTCTCGGAAGGCGTCGTGCTCTCGGAAGGCGTGGTCCTCTCCGAAGGCGTGGTGCTCTCCGAGGGTGTCATCCTCAGCGAGAACGCCGGCCTCGGCGAGCCGTAACCGGCAGCGAAGAACCAGGCGAGAGCCCATGGCCTTCATCGACATGCAGGACTACAACCCGGTCGCGCGCCGCTACTGGTGGGCGGTCACGCTCAGCGGCATGGCGGCGCTCGGCTGGTCGATCGCGAACGTGGTCGCGATCGACGGCAAGTTCCTGATCCAGGTCCTGGTCGGCGCGGCGGTGGCCGCGATCGTCGGCCTCTTCCCGGTGCGCATCCCGGGCGCGAAGACCTCCATCGCGGGCGCCGAGATCTTCATCTTCCTCGTGATGCTGCTCTACGGGGCCGAGGCGGCCGTGATCGCGGCGGCGTTCGAGGGGCTGGTCGCCTCGTGGCGCACCTCGAAGCGCTGGACGAGCCGGCTGGGCACGCCCGCCATGGCCTCGATCGCGATGCTCGCCTGCGCGAGCGCGTACCGCTACATGCGCGCGCACCTCGGCCACGAGAGCGGCGCGGCGCTCATCACGCTGCTGTTCGGCTTCGCGGCGCTCTACTTCATCGCCAACACGCTCCTCACCTCGACCCTCTTCGCGCTGAAGACCCGCTCGCCGTTCACGCCGCTCAAGTGGCTGCGCAACTTCGGCTGGATCGGCCTCGCCTACCTCACCGGTGCCTCGATCGCGGGCCTGCTCTTCGTGAGCTTCCAGCAATTCGGGTTGCCTGTGCTGCTGGTGTCGGTGCCGGTGATCGCGATGTTCCTCTCGACGCTGCACTCCTACTTCCAGCGCAAGGAGTCGGACCAGCGGCACATGGAGGAGCTCAAGGAAAGCGAGAGCCGCTTCCACAGCGCCTTCACGCACGCCGCGATCGGCATGGCGCTCGTTTCCACCGAGGGGCGCTTCATCCAGGCGAACAAGTCGTTCTGCGACATGCTCGGCCGCTCGCTGCCCGAGCTCCTCGCGACCCAGCTTCCGGCGCTCGTGAACCCGGACGACCTGGGCGCGCTCCAGGGCCCGGTCGACCGCCTGGTGAAGGGCGAGCTCGCGAGCGTGCACACCGAGGTGCGCGGCGTGCATCGCGACGGCTCCGACGTGTGGATGTCGCTCAACATCTCGCTCGCGCGCGACTGGCAGTTCCGCACGCACAACCTCATCGTGCAGGCGCAGGACATCACCGCGCGCCGCCGCGCCGAGGCCGAGCTCTACCACAACGCCTACCACGACAGCCTCACGCAGCTCTCCAACCGCACGCACTTCAACGAGCAGCTGAACCGCGCGATCGCGCGCGTGCAGCGCCATCCCGAGCAACGCTTCGCGGTCATGTACCTCGACTTCGACCGTTTCAAGATGGTGAACGACTCGCTCGGCCACAAGGCGGGCGACGAGCTGCTGGTGAACCTCGCGCGGCGCCTGAAGGAGATGCTGCGGCCCACCGACGTGCTCGCGCGCCTGGGCGGCGACGAGTTCGCGATCCTGGTGGAGGACCTGCACCGCCAGAGGGACGCGGTCGAGCTCACCGAGCGCATCCAGAAGGAGCTGCAGAAGCCGGTGCAGCTCGGCCAGATGGAAGTGGCGATCAGCGCCTCCATCGGCATCACCTTCAGCACCAACGGCTACCAGACGTCCGACCAGATCATCCGCGACGCCGACATCGCCATGTACAAGGCGAAGTCCAAGGGGAAGGCGCAGTACGCGCTCTTCGACTCGAGCCTGCACCAGCACGTGACCGCGCAGCTGCAGCTCGAGAGCGAGCTGCGCCGCGCGCTCGGCCAGGGCCAGGTCTACCTCGAGTACCAGCCGATCTGCTCGCTGCGCGACAGGAAGCTCATCGGCTTCGAGGCGCTGGTGCGCTGGAACCATCCGGAGCGGGGCCTCCTCGAGCCCTCCACGTTCATCCCGGTGGCCGAGGAGACGGGCCTCATCGTGCCGCTCGGCAACTGGGTGCTCACCGAGGCCTGCCGCCAGATGCGCGAATGGAAGGCGATCCGCGACAGCTCGAAGCTGCGCATGAGCGTAAACGTCTCGAGCCTGCAGCTCACGCACCCGGACTTCGTCGCGCACGTCCAACGCGCGCTGCAGGCGGCGGAAATGAATCCCTCGCAGCTCACCCTCGAGGTGACGGAGAGCGTGCTCATGGACGGCATCGAGAACGCGGTCTCCACGCTCTCGGCGCTGCGCCACATGGGCGTCACGCTCTCGATCGACGATTTCGGCACCGGCTACTCGAGCCTCTCCTACCTCGCGACCCTGCCCATCGACGCGCTCAAGGTCGACCGCTCGTTCATCGAGCGCATGAGCCGCGACGGCGACGGCGGCGAGATCGTGAAGGCCATCTTCAAGCTCGGCCAGGCGCTCTCCAAGCAGGTGTTCGCCGAAGGCATCGAGACCGGCGCCCAGCTCTCGCTCCTCCAGGAGCTCGGCTGCGAGTACGGCCAGGGGTTCCTGCTCTCGCGGCCGGTGGACGCGGCGCGCGCGGCGGGCTTCCTCACCGGCGAAGACCAGGGGATGCCCGCGGCGGTCGCATGAGGCGCCGCGCCCTGTCGGAGCTTCCCGCCTGCCGGCGTTACCGCACGCTCGCGCGCGTCAGTCGCTTGCGCGATCCAGCCGCTCCATCCGCGGCGCGTCGAGCGCGAGGTCGGCGGCCGCCATCAGCTCCCGCAGCTGCGCGAGCGTCGTCGCGCTCGCGATTGGCGCGCTGATCGCCGGACGCGCCATCACCCAGGCGAGCGCCACCTGCGCGGGCTTCGCGTGCATCTCGCGCGCCACCTCGTCGAGCGCGGCGAGGATGCGCATGCCGCGCTCGTCCATGTATTTCTCCACCGCCGGCCCGCGCGCGCTCTGCGCCAGGTCCGCCTGGGTGCGGTACTTGCCGGTGAGGAAGCCGCTCGCGAGGCCGTAGTACGGGATCGCGCCGACCGACTCGCGCACGCAGAGCGTCATGAGCGCGCCTTCGAAGTCCGCGCGCGAATAGAGGTTGTATTTGGGCTGCAGCGTCGCATAAGCGGCCATGCCCCGCGCGGCGGAGGCCTCGAGCGCCGCGGAAAGGCCGGTCGCGGAGTAGTTCGAGGCGCCGATCGCGCGCACCTTGCCCTCGCGCACCAGCCGGTCGAACGCCTCGAGCGTCTCGTCGATCGGCGTGTCGGGATCCTCCGCGTGGGCCTGGTAGAGATCGATCCGTTCCACGCGCAGGCGACGCAGCGACGCCTCGCACGCCTGCCGGATGTAGCGTGCCGAGAGCCCCTTGCCGACGCCCGGCATCTCCATGCCGACCTTGGTCGCGACCACCACGCGGTCGCGCTTGCCCGAGCGCTCGATCCAGCGGCCGAGCATCGCCTCCGATTCGCCGCCCGAATTGCCGGGGGCCCACTTGGAGTACACGTCGGCCGTGTCGACCAGGTTGAAGCCATGGTCCACGAAGGTGTCGAGGAGCAAGAACGCGGTGGGCTCGTCGACGGTCCATCCGAAGACGTTGGCGCCGAAAGCGAGCGGCGCGACCTCGATGCCCGAGCGGCCGAGCGGCCGGCGCTTCATGGCGCGGGGGCCGCGGAGAGCGGGAAGCGGAGCATGATGAAATCCTTTCGGATCACGCAGGAGGAGGCGGATTGACCTCGAATGCCCGGTGGAAGTGCCTTGCCGGCGCCTGCGCGCTGGCGCTCGCCGTGTGCGCGCCGGCCGCGCGCGCGATGGACAATCCCGTCGCGCGCGGCACGCTCGCGCTCGGCGCATCGGCGCCGATCGACGGGGTGTGGAACGGAACCGACCTCGAGCGGCGCTCCAACTGCACCAGCGCGGACAATGACGGATCGCGCGGCACGTACGCCGAGTTCGATCCGCTCATGAACGGCGTCGACCACACGCTCGCCATGGACCAGAAGGGCATCACCGGCCTCAACTGCTCCTACGACGGCCCGTATACCGGCAGCGGCGCCACGCTCAGCTGGAGCGGCCATTACTCGTGCACCGACGGCAAGCGCGGGACTTTCACGTCGCGCTCGATCCTCGTCACGCAGAACGCGCTTTCCATCCACCTCGACGTGCAGCTCGACACCACGGAGACCTGCAAGATCGAGAAGGTCATCGGGGCGGGCCGGCTCTATCCCTGAGCGCGCCGCGCGGGCAGCGTGAAGACGAAGCGCGCGCCCTTCTCGCCGCGGCGCTCGGAGCGGATGGTGCCGCCGTGCGCCTCGACGATGGCGCGGCAGATCGCGAGCCCGAGCCCGGCCCCGCGGCGCGCGCCCTGCCGCTCGCCGCGCGCGAACGACTCGAACACCTCCTCCTCGCGCCCCTCGGGAAGCCCCGGCCCGTCGTCCTCGACGCTCGCCTCGACGAAGTCGCCGACGACGCGCGCCGAGATCCGCACTTTCGTACCCGCCGGCGTGTGCTTCACGACGTTGCCCACGAGGCTCGTGAAGACGCGCTCGATGAGCGCCGGCTCCACGTTCACGAGCGGCAGGTCGTGCGGGACTTCGATCGAGAGGGGATGCTTGGCGGTGATCGCGCCCAGCTGGCGCATCGCCGTGTCGACCAGCTCGGCGAGGGGCTTCCTCTCGAGCTCGAGCTGCATGTCGCGGCTCTGGATGCGCGCCATGAGCATCGCGTCGCGCGCGACGTCCATGTAATGCACGCGCTCGAGCGTGGTCGCCACGAGCGCGGCGAAGATCTCGAACTGGTGGCGCTGCTCCGGGATGAAGAGGTCGCGCGTGCGCTCGGGGCGCACCGCGAGCACGCCGCGCGTCTTCGTCGGCGATTTGAGCGGCAGGAAGAGGTACTCGTTGCCGGCGAGCGTATCGGTGCCGGCGCCGGCCTGCTGCGCCTGGTCGAACGCCCACTGCGCCGCCGTGCTGTCGAACGGATTGCTCATGCCGCTGCCGGTCGGCGAGACCAGCATGCCGGTCGCATCGGGCACCAGCACGGAGATCCGCGCGCGGAACTGCCGTGACATGAACGCCTCGGCGGTCTCGATCACCTGCGAGGTGTTCTGCAGCCGCGCGAGGTCGCGCGCGAACTCGTAGAGCGTGCGCGCGCGCTTCTCCCGGTGCGAGGCGACGCGCGCCTGGAAGCGCAGGTTGCCGGCGAGCTGCCCGACGACCACGCCCGCGGCGAGCATCACGACGAAGGTGAGCAGGTAGTGCGGATCCCCGAAGCCGAGCGAGAAGCGCGGCGGCACGAAGAAGAAGTCCACCAGCGCGACGTCCAGGATCGCCGCGAAGATCGCCGGCCCGCGTCCCCAGCGCACGGCGATCAGCACCACCGTGAGCATGAACAGCAGCACCACCGTCGCGAGGTCGAAGTGCGGATAGAGCGCGAGCGAGGCGAGCGCGGTGCCGAGGCTCGCGAGCGCGGTCCACACGAAGCGCAGGCGCTTTTCCGCGACCCGCGAGCCCGGCGTGTCGGGCCTCATCGGCTGCGCGGTGATCGGGGTTCCCGCCTCCGCGCCGCCGCGGCCGATCTCGATCACGTCGATGTTGGGGCTCGCGGCCGCGATGGCGTCGCTCATCGTCCGCGACACGCGCACCGGTGCGGGACGGCCGCGGCCGACCACCACGGTGCCGATGTTCTGCTCGCGCGCGTAGTCGACCACCGCCTGGCACACGTCCGTGCCGGTGAGGATCGCGGTGCGCGCGGCGAGCTCCTCGGCGAGGCGCACCACGCCGAGGATGCGGCTGCGCTCCTCGGCGGGCAGGCGCTGCAGCCGCGGCGTCTCCACGTAGACCGCGGTCCATTCGGAATCGAGCTGCTTGGCGAGGCGTGCCGCGCTCCTCACCACGTGCTCCGAGCCGGGTTCCGGACCGATGCAGCAAAGCAGGTGGCCGTGGGTCTTCCACACCGCGTCGACGTGCTTCTCGGCGCGCACCTTCTGCACCTCGTCCTCGACGACGTCGGCGGTCCTGCGCAACGCGATCTCGCGCAGCGCGAGGAGGCTGCCCTTGCTGAAGTAGGTGTTCTCGGCGCCCTTCTCCGACTCGCCCACATGGACCTTGCCCTCCTTGAGCCGCACCAGCAGCTCGTCGGCGGACATGTCCACCATGATCGTTTCCTCGGCACTGTCGAAGAAGGTGTCGGGCACCGTCTCGCGCTCATGGATGCCGCAGATCTCGCCCACCACGTCGTTGAGGCTCTCCAGGTGCTGCACGCCCATCGTGGTGAAGACGTCGATGCCGTTCGCGAGCAGCTCGTCGGCGTCGTTCCAGCGTTTCGGATGGCGCGACCCCGGAGGATTGGGGTGCGCGAGGTCGTCGATGAGGACCACCTCCGGCCGGCGCGCGAGCGCGCCGTCGAGGTTGAGCTCCCCCGGCACCTGGGCGCCGGCGACGGTGAGCGGGGGCAGGATCTCGAACCCGTCGAGCAACTCGAGCGTCTCCCGGTTGTCATGGGTATCGATTACCGCGGCGACGACGTCCCGGCCGGCATCGCGCACGCGGCGCGCCGCGGTGAGCATCGCGTTGGTTTTCCCGGCGCCCGGAAAGGCGCCGAAAAAGATCTTGAGCTTTCCCCGAGCCATCCTAGAATTGTAGCGACATTGCCGTGCCCGCCCGGAGCCCGCCATGAACGACGCCCTCCTGCTTTCCCGCGCGCAGTTCGGCATCAATATCGGGTTCCACATCCTGTTCCCGGCGCTCACCATCGGGCTCGCCTGGTACCTCGTCGCATTCCGGCTGTCCTACCAGCGCCATCGCGATGCCGCGCGCCTCGCGCGCTACCGCCTGTGGGTGAAGATTTTCGCGCTCACCTTCGCGATGGGCGTGGTCACCGGAATCGTGATGTCGTTCCAGTTCGGCACCAACTGGCCGCGCTACATGACGACCGTGGGCGCCATCGCGGGGCCGCTCCTCTCCTACGAGGTGCTCACCGCGTTCTTCCTCGAGGCGACCTTCCTCGGCGTGATGCTGTTCGGCATGGAGCGCGTGCCCGATTGGCTGCACATCACCGCGAGCATCCTGGTCGCGTTCGGCACGACGCTTTCCGCGTTCTGGATCCTCGCGCTCAACTCTTGGATGCAGACGCCGACGGGACAGGTGCGCTCGGGCGACCAATGGATTGCCGGCGACTGGCTGAAGGTGATCTTCAACCCGTCGTTCCCGTACCGCTTCTGCCACATGGTGATCGCCTCGGGGCTCACCGCGTCCTTCGTGATCGCGGGGCTCTCGGCCTGGCGGCTGCTGCGCATGCCCTCCGATGCCGGCGCGAAACGCACGCTGCGCCTCGCGCTCGTCACGGCCGCGATCCTCACGCCGGTGCAGATCTTCGTCGGCGACCAGCACGGGCTGAACACCCTCGAGCACCAGCCGGCGAAGATCGCGGCGATCGAGGCGATCTGGCATACCGAGCATCGCGCGCCGCTCACGCTCTTCGCGATCCCGGACGAGAAGGAGAAGCGCAACGACTACGCGATCGAGCTGCCCTACGCCGGAAGCGTCATCCTCACCCATTCGCTCGACGGCACGATCCGCGGCCTCGAGGAGTTTCCGCAGCACGCGCCGGTGGCGCCCGTGTTCTTCGCGTTCCGCATCATGGTCGGCATGGGGATCCTCATGCTGCTCGTCTCGTGGTGGGGGACGTGGGAGACGCGCGGCGGACGCGCGGCGGGACGGACGATGCTGTGGATCTTCGCCGGCTTCACGTTCGCCGGATGGATCGCGGTGGACGCCGGGTGGATCGTCACCGAGGTCGGCCGCCAGCCCTGGCTCGTCACCGGGATCCTCGCCACCGCGCGCGGCGCGGGCGACGCGAGCGGCGCGGAGCTCGGCGCGAGCCTCACCGGCTACATCCTCACCTATGTGGTGATGTTCATCGCGTACATCGTCGTGCTCACGCACATGGCGGGCGAAGGCGCGCGCGAGGAGCCGCCGCCCACGAGCTGGCCGGCCACCGCGACGTTCACGAGGAAGGAGCGCTGACGTGGACCTCCTGCCGGTGATCTTCATGGTGCTGATGGGCGCCGCGGTGCTCGCCTATGTCGTGCTCGACGGCTACGACCTCGGCGTCGCGATGCTCATGCCCGCCGCCACCGACGATGAGCAATCGGTCATGGTCTCCTCCATCGGGCCGTTCTGGGACGCGAACGAGACCTGGCTCGTGCTCGGCATCGGAATCCTGCTCTCGGCCTTTCCGGGCGCGCTCCTCCCGGTGATGGGCGCGCTCTACCTTCCCGTGGTCGCGATGCTGGTGGGCCTCATGCTGCGCGGCGTCGCGTTCGAGTTCCGCATGAAGGCGCACGGCTGGCATCGCGAGCTCTGGAACTGGCTCTTCTGGGCCGGCTCCACGCTCGCCTCGTTCTGCCAGGGGATGATGCTCGGGCGCTACGTCTCCGGCTTCCGCGGCGGCTTCGCCGAGTGGCTCTTCGCGGTGATCGTCGGGGCGAGCCTGTGCGGCGGCTACGTGCTGATGGGCGCGACCTGGCTGATCCTCAAGACCGAGGGCGAGCTGCAGAGGAAATCGATCGCGTGGGCGCGCTGGGGATTGCTCTGGGTGGCGCTCGGCGTCGCGCTGGTGAGCCTCGCCACGCCGATCCAGAGCGAGACGGTGCGCGAGCGCTGGTTCGATTTCCCGCGCACGCTGTGGGTGATGATCTTGCCGGCGGCGACCCTCGCCTGCGGTTTCTGGCTCTGGCGATCGACCGGGCGCCTGCGGGAGGGCGAGGCGCGACACGACGCGCGCCCGTTCATGGCCTCGGCGGCGATCTTCGTGCTCGCCTTCCTCGGCCTCGCCTACAGCCTCTATCCCTACGTCGTGATCGACAAGCTCACGATCTGGGAGGCGGCGGCGCCGCCTTCCGGCCTCAAGGCGCTGCTGCTCGGCGCGGCGATCGTGCTGCCCTTCATCGCGGGCTACACGATCCTCTCGTACCGGATCTTCCGCGGCAAGGCGAAGGGCGGACTGTACGGCTGATGCGAACAGGAAAAGCCAGGGAACCACAGATGAACACGAATGAACACAGATCGGTGAAGAAAGGAAATCGCATCATGCCCATGGCCGCCATGGAATCGCTTTTCTCCACCGATCCGTGTTCATCCGTGTTCATCCGTGGTTACCGCTTCTTGCCCGCTATTTCTCGATCAGGTTGCGCTTGTCCTTGACCTTCGCCCACTCGTCGGCATCGGCCGGCGCGTCCTTGCGCTCGACGATGGGCTTCCACACTTTCGAGAGCTCCGCGTTAAGTGGGATGAAGTCCTTCTGGTCCGCGGGCACGTCGTCCTCGGCGAAGATCGCCTCGACCGGGCACTCGGGAACGCAGAGCGTGCAGTCGATGCACTCGTCCGGGTCGATGATGAGCATGTTCGGGCCCTCGCGGAAGCAGTCGACCGGACACACGTCGACGCAATCCGTGTACTTGCACTTCACGCAGGCCTCGGTCACCACATACGCCATGAAGGAGCCTTTCGAAACGCGGCAAAAAAATCCGGGGAAAAGACCGCTATTTTACCAGAGCGCACGCGCGCACCGCGCCGCGCGGCTTTGCCAGCGCGCCGGCGTTTGGTCTACGATGGACGCTCGTCGCCGCCGGTAGCATGCCGCCCGGCACCGACCTTCCAGGAGGCAGAGTGAGCGACAAGATCATCCACATCACCGACGACACCTTCGAGCAGGAGGTTCTGCAATCGCAGACTCCGGTCCTCGTGGACTACTGGGCGGAGTGGTGCGGGCCCTGCAAGATGATCGCGCCGGCGCTCGACCAGATCGCCGCCGAATACGCCGGGCGCCTCAAGGTCGCCAAGCTCAACATCGACGAGAACCAGTCCACGCCGCCGAAGTACGGCATCCGCGGAATTCCCACCTTGATGCTCTTCAAGAACGGGAACCTCGAGGCCACCAAGGTGGGCGCGGTCTCCAAGTCCCAGCTCGCCGCCTTCATTGACAGCAATATCTGAAACCGCTACCCTGATCGCGTCCTGGCTGCTCGTTCGAGCAGTCTTCCAAGAAAAAACTCCCCGCATCTCCCCGCAGCCAGGCTCACCCGAACTCCCTTTGAGTTGAGTTTCTGCGGCCCGTGACGTCTTCCGGGCCCGTTCCCGAACACCACACCAGGCAGGCCCGCGGCATGCACTTATCCGACCTCAAGCTCAAGCACGTCTCGGAGCTCGTGGACATGGCGATCGCCAACGAGCTCGAGGGAGCGAACCGGCTCCGCAAGCAGGAGCTCGTCTTCGCCCTCCTCAAGCACCAGGCCAAGAAGGGCGAAGCGATCTTCGGCGACGGCACCCTCGAGGTGCTCCAGGACGGCTTCGGCTTCCTGCGCTCGCCCGATACTTCCTACCTCGCCGGGCCCGACGACATCTACGTCTCGCCCTCGCAGATCCGGCGCTTCAACCTGCACACCGGCGATTCCATCGTCGGCGAGATCCGCACGCCGAAGGACGGCGAGCGCTACTTCGCGCTGGTGAAGGTCGACACGGTGAACGGCGAGCCGCCGGAGAACGCGAAGACCAAGATCCTCTTCGAGAACCTCACGCCGCTCCACCCGGACGAGCCGATGCGGCTCGAGCGCGACATCAAGGCCGAGGAGAACCTCACCGGCCGCATGCTCGACATCATCGCGCCCATCGGCAAGGGACAGCGCGGCCTCATCGTCTCGCCGCCCAAGGCCGGCAAGACCGTGCTCATGCAGCACATGGCGCACGCGATCACCGCCAACCATCCGGAAGCGGTCCTCATCGTGCTGCTGATCGACGAGCGGCCCGAGGAGGTGACGGAGATGAGCCGCACCGTGCGCGGCGAGGTCGTCGCCTCCACGTTCGACGAGCCTGCCACGCGCCACGTGCAGGTCGCCGAGATGGTGATCGAGAAGGCCAAGCGCTTGATCGAGCACAAGAAGGACGTCGTGATCCTGCTCGACTCCATCACGCGCCTCGCGCGCGCCTACAACACGGTCGTGCCCGCGTCGGGCAAGGTGCTGACGGGCGGCGTGGACGCCAACGCCCTGCAGCGTCCGAAGCGCTTCTTCGGCGCGGCGCGCAACATCGAGGAAGGCGGCTCGCTCACCATCATCGCCACCGCGCTCATCGACACCGGATCGCGGATGGACGACGTGATCTACGAGGAGTTCAAGGGCACCGGCAACATGGAGATCCACCTGGATCGCCGCATGGCCGAGAAGCGCATCTATCCCTCGCTCAACGTGAACCGCTCCGGCACTCGCCGCGAGGAGCTGCTGATCGGGCCGGACATCCTGCCCAAGGTGTGGATCCTGCGGAAGCTCTTGTTCGGCATGGA
>DATNGJ010000035.1:0-7259 GCA_035605915.1 Usitatibacter sp.
GCCGCTTCAAGAAAGGACCCGCCGCGCCTCGCTCACCGGCGAATGGTAGCCGCGAGTTCGGCCGCCGCGCAATGCAGCGCCCGCCCGGCGATGCGCCAAGAAAAACGGCGTCCGCTTGGACGCCGTTGGATTTCCCCGGATCGGGGGTATTGGTGGAGGCGGGGGGAATCGAACCCCCGTCCGCGAGCCTTCGTCAGTCAGTTCTACATGCGTAGCCAGGCCATTTGGTTTAACCACCGTCCCGCAGACCGGCGAGCTGGACGATGCTGAGCCACCTTGGATTTAGCCCCGCGCGAAGTGGCCCCGCTCGGGACGATCCCATGAGTATGACTCCGCGTCCGTCTTTACGAGCCCGGCCGGGCGCATGGGCACACCCGGGGCGGAGTCCGGCCGGTATTAGGCGGCCAGAGCGTAGTTGCTGTCGTTGGCGACTATTGTCGTCTGCGGCTGTATTTACGAGGTGATCCGCGCCTCGGCATGCCCTGCGCTGCTTCCGAACCCGCGTCGAAACCGGGTCGCCCCCAAAAAAAATCGGGATGGAGCAATGGGTATGATACGTCAGTCACGAGGTGGGTACGGTTCCCGCCGCTTTCAAGGATCGCGAATGACACCGTTGAGGATCGTCGGCATCGTGCTGATCGTGGCCGGGGCGCTCGCGCTCGCCTACGGCGGTTTCAGCTACACCCGGGAGACGCACCAGGCGAAGGTCGGCCCGTTCGAGCTCTCCCTCAAGGAGAAGCGGCAGGTCGACGTGCCGCAGTGGGCGGGGCTCGGCGGGATCGCGCTGGGCATCGTGCTGCTCGTCGCGGGCGGACGCGGCAGGAAGTAGCCGCATTCACGGGCGCGGGCGCTTCTGCGCCGCGTGCTCGCGCATCCAGGCCCCGATCGCCGGGGGCGACTCGACGATGCCGTCGGCGCCCCACAGGATCGGCGGCGCGCCGTCGCCGAGGTAGCCGTAGCCCGCCACGAGCACGGGCATCCCGGCGGCACGCGCCGCCTGCACGTCGCGCTCGTCGTCGCCCACGTAGAGCGTGCGCATGGGTGCGATGCCGAGGTGGGTCGCGGCGAAGAGCAGGGGATCCGGAAACGGCTTGGGTCGCGGGCACGTGTCGCCGCCCACGACGACGCCCGCGCGATGCGCGAGCCCGAGCGCGTCGATGAGCGGCCGCGCGAAGCGCTCGAACTTGTTGGTCACGACGCCCCACGCAACGCCCTTCGCCTCGAGCTCGGCGAGGAGCTCGTCCATGCCGGGAAAGAGCCGCGTGTCCACGCAGAGGTTCTCCCCGTAGAGGTCGAGGAACTCCTCGCGCAGCGCCTGGAAGCCGGCGTCGTCGGGCGCGAGGCCGAAGGCCGCGCCGATCATCCCGCGCGCGCCCCTGGAAACGTACGGCCGCACCGCGTCCACCGTCACGGCCGCGCGGCCGCGCCGTTCGAGCATGCGGTTCACCGTGAGCGCCATGTCGGGCGCGGTGTCGGCGAGCGTGCCGTCGAGGTCGAAGAGGACCGCCTCGATCAGTTGCGGCATGCGAGGAGGTAGTTCACGTCGACGTCGCGGCCGAGCGCGTAGCGGCGGGTGAGCGGGTTGTACGTCATGCCGGTGATGTCCTCGACCCGGAGTCCCGCGGAGCGGCAATCGCGCGTGAGCTCCGAGGGCCGGATGAAGCGCGCGTACTCGTGGGTGCCCTTCGGCAGCAGGCCGAGCACGTACTCGGCACCGACGATCGCGAAGAGGAACGACTTGGGATTGCGGTTGATGGTCGAGAAGAAGACGTGGCCGCCCTTGCGCGCCAGGCGCGCGCAGGCCGCGACGATGCTCGCGGGCTCGGGCACGTGCTCGAGCATCTCCATGCACGTGACCACGTCGAACGATTCGGGCTCGGCGCGCGCGAGATCCTCCGCCGAGACGTAGCGATAGTCCACCGAGCTCGCCATCTCCATGCCGTGCAGGCGCGCGACCTTGAGCGCGCGCTCGGAAAGGTCGATCCCGACCACCTGCGCGCCCTGGAGCGCCATCGCCTCGGCGAGAATGCCGCCGCCGCATCCCACGTCCACGATGCGCTTGCCCGCGAGTCCCCCGGCGAGCCGCTCGAGGTGCGCGAGGCGCAGCGGATTGATCTCGTGCAGCGGCCGGAACTCGCTCGTGGGATCCCACCAGCGGTGCGCGAGCGCGCTGAATTTGGCGAGCTCCGCCGGATCGTAGTTCGTGCTGGAATTTCGCGAGGACTGTTCCATCGTTTGCTCCCTGCCCCTGGGGGTGTCGGGGAGGGGGTCGCGGGCCGCCGTGGTCATCATGCCATCTTCCGCTGCCACCACGCGGCGCGGTCGCGCAGGTCCGCCTCGTCGAGGTCCTGCAGCCGACGCTCGACGAGCCGCGGCCGGCCCTCGACCCAGACGTGCGTGACGTGCTCGCGTCCCGCGGCGTAGACGACGTGCGAGGCGGGGTCGAAACAGGGCACGGTCTCGATGGAAGCGAGCTCGAGGGCGGCGAGGTCGGCGGACTTGCCCGGCACGATCGAGCCGATGCGATCGTCGAGCCCGAGAGCGCGCGCGCCGGTGAGCGTCGCCATCTCGAGCGCTTCGAGCGCGCCCAGCAGCGCCGCGTCCCCGCTCGTCGCCTTGGCGAGGAGCGCGGCGTTACGCATCTCCGTGAGCACGTCGAGCCGGTTGTTGCTCGCGGCACCGTCGGTGCCGAGGCCCACGCGCACCCCGCTCGCGTGCAGGCGCGCGACCGGCGCGATGCCGCTCGCGAGCTTCATGTTCGAGGACGGGCAGTGCGCGACGCTCACGTTCTCGCGCGCGTACAGCTCGATCTCGCCGTCCTCGAGATGGACCGAGTGCACCGCGATGAGCCTGGGGCCGACGATTCCCAGGCGCCGCAGCCGCTCCAGCGGACGCATGCCGTTGCGTGCGAGGCCCTGCTCGACCTCCTCGCGCGTCTCGTGCACGTGGGTGTGGATCGGGATGTCGAGCTCCTCCGAGAGCACGCCGATGCGCTTGAGCGTATCGTCGCCCACCGTGTACGGGGCGTGCGGCGCGAGGCAGAAGGAGAGGAGCGGCTCGCCGCGGTAATCGTCGCGCGTCGCGAGTCCCTTCTCCAGGTATTCCCTCGGGCCGGCGGCGTACGCGCTGGGAAACTCGATCGCGATGATGCCGAGCGCCGCGCGCATGCCCGCCCGCAGCGCCGCGCGCGCGGTGGCTCCCGGGAAGAAATACATGTCGTTCACGCACGTGACGCCGGCGCGAAGCATCTCCGCCATCGCGAGGAGGCTTCCGTCGTGCACGAACTCGTCGCTCACGTGGCGCGCCTCCGCGGGCCAGATGTGCTCCTCGAGCCAGGTCATCAGGCGGCGGTCGTCGGCGAGGCCCCGCAGCAGCGCCATCGCCGCGTGGCAATGCAGGTTCACCAGGCCGGGAAGGAGCACGTGGCGCTCGAGCTCCACCACCTCGCGGGCATCGAAGCGGGCGCGCGCATCGTCGATGGGGGCGAGCGCCACGATGCGCCCATCGCGGATCGCGACGGCGTGCCGCGGCAGCACCGCGCGCGGCTCGATCGGGATCACGTGCGCGGCGCAGACGAGGGTGTCGACTCTCTCCATGGCGGGCTAACGGAACAAAAAACCCCGCCGGAGCGGGGTTTTTTGTCCGACGGGACGGAAATCTTACTGCTTGGTGCCCCGGAACTCGATGTCCACGCGGCGGTTCTTCTGGCGGCCCGCGGCGGTCTTGTTGGTCGCGACCGGCTGGGTCTCGCCCTTCCCGATGGTCGTGATCTTCGAGGCCGGGATTCCCTTGCTCACCAGGTAGGCCTTCACCGCGGCGGCGCGGCGCTCCGAGAGCTTCTGGTTGTAGCGCTCGGTGCCGATCGAGTCCGTGTGGCCGGTGGCGATCACCATCTCGATGTCGACGCCGCTGAGCTTGTCGAGCGCTTCGTCGATGGCGCGCTTGCCGTCCGGACGTACCACCGACTTGTCGAAGTCGAACAACGCGTCGGCCTGGATCACGACCGACTGGCGTACCGACGAGGGCGCGGCGGGCGCGGGCGCGGGCGGCGTCTCGGGAGCGGCCGGAGTGGCGGGCTCCGAGGGAGCGGCGGGCGCGGCAGGCGCGGGCGCGGGCGTTCCCGCGCACTCGGGAAGCACGACGCCGGAGGTGACTACGCAATGGCCGGAGCTGTCGCGGACCGCGTGGCCCGCGGAGTCCTGCAGATCAGGGACGAAGTCGGCATAGGCGGTGCCGACAGCGAGCGCGAGGATGGCGCTTCCGGCGGCGAGCTTGGAGGAAATCTTCATGTTCGGAACTCCCGAGAATGGATGGTTGTTGTGCCGCTTTGGTTCTCTGGCTCACCGCCCGAAAACTGCTTGCGACATCATACACAAACGGCTTTTCCCTTTCCAACGGGAAGGAGCGGTTCCGGTCGAGTCGCGGGGCGGGTTGCTGCTATCGCGCCACGCCTCTATGACCGGTTTCGCTCATGGAAAGTGCCGTTCCGATGTGATAGAATTTAGCTTCGGCAGTTCGCCTTAATTCCCATAAAAACCAAGCACTTGGGAGCGGCTCCCGCGCCCTTCCCCCGGAAGCCCATGGAATCATTCGCCAAAGAAACGCATCCCATCAGCCTCGAGCAGGAGATGCGGCGCTCGTATCTCGACTACGCGATGAGCGTGATCGTCGGGCGTGCCCTTCCCGACGTGCGCGATGGCCTCAAGCCGGTGCACCGCCGCGTGCTCTACGCGATGCACGAGCTCTCGAACGACTGGAACAAGGCGTACAAGAAATCCGCGCGCATCGTGGGCGACGTGATCGGTAAATACCACCCGCACGGCGACACCGCGGTGTACGACACGATCGTGCGCATGGCGCAGGATTTCAGCCTGCGCTATCCGCTGGTGGACGGGCAGGGCAACTTCGGCTCGGTGGACGGCGACAACGCGGCGGCCATGCGCTACACCGAGATCCGCATGGCGAAGATCGCGCACGAGCTCCTCGCCGACCTCGACAAGGAGACGGTCGACTTCGGGCCGAACTACGACGGCAGCGAATCGGAGCCGTTGATCCTTCCCGCGCGCTTCCCGAACCTGCTCGTGAACGGCTCGTCGGGCATCGCGGTCGGAATGGCGACCAACATCCCGCCGCACAACCTCGGCGAGGTGATCGATGCGTGCCTGCAGCTGCTCAAGGATCCCGAGACCTCGATCGCCGAGCTCGTGAAGATCGTGCCGGCCCCCGATTTCCCGACCGCGGGAATCATCTACGGCGTGGGCGAGCTGCAGGAGGGCTACCTCACCGGCCGCGGGCGCGTGATCATGCGCGCGCGCACGCACGTCGAGGACCTCGACAAGGGCGGCCGCCAGGCGCTCATCGTCGACGAGCTTCCCTACCAGGTGGGCGGCGACCAGCTCCTCACCAAGATCGCCGACCTCATCCGCGAGAAGCGCATCGAGGGCATCTCGGACCTGCGCAACGAGTCCGACAAGACCGGCACGCGCATCGTGATCGAGCTCAAGCGCGGCGAGGTCGCCGAGATCGTGCTGAACAACCTGTACAAGCTCACGCAGATGCAGGAGTCGTTCGGCATGAACATGGTCGCGCTCGTCGACGGCCAGCCGAAGCTGCTCAACCTGCGGCAGTTCCTGGAGCTTTTCCTGCGCCACCGGCGCGAGGTGGTCACGCGGCGCACGGTCTACGACCTGCGCAAGGCGCGCGAGCGCGGCCACGTGCTCGAGGGGCTCGCCGTGGCGCTCTCCAACGTGGACGAGGTGATCGCGATCGTCAAGGCGGCCGCCACGCCCGCGGCCGCGCGCACCGAGCTCATGTCGCGCACGTGGCGCTCGCCGCTCGTCGAGCAGATGCTCGCGCGCGGCTCCGCCGAGCAGTTCCGGCCCGAGGCGCTCGCGCGCGAGTTCGGCGTCTCGACCTCCGGCTACCGCCTTTCCGACGTGCAGGCGCAGCGCATCCTCGAGATGCAGCTGCAGCGCCTCACCGGCCTCGAGCAGGACAAGATCCTTTCCGAGTACCGCGAGGTGATCGCCGCCATCGAGGATCTCCTCGACATCCTCGCGCGGCCCGAGCGCGTGACGAAGATCATCGGCGACGAGCTGCTCGAGATCAAGCGCGAGTTCGGCGACCCGCGCAAGAGCGAGATCGTGGTGAACGGGCAGGACCTGCAGATCGAGGACCTGATCGCGAAGGAGGACGTGGTCGTCACGCTCTCCCACGCCGGCTACATCAAGAGCCAGCCGCTCGACGAGTACCGCGCGCAGAAGCGCGGCGGGCGCGGCAAGCAGGCGGCGGCCACCCGCGAGGACGACTTCATCGAGAAGCTCTTCATCGCCAACACGCACGACTACGTGCTGTGCTTCTCGAACAAGGGCAAGGTGTACTGGATCAAGGTCTACGAGGTGCCGCAGGGCGGGCGCGCCTCGCGCGGCAAGCCCATCGTGAACCTCCTCAAGATGGACGAGGACGAGCGCATCAACGCGATCCTGCCGGTGCGCGAGTTCCGCGAGGATTCCTACGTGTTCTTCGCGACCCAGCAGGGCGTCGTGAAGAAGACCTCGCTCTCGGACTTCTCGCGCCCGCGTCCGTCGGGAATCATCGCGCTCGACCTGGACGAGGGCGACCGCCTGGTGGGCGTGGCGGTCACCGACGGCAAGCACGACGTGATGCTCTTCTCCGACGAGGGCAAGGCGGTGCGCTTCGACGAGAACGACGTGCGCCCGATGGGCCGCGGCGCGCGCGGCGTGCGCGGCATGAACCTCGCGAAGGGCGGCAAGGTGATCGCGCTCCTGGTCGCCGAGAACGAGAGCCAGGGCGTGCTGACAGCCACCGAGAACGGCTTCGGCAAGCGCACGCCGATCACCGAGTACACGCGCCACGGGCGCGGAACGCAGGGCATGATCGCGATCCAGACGAGCGAGAGGAACGGCAAGGTGGTCGCCGCGACGCTCGCCTCGCCCGAGGACGAGATCATGCTCATCACCTCCGGCGGAGTGCTCATCCGCACGCGCGTGAACGAGATTCGCGAGATGGGCCGCTCCACGCAGGGGGTCACGCTCATCAACCTGGGCGAGGGCGAGAAGCTCTCCGGCCTCGAGCGCATCGAGGATCGCGACGAGGAGAACGGCGAGAACGGCAACGGTAACGGCCACGGCAACGGCAACGGACACGCCGATGGCAACGGCAACGGCAACGGCAACGGCGATGCCAATGGGAACGGCAACGGCAACGGCAACGGCGGAGGCGATGGCGGACTCCCCCAT
>DATNGJ010000036.1:0-39316 GCA_035605915.1 Usitatibacter sp.
CTCGATGAATGGGCTTACCGCCAAGGTATTCGCCTTCGCTTCATCCGCCCTGGCAAACCCGTCGAGAACGCTTACATCGAGAGCTTCAACGGCAAATTCCGCGACGAATGCCTGAATGAGCACTGGTTCACGAGCCTTGCAGAGGCGCGCATCCTCATCGAAGCCTGGAGGATCGAGTACAACATCGAGCGGCCTCACAGCTCGATCGGCGATGCGACGCCGGCTGAGTTCGCCCACCGCTGGCTTGCCAGAGAGGGTCAAATCAAGTCAAATCAACCCGCAGATTCCGGATTGAATTCGTACTAATTCCGGGGAGCAGGTCAGAACATTACGACTACTCCAGCGAAGCTTGCGGGAAGTCCCAATATGGGACTATAATGTGCAATGCGGCTCATTGCGCTGAAGACGATCAAGGAGTTCATCGAGAGCCGCCCCGAATACGCCGATGCTCGCGAAGCAGCCTTGGCGTGGTATCGGCAAGTGCTGAGGGCCGACTGGTCTTCGCCAGCCGAGGTGAAGCGGGAAATTGGCAACGCGAGCATTCTCAGGGACGGCCGAGTCGTCTTCAACGTAGCCGGCAACAAGTATCGAATCGTCGTGTGGATCAACTTTCCGTATCGCGTCGTCTACGTGCGTTTCATAGGGACCCATCGACAATACGACCGAATTGATGCGCAGTCTGTGTAGAGGAGGTGGCATGGAAATCAAGCCGATCAGGACAAGGAGGGACTACGAAGCGACCTTGGCGGCCATCGAGGAACTGATGGATGCCAAGCGCAACACGCCCGAGGGCGACCGTCTCGAGATTCTGGTTACCCTGGTCGAGGCCTACGAAGCGCGGCATTTCCCCCTCGACCTACCCGATCCGGTGGCGGCGATCAAACTGGTCATGGAGCAACGCAACCTGGGCGTGAAGGATCTTGTGCCCTATATCGGACAGCCCAACCGGGTCTACGAGATCCTCAACCGGAAGCGTCCCCTGACCATGGCCATGGCGTGGAAGCTTCACCGGGGCTTGGGAATCCCGGCCGAATCCCTGATCAAGCAAGCAGCCTAGGCTTCCTCGCACGCCCCCCTTGCGGCGCGGCGCTTCCCGTCAAACTACAACTACTTCCGCGATTACGATCCGAGCACCGGCTGAATCGCCCCGGGTTGAGTAGACACCTTGGAGTCGTAAACTTACGACCAGGGGAGGCTACATGGCAACGGGCAATCGGCACGCGCGGTACACAGAGGAATTCAAGATCGAAGCGGTCCGGCAGGTGCGCGGGCATGGCCATTCGGCGTACGAGGTGTCCAAACGTTTGGGGATCACCACGGATAGCCTTTATCGATGGGTGAGGCAGTACGGCAAGCCCCAGGCCCAGCGCGAAGAAGAGCGTTCACAGGCCGAAGAGATCAAGCGCCTGAAGGCGCAGTTGCAGCGCGTCACCGAAGAGCGCGACATCCTAAAAAAGGCCGCAGCGTACTTTGCAAAGGGATCTCGGTAAGGTACGCGTTCATTCGCGCTCACGAGGCGCTTCATTCGGTCCGCCGCATGTGCCGAATGATGGAGGTCCACCCCAGCGGGTATTACGACTGGAGATCGCGATCGCCGAGCCGGCGCACGCGAGAAGACGAGCGCCTGCTTGGGTTGATCAAACAATCCTGGCTCGAGAGCGGGGCTGTCTATGGCTACCGGAAGGTGCATCGCGACCTGCGTGAGCTGGGAGAAGTCTGCGGCAAGCATCGAGTGGCTCGTCTTATGCGCCGTGAGGGATTGCGCTCGCAGACCGGCTATCGCAGACGACCTGGGCCGCGCGGCGGAGCTCCCGACATCGTTACACCGAACCACTTGAAACAGAATTTCGATGTTCAGCGTCCCAACGAGGTCTGGGTCACCGACATCACCTACGTTCGCACGATGGAAGGTTGGCTCTATCTGGCTGTCGTGCTCGATCTACCAAGGCAGCCAATTCACGAGCCACGATTGGCAGTCCTTCCTCAAGGCACATAATCTGCGCTCGAGCATGAGCCGGCGCGGCAATTGCCACGACAATGTGGTGGCCGAGAGCTTTTTCCAGTTGCTGAAGCGGGAGCGAATCCGCCGGAAGACCTACAACACTCGTGATGACGCGCGTCAGGACGTGTTCAACTACATCGAGCTCTTCTAACCAAAGACGCCGGCACGGCCACAGCAACGGCCTGTCACCGATAAACTTCGAAAAGCAGCACGACACACGACTCACAAGTGTCGGCTAAACCCGGGGCGATTCAGAAGACGGCGAAGTTCAGGTGCGTGCGTGAAGACAGTTCGCCTTTCCCAGCTTAGTATCGCGTGAGAATAAACCCGAGCCACGTCGTCGCTCAGCCTTGGACGCGCGGCTTCCCATGAACCGCCCGGGCGATCTCGAGGTAGAGCTCGCGCAGCCACACGTTCCCGAGGTCCTTGTCGTAGCGTTCGTGCCAGTACAGAGAGATGCGCACTTGGGGCAGCTCGATGGGCGTTTCGAAGAGGCGGATGCGATCGCGCGGCATGGTCTCCGCAAGGCCGCGGGGCACCGTCGCTACCAGATCGCTGCGGCCTACGATCGCGGCCACCGGGTGGAAATGTGCCACCTGCACGGCAATCCGTGCGTCGACCCGTCGGCTGCGCAATGCGCGTTCGATGACCTGCCCGTGCTTCACCGGCCCGGTAGGCATCACGAGCAAGTGACGTGCCTCGCGGAACTGCGCCAACGTGAGACGGTTTCGGATAGTCGGGTGGCCGATCCGCGCAACGGTTGCGTAGCCGTGCTCGACCACCAGCGCATCGCGGAAGGGTGCCGCCGAGCGCAGGTTCACCGCGAGGGCGAGATCCACCCGGCCGTCGGCCAGGGACGCCCGCGCCGCGTCGGGAGCCATCTCCACCGCCCGTAGCCTGACTCCGGGCGCACGCTCCAGAGCCGCCAAGAGTGGAGGCAAATGGGCCACCTCGCCGATGTCGGACATGGCGAGGGTGAAGAGACGCGTCGAGGTGGCCGGATCGAACGTCTTTCGTTCGAAACCCCGGCGAACGATGGCGATGCCCTCCGTGACGTGGGGCGCAACCTCGTCGGCGAGGGCAGTGGGCTCCATTCCACGCGGCAGGCGCACGAAGAGCGGTTCGCCAAACGTCCAGCGCAGCCGCGCCAACGCGTGGCTCATCGCAGGTTGGCTGAGGCCCAGCTCCTCCCCCGCGGCGGTGAGGTTGCGCCTACGATAGATGGCCTCGAACACGACCATGAGGTTCAGGTCCAGGCGGCGATCCAAGGCACTCACTTGCTGCTTCATGGCGTTTCCTCCCGGCCAAAGCGTACCATCGACATCGATACCGCGAATATCTGCCATGCCATCAATTCATTGGTCGTTATGGCTGGGGGGCCGTACGCTGCTTCGTCCCCATGCCGGAGCGCCCCATGAACCGCCTCGCCCGATCCCTCCTCCTCGTTGCCGCGGTGCTCGCCGCGGCACCGGTCGCCGCACGCTGGCCCGAGCGTCCCGTGAAGATCATCCTTCCCCTTCCGGCCGGGTCCTCGGCCGATGCCGTCGCCCGGGGGCTGGCGGAACAGCTCTCCGCGCGTTGGGGACAGCCGGTCATCATCGAAAACAGGCCGGGCGGCGGAACGATCGTCGCGACCGATCGGGTGGCGAAGTCCGGTGGCGACGGATATACGCTCGGCTGGGTGATCACCGCGCATTCAATCAACGCGACGCTGCAACCGCACCTGCCATACGACTCCGTCGCGGATTTCTCGGGCATCACGCTGCTCTATCAGCTCAAGGCAGCGATCGTGGTGAGTCCCACCGTGCCAGCCTCGACAGTGGACGAGCTCGTAGGGTGGATCCGCGCCCAGGGACACGCCGTGAGCTACGGGTCGCCCGGTATCGCGACGGGGCCGCAACTCCTCGGCGAGCTTTTCCGGTTGCGCTATGGGGTGGACATGCAGCACGTCGCCTACAAGGGAACCGGGCAGGCCTATCCCGACCTGATGGCCGGGCGTCTTCCGATCATTTTCGACACGCTGCCGAGCGCGCTGCCCCTCGCGCGCTCCGGTCATCTGAAGCTCATCGCCGTGGTGAGCGACGAGCCCATACCGGGCGAGCCGGACCTGCCGCTCCTTTCCGGGCTACTGCCCAAGGACGCGATCATGGGCTGGAACGGGATCGTCGTGCCCCGCGGCACGCCGCGCGACCTCGTTGCGCGCCTCAACGCGGACATCGTGGAAGCGGTGCGTTCGCCGCAGATCCAGGCGCTCTTCGCTCGCTTCGGCGTTCAGGCGCTCACGACCACTCCCGAGCAGTTCGACGCCTTCATCCGCACGGATATCGGCCGGTGGGCCGACGTCATCTCCCGAGCCCACGTGGCGGGGGGAACGTGACGATGCTGCGCTATCGCCAGCTCTCCTCGGTCACGCTCGGCGTGACGGATCTCGCGCGCGCCAGCGGCTTCTATGCGCGCCTGCCAGGGCTCGAGCTGGTGCCGGGCGGCGCTCCGGGATGCGTTCGCTTCCGCGTAGGGAGCGATTGCGCGACGCTCGAGCTCGGTGCGACCGGACGACCAGGTCTGCGCCGCTTCGGGTTTCAGATGGAGAGCGCCGATGCGCTGGCCGAGCTGCGCCGCGTCCTGTCCCGTGCGCGCATGCCGTGGACTGAGGTCGGGACGGGAATTCGCATCGTCGAATGCCATACCGGCGCGCAGGTGGACTTTCAGCTCGCCGCTTCTGCACCCGCGTGCGCAACCAGCACGATCGAAGGCTTCGGTCACGTGGTCGTGCGCACGCCCAGCTACCGGGAGGCGACCACGTTCTGGCGCGACGTTCTCGGATTCCGCCTCTCCGACGAGATCGAGGGTCGCATCGCACTGCTGCGCTGCTTTCCGAATCCGCAACATCACTCTCTCGGCATCGCCAAGGGCGAGCGGCGCACGTTCCATCACCTCAACTTCCGGGTCCGCGCGGGAACAGATCTCGAGGCGATCGCGCGGGACTTCGAGGCGGCCGGTGTGCACATCGCGAGCGGGCCCGGCATCCACGCGCCGAGCGGGAACCAGTTCCTCTACTTCTACGATCCCGACGGGCTGACTCTCGAAATCGCGACGGTCGCCGAGCACTTCGCCGAGGGGCGCGAGCGCGCGCCACGCCTGCTTCCCGACCGGCCGGAATCCTTCGCGTTGGGCAATGTGCGGCGCGACCCCGCGATGTACACAGTGGGCGAGATCGAAGCGCTGGACTGAGGTCGATCTCGATGCTGGCGGCGAGTGGCACCGACGGATATACGCGGCACCTCGGCTAGGGCCCTCCGTCTACCAGCAGTTGAAATTGTGGCGGCGATGGAAGCGGCAGAAGCTTATGCCAAACTTCACCGTGAAATGACTCTCAACAGCCCGAGTGTCAGGTCTGCACCGGCCTGGATTCTTGGGGGCATGTCAAATCTTCGTTAGCGTCGGGCGTAGCCACCTTTTCGAGTCACTCCCCGACCCAGGCGGCCGGCAAAACTACAACTACTTGCGCGATGCGGAACTACGGCCCGCTGTAATACCGCTTGACGGTAGTATCGCAGAGCGGTAGTATTGCCGTGAATGATCCAGTCCTTCGCCGACAAGGCCACGGCCGCCGTCTTCTGCGGGCTCGAGGTTCGGCGCTTGCCGCTCGAAGTCCAGGCTGCCGCCCGAAGAAAACTGAAGGTGATTGATGCTGCCGGCTCTTTGGAGAGCCTTCGGGTTCCTCCGGGAAACCGGCTCGAAGCCCTGCGCGGCGACCGAAAGGGACAATGGAGCATCAGGATCAACGATCAATGGCGAATCTGCTTCCGCTGGATGCAGGGCGACGCATTCGACGTGGAGATCGTCGATTATCACTAGGAAGCCATGACATGACCATCAAGCGCAGTGATCTCCGGGCAATGAAGTTCGGAAAGATCATTTCCGGCCGCCACTTGGCTCCCGTCCACCCTGGCGAAGTCTTGCTTGCGGATTTCATCGAGCCCCTGGGCCTCACGCGCTACCGTGTGGCGAAGGCAATCGGCGTTCCCCAGCGCCGGATCGATGAAATCTGCTCGGGAAAGAGGGCCGTCACGGCGGATACAGCTCTTCGCCTAGGGCGCTTCTTCACCGTCGAGCCCCAGCTCTGGATGACTCTGCAAGCGCAGTATGACTTGGAGATTGCGGAGCGGGAATGGGCGAGGGCGGCGAACCTAGAGATCGTGCCTCTAAAGAACGCGGCGTAGCGGTCTCTACGGAGGCTGCATGGTTGAACTCGATCGGGGACAAGGCGGCCCAGGCACGCGTTCGTGTTCGCCTGCGTCGTCTCGAAGGAAGCCCGCATCCATTTCGCATCACGCCGTTGAAATTGAAGAGCTGCGTGCCGACCGTGGGCTCGCCGTCGAATATCTCGCGAAGCCTTGTATCGCTCGCTCTCGCCATCTGGAAATCCGACACTCAAGACTCTCCTTGCAGTGCTCAGCACGGTGGGCATGCGCTTGTCCATCGAGAATCACGCATCAAAGTCCGAGCATTGCCTTCAGTCGGGCACGAACCGCGAGAAGCGTCGCCCTAGGAGAAGTCGCGATCACCCCGGCATTTCTCGCAGTCAGATCAATCGTTCGCACCTGATGGACAAGCACCAGTCATGGTGCGGTCTGGAAAGGGTGGCCGCGATCGTGTCGTGCCGCTGGGTGTCGTCGCCCGATCGTGGATCGAGCGCTATCTTCGCGAGGTGAGGGCGCGACTGCAGGCAGGCCTCGATCGCGGCGAGCTGTTCCCGACCGACTATGGCGAACCGTTCGGCAGGAACCGGCTTGGCGACACGATCCGGCGCTACGTGGCGCGGGCGGGCCTCCCGGGCGCCTGCCACCTGTACGCCACCTGGGCGTGCCGCGCGCGACAAGGAGACCACCGCGCGGCTCCTAGTCGAGCTCGGCAACGATGCCCATCTCGGCGCCGCATCGGAGGGAATCGGCAACGAATCGTGCCGGCGCTTCGCCGCGTCGATCTCCTGACCGCCTTTGCCGGCGCCGGCCGCCAGAAAGGCGACGCCATCCGGCGACACATTGCACCCGTGAATGCGCGGTAGCAGAATCGTCGCTCGCCCCCGTCCTTTCCCGGAGTCCCCCAATGAGCACCAAGATGAACGTGAACGGCCGTGTCCGCACCGTGGACGTCGAGCCGGAGATGCCCCTCCTTTGGGTGCTGCGCGACGAGCTGCAGATGGCCGGTACGAAATACGGCTGCGGCATCGGCATGTGCGGCGCGTGCACGGTGCTGGTCGACGGCCAGCCGATGCGCTCGTGCAGCGTCCCCGTGGCGAGCGTCGCCGGGAAGAAGGTCACCACCATCGAAGGGCTCGCCAAGCCCGGCCTCACGAAGGTGCAGATGGCATGGATCGAGCACGCGGTCCCGCAGTGCGGCTACTGCCAGTCGGGGATGATCATGGCGGCCACGGCGCTCCTCGAGAAGAATCCCAAGCCGACGGATGCCGACATCGACGCCGCCATCACGAACCTTTGCCGCTGCGGCACCTACGTGCGCGTGAAGAAGGCGATCCACGCCGCCGCCGGCGAGAAGGTCGAAGGAGCGCCGCAGGCCGCGCTCGCCCCCAACGGCCAGAAAGTGTGAGGAGGACGCCATGACCCTCGCCATCGATCGCCGCCAGTTCCTGAAAGCCGCCGCCGCCGCGGGTGGAGCGCTCGCGCTCGAGTTTTCGCGGCCCGCCGCCGCCGGCATCCTCGACATGTCGAAGGAAGGTGAAGGGCCGGAGGTCACGCATTGGATCGTGATCCATCCGGACGACCGCGTCGTGATCCGCATCGCACGCTCGGAGATGGGCCAGGGCAGCATGACCGGCCTCGCGCAATTGGTCGCCGAGGAGCTCGAGTGCGACTGGCACAAGGTCTCCACCGAATTCGCCTCGCCCAACGAGCAGATCAAGAGGAAGCGGATCTGGGGCTCCATGTCCACGGGCGGAAGCGCCGCCATCCGCACCTCGCAGGAGTACCTGCGCAAGTCGGGCGCGGCCGCGCGCGAGATGCTGGTCGCCGCCGCGGCGGAGCAATGGAAAGTGCCGGCGAGCGAATGCACCGTCTCGAAGGGCATGATCGCCCATGGCCGGCGTCGCGTCTCCTACGGCAGGATCGCCGCGCGTGTCGGCAAGGCCGCGGCGCCCGCCGAGCCGAAGCTGAAGGACGCGAAGGACTGGACCATCGCCGGGCAATCGGTCGCGCGGCTCGATATCCCCGACAAGGTGATGGGCAAGCCCGTCTTCGGCGTCGACGTGCAATTGCCCGGCATGCTGATGGCCTCCATCGTCCAGTGCCCGATCTTCCTCGGCAAGGTGAAGGGCGTCGACGATTCCGAGGCGAAGAAGATGCGCGGCGTGAAGGGCGTCGTGCGCGAGGAAAACTTCGTCGCCGTGGTCGCCGACAACTGGTGGCGCGCGAACCGGGCGGCGAGGAAGCTCAGGATCGAGTGGGATGGCGGCAAGTACGCCGAGGCCTCGAGCGAGACCATCCTCGCCTCGTTCAAGGAAGGGCTCGAGGCGAAGGACAACGCCGTCGCGCACAAGGTGGGCGATGCGGATTCGGCGATGCAGGCGGCGGCCAAGGTGATCGGTGCCGAGTACGACTCGCCCTACCTCAGCCATGCGACGCTGGAGCCGATGACCTGCACCGCGTGGTTCAAGGACGACGGCCGCCTCGAGGTGTGGACCTCGACGCAGAACGCCGAAGCCTCGATGGCCACCGCGGCGGAGACCGCGGGCATGCCGCTCGAGCGGGTCGAGGTGCACAAGCCGTTCCTCGGCGGCGGCTTCGGCCGGCGCGGCGCGGCGCAGGACTACGTGAAGCAGGGCGTGCTGATCGCGAAGCGGTTCCCCGGCAAGCCCGTGAAGCTGATCTGGTCGCGCGAGGAGGACATGCAGCACGGCTTCTACCGTCCCGCATCGCTCGTCCGCATGCAGGCGGGGCTCGACGCGAACGGGAACCTCCTTGCGCTCCGGTCCACGATCGCATGCCCCTCGATCCTCGCGCTGCTGCGGCCCGAGGCGATCAAGAACGGGATCGACTTCACCGCCGTGCGCACGCTGAGCGACGCGCCCTACACCATCCCGAACCAGCAGTGCAACTACGCGATGCGGAACGGCCACGTGCCGGTCGGCTTCTGGCGCGCGCCCGGATTGCAGAACGCGTTCTATCGCGAGTGCTTCCTCGACGAGGTGGCGCATGCCGCGGGGCGCGATCCGGTCGAGCTTCGGCTCTCGATGTTGAAGCAGGGCGACAAGAACCGCGGCGTGCTCGAGGCGGTGGCGAAGGCCGCGAAGTGGGGCTCTCCGCTTCCACCCGGCGTCCATCGCGGCGTCGCGGTCTCCGACGGCTTCGGCAGCTACACCGCGATGGTGGCGGAGGTCTCGGTGAAGGAAGGCGAGATCCACGTGCATCGCCTGGTCTTCGCGATCGACTCGGGCTATGTCGTGAATCCCGACGCATGCCGCGCGCAGGCCGAGGGCAACGCCGTCTTCAACCTGGGCCAGCTCTTCCAGGCGAACACGGTGAAGGACGGGCGCATCGTGCAGTCGAACTTCAACGACTTCCCGCTGCCGCGCATGCCGATCGCTCCGAAGGTGGACGTGGTGCTCGTGCCCACCGGCGGCTTCTGGGGCGGCCACGGCGAGCCGGGCGCGCTGTGCGTGATGCCTTCGGTGCTGAACGCCGTCTTCGCCGCCACCGGCAAGCGCATCCGCTCGCTGCCGATTCCCGAAGGAGCGCTGAACACTTGATCGTCATTCCCGCCCCCGACGGAAGCGCTCGAGGGCGGGCTCCGGCGGGAATCCGTGGTTGAACACTTGATCGTCATTCCCGCGGAGTCCGGAATCCGTGCATGAGCCACAGATCGACCGGGAGGAACACGGATGAGCGCGAACGGCGCGTTCGTCCTCGCTCTTCTCTTCAGCATGGCGATCCCGGCATGCGCGGTCGCGACGCGCGGTGATGCGATCGAGAAGCCGTTCGCCGCGAGCGGCGATCCCACCCGCGGCCGCGCGCTCTTCGTCGCCCGCGACGGCGGCCATTGCGTGCTCTGCCATGCCGCGCCGGGCATCGCACCTGCCGGCAACGTCGGTCCTCCACTCGCGGGCGTCGGCTCGCGGCTCACCGAAGGAGAGATCCGCCTTCGCATCGCCGACATCACGCGCGTGAACCCGGATGCGGCGATGCCGACCTTCCATCGCGTCGCGGGAATGAAACGCGTCGCCGTGCAGTACCGGGGGAAGCCCGTGCTCGACGGCCGGCAAGTGGAGGACCTCGTGGCGTATCTCGCGAGCCTGCGATGAAGCGGCGTGCGTTTCTTCGCCTTTCCACGCTCACGGTCGCCGCGGGCGCCTTGCCGGCCGATGCGCAGGAAGTGCGAGACATCGCGCCGCTCATCCAGGCGATCACGCACGGGGCGACCCCGGAGGAAGGCGGCATCGAAATCGGGTTGCCTCCGATCGCGGAGAACGGCCATTCGGTGCCGCTCACGCTGAAGGTCGCGAGCCCTATGACGCAGGCGCACCACGTGCGCGCGATCCACGTCATCGCGGAGCGCAATCCGCGCCCGGCGGTCGCCACGTTCCATCTCGGGCCGTGGTCCGGGCGGGCGGAGGTCGCCACCCGCATGCGGCTCGCCGGGACGCAGAAGGTGACCGTGGTCGCGGTGCTTTCCGGCGATCGCTTCCGCATCGCGCGCAAGGAAGTGGTGGTGGAAAGCGGCGCCTGCCTCGACGAGGGCTCGCTCTGATGCTCCTCGGCCGCATCCAGGTGCCGCCCTCGGTGAAGCGGGCCGCGGTCTTCGAGGTGCGCGTGATCGTGCAGCACCCGATGGAAACCGGCTTCCGCCGCGATTACGAGGGCAGGATCATTCCGCTGCACATCGTCCAGCATCTCGCGTGCACGTATGGCGGGCGCGAAGTGTTCCGCGTCGAGCTGGGCTCCGGCATCGCGGCGAACCCGTATTTCGTCTTTCCCGTTGTCGCGTCCGAATCCGGCGAGATGGTGGTCGAATGGAGCGACGACCGCGGCGAGTCGGGCAGCATCTCCGCGATGGTGAACGTCGCGTGACCAGGCGCGCGGGGCCGATGCAGCGTGGTTGCGTTTTCGCCCTGTGCATTTCCAGCGCGGCTCTCGCCGCCGATCCGCCGCACGCCGGCCGCGCGAGGAACGGCAGCGAGTTCCAGAGCGCCGACGTGCGCGCCCTGCAATCCGACGATTTCGCGAACCCGATGGCGCTCTGGGTCGAGCGCGGCGAGGCGTCCTGGTCGCGCGCCTACAATGGCCGCTCGTGCGCGGGCTGCCACGGCGACGCGCGCAAGTCGATGAAGGGCGTCGCGGCGCGCTATCCGCGCTACGATGCCGGCGCCGGCGAGGTGATCGACCTTTCGCGGCGCATCAACGGCTGCGTCGTGGGCGGCCTCGGCGCGCGGAAGCTCGAAGCCGAATCCGACGAGCTCCTGGGGCTCGAGGCGTACATCGCGCTGCAATCGCGCGGCATGCCGGTGAACGTCGCCATCGACGGTCCCGCCCATGCGACGTGGGAGGCGGGCCGCGAGCTCTACTTCACGCGCATCGGCCAGTTGAACCTCGCGTGCACCAACTGCCACGATGCGAGCTGGGGGAAGACGCTGCTCGCCGAGACCATCAGCCAGGGTCAGCCGACCGGATGGCCCGCATACCGCCTCGAATGGCAGCGGCCGGGATCGTTGCAGCGGCGCCTGCGCGCATGCTTCAACGGCGTGCGCGCGGCCATGCCGGCGTACGGCTCGCACGATCTCGTCGCGCTCGAGCTCTACCTCGCGTGGCGCGCGCGCGGCCTTCCCATGGAAGCCCCCGCCGTCCGCCGATGACAAAATCGGGGACGTACCCCGTGTTCTCTTAGGCGGAACGCGCGTTCCGCCTAAGAGAAAACGGGGTACGTCCCCGGGAACGGCCGGCGGTCGCGTAGCATCTCTCTATACGGAACAAGCAGCCTTGGACGGTGTTGACCTCGCCATGCGGAACCGATTGCGCCGCCTTGCCGCGCTGATCGCCCTTCTCGGAGTGGCGTGGGCGACGCTTTGGCCCGCGGTCTCGGCGGGGCACGCGCTCGCCGCGCACGAGGCCATGCCGCTCTGCCACATGGCCGGCATGATGGTCGATCCCGCCGACGGCGCGCCGCAGGATTCCGTCGGCACGCCGATGCCCGGCGAAGGCGCGCACACGCACTGCCCGCTCTGCATCATGGCGTTCTACGTGGTGTTCCACGCGACGCCCGAGCCGCCGCCCTTCACGTACTCCACCGCGTTCGTCACCTTCGACACGCATTGCGCCGCGATGCCGTTCGGACTCGAGGTGCACCTTCCGGAAAGCCGCGGCCCGCCCACGCGCTCCGCGTAACGCCGCGCTCGCTCGCCGCAACGCCCGCGAGCGTCTTCCATCGAGCGTCGAGTTCGGCCGCGCGCAGCGCGCGGCCCATTCGCGCGTGGATCGCATCCATTCCGGAACACGAACGACAATGAAGCAGTCTCACAGATACGCCCTGCTGGCGGCCGGCCTTGCGCTCGCCGGCACCCCGGGCGCGCTCGCCCACGGCTTCGCGGGCCAGCGCTTCTTTCCCGCGACCCTCGCGACCGACGATCCCTTCGTCGCCGACGAGTTCTCCTTCCCCACGATCTCGCGCCGCACGCTCGCCGCCGAGGAGGATTCGCCCGCGGTGCGCGAGACCGCGGCCTCCGTCGACCTCGCCAAGCGCATCACCTCCAACTTCGGCATCGAGGTCGGCGCTACGTGGCTCGACCAGCGCACCGCCGAGGGCACGCGGCGCGGCTTCGACAACTGGGCGCTCGGCGCGAAATACCAGTTCCACCTCGACGAGCGGCACGAGAGCATCGCGTCGGTCGGCGTCGACTGGGACATCGGCAACACCGGCGCGAAGAGCGTGGGCGCCGAGACCTTCAGCACCGTGACGCCCGCGCTCTTCGTCGGCAAGGGCTTCGGCGACCTGCCCGACTCGATGCGGTACCTGCGGCCGCTCGCATTGACGGGCTCCGTCGGCATCGGCATCCCGAGCCGCTCGAGCACGACGACGGTGGACGAAGACGGCAACGCCTCGACCGAGCTCCATCCGCACACCGTGAGCCTGGGCCTCGCGTTGGAGTACAGCCTTCCGTACCTGCAATCGTTCGTGAAGGACGTGGGATTGCGGGAGCCCTTCAACCGCATCATCCCGGTGGTCGAGCTCGACCTGTCGAAGCCCTACGATCGCGGCGCCGGGCCGTGGACCGGCACGGTGAATCCGGGACTGCTGTGGGCGGGCCGTTACGTCCAGCTCGGGCTGGAGGCGGTGATCCCGGTGAACCATGCGACGGGCGGCGGCACCGGCGTCCTCTTGCAGCTGCACTTCTTCATCGACGACCTCTTCCCGAAGAGCTTCGGGAAGCCGCTGCTATGAACGCGGCGACTCGCGCTCTTCGATCCGTCATCGCGGTCGTGGCGCTCGTCGCGGCGCATTCGGCGTTCGCGCACGCCTTCCTCGACCACGCCGATCCGCGGGTCGGCAGCACCGTGGACCAGGCGCCCAAGCGGGTGACGCTCTGGTTCACGCAGGAGCTCGAGCCCGCCTTCAGCAAGGTGAAGGTGCTCGACGCGAAGGGCAACGAGGTCGATGCGAAGGACGGCGCCGTGGATGCGAAGGACCACACGGTGATGCATGCGAGCGTCCGCGACCTCGCGCCGGGCAAGTATCGCGTCGAGTGGCGCGTGCTCTCCACGGATACGCACGTGACGAACGGCAACTTCACCTTCGAGGTGCGCCGCTAGGCGCGCGCGAGCCCCATGGACCTCGTCCTCACGGCCGTTCGCGCCGTCCACTTCGCGGCGTGCATCGTGCTCTTCGGCGAGTACGTGTACGCCTACCTCGTGTCGCCCGACGGCCGCCCGCGCCCGCGTTTCGTCGCGGTCGCGGCCTGGAGCCTCGGCATCGCGGTCGCGACCGCGGCGGCGTGGCTCGCGATCGAGGCCGGGCACATGAGCGGAGAGCGCATCGCGCAAGCGCTGGGCGACGGCACCTGGCGGATCGTCCTCGGACAAACGCTCTTCGGGCACACGTGGCTGGTGCGCGCGGCGCTCGCGCTCGTGCTCGCGCTGTCGCTGATGGCGGTGGCCGGCGAAGATCGAGCACGCATGACCGTCTCCCCCACCCTCATCCGATGGGGAGGCAGAACGGCGCAGGCGATCGGCGCGGGTTGCGCGGCGCTTCTCCTCGTGTCGCTCTCGTGCGCGGGGCATGCGGCCGGGGAAGGCGCGCGCAAGGGCCTCGCCCACATCTGCGTCGACGGCTTTCACCTGCTCGCGGCGGGCGCATGGCTGGGCGCGCTGTTGCCGCTCGCCGCCGTCCTGCGCGAATCGTCGCCCGGGAGCCTCGCGCGCGCCTCGCTCGCCGTGCGCCGCTTCTCGCTGCTCGGCATGGCGTGCGTCGGGGTACTGGTGCTCTCGGGGCTCGTGAATACCAGCTTCGCGGTGCATGAGTTGTCGCAGCTCTTCGATTCGCGCTACGGCAACGAGCTCCTGGTGAAGCTCTCGCTCGTCGCGGCGATCGTGGCGCTCGCGGCGGTGAATCGCGTGCGGCTCACTCCGCGGCTGGAATCGGGCGATGCGCGCTTCGCGGCCGCGGCGCAGCGCTCGCTCCTCCACAATGCCCTCGCCGAGGTCGCGCTCGGCTTCGCCATCGTCGCGATCGTGGGCAACCTCGGCATCACCATGCCCCCGATGCACTGACGATCGGTACCGGTAGCAAGCCCGTCTGGCTTCCATCCGTGTTCATCCGTGGTGGCTGCGCCTTGCAGCGTAGGCGAAGCCGTAAAATGCAGGTTTTGCCACGGCGAAACCGAGCATGACCGTCATCACGGACAAGAAGGCCTACGAGAAGGCCGTCCCGATCCTCGCCACGGACGAGAAGCGCCTGCCGCGGCTGCTCGAGTCGCTCGCGCCGGCGGATCGGCGCTGGGTGGAGGCGGCGGGCTTCGACGGCGCGCCGGAGACCTGCGTGCTCGTTCCCGACGGCAAGGGCGGCGTCTCGCGCGTGCTCGCGGGCGTGCGCGACGCGGCCGATCCCTGGGCGCTCGCGTTCCTGCCGCTGCGGCTCCCGCGCGCGCGCTACACGCTCGGCAAGGGACCGCTCGCCATCGCGGCCGAGGATGCGGCCTTCGCATGGGACCTCGGCGGCTACGAGTTCGCGCGCTACCGCAAGCCGCGGCGCAAGGCCGCCGACCTGCAGCTCGACGCCTCGCCGCGCGTGGCCGAAGCGCTCGAGATGGCGCAGGCGGTGCGGCTGGTGCGCGACCTCGTGAACACGCCCACCGAGGACATGGGTCCGGAGCATCTCTCGGACGTGGCGCGCGAGCAGGCGGAGCTCTTCGGCGGCGAGTTCGACGAGTGGATCGGCGACGAGCTCCTCGCGCAGAACTTTCCCGCGATCCACGCGGTGGGCCGCGCGGCGGCGCGCGAGCCGCGCCTCCTCGAGATCCGCTGGGGCGAGGAGAAGCATCCGCGCCTCGCGATCGTCGGCAAGGGCGTCTGCTTCGACAGCGGCGGGCTCGACATCAAGAGCGCCGACGGCATGCGCCTCATGAAGAAGGACATGGGAGGCGCTGCGCACGCGCTCGCCCTCGCGCGCCTCGTGATGCAGAGAAAGCTCCCGGTGAACCTGCACGTGCTGGTGCCGGCGGTGGAGAACGCGATCTCCGGCAATGCCTATCGCCCGGGCGACGTGGTGCGCACGAGGAAGGGCCTCCACGTCGAGATCGGGAACACCGATGCCGAGGGACGCGTGATCCTCTGCGACGCGATCGCCTACGCGTCGGAGGGCAAGCCCGCGACGCTGATCGACTTCGCGACGCTCACCGGCGCCGCGCGCGTGGCGCTCGGTCCCGAGCTCCCGGTGCTCTTCTCGAACGACGATGCGCTCGCGGCGCGGCTGCAGGCGGCCTCTGAGGCGTTGCGCGACCCGATGTGGCGACTCCCGCTGTGGCGCGACTACCGGCGCCTCTTCTCGAGCGACATCGCCGACTTCTCCAACTCCGGCAAGGGCAGCTTCGCGGGCTCGATCGTCGCGGCGCTCTTCCTCGACCACTTCGTGCCCGACAACGTCCCGTGGGCCCATTTCGACGTGTACGCGTGGAACGACGTCGCGCGGCCCGGGCGGCCGGTGGGCGGAGAGGCGCAGGGATTGCGGGCGGTGCTGGAGGCCGTTTCTCACACGCCGGGTCAAGGCAAACGAGCTCCCTCTCCCCTGGGAGAGGGTCGGGGTGAGGGTAGCAAGCCCAAGCGCAGCCGCTCGTGAAAAAGCTCCTCCTCGTCCTCGCCGCGGTCGTGGTGCTCGTCGCCGGCGCCGCGTACTGGGCGTACCACTCGCTCGACCTCATCGTGCGCGTCGCGATCGAGCACTACGCGCCGCAGGTGGCGGGCGTCCCGGTGAAGGTGGGCAGCATCGACATCTCCGCGGCGGACGGGCGCGGCGTCGTGCGCGATCTCGAGATCGGCAATCCGCGCGGCTTCAGCGCGCCCACGGCGGCGCGCGTGGGCGAGATCCGCGTGGTCCTCGATCCGGCGACCGTGACCGAGCCCCTGGTGCGCATCCACGAGCTCACCGTGCAATCGGCCGTGATCACGTACGAGCGCGGCGACCACGGCACGAACCTCGACGCGATCCGCAAGAACATCGAGGGCTACATCGCCTCGAGCGGCGGGCCTTCGGAGTCGCGGCCCGCGGAGGCGAAGCCCGGGCGGCGCAAGTTCGTCGTCGACCGGCTCGCGATCCGCGGCGGGCGCGTCACCATGACTAACCCGGCGCTGCACGGCCAGGGCATCAACTTCAACCTGCCCGACATCGAGCTCTCCGACCTCGGCAAGCGCCAGGGCGGGCTCACGGCAAGCGAGATCGGGCGCATCGTGACCGCGGAGCTGGAAGCGCGCATCGCGCAACGCGTGCTCACCAACATCGAGCTGCTGCGCAAGGGCGGCGTCGAGGGCGCGATCGATGCGCTGAAGGGGCTCATCCACTAGTAGACACGGCCGGCCGCGGCGTCGCCGTCGCCCGACAGTGGGGAACTCTTTCCGGCGCCGCGCGTCATTCCGTGGGTTTGCGGCTATGCTTTCTCTTTTCGAGGCATTGCAGGGAACGCCATGTTGAAAACGCTCTGCCGCTCCGCCGCGGCGCTCGTCATCGCCGCCGCCTCCGCGCTTCCCGCCGCGGCGACCACCTATTCCACCGATTACACGGACCTGTGGTTCAACCCGAACGAATCGGGCTGGGGCCTGAACCTCATCCAGCAGGGCCAGACCATGTTCGGGACGCTCTTCGTCTACGGCGTGGGCAACGTGCCGCAGTGGTTCGTCGCCGACGACATCGAGCCGGTCGGCACCAGCCAGACGCTGTTCACGGGCCAGCTCTTCCAGACCAGCGGACCGTACTTCGGCGCCGGCAGCTTCGATCCGAGCGCGGTGCATGCGGTGACGGTCGGCAACATCACCCTCACGTTCACGGACGTGAACACCGCGACGCTCGTGTACACCGTGAACGGCCAGCAAGTGACGAAGACGGTCACGCGGCAGACGTTCCGCAACGACAACCTCTCGGGGAACTACCTCGGCGGACTGACGGCGATCGGTTCCAACTGCTCGGGCGTCAGCAACGGGCCGATCCTCATCTTCCAGACACTCGCGGTGCAGCACTCGAACGACCAGATCTCGATGAACGTGCAGTTCAACGCCACGACCGGGCCGTCGCAGTGCACGTTCGCCGGCACCTATACCCAGCACGGCCGCACGGGGTCGGTTTCGGGCAACTTCAACTGCAGCATCCCGAACGCGACGGGCAACACGGGGCCGTTCACGATCAGCTCGATCAACTCGAGCCCCGACGGCTTCATGGGCCACTTCAACGGCCACGACCAGTTCTGCACCTACGACGGCCAGTTCGGGGGCGTTCGCGACGTTCCGCTCTCGTAGCCCTTCGGCTCGCCGACCCGGTCGGGTATCATGCGCGCAAACCGCGACACGGCGCGCGACCCATAGCCACGACCGGGGAGGTAACGATGCGCAACATCCGGGCCCTTGCGGGGGCCGCATTCGCCGCGGCGGCGCTCCTGTCGCTCACGGGGCGCGCGGCCGAGGAACGCTTCGACGCCTGCGACATCTTCACCCAGGCCGATGCCGAGAAGGCGCTCGGCACCGCGGCCGAGGCCGAGCCGCCGAACCCCAAGGTCCGGCGCCCGAAGGTGATCACGAGCTGCGCGTACAACGGCTTCAAGGACGGCAAGCCGGTCGCCGCGAGCGTGCAGTTCCGCTTCGGCCGCAGCGACGAGGAGACGCGCGACGCGTTCGAGAGCGCGCGCCTCCAGTACCAGACCAAGCCGATGCTCATTCCCGGGACCGGCGGCGTCTTCTGGAGCGCGAAGACCGGCCAGCTCAACGTGCTCAAGGGACGCGCATGGATCACGCTCACGGTGGGCGGCGCGAAGCCCACCGATCGCGACGATGAACAGGCGAGGAAGCTCGCCGAGGCGCTGGCGCCGAAGCTCTAGCATTCGAATGACGAAAAGGAAGACCGCATGACCGCCATCGTCGAAGTCGTCGCGCGCGAGATCCTCGATTCGCGCGGCAATCCCACCGTGGAGGCCGACGTGCTCGTCGAATCGGGCGCGATGGGCCGCGCCGCGGTGCCCTCGGGCGCCTCCACGGGCTCGCGGGAGGCGATCGAGCTTCGCGACGGCGATGCGCAGCGCTTCTTCGGCAAGGGCGTGCAGAAGGCGGTGGAGAACGTGAATACCGAGATCTGCGAGGCGATCCTCGGCCTGGACGTCTCGGAGCAGACGCACATCGACCGCGTCCTCGTGGAGCTCGACGGCACGGACAACAAGTCGCGCCTGGGCGCCAATGCGATCCTCGCCGTCTCCATGGCCTGCGCCAAGGCCGCCGCCGAGGAATCGGGACTCTCGCTCTACCGCTACTTCGGCGGCAGCGGCAGGAAGCGCATGCCGGTGCCGCTCATGAACGTCGTGAACGGCGGCGCGCACGCCAACAACTCGCTCGACATCCAGGAGTTCATGATCGTCCCCGCGGGGCTGCCGAGCTTCCGCGATGCGCTTCGCTGCGGCGCGGAGATCTTCCAGACATTGAAGAAGATGCTCGACAAGGAAGGCATGTCCACCACCGTGGGCGACGAGGGCGGATTCGCGCCCAGCCTTCCCAACAACGAGAGCGCCATCCAGTGGATCCTGCGTGCGATCGAGGAGGCGGGTTACCTCGCCGGCTCCGACGTGCTGGTCGGCCTCGATTGCGCGGCGAGCGAGTTCTTCCGCGACGGGAAGTATCGCTTCGAGTCGGAGAAGCTCTCGTACAACGCGCAGCAGTTCGTGGACCTGCTCGCGACGTGGTGCGACAAGTACCCCATCATCTCGGTCGAGGACGGCATGGCCGAGGGCGACTGGGAAGGCTGGGAGCTCCTCACGGACCGGCTGGGCGACAAGGTCCAGCTGGTGGGCGACGACATCTTCGTCACCAACACGCGCATCCTCGCCGAGGGCATCCAGCGCGGCGTGGCGAACTCGATCCTCGTCAAGGTGAACCAGATCGGCACGTTGACCGAGACCTTCGAGGCGATCGAGATGGCGAAGAACGCGGGCTACACGGCGGTGATCTCGCACCGCTCCGGCGAGACGGAGGATTCGATCATCGCCGACATCGCGGTCGGCACCAACGCGATGCAGATCAAGACCGGCTCGCTCTCGCGCTCCGACCGCACCGCCAAGTACAACCAGCTCCTGAGGATCGAGGAGGAGCTGGGCGAGAACGCCTCCTACGCCGGCCGCGATGCGTTCTACCAGATCCGCTGAAGGCCTCCCTTGGGGGAGGGTTGGGGAGAGCGTCGCTTGAAAATCCTCGCCGCCATCCTCGCTTGCCTGATCGTCGCGCTGCAGTATCCGTTGTGGCTCGGCAAGGGAAGCTGGCGCGCGGTGTGGGATCTCGACCGCAGCCTCACCGCGCAGCGCGCGACCAACGCCGGCCTCAAGGCGCGCAACGACGCGCTCGACGCCGAGGTGCGCGACCTCAAGGAAGGAACCGAGGCGATCGAGGAGCGCGCCCGCATGGAGCTCGGCATGATCAAGCGCGACGAGATCTTCTACCAGGTCGTCTCGCCCGCTTCGCGTTGAAATTCAAAATGGGGTCAGATTACTTTTTCCGCCGGCAGGAAAAAGTAATCTGACCCCATTTTGCCTTTAGTCCTGGCTTCCGCGGCGCGCGAGCCAGATGCCGGCGAGCACCACCGCGCCGCCGAGGAACTGCTGCGGGCCGACCGGCTCGTGGAACAGGATCCACGCGAAGAGCGTCGCCATCACGGGCTGGATGAGCAGCGACACGGAAGAGAGCGAAGCGGGCAGGTGCGCGAACGCGTAGGCGATGAGTCCCTGGCCGAGGATCTGCGACACCACGGCGAGCGCGACGAGCACCCACCATTTCTCCGCGACCTGGGGCAGCATCGGCTGCGGCGAGAAGTACGCGACCGGCAAGAGCGCGATCGCGGTGATGGTGGTGCTCCACGCCATGAGCCGCACCGTGGAGGCCTTCGCGTCGCGCGCGCTCTTGATCGCGAGCATGTAGCCCGCGTAGAACACGCCGGTGAGCGCGCCCAGCGCGTCTCCCAGGAGGCGCGTGCCGCCGCTCGCGAAGTTGGGCCCGACCAGCACGAACATGCCGCCGATCGCGAGCACCATGCCGGCGAGGAAGATGCGCGTCACCGACCGTTCCCACAAGAGCCAGCCGGCGAGCGTCACGAAGATCGGCGCGAGGTTCGCGAGGAGCGTGGCGTTCGCGACCGACGTGTACACGATCGACCAGTGCCAGACGCCCAGGTCCGCCGCGAAGAAGAGGCCCGCCGCAACGAGCGCGCGGCGCGAGATCGCGACCGGCTCGGCTTCGCGCGAGGCCGGACGCGCGAGCCACAGCCACAGCAGGGGAGCGGCAAGCGCCGTGCGCCAGAACGCGCTCGCGACCGGCCCGGTATCGGAAAGCCGCACGAGGATCGGCGCGAAGGCGATCGCGCAGCCGCCGGCGAGGAGGCAGAGGAAGGCTACCTGGCGCATGGAAGGCGCATATCATATCGCCTCCATGCCGGGCGAATTCCTCTCCGCGATCATTCTGCTGCTGCTGGTGGTGGACCCGTTCGGGAACGTCCCGGTGGTGAACACGCTGCTCGCCGACGTGCCGGCCCCGCGGCGGCGCCGGGTGATCGTGCGCGAGTGCGGCATCGCCTTCCTCCTGCTCGCGGCGTTCATGCTGTTCGGCCCGGAGATCCTGGTCCTCATGCACCTCTCCGAGACGTCGTTGTCGATCGCGGGCGGTGTTATCCTTTTCATGATCGCGATCCGGATGGTGTTCGCGCATCCGGAGGGCGCCTTCGGGCTGGAGCCGCGCGGCGAGCCCTTCATCGTGCCGCTCGCCATCCCGCTCATCTCAGGCCCTTCCGCCCTCGCCACGGTGATGCTGCTCGCCTCGAAAGAGCCGCGCCAGCTCGGCATGATCGCCGGCGCGCTCGTGGTGACCATGGCGATCGCCACCGTCGTGCTCCTCGCGGGCGACCGGCTGCAGCGCTGGATGGGCGACCGCGGCATGCAGGCGATGGCGCGCCTCATGGGGCTCATCCTCACGGCGATCGCGATGGAGATGCTCCTGGGCGGGATCCGGATGTTCGTGGAAGGATTCAGGTGAGCAAGGCGTTCACGCGCGAGGACGGCGAGAGCCTTCCCGACGACGATCTCGACGGCGAGGATGCGAACCCGATTCCCGCGGGCTCGAAGAACTACCTCACGCCGGCGGGATGGCGGCGCATGCGCGACGAGCTGCAGTGGCTCGTGAACCACGAGCGCCCGGAGGTGACGAGCGTGGTGTCGTGGGCCGCGAAGCTCGGCGACCGCTCGGAGAACGCCGACTACCAGTACGGCAAGAAGCGGCTGCGCGAGATCGACCGGCGCATCCGCTACCTCACCAAGCGCCTGGAGATCGCCGAGGTGGTGGATCCGGCCACGCGCGAGGACACGGACCAGGTGTTCTTCGGCGCGACCGTGGTCTACGCGAACCAGGCGGGGGAGGAGAACACCGTGCGCATCGTCGGCATCGACGAGATGGATCCCGCGCGGAACTACGTGAGCTGGATCTCCCCCATCGCGCGCGCGCTCATCAAGGCGCGCGAGGGTGACACCGTGCGCCTGCGCACGCCTGGAGGAGAAGAGGAGATCGAGATCCTCGAAGTGCGTTACGAGGCGATCGCGATGGCGCCCTTCGAGCCGGTGAAGAGCCAATGGAGCCCCAACGCGAAATGACATTGCCCGCCGTACTGAAGCGCCTCCTCGTCGCCGCCCTCGCATTCGCCTCGTGCGATGCGAGCGCGCAGAACTTCCTGTGGCGCGTGGATTCGCTCACCAACCACGTGTACCTCTTCGGCACGGTCCACGCCGGCAAGCCCTCGTGGTATCCGATGCCCAAGGCGGTGGAAGACGCGTACGCGGATTCGCGCTCGCTCGTCGTGGAAGCGGACGCCACCAACCAGAAGGCGATGGAGCAGTTCGCCCCGGCGATGACGTACGCGCCGCCCGACAGCCTGCGCAAGCACCTTCCGCCCGCCGATTACGAGCGCCTGCTGCGCATCCTGCCGCGCTACGGCATGCACGATGCGCAGGTCGCGCAGATGAAGCCGTTCATCGTCGCCTCGCTTCTCGTGTTCGCCGAATGGACGCGGCTCGGCTACCTCCCGCAGCTCGGCGTGGACACCTATTTCATCGACCGCGCGAAAGCGGAGCAGAAGCCGATCGTGGAGCTCGAGGGCGTCGCGACGCAGGCGCGGCTCATGGATTCGATCCCGGACGCGCAGGCGGTGACGCTCCTCGAGGGCACGCTCGACGCGATCGAGAAGGGCCTCACCGGAGAGCAGATCGAGGGCGTCGTGCGTTCCTGGGAGGTCGGCGACACGCAGCTCATGCTCGACATCGCGCGCCGGTACGACGACAAGGTGAAGGGCGCCGCGGAGTTCGAGGATCGGTTCGTCTGGTCGCGCCACGACGCGATGATACAGAAGATCGCGGCCTGGCTCGACCAGGGCGAGACCACGCGCTTCATCGCGGTGGGGGCGCTCCACCTCGTCGGCCCGAAGGGGTTGGTCGAGCGCCTGCGCCAACGGGGATACACCGTGCGCCGCATCTTCGTGGCGCCGGAGGCCGCGCAGGGCGAAGGGGAGAAGAAGAGTGAATGATCGCGAAGGCGGGCGGCTCCTCGTCGAGCAGCTCGCGCTGCAGGGCGTCGATCGCGCGTTCACGGTGCCCGGGGAGAGCTTTCTCGCGGCGCTCGACGGCTTCTACGAGGCGCGCGAGAAGATCGCGCTCGTCGTGTGCCGCCACGAAGCCGCGGCGGCGAACATGGCCGAAGCGTACGGCAAGCTCACCGGCAAGCCGGGCGTCGCGTTCGTGACGCGGGGTCCCGGCGCGACGCACGCTTCCATCGGCGTGCACACCGCGTTCCAGGACTCGACGCCGATGGTGCTCTTCGTGGGCGACGTCGGCAGCCGCTTCCGCCACCGCGAGGCGTTCCAGGAAGTCGACTTCGCCGCGATGTTCGCGCCGCTCGCGAAATGGGCGGTGCGCATCGACGAGGCGGACCGCATCCCCGAGATCGTCGCGCGCGCGTTCCAGGTCGCGACCTCCGGGCGGCGCGGGCCGGTCGTGGTCGCGCTGCCCGAGGACATGCTCACGCAGAAGTCGAGGGCGGCGGATGCGAAGCGGCACGTTCCGGCCGAGGCCCATCCCGGCGCGGGCGAGCTCCTCGAGCTGCAGCGGCTGCTCGCTTCCGCCCGGCGTCCGCTCGTGATCCTCGGCGGCACCGGCTGGACCGCGCAGGCCTGCGCGGGCATCCGCAAGTTCATCGAGGCGAACGAGCTCCCCTGCGGGTGCGCGTTCCGTTTCCAGGATCTCTTCGACAACCGCAACGTCCACTACGTGGGCGACGTCGGCATCGGCATCAACCCGGTGCTCGCGGAGCGCGTGCGCATGGCCGACGTGCTGCTCGTGATCGGGGCGCGGCTGGGCGAGATGACGACGAGCGGCTACACGCTGCTCGAATCGCCGGTGCCGCGGCAGAAGCTGGTGCACGTGCATCCGTCGGCCGAGGAGATCGGGCGCGTCTACCAGCCGGAGCTCGGCATCGTTTCCTCGATGGCGCCGTTCGCTTCGGCGGTGGCCGCGCTCACGCCGGTCGAGAACCCGGCGTGGAAGGGCGCGGTCGCCGAAGCGCGCGCCGACTACGAGGCATGGAGCGGGCGCCGCGAGATCCCGGGCCGCGTGCAGATGTGGGACATCGTGGATTGGCTCGACCGGCACATGCCCGAGGACACCATCTATTGCAACGGCGCGGGCAATTTCGCGACCTGGCTGCATCGTTTCCACCGCTACACGGGATTGCGCACCCAGCTCGCGCCCACCTCCGGCGCCATGGGCTATGGCGTCCCCGCCGCGATCGCCGCGAAGCTCGTGCATCCCGAGCGCAAGGTCGTGTGCTTCGCGGGCGACGGCGACTTCCTCATGTCCGGGCAGGAGCTCGCGACCGCGGTGCAGCACGCGGCGCCGATCGTGGTGCTGGTCGTGAACAACGGCATGTACGGCACCATCCGCATGCACCAGGAGAAGCACTATCCCGGGCGAGTGATCGGCACCGCGCTCACGAACCCGCATTTCGCGGCGTTCGCGCGCTCCTTCGGCGCGGTGGGCGAGATCGTGGAGGAGACCGCGCAGTTCGGCCCGGCGATGGAACGCTGCCTCGCCGCCAACAAGCCGGCCCTCATCGACATCCACATCGACCCGCAGGCGATCACGCCCAACACCACGCTCGAGAAGATCCGCGCGGGTGCGACCGCAGTGGCTGGCGGGAACAAGAGATAGGAACCACAGATGAACACGGATGAACACGGATGAGGGGCGTCGAAATGAAATTGCATTGTGGCCATGGTCCCCCCGTATTGCAGTTTTCACGGACATCTGTGTTCATCCGTGTTCATCTGTGGTTCCTGCTCTAACAGCCGCCGTCACGGAACTGTCACACTGCGAAAATAGAGTGCGCGGGAGAGCCGCCATGACCGAGCATACCGCCAGGCAGTACGACCAGGACCTCGAGGCCCTGCGCTCCCGGATGATGCAGATGGGAGGCCTCGTCGAGTCGCAGATCCGCGATGCGATGGAGGGCTTCCTTCAAGGCGATGCGAGCCGCATCGAGCAGGTGGTCGCGGCCGACGCCAGGGTGAACGACCTCGAGCTCGGCATCGACCACGACCTCGGCCAGGTGATCGTGCGCCGCCAGCCCGCGGGCTCCGACCTGCGCCTGATCCTCGCCATCTCCAAGACCGTGACCGACCTCGAGCGCGTCGGCGACGAGGCCGCCAAGATCGCGCGCATGGCGCGCGAGATCCACGCCGCGGGGCGCGCGGCCGACACCCGGCTCGCGACCATCCGGCACCTTTCCGACATCGCGATCGGGATGCTGCGGAAAGCGCTCGACGCCTTCGCGCGGCTCGACGCGGCCTCCGCCGCGCGCCTGATCCGCGAGGATGCGCTCATCGACGCGGAATTCAGCGCCATCATCCGCCAGCTCATCACGCACATGATGGAGGACCCGCGCACCATCTCGACCTCGCTCAACATCGTCTGGGTGGCGAAGGCGTTCGAGCGCATCGGCGACCACGCGAAGAACATCGCCGAGCAGGTGATCTACGTGGCGAAGGGTCGCGACGTGCGCCACACGCCGCTCGCGGAGGTCGAGCGCGAGGCCCTCGGCCGATGACGGCCTCGGTGCTCGTCGTCGAGGACGAGCCGTCGATCCAGGAGCTGTTGGCGGTGAACCTGGTGCGCCACGGGCACGAGGTGAAGCGCGCCGCGAACGCGGAAGAGGCGTATCGGGCGGTCGCGGAGACGCTGCCCGACGTGATCCTCCTCGACTGGATGCTGCCCGATTCGCCGGGACCGAGCATCGCCCGCCGCCTGCGCGCCGATCCGCGCACGCGCGAGGTGCCGATCATCATGCTCACGGCGCGCGCCGGCGAGGACGACAAGGTCGCGGGACTCGAAGCGGGCGCCGACGACTACATCACCAAGCCGTTCTCGCCGCGCGAGCTCGAGGCGCGCATCCAGGCGGTGCTGCGCCGGCGCGCGCCGCAGCTCTCGAAGGACGAGGTGGCGATCGAGGGCCTCATGATCAATCCCGCCACGCGCAGCGTCACCGGCAACGGCCAGCCGTTGCGCCTGAGCCCGACGGAGTTCGACCTGCTGCACTTCTTCATGACCCACGCCGACCGCGTGTACAGCCGGTCGCAGATCCTCGACCACGTGTGGGGCGACCACGTCTTCATCGAAGATCGCACGGTGGACGTGCACATCCGGCGGCTGCGCGATGCGCTCTCGCCGACGCGCCACCAGGACCTCGTCGAGACGGTGCGCGGCACCGGCTACCGCTTCCTTTCCAAGCGCTGAACCCATGCTCGCGCTCGCGGCCGGCGTCCTCGTCGCGATCGTCGTGGGGCTCGTCACCGGGCTCGAATGGGGACTCACGGCGTTGTCGGCGATCCTCCTCGTGCTGGTGCTCTACCACCTGCGCGAGGTCGCGCGCCTGAAGCGCTGGCTCGAGCACGGCGCGACGCCGGAGCCGCCGCGCGCGCACGGAACGTGGGACGAGCTGCACGCGGTGCTGCAGCGCTCGCGGCGCGAGAGCGCGCGGCGCGAGGCGGAGCTCGCGCACATCGTGGAGCGCTGGCGGCAGGCGGCGCGCGCGCTGCCCGACGGCGTCGTGATCCTCGACGGCAAGCGTATCGCGTGGTGCAACGACCGCGCGCGCGAGCACCTCGAGATCGACCTGGCGCGCGACATCGGCAATCCCATCACGCACCTCGTGCGCATCCCCGAATTCCTCGCCTACCTCGAATCCGGCGACTACGCGCGGCCGATCCAGGTGAAGCCGCCACACGCGGATCGCGAGCTCTCGCTCCAGGCGATCGCCTACGGCGACGACCAGCGCCTGGTGCTCTCGCGCGACATCAGCCAGTTCCGCAAGGTGGAGCAGGTGCGCCGCGAGTTCGTCGCGAACGTGTCGCACGAGCTGCGCACGCCGCTCACCGTCATCTCCGGGTTCCTCGAGACGCTGCGCGAGGAGAAGGACCCGCAGGCCGCGCAACGCTACATCGAGCTCATGAGCGAGCAGGCGCGGCGCATGGAGCGGCTGGTCGAGGACCTCCTCACGCTCTCGGCGCTCGAGTCCTCGCCGCCGCCCCCGCTCGAGCAGCCGATCGAGATGTCGAAGCTGGTCGATCGGCTGGGCGCGGAAGCCCGCGCGCTCTCCTCGGGACGCCATCACATCGAGGTCGAGGCCGACGAAGGCATCGAGCTGATGGGCAGCGAAAGGGAGCTTTCGAGCGCGTTCGGCAACCTCGTGAGCAACGCGATCCGGTATACGCCGCAGGGCGGCCGCGTGAGGCTCGCATGGCATCGCACGGCCGACGGGGCGTCATTCGACGTCGAGGACACCGGCATCGGCATCGCGCCCGAGCACGTTCCACGCCTCACCGAGCGCTTCTACCGCGTCGACCGCGGCCGCTCGCGGGAGGCCGGCGGCACCGGCCTCGGCCTCGCGATCGTGAAGCACGCGCTCGCGCGCCATGGCGGCGAGCTCGACATCGCGAGCACGCCGGGGCGCGGAAGCCGCTTCAGCGCGCGCTTCTCGGGGCCGCGCGTGCGCACTTAATCGCCGATGACGAGCCGGTAGCCCACGCCGGTCTCCGTGCGGAGATGGCGCGGACGGATGGGATCCTTCTCCAGCTTGTCGCGCAGCTGCTTCATGTAGATGCGCAGGTAGTGGGTGTCGGCCGCGTGCGTGGGTCCCCAGACTTCGGTGAGGAGCTGGCGCTGGGTGACCACCATGCCGGCGTGCCGCGCGAGCGCCGAGAGCAGGCGCAGCTCGATCGGCGTGAGATGCACTTCCGCGCCGCCGCGCGTCGCCTTGCGCCGGTCGAGGTCGACCGTCGCATCCTCCAGCTCGAGCACCGCACCGCCGCCCGGACGGCGCACACCGTGGCGCAGCCCGGCGCGAATGCGCGCGAGGAGCTCGCCCACCGCGAAGGGCTTCGTCACGTAGTCGTCCGCGCCCGCGTCGAGGGCGTCGATCTTCGATCGCTCGTGCACGCGCGCGGAGAGCACCAGGATCGGCATCGCCGACCATTCGCGGATGCGGCGGATCACCTCGACGCCGTCGAAGTCGGGAAGGCCGAGGTCCACGATCGCGAGGTCCGGCTTGTGGGTCGCGGCATCGATCGAGCCGCGGCGGCCCGAAGGCGACTCGACCACGCGATATCCCTCGGCGGCGAGCGTCGCGCGCAGGAAGCGGCGGATCTCCGGCTCGTCCTCGACGAGGAGGATCGAGGAACGCGCGCCGGTCACCGCGCCTCCGCGCTCGCGGGCTCCGCGGGCACGAGCGGCGCCGGCTCGAGCGCAAGCGTGAACCGGAATGCGATGCCGCCGCCCGCGATGCGCTCGGCCCATGCACGGCCGCCATGCAGGCGCACGATCGCGCGGCAGATCGCGAGGCCGAGCCCCATGCCACCCGACGATTCCGCCACCCCGCGCTCGAACTTCGCGAAGATGCGCTCGAGATCGGCTCGCGGCAGGTCGCCGCCGAAGTTCTCCACCGAGACGATGATCTCGTCCGCCGCCCGTTCGACGCGAAGGCGCACGACGGTACCGGGCGGCGTATGCCGTGCCGCGTTCTCCATCAGGTTCGCGAGCGCCTGCTCGACGAGCGCCGCATCCACGCGCACGAGGGGCACGTCTTCCGGGATCTCGAGCATCACGCGATGCGTGGCGAGCCGCTCGGCGAGGCGCCCGAGCACCGTTCCCGCGATCTCGGCGATCGAGGCCCAGTCGCGCTCGAGCACGAGGGAGCCGGTCTCCAGCCGCGTCATCTGCAGCACCTTCGCGACGTGCTCCGACATCTCGCGCGCCTGATCGAGGATGCTCTTCGCGAGCGCGGCGCGCTCGCCGGCCGCGAGCTTCTCGCCGCGCTCGGCGAGCGTCGACGAGGCTCCGGTCATCACCGCGAGCGGGGTGCGCAGGTCGTGCGAGATCGAGGCGAGCAGGGTCGCGCGGATGCGCTCGGTTTCCGCTTCCATCTCGAGCGCCGCCAGCGCCCGCGCGCGCCGGCGCACGTCGCCGGTGAGGTGCGAGATCACCAGCGCGATCGCGACGAGGATCGCGAACGTGAGCAGGTACTGGGCGTCGTCGACCGTGAGCGTCCCGCGCGGCGGCACGAAGAGGAAATCGAACGCGAGAACGCAGAGGACTGCAGTGGCGATCGCCGGGCCGCGCGCATGGCGCAGGGCGACCACCACCACGCCGAGCACGTACACCATGGCGATGTTCACGAGGTCGAAGCGCGCGCGCATCGCGAGCCCCACGCCGGTGCAGGCCGCGACCGCGACCGCCGCCCACGCGAAGCCCGCCCAGGGATAGCGCCGTTCCATGCCGGCCACTCTAACGCAGGTGCCGCGTAAAGGCGGCGTAAGGATTTGCGCCTCCGGGCGCGGAAGCCTGCGGCAAGGCGCGTAGCATCGCGGCGATGAGTACGGCCCTCCGTTCCGCAATCGACGCGGAAGTGCGCCCTGGCCCGTCCACCGCGCGCCGCGGCACGGCGGGGCTCGCGCTCCTCGCGCTGGGCGTGGTCTACGGCGACATCGGCACGAGCCCGCTCTACGCGGTGAAGGAGACCTTCAATCCCGAGCACGGCATCCCGCTCGACACCGCCGCGATCCTCGGCGGAGCATCAGCCATCTTCTGGGCGCTGATGATCGTCGTGTCGCTCAAGTACGTGACGCTCGTGCTGCGCGCCGACAACCGCGGCGAGGGCGGCATCATGGCGCTGCTCGCGCTCGCGATCTCGTCGGCGAGGGCCGGACCGCGGCTCGCCGGAGCGATCGTCGCGATCGGCGTCTTCGGGGCGGCGCTCTTCTACGGCGACGCGGTCCTCACGCCGGCGATGTCGGTGCTCTCCGCCGTCGAGGGGCTCGAGGTGGGTGCGCCCGAGCTCGCGCGCTGGGTGGTTCCGCTCGCGACCGGCATCCTCGTCGCGCTCTTCCTGCTGCAGAAGCACGGCACCGGCGTGGTGGGGCTCCTCTTCGGGCCGGTGTGCGCGCTGTGGTTCGCGGCGATCGGCGCGGCGGGCGCGTGGAATATCGCGAGGTCGCCCGCGATCCTCGGCGCGCTCGATCCGCGCCATGCGATCCATTTCGTGACCGCGCACGGGTACGCTTCATTCCTGGTGCTGGGCTCGGTGCTGCTGGCATTCACCGGCGCGGAAGCGCTCTACGCGGACATGGGGCACTTCGGCAAGCGTCCGATCCGCCTCGCCTGGTTCGGGCTCGTCGCGCCGGCGCTGGTGCTCAACTACTTCGGGCAAGGGGCGCTCCTCATGGTGGACCCGACGGCGCTCGAGAACCCCTTCTACCTCGCGTTCCCGTCCTGGGCGCTCTATCCGATGGTGGCGCTCGCCACCGCCGCGACCGTGATCGCCTCGCAGGCCACCATCTCGGGCGCGTACTCGATGACGCAGCAGGCGATCCAGCTCGGCTACCTGCCGCGCATGGCGGTGCGCCATACGTCGGAGACCACGATGGGCCAGATCTACGTGCCCGCGGTGAACTGGACGCTCCTCGCCGTTGTGGCGCTCGCCGTGATCGGCTTCGGCTCCTCGGCGCGGCTCGCCTCCGCCTATGGCGTCGCGGTGATGGGCACGATGCTCGTGACCTCGTTCCTCACGTTCTTCGTGATCCGCGGGCGCTGGGGCTATCCGCTGTGGCTGTGCGTCGCCGTCACCGGCTTCTTCCTGCTGGTGGACCTCGCCTTCTTCACTTCCGCGATGCACAAGGTGCTCGAGGGTGGCTGGTTCCCGCTCCTCACGGGCGCGTTCGTGTTCGTGCTGATGGTGACGTGGAAGCGCGGCCGCGAGATGCTGCTCGAGCGGCTGCGCAGCGCCGCATGGCCGCTCGCCCCGTTCCTGCGCTCGCTCTTCGTCTCGCCGCCGCATCGCGTGCAGGGCACGGCGGTCTTCCTCACCTCCGCGCCCGATGCGACGCCGCACGCGCTCATGCACAGCCTCAAGCACTACAAGGTGCTGCACGAGCGCAACGTCTTCCTCACGGTCGAGTTCGCGGACGTGCCGTGGGTGGCGCCCGAGGAGCGCGTGGCGTGCGAGTCCCTGGGCAACGAGTGCTGGCGCGTGCGGGCGCGCTACGGGTTCATGGATCGGCCGGATGTCGGGCTCGCGCTCGAGCTGTGCGCTCCGTCCGGGCTGGTGTTCGAGCCGATGGACGTGTCGTATTTCCTGTCGCGCGAGAAGATCGTCCCGGTGGCGGGAACCGAGGGCATGGCCTTGTGGCGCGACCGCCTGTTCGCGATCCTCGCGAGGAACGCGGGGAGCATCACCGACTTCTTCAACATCCCCACGAACCGCGTGGTGGAGCTCGGGACGCAGGTCGAGATCTGAAGCGCGCCTCGCACCGGCTGGGTTGACGCGGCGGCCCCTTTCGGACGATTCTCCCCGCGTGGACCTTTTTCGACTCGAGGGCCGACGCTCCATGATCGCGACATGACGGCCCTCGTCGCGGCGCTCGGCATCGCGCAGATCGTTTCCTGGGGCACGCTGTTTTACGCCATCGGCGTGCTCGGCCCGGCGATGCAGCGCGACCTCCACGTCTCGTCGCTGTTCGTGTTCGGCGCCTTCACCGCGGGCTTGCTCGTCTCCGGCGCGGCGGCTCCAGCGGCGGGGCGCATGGTCGATGCGCGCGGCGGGCGCAGCGTGCTTTCCACCGGCTCGGTGCTCGGGACGGTCGCGATGGCGATCCTCGCGCTCGCACCGAACGGCGCGGTGATGTCGATCGGCTGGCTGGTTGCCGGCGCGGCGATGGCAGCCTGCCTCTACGACCCCGCGTTCGCGACGCTCTCGCAGCACGCGGGCGAACGGTATCGCCGCGCGGTCACCGTGCTCACGCTGTGGGGCGGCTTCGCGAGCACCGTGTTCTGGCCGCTCTCGCAGCTCCTCCTCGACGCGTGGGGGTGGCGCGCGACGTTCGGCATCTACGCGATGATGAACGCGCTCGTGTGCCTGCCGATCCATCTCTTCCTGGTGCCGCCGCGTCCGATCGTTGCGAATGCGGTGCGCGGCGACGAGGAGCGATCGCCCGCGTTCGGCGATGCCCGCCTTCCATGGGTGAACGCCGCGTTTGCCATCGCGAGCTTCGTGTTCGGCGTGTTCGCGGTGCACATGATCGCGCTCCTCACCGCGGCGGGGCTGAGCGCGCGCGAAGCCGTCGGCCTCTCGATGCTGGTGGGGCCCATGCAAGTGGCGGGGCGGCTCGTGGAGCTGCGGTTCGCCCGGCGCACGCGCGCGGTCGTGGTCGGCTACGTGGCGTTCGCGCTGCTGCTCGTCGCGGTGGCTGCGATGCTCGGCGTGCGCGGGTTCGGCGCGATGGCGGTGCTCTTCGTGCTCGCGTACGGAATCGGCAACGGGCTTCTCACCATCGTGCGCGGCACGGCGCCCGCCGAGCTCTTCGGGCGTGCCGGTCTCGGCGCATTGCTCGGCCACCTCTCGCGCTACGCCTCGTTCGCGAAGGCGCTCGCGCCCGGATGCTACTCGGCGCTCGTCGCGGCGGGGCTCACGCGCCACGCGTCGCTCGCCGCGCTGGGCGTCGTCGCGCTCGTGGGGACTGCGGGCTACGGCATGGCGGTCGCACGCCGGCGCTGATCGGTGGCCGCGTCCCTCACGCGCGCCGCGCGGGCGAGGCGCTCGCGCGCGTAGCGCCCGCGCGCGTAGCGCCCGCGCATGCGCGCGGGCGGCAGGAGTCGCCGGCGGGAGCAGGCTGCAGGCGCACGCGACGCGCCGCGAGCGCAGGTCGCGCACGAGGAGGGCTCGCTCGCTACGCTCGCGTGGAATCGCGGCGAGCTCGCCGCGCCGCGTGCCGCGTGTGGGCCGCCGGGTGTTGCTCCGGTTCGTCCATGGCAGCCCTCTTCGACGATGCTCCGACGGTGTGGGCCGAAGATGACCGCCGAATGGCCGCCGTGCGACCGGGAAGTTTCCGGCGCGACCCTCTCGCCCGGCCCTCCGGCAAGGGGAAGAGAGACCCTAGCCGAAACGACCGGTGATGTAGTCCTCGGTCTGCTGCTTGGCGGGCTTCACGAAGAGCTGGTCGGTCTCGCCGAACTCGATCAGCTCGCCCAGGTACATGTACGCGGTGTAGTCGGAGACGCGCGCCGCCTGCTGCATGTTGTGCGTGACGATCACGACGGTGTAGTCGTCCTTGAGCTCGGTGATGAGCTCCTCGACCTTCGCGGTGGAGATCGGGTCGAGCGCGCTGCACGGCTCGTCGAGGAGCAGCACCTCGGGCTTCACGGCCACGGCGCGCGCGATGCACAGGCGCTGCTGCTGGCCGCCCGAGAGGCTCAAGCCGCTCTGGTGGAGCTTCTCCTTCACTTCCTTCCAGAGCGCCGCCTGGGTGAGCGCCCATTCGACGCGCTCGTCCATGCGCGCGCGCGAGAGGTCCTCGAAGAGGCGCACGCCGAAGGCGATGTTGTCGTAGATCGACATCGGGAAGGGCGTGGGCTTCTGGAACACCATGCCGACCTTCGCCCGGAGCAGCGAGACATCGCCCTTCATCGTGAGGATGTTCTCGCCGTCGAGCAGGATCTCGCCCGCCGCGCGCTGCTCGGGATAAAGCGAGTACATGCGGTTGAAGGTGCGAAGCAGCGTGGACTTCCCGCAGCCCGACGGACCGATGAAGGCGGTCACGCGCTTCTCCGGGATGTCCAAGCTCACGCGCTTCAAGGCATGGAAGGCGCCGTAGAAGAAATCCAGGTTCCGCACCCGGATCCGGGTGGCGGGAATCGTCGCGGCGACGGGCTCGAGGACGGCGTTCATGGCGATCTACTTGCGGCGGAAGAAGAGGCGCGCGGCGATGTTGAGGCCGAGCACGAAGAGGGTGATCAAGGCGGCGCCGCCCCACGCGAGGCGGTGCCAGTCCTCGTAGGGGCTCATCGCGAACTGGAAGATCACGACCGGCAGGTTCGCCATCGGCCGGTCGAGGTCGGCGGACCAGAACTGGTTGTTGAGCGCCGTGAAGAGGAGCGGAGCCGTTTCACCCGCGATGCGCGCGACGGCGAGGAGGACGCCGGTGACGATGCCCGCGCGCGCGGCGCGGTACGACACCATCGTGATCATCTTCCACGTCGGGCAGCCGAGCGCCACGGCCGCCTCGCGCAGGCTGTTCGGCACCAGCTTCAGCATGTCGTCGGTCGTGCGCACCACGACCGGGACCACGATGATCGCGAGCGCGAGCGCGCCCGCCCAGCCCGAGAAGTGCTTCACGCGCGTGACGTACACGGAGTACACGAACAGGCCGATCACGATCGAGGGCGCCGAGAGCAGCACGTCGTTGATGAAGCGCGTCGCCGGGGCGAGCCAGCCGCGCTTGCCGTATTCGGCGAGGTAGGTGCCCGCGAGGACGCCGAAGGGCGTGCCGATCGCGACTCCCGCACCGGACATGAGCATGCTGCCGAAGATCGCGTTGGCGAGCCCGCCGTCGGATCCCGGCGGCGGCGTCATGCGCACGAAGATCGACGGGCGCAGCGCCGCGCCCGCTTCCCACAGCAGCTCGCCCAGGATCCACGCGAGCCAGAAGAGCCCGAAGGCGAGCGCCATCGCCGAGAGCGTCATCATCACCGCGTTGGTGCGGCGGCGCCGCTTGTAGGCCGGGTTGTCCGCGCTCGCGATCGCCATCGCTAGGTCCGCGTCCCTTCGGCGCGCGCGAGCCGGATCAGCAGCAGCTTGGAGGCCGCGAGCACGACGGTGGTGATGAGGAAGAGGATGAGGCCCAGCTCGATGAGCGCGGAGGTGTACACCTCGCCCACCGCCTCGTTGAACTCGTTGGCGAGGGCCGATGCGATCGAGTTGCCGGGCATGAAGAGCGAGGCGCTGAACTCGTGCGCGTTGCCGATCACGAAGGTGACCGCCATCGTCTCGCCCAGCGCGCGGCCCAGGCCCAGCATGATGCCGCCGATCACGCCGACCTTGGTGTAGGGAAGCACCACGCTGCGGACGACTTCCCAGGTGGTCGAGCCCAGGCCGTAGGCGGATTCCTTGAGCATCGCCGGCACCAGCTCGAACACGTCGCGCATCACCGCCGTGATGAACGGGATCACCATCACCGCGAGGATGATTCCCGCCGCGAGCATGCCGATGCCCATCGGCGTGCCGGAGAAGAGGATGGCGAGGCCCGGCACCTTGCCCAGCGTATCGGCGAGGAAGGGCTCGACGTGGTCCTGGAAGACGGGCGCGAACACGAAGAGCCCCCACATCCCGTAGATGATGCTCGGGATCGCGGCGAGCATCTCGATCGCCGTGCCGAGGGGCCGGCGCAGCCACACCGGCGAGAGCTCGGTGAGGAAGACGGAGATGCCGAAGCTCACCGGGATCGCGATCGCGAGCGCGATGGCGGAGGTGAGCACCGTGCCGTAGATCGGCACCAGCGCGCCGAAGTTCTCCTGCACCGGGTCCCATTGCGCGCTGGCGAGAAAGCCCGGGCCGAACTTGCGGATCGCCGGCATGCTGCCCACCACCAGCGAGACGAGGATCGCGGCGAGCAGGCTGAAGACCGCGAACGCGAAGAACCGCGTGAGGTTGCGGAACAGCGCGTCCATGAGCGCGTTGTCGCGGAGCACGGGAGGCCTGGGCGTAAAAGCGGCGACCGCGGACGGTTCCGCGGTCGCAAGGGCCCTATTATCCGGCACTGCGCTCATGGGCGAGAGCGCCGGCGTCAGATGACCGGCTTGCCGGACGAATCCTTGATCTCTTTCCAGTTCGACTCGATCAGCTTCGCGACGCTCGCGGGCATCGGCACGTAGTCGAGCGACTCGGCGATCCTGCCGCCGTTCGCGTACGCCCATTGGAAGAACTCGAGCAGCTGCTTTTCCTGTGCCGGGTTGTCGGACGCGGTGTGCACGAGGATGAACGTGGCCCCGGCGATCGGCCACGCGCCCCTGCCCGGCGCGTCGGTGAGCATGAGGTTCATGCCGGGCGCCTTGCTCCAGTCCGCGCCCGCGGCCGCCGCCTGGAAGGACTGCGCGTTGGGCGACACGTACTCGCCTTCCTTGTTCTGCATCACCGCATACGTCATGTGGTTCTGCAGCACGTACGCGTACTCGACGTAGCCGATCGCGCCGTTGATGCGCTGCACGTACGAGGCGACGCCCTCGTTGCCCTTGCCGCCGACCCCGGTGGGCCAGTTGATCGAGGTGCCCTTGCCGACCTTCGACTGCCACTCGGGGCTCACCTTCGAGAGGTAATCGGACCAGATGTAGGTCGTGCCCGAGCCGTCGGAGCGATGCACGACGGTGATCGCGGTGTCCGGAAGGTTCACGTGCGGGTTGAGCTGCCTCACCGCCGCGTCGTTCCACTTCTTCACCTTGCCGAGGTAGATGTCGCCCAGCACCGCGCCCGTGAGCCTCAGCTCGCCCGGCTTCACGCCCTTCAGGTTCACGGTCGGGATCGCGCCGCCGATGCACGTCGGAAACTGCTGCAGCCCGTCCTTTTTCAGGTCTTCGACGGTGAGCGGCATGTCCGAGGCGCCGAAATCGACCGTCTTGGCGATGATCTGCTTGATCCCGCCGCCCGAGCCGATCGACTGGTAGTTGAGGCCGACTCCGGTCTTCTCCTTGTACGCCTCGGCCCACTTCGAGTAGATCGGGTAGGCGAAGGTGGAGCCGGCGCCGGTGATGTCGTTCGCGGCGAAGGCCGGGGCCGCCAGGGCCGCCACGGCCACGCTGGCCGCGGCGAGCATGCGTTGTGCGCGCATTCGCTTCTCTCCATTTTGGTCGTCGGGGTGACCGAGCCAATGTACGCAGGGGCGATGACGGTTTCGTGACGGCGGGCCGCTACGCCGCGGCGGCCCGCCGCTTCTCGGCCTGGCGGTCGAAGCGCTGCTGCGCCTGCATCACCTCGGGCGCATGCGTCTCGGTCCAGGCCTTGATGTCGTCGAGCACCTTCACCAGCGAACGGCCGAGCGGCGTGAGGCTGTACTCCACGCGCGGCGGCACCTCGGCGTAGATCCTTCGCGAGACGAGTCCCAGGCGCTCGAGGTCGCGCAGGGTCTGCGTGAGCGCCTTCTGCGTGACGCCCTGGACGCGCCGGCGCAACTCGTTGAAGCGCGTGGTGTCTTCCGTGAGCACCGACAGCACCAGCACGGTCCATTTGTTCGCGACGCTCGCGAGGATCGCGCGCGCGGGGCAGCTCGCGGAAAAGGCGTCGAAGCGTTTCATCGGTATCCTCGGGGAACCTAGGGCGCGTTCGATATCCTACTTCACAGCGGATACCGTGGCCCAGTATATTCGCCCCTCCCCACAAACGACAATCGGAGAACACGCATGAAGCTCTACTACGCGCCGGGAGCCTGCTCCCTCTCCCCGCACATCGCGCTGCGCGAGGCGGGAATCCCGTTCGATCTCGTGAAGGTGGACACCAGGTCGCACCAATACGACGGCGGCGGCGATTTCTATTCGGTGAACGGGAAGGGCTACGTGCCCGTGCTCGAGCTCGACGGCGGCGAGCGCCTCACCGAGGGACCCGCGATCGTGCAGTACATCGCCGACCGCAAGCCCGATGCGGGCCTCGCGCCGAAGCCGGGCACGCTCGAGCGCGTGCGGCTGCAGGAGTGGCTGAACTTCCTCACCTCCGAGGTCCACAAGACCTTCTCGCCGCTCTTCTCGGCGGAGACCCCCGAGGATTACAAGCCGGTCGCGAGGAAGAAGCTCGCGGGCCGCTTCGACTGGCTCTCGAAGCAGCTCGATGGCCGCCAACACCTGCTGGGCGAGCGCTTCACGGTGGCCGATGGCTATCTCTTCGTGCTCCTCGGCTGGACGAACCACGTCGGCATGAAGCTCGAGGACTGGCCGGTGCTCAAGTCCTGGCGCGAACACATCGCCAAGCGGCCCGCGGTGCAGGCGGCCCTCAAGGCGGAGGGGTTGATCCAGTAACGCGGTAGCGCGCCATGCGAAAATGGGGTCAGATTACTTTTCCGGCGGCGGAAAAGTAATCTGACCCCATTTTCGATATGGACCCTTCGATTCCCCGGCAGGTCGGCGATCCGCACGATCCGGATTCGGATCCGCTCGAGACGCGCGAGTGGGTGGAGGCGCTCGACGCGCTGATCGAATCCGAGGGGCCGGACCGCGCGACGTTCCTGCTGCGCCGCCTGCTGCAGCAGGCGCGGGCGCGCCGCGTGCCGCTCCCGCAGGTGCTCGCGACCCCGTACGTGAACACCATCGGGCTCGCCGAGCAGCCGCCCTACCAGGGCAACCTCGAGATCGAGGCGCGCATCTCGGCGCTGGTGCGCTGGAACGCGCTCGCGATGGTGGTGCGCGCGAACCGTGCGAGCGGTGAGCTGGGCGGGCACATCGCGAGCTACGCCTCGGCCGCCGACCTCTTCGAGGTGGGTTTCAACCATTTCTTCCGCGCCGGCGAACGGGGCGACCTGGTGTACTTCCAGCCGCACTCCGCGCCGGGCCTCTACGCGCGCGCGTTCCTCGAGGGGCGCCTCACCGAGGAGCAGCTCGACAACTATCGGCGCGAGACCGGCGGCAACGGCCTCTCGTCGTATCCGCATCCGTGGCTGATGCCGGGCTTCTGGCAGTTCCCCACCGGCTCGATGGGCATCGGTCCGCTCTTCGCGATCTACCAGGCGCGCTTCATGCGCTACCTCGCGCAGCGCGCCATCGTGGATACGCGCGGCCGCAAGGTCTGGGCGTTCGTGGGCGACGGCGAGATGGACGAGCCCGAATCCCTCGCCGGGCTCTCGATCGCCGCGCGCGAGAAGCTCGACAACCTCGTGCTGGTGGTGAACTGCAACCTGCAGCGCCTCGACGGTCCCGTGCGCGGCAACGCCAAGATCATCCAGGAGCTCGAAGGCACCTTCCGCGGCGCCGGCTGGAACGTGATCAAGGTGATCTGGGGCTCGAAGTGGGACGAGCTGCTGCTCAAGGACAAGGACGGCGTGCTCCTCAACAAGATGAACACGACCGTCGACGGCGAGTTCCAGCGCTACAGCGTGGAGAGCGGGGCCTACATCCGCGAGCACTTCTTCGGCCCGGACCCCCGCTTGCGGGAGATGGTGGCCCACCTGACCGACGACGAGCTCCGCTGG